>JBBCKB010000122.1:0-46065 GCA_037189965.1 Chthoniobacteraceae bacterium | reverse complement strand
TTTTTCAAGAGCCGTCCGTGTGGGTCGTAGTCATACGTTGCGGAGGCCATGGCGGCTCCTCCACTGGCTTTGCGTGCCGTGGCGACCTGCCGCCCGTTTTCGCTTTCGACGGTGAGGGTGGAGCCGTCCGGATAGGTGGTGACCTCGGTGCTTGCTCCGCTACTGCCGAAAGTGGTAGTCATGACGGTTTCCAACCCATGCCGAGTTTCTTTGCGGTAGCGGCCATTGGGGCTGGCATCGACGGTGCTTACGGTGGTGTACCCGGTGGTATTTCCCTGTTGAGTAACAGTACGGACCAAGGGGCCAGCCACAACGCTGCTGACGGTTTTGGTTCTCCGGTCGGCGGCATCAATAGCGTCGTTGCCGTTAGCATCGAGGGCTTCCTCTTCCTGTTCGCCTAAAGCGTTGTAAGCAAAAAGCTGAGCGCCGCCGTCGGCATTGACGCGTTTGATCTGTTGGCCCAGAGCGTTGTAGTGGTAAGTCTCTTCCGCGCCCCCGGGGTACTCCACTTTTACGATTCGTCCGGCAGGATCACTCCACGTCTTGATCCATTCCGTTTCAGCGCCACCTTCGCCGATGCGGATTTCCTTAGTAAACTGCAGACCGCTGGAGACGCCATATTCATACCGGACGGGGCGCGCTGCGGTGCCGTTGATTTCTTTCATCTGCCCATCGCGATGGCTGATTTCCACACGGGTACTGCTATCGGGCAAGGTCGTGGTGCGGACAGTCTGGCCGCTGCCGTTGATCTCCTCTTCAAAACTCGTGGTCTGATCAATGGCGTCGGTGCGACTGGTAACGCGACCAGCAAGATCATAAGTGAGCGTTTCGATATCAATATCACCGCCGCTACTGCCTCCGCATCTTGTTTTCTTTAATACCCGGCCACTGGCGTCGTAACCGTAGAGCAGGGTAATGCCATCCCTTGTCTCACTTAGTACACGTTTAAGTGCATCGTAGGTATAGTGGGTCGTGGTTCCATTGCGATCCGTTATCCGCTCCACGCCGCAGCAAGTGTAAACCTTTTCCTCCGTAGTGCCATCGCTATAACCAAGCTCGGTCTCACGCCCAAACTCGTCCCGATTCATCACCTCGACACCTTCGAGAACGACTCCGCTTGCGATGTCCTTTTCGACACGGCTAACCAAGCGCCTCTTGGCGTCTTCGATCGTCGTCGTTTCCCTGCCGGAAACGATGGTCGTTCCTCCGCCATTAGGTTCTCCACTTTGAGCCGTAGTGGTGACCTCCCCTGTGCCTCCGTTCTTAGAGTAGCTATACCGCGTCAGCGTTCCATCGGGGGAAACAATTTTTGTTTCATAACCCTTGAAATCGCCTTCCGTAAGGTAGTGCGTTGTCGTTACAAGATTACTGCCTGCATCCCGCGCGGCTCCTGGTACGGTACAGATAATCTGTTGAATCTGGCTTCCATCACTACTTTTCACCCAATATCGCCGGGCCACCTCTTCGTCCATGATTTTCTCGATGATTGTCGTAGTCTGCTCTCCGCTGACAATGGCATAGCTGGTTAATGTAACCTGTGAGGCGCTGTCTGCCGACTTAGCGCTTCCATCCAGCCACGGACGAACTACTTTTGATTCGCGGCCTTCGGTGTCGTACTCGTATCGTTCCCAACTGCTGTCGGGATAAATTACCTTCTTCAATTGCGCATAAGCACCACCATCAGCGAGCGGATTGTCGTAGTATTCCCAAGTCGTGGTAAAGGCATCTCCATCTGGATCATTAACTTGTTCGACAATCTGGCGGCCAAAGCTAAAATAGTGTTCCACCGTCCGGATCTTTGAACTGACAGTCCCACTTCCGTCTTTGATCACCTTAATCGTTTCGAGATCACCGTTGAGCAACGTGGTTTTCGTTAACTCCTGCCGCTGCAGGCCTTCCCCGCTCTCGAGAGACCAAGTTCCTCCATTTTCTTCAAACTCGTAAACCTCGCTTGCTTCCCCTAGAAGATGGCTGATCTTCACGCGATTAGTTGATATCGCTCCAGCGGGATTTTCTACCTTCCACACAGAAAACGGTAAGCCACTCGCCTTATAGAGACCCGTCGGCACTTCCGTTTCCACAGGATCTCCAACGGGGCCAACGCTGAGTGTTTCATATTCCAGTTCCGCATCCGTGGAATCATAGAAGCGGATTTCGTAACTGTAGTCGTCCAACACGACAACATCAGCAAAAACCTCGGGGGCTAAAATTTGACGTACGCCACCCAAGTCATCCTTGATCACCTTTACATTGGCATTCATCCCACCATCGTATTTAAGACGCATTGGAGTCGCGCTTTTCGTCCCCATCTCCGACTCCTCTACCCGCAGGTTCCCAATTCCAGCGCCATCGAGGCCTTTTCCCAAGCTAACCCACCACCACATGCTACCCGGGCCAGCGCCATTGGAATTTCCTCCATTGTTGTCGCCACCCTCATCACATGGAGTCATCAATCTCACCTTTAGCACGCGTTTATAAAAGCCATCTTTAGGTTTGATATAAAGTTCTGAAACCTCCTTTCCTCCCTCAACCTCTTCAATCATTGATTTTGTTACAGTAACGGTTTCTTTCTCATCTACGCCATCTGTCTTTTCATCCCCGGCAATCGGCCAGACGCGATAAGTCACTTCAAGTTTCGCATTCTCTTGAATACAGTCAAAAATAGCTGAAAATCGGATGATTCTCGATTCAAAGTCGAAATTTTCAAAATTAGAACTCCAAAAGCCCATCCATGCAATTGAATCGTAACTTTTCTGCCAATCGTCGTCATCGGAATTATCTATAGCCTCTGCAATTTTGTCAGATCCTGTTTGAGATTCAGAAAGTGAATGATTTTCGGTAATGGACTCAAAAACCTGCAGGTCATAATCTCCATCCACTTCATGATAGAAACCTTCTATTTCGCTATAAAATCTATTTGAAGATACATTTTCACTTTCGTCAAAGTATACCTGATTCTCTTCCAATTCCACGACGCGGATACGCACCATGGATTCCAAAATATCAACAGCCTCAGAAGGATCTTCGTCCTCATAATAATACTTACAATCCTCTGTGTAGGTCCAATGGTAAGGATCCGATAAATAAGCATCCTCACCATAGAGAAATACAAAATCATCCCACCCCCCACCGGAACAACTCGCTTTGATAGACCTATTTTCATTAACATTATCATCATCCCTATATTCAGAAAATCTAGTATAGTTTGATGACCTAGTCCATTTCGAACCGGTTTGAGCCACGCTCTCTTGAGGTTGAAAAGAGGTATACCAAACTATCTCCTCTTCCTTTTTCAAATACTTAACACCATCCAAAGTCGACCAAAAATCTGATTTATGAACCGGTGTTTTATTTATAGTATCTTCCTTCGCCACCCAAAATACACCATTGCGCAATACAATGGAATTCTTTTTATAATTATGTAACGAACTCCACTCTCCTTTAAATGTAAATGCATCAAATCCAAATATCTGCCCACTGCAATCCAGATATTCAAACCCGCCAAGTTTTCCTAGAATCTCCTTCTCGTCTACTGCACAAGACTGCCCCTTGGCATCAACTGTATACACAAGACAGAAGGCAACCAGCATCGCAATGATCTGTCTAAAATCGAATCGTTTAAAAACACTTTGATTGAAAACTCTTTTCTTCATTGAGCAATTATCTATAAATTAACTTCCGAATCCAGTTGCCGACCCTAACATTCAATCAGGCAGTCTCCCTTTCACTCCGCAATCCAAAGTTGTAATTCGATGTACTCTATCACTTCGCAGGCTCCATTTTTTAAATAGCGCTCCCACATCTCTATCACCTTCGAGCATCGCTTTGCGGATAGCCTCCCGATCTTCCTTTACCCTCCGACTCTGTTCCTCTTCGTTTTGAGCTTGGCTTCGCTTGTTACGAGCTTCCTTTACGGATGGTAGCTCGATAGCTTGCCGACGGACCTCATTCAGTTTCGTCCTTTCCTCGAGACTAAGACGATCGTATCCACTTGGACGCATTTGCTCTGGCTCTGAAAGCTTACTGGTTAGCAGCGAACGAACGGTACGCTTCATCATGGCTGCGCACTCTGCTTGGTATTGATTTAGGAGCCTTGGATTCTCTTTGCCAAGCGCCGCTTCAAATGCCTCCTGATGGGTCTTCTGTGCCGCCACCATTTGTTCGTGCAACGAAGCTATCTCTGGCTCCTCGTTGATCTTTTCCCTCAACTGTGAGATCCTTTGCAAGGCAGCAACCCGCTCCTCCCTTAGTGGTCGCAATGAGGGATCGGCACTTTGAAGAGGTTTACCAGAATCTTCGGCAGGGCCATTGCCAAGGCTTTCGAAAGGTTCATTTTGCCACCAATCCGGCAATCCGCCACCGTCGGTATCGACCAAAGGATCAAAATTCAAGAGTGAAAGATCGACGCCAAAAACTAACTTCAACTGGCTGAGGTTCGCGGTGGGTGAAGTTGTCAGCTGACGGGAGTCTGGAGATCGCAGGGGTAATCGTAGGTCCAGTCGGCAGAATAGCCTCTTGCGATGAGACTGGCTTTGATGTCGCAGCCTATTCATCGCGCCTCCAAAGCATTGCCTTCCGGCTAAGTTGAATGTCCTGCAGAATATCAACCCGCAGGATAAGGGTTTTCTCCTCGCGTTCGGGAGAGCTTGTTTCCACTACAATTGTTTTCTCCTGTCGCCCTTTCCGATCCCCAATGGCGAAGACGACTTCAACTGCACCCACCTCATTTGGTTGGTACTCCATTTTAGCGGTTTTCGCAACGAGGCACCCACAGCATGTCCGGATCTTCCGAATCGCCACGGATGTGCTCCCCTTATTCGCGAATGAGAAAGAGATATGGAGCTCCTTTTCGTATTCCTTTGCGGTCGCTTCCAAAATGGTCTTCTCCCAATGCAACCCGGCAAGAACTGGTTGCTCCAAGGATATGATAGCAATAGAGCTCCAGAGAATTGCCAAGCAGGGGAGACCGCAGTTTACAAAAGGAGGAAACTTCATCATCGCCCAAGGCTTCATTCCATTTGCGTATAGACACGCAGGCCGGTTTCCAAAAATCCAGGGGTGCCTTCGCCATCAGCGAGGCTCGGATCTTTCCCTGCCAGATACTCCGTGAGATTGCTTAATCCATCCCCATCTGGGTCTGCGGCGAGGTCGGTTCCAGCCGTTCCAAAGTGCTCTTGTTCCCACCAATCCAGGAGGCCATTCCCATCTCGATCTGCAGCGCGTTGCTGAATGTCATCCGCTGAAAGGGCCTTCGCATACAACTCTACTTGTTGCAGGCTGCCTTTTAGGCGATTCCCTTCATGCCCCCCAAGACCTAGAGTTGATTGGCTAGTGATATTTATGCTCATCCCTGTCCGGCTCGCGATCAATTCTCCGTCCAGATAGAGACAGGCGTTGCCAAGCGCATCTCGGGTATAGGCAACGTGATGCCATTGGTTGTCTAGGAATATAGCCGACTTATTCACTGAGGGGATAAGCTCCACGCCCCCTCCTCCTGATGCACCGCCGGTGGTTCTTACAAAGATGCCACGATAAGAACCACCCCTTAGCGATAAGGTAAAATAGGCCCCGGCGACCGGACCTTTCGCTACAATGGGATACCAATGAGATGTTGTGGAAAGCGCGGCTCCTGGAGCCAGCTTCACGAACGTGGAAATCGTCATTGCTCCTGTATCAAAATTTAGCGAAGGAGCGTTAGGAATGGATACCGCATTGTTTGTTCCGTTCAACTGGAGCTCGGGAAGGGAATCATCCCCAACAACCCAATTTACCGTGCCCGATAAGGTTCCATGGCTTTTGAATCCGCTGGTGTCTTTGATCGAAGCCCCTGCCCCTTCATCAAAACTCCAAAACCCGACGCGGTAGGTGGCGACCACGGGGATCTCAACGGTTGCTCCTGGTACGCTTGCCACCACCTTGTTCATTTCTCCCTCCACGGAAGAAGCCTCTACGGCAATTTTTGCGGTACCGGAGCCGTCCGTAATCGCAAGAAGGTCCTGAACTCCTGCCCCTTGGGAATTCGTTACCGGGAAGAGCAGTGCGTCTCCGGTGGAGACGGTAAATCGCACGGGAGCGTTGATCAAAGGCTGGCCGGTTGGATCAGTTACTCTAACCTGGCAGGGATTCACCCTTTCCCCGGGCTTTGCTGCAAACTTTGTCTCCTCGCGGATGGTTATGACCGGCGTCACGTTCTCGTAAACGTGAGGATTGATCCCAAGGAGAGATTGCTCCCGATAGGTTAATCCCGATCCGTCTTCCGGTATGATCTCAGGATTGATACCGAGCTGCCCGAAATAGCGACGTTCCCACCAATCCGGTATTTCATTCTGATCTTCATCGATCTGATAAAGGTCAGTGATCTTTGATCCGCTCAATGCCTCGGCATAGATACGGATATCATCCATGAGCCCATTGAAGTTCAAGATTGGCCCCCCAAACTTGCTCCCGAACCAAATGATTTTTGTATCGGAGGAGATGGTTCCCACGTGAGAGTAATCCAATGTTCCGTTAATGTAGATCCGTCCAGTCGTTCCATCGTAGGTGACGACTAAATGGTACCATTCCTCTGGGATAATCGGCTTCGTTGCCTGCATATGCAGCGTTCCTCCACTCTGAGAAGCCCAGAACCGGGCTAACCCTGAATCCACGACATGCGCAGGCCCGTTGGTTAGGGCGTAGCGGAAACCATTCTGAAGATAGGTTTCGTTCTGCAAGATGGTGTAGCTGATTCCCTCGGGGAGGGGCCGAGCTTTCATCCAAATGGAAATACTAAATGGCTTCCCCGCAACGGGCAGCACTCGGTTGCTATTGTTGGAAACAAGGAATCCCATGGATGAGGTTCCGCCGGTGAAATCGATGGCGTTGGCCCCGAACAATCCGGGGACCCGGTTTACCGATACCAGAGTTCCATGATTGCCGGCTCCGGAAACGTCGGTCACCGTATTGCCTGAAGATTCCTCAAAGGTCCAATGACCGATGAGGCTATCCGTCATCGCGGTAAATAGTAGCGGCTCCGCTGTCCCCGCGGTCGCAGATATCTCGCTCGGGGTAGCGCCATAGATCGGCTGTTTGTAATAGACTGCAGCCTTTCCATCCGCACCCGTGCGGACCGAAAGGGTGGTTGCAGATGGCGATCCCGTACCCGTTAACGCTAGCTTTCCTCCCCCCTCTACGACGGTGAATACCACCGGTGCATTCTCCAAAGGATCCCCGGAGCCATCTTTGACTAATACTACCAGCGGCGCATCAAGGAAGGTATTCGCGGGGCTGACTTGTCCATCCCCCGAAACGGAGGTGACCTCCGGCAATGCTCCATTATAGTAATCGGAAGGGTCTGTCTGGTTTTGGTATTCGAGGAGGTTACTGATTCCATCCCCATCAGAATCCCCGTTTGGGTCTACTCCCGTAGTGGAAAGGTAGTGTCTCTCCCACCAATCAGGCAACCCGTTCGCGGGTGAATCTCGGTCATCCCCCAGATCGAAGCTGAAGGTCATCTTCAACTGGCCAAGGTTAGCCGGGGCGTAGTTCTCAGTGACCGGAGTGGAAGGGTTCCAAGGATAAGGGTACGCCCAATTACCCGGATAACCTCGGGCGATCAGGTTCGCCTTGGTGTCATAGCTGAGTTCCAGCAAGCGGTCGTAAAACGGCTTCGCAATCGCCTTCAACTGGCCAAGATTGGCTGGGGCGTAGTTCTCCTGAATCAGATCATCAATCTGTTGCTGGCTATAGCCTTGCCCGGAGCGGGGCTCAAAACTCTCCACCAGGGAAGTAACTCCGATACCGGCCCCTCCCGGAAGGCTCGCATCCAGATATTCTTTCGCTTGCTTGGCGACATGCTTGAGCTGGCCCAAGTTCGCTGGGGCATAATTCTCCGCCTCTCTCTCCGAATCAAGGACCGTTGTCTCCGGGGCGCTCCACCAACTAGGTGGCGGCGCATAGAGAGCTGAGATTCCGGACAATAGGAACCCGAGGGTAAGGAGAATGCGTTTCATTCGGAGATGGGGAGCGACCGCCATCGGCTTGCTTCTAGCCGTTCAAATCCTAGGGTTCTATCTCGCCAAATTCCCCCATAAGAATATCGCCTTGGCGTGGCATCTTGACTTTGGCCATCATTTCAACATCCCCGTTCATCTCGAAGTTTCCGTTCTTTCGTATCATAAAAGCATTCCGCCGCCGTCTTTCAGGTGGATCGGCGAGCTTCCCTGTCCCATTACCAACCACAAAGAGAGGTTCTTCTTCAATCCACTCATCCAAACTTTCATACTCTTCAAAATAATTAAACCTACCAACCACAACAGATTTATACGAATTAGAAAGCACTTCTCCAATAGCCACAGAAAAATCGCCGTTAGCTTGACCTTTACTTAGAGCCACTGTGCACTGACCATACGCCACTCCCCTTCCTATAGCCAACGAAGCCTCACCGTATGCTTCCCCCATACCCATGGCGACTGAACTCCCTCCAAAAGCCGATCCATTACTCATAGCTGTTGCATCATTATCCCAAGCCACTCCATTACTCATAGCAGTTGCGTGATCCCCATAAGCCGACCCACCTGCCATTGCGACTGAATATGGATTTCCCGCATCCCCTGCACTGAAAGCCGTTGCACCTTCGGAAAACGCCATCCCTAAGCTCAACGCAGCCGAAGATTCACCCATTGCAACAGCCCCACCCAAAAGGACAGAATTGTATCCTATTTCTTCATCAGAAATAGAGCTTTGTCCAACTACAAAAGCTGCCTTTTTGGGATACCACATCATTCGAACCCCCGCCCCCTCTGTAGGAATCATACCAAATCCGGCCCTACCCTCAAAAAGCACCCCGCCATCCCCGGTAACCTTGATGCCCGGGCTGGCGGTGTTCCCGGTTCCTCCGGTAATCGTAATCCCCCCTCTGTCAGTGGGAGTCCCCACTTCGAGGTCTCCCTCCACTACGTGGTCGCCAGACAATATTGTTTGTGCCTGAACTGAGGTGAGCGTTGCAACGCAACTCATCAATGCGGCTATAGTTGTGATCAAGGGGAAATCTCTTTTCATGGCAGTTCCTCGTAAGTGTAAAGGGCTATTTGATAATAATGGGTTGGACCGTTCGGATCGTAATCCTCTTCCCATTGGCGCTGCGGGAGCCTTCGTTATAGATCCCGGTACCCGGAAGCACTACGATGACAGTGCCACTTTCTGCGGCGGCCATCGCGGCTTTGATGCTGAACTTCGGTCCGTTGTTTCCTGAGCCGTGTGGAAGTTTGCCGCTGTTGGCATCGCTGCCGGTAGCGTTATCCACATAGAGGATCGGGCCAGGGGTGCCGCTTCCCGGGAAGCTGGGGAAGGTCCCTGCTCGGGCCTCGGCGATGTTGGAGATTCCATCGCCGTCGCGGTCGCCGTTCCGGTCATTCGCGTGGGGGTTAAGACGATGAGCGACTTCGTAGGCGTCGGACATTCCGTCTCCATCGCTGTCAGGGAAGAGGGGATTCTCCTTTCCGACGCCGAGACCATCCAGATAGATGGTTTCCCTCGCACCGACTTCGAGTTGCAGGGAATCGTTAGATTCCACCAAGCCGAGGTCAATGGCGATGAGTTCTCCATTTAAAAACAGATCCCACGTTCCCGCCTGAAGGTCTTGGCGGACCACTAGGCTTACCCACGGCACTGCTGGACCTTCACCATCGTTGCCATCTCCAACTGGGATTGAGATCGTTTCGGGAGGTTCGTTTCCGGGGAGTTGAAGCTCAATGGCAGGGCCAACTCCTTGGGTGAAGCGGACCTCGGAACCCCACAAGCTCAGCGAGATTAGAGCTTCTTCTCCTTCGCCGGGGATCGGTTTGACGCTTGCTTCGATGAAGCGAACCCCTTGTTGCGGGATCTCCTCCGCCCAATATTCCACCCCCACGGAAGTTTCCCCGGCTTCGATCCGTAGGCTCTGCTCTCCAAAGAGAAAATCTTCCTCGGTGATGGCGCCCCGGGCCTCTTCGCTAATGCTCCACCCCTCCATCGCCTCAATGGCGCTTCCGCCCAGATACCCTTCGCTCGCTTCAAACCCGACCACAATGCGGGAGCTGGGATGGTTGGCCGTGACCCGGGGAGGCATGACGCTCCATGCCAATCCAAACCCAAGGATGCTCAAGACGCCGACGGACGGTTTCCTGCGCATGCTTCTTCTTCGGGGGGAGAAATCTTTCATAAATTTTTAGGGCTGCAAGGAAGGCGGCTTGGCAGAGGGCGGGGCAGTGGATCGGAGGCGCTGTTCCATTTCCTCACGCCGCGCTTCCCGCGCCTTTTCCATGGCTTCACGGAAGCCTTCTATTGCGGCTCGGCGCGTTTCAGGGTCACTATTTTTCAAAGAAGCATCCAGCTTCTGTCGTTCTGCCTCAAGGGTTTGCCGCATCGGGCTGCCAGACGTTTTAGCATGATCTTTGGTTTCCACCGCGACCGCAGCCTCCATAGAGGCCTGCTGCTTTTCGATCATCTTGCCGCGGCGCTCCATCAAGGTCTTCATCCGCGTTTGCCGTTCTTCGGGCGCGAGTTGCCCCTCTTCGCTACGCAACTTCTCCATCTCTTCAGTTAAGGCGAGGCGCTCTTCCATCATCTCCCGCCGCTCTTTCGGAAGACGGCGCATCGACTCCTTCATTCGCTGCCGGGAAGCCGCCTTTTCCTGTTCGGTGGCTTGCGGAATTTCACGCAATCTGGCTTCACGCCATGCTTCCCTTTGGGCACGAAATTTCTCGACTGCCTTCTTCTTCTCCTCGCTAGTGCTTGCGGGATTATCAAGAACGGCCCGGAGCTTTGCCGTGTCATCCCGCTGAGCCTGCATCTTCGCCTGAGTCGGCTCCGTTTTCAGGCTAACCTCGCCGGACAAGGGAGGGTTCGCGCGGGAGGAGGAAAGAGCCCCTTCATCCGCGTGACTGAGCTGCAAACCTAGCAGCAAGAACCCCGCCACAAAGAGTCCCACCTTACATCGTGGCCGCGTCTCTGGCCCGACTAGTCCTTGGGTTCTCTTTTCCATCGCTTCGCATTTAGAAGATCGAAGCGTAATATGTCAATTTCTAAAAGCCCTCCGCTGGGAACAATGCAGGGTAGCACCTATCGGTCATTCCCCAATGTCGTATTGGATACTAAGCAATATTACGCACGGAAGCTCACCTCACCCAAATTGCCGGTTTTGCAGGTTTCGAAGGTTCTGATGGCCGAAATATCTCTCCTAGAAAGTGATCAGCTTCCCAAAACCGACCGATACGCGCCGCTGTTTATCGGCGTAAATGCCGTGCTCGGTGGCTATAGCAGCGCCAAGCTCCTTGCGAAGCTCGTGAATCGGCTTTGGGCGCGAACGCCCTTTCCCCTAAGCCAAGCGATGAGGCCTTCGAATACCCTCGCGCATCGGCAATGAGGCCATTTGGCGTTTCGTATCACAGCGCCTTTGGACTCGATTGCAAACCGACCTGAGGCACCTTTGGCAAGTTTGTAGAAAGCACCAGCCATCTCCGGATCAATGTCGATCACCGCCCGGCTCTCCTCGGTTTTTGGATTGAGGAATTCCGTGGAGTTTACGCTGCTTGAAATCAAAGGCATCCCATTCTAGGAGGTCGATTTCGCTTCGCCGTAGCCCCGCGCATACAGCCAAGAGGAACGCCTTGTATTGCTGCTTTTCCCCGATCAGCCGCTCGCGGGAGGGCATCACTCAACCGGCATCAGAGCCTTTTCGACGAGCTCCCTCTCCGTTTCAACCACCACCGCTGGCCTTCTTTCACGATCCAGAGGTCCAGAGCGACCCTCCATTGCCCACTGGGGAGGATGCAGCTCGCGGCGGAAGCGCCTGCTTTTGAGACATGGACGGGCACCCTCCGGCTTGCCGCGCCCCCAAATCAGCATGGCCGGGCAGCGCTTGAAGACGGCGTGGTCCGAACAGAACAATGGGAGAGGAAAAGCAGAAGCGGGCTCATGGATTCGGCAAGGGGCACTCCGCAGTTCCTTCCTGCCCGGCTTCTCCCGGCGGCCCTGGATGGATTTCCATGGAGAGCGTGCCGCTTTCGGCTGGGAGGCGGGGCGAAAATTTGAGGAACGTTACACGGGCTACCGCCTCGTAAAGGGCAACTTCCTCCATGGTTTCGGTGTCGAGGCTCAAGGCACCGCTATCAAAGAGAACCCGGAGATGCCCTTTTTTCCGCTCGCCCTCGAGGCGCACCTCGCCTTCGCGGATCTCCACGCGGCCCGTCGTAACCAGGACGGACTCGATCTTCGCGCCCCCGGGGCAGCCGGGCCGGAAGCGGTAAGCGTCGGTCAGCCGGACCTTGCCGGGTTGGTCCTTGCGGTCGATCCACACCGTTCGTTCCAGCCGTTCCAG
Source organism: Chthoniobacteraceae bacterium (assembly GCA_037189965.1). Lineage (GTDB taxonomy): Bacteria > Verrucomicrobiota > Verrucomicrobiia > Chthoniobacterales > Chthoniobacteraceae > DATMFV01. The sequence goes on along the minus strand of JBBCKB010000122.1, from coordinate 33,728 downwards.
CCCAGCCTCGGCGGGGTAGGCTTGCGCGAGGTTCAGCCGGATTACCTCCGCTTCTCCGTGACGATGTTCCAGAATTTCCGCACGGAACCCGCTGCCGCGACCTTGATAGATACCATTGACCACCGGGACCGAGTGGCCTCGAGAGGAGGCGGCCAGATAGGTGCAGCGCCGCGGGCTGAAATAGTCCTGCGTGTACTCGGGTGCGCCAAGCTCCGCGAGCAGGGCTTCGCCGTTGAGGTAATAGCTCAAATGCCCGAGGTCGTTGTGGTTGTGGGGCCGCCCGTTATCTCCGGCGCAGAGGGTGATGACGGGCGCTGCCGGATCGGTGGGGTGGATGCGGGTGATGAAGAAGCCAAAGCCTTTGAAATGGACGTTTGCCGGAGGGGTGGGCAAGGAAGTGGCTCCTGGCGGCGGCCACCAGAGGAGGGCTTGAAAGAGAGTGCCTTGCCGGGCCAGGAAACAAAGATCAGGATGATGCGCTCTCGCCAATCGGGAAAGCGAGGGAAGCGCAAGGCGATTCCCCAGCAACGCCAGCGTCCCCGGGTTCCACCGGGCGGTCTGTTGACAGTCGGAGTAAAGGAGCCAATCGTCGGGACCCACCGCCACGGAGAGCGGATAGCTTGCAATGGCAGACGCCAACGGGTGGGCATAAAAGTCATAGGCTTCAGGCAGGTTCCGCAACAGTTCGGCAGCGAGGACGAATGCATCCATGCCGTAGACCCAGTAGCTGGCGCCCTCTTCACACCCGCCGTCGGGGGAGAAGGTCTCGAGGTAGCGTTGGAGGCCCTCATAGCTGAGTCGGGAGATTGCGGAGCGCTCGGCCTCGGTGGTTTCGGGCACGGTTACCGAAGCCATCAACGCAGCGGCACAACAGAGCGGGGCGAAGTTGTTCACGCGCCTCCCCGGCACTTGCCCGAGCCACCAATGGGTGCCATCAAGAAAGGGGAGGACCACCCGCTCGCGAAGGGTGGAGCCCAGCAACCGCCTGAGGGAAGGGGCTAGGCGGGGGCCATGCAGTTGGGCCACCCAGCAGAGGAGGGTTGCCGTCATGGCGCAGTGAACATCGAGAATGGCTGGGGGGTGAGCTGCCCGCGTGGCCTCCAGTGCATGGGCGGGGCCCAGCCAGGTCGGCTCCCGGCAGATGGCGGTGAGCCAGGAGGCGAGCTGGTTGGTCTGGAGACGCTCTGGAGCCACCCATCCCGCCGCAGCTAAGAAAGAGATCGCTTGCATCCGCTCTCGAAACCGGGCTCCAAGCGCTTTGAGGCATCCTGTTTGGGCGTGCTCCTCCCAGAGTGAAAGGGAATCCACCCCAGAAGGCGGGCCAACTTTCAGGGCAGCCCGCTCGAGGGCGTTCTGAAGGCGACGATCCCACCTCAAAGCCAAATAGCCCGATTCCCCGAAGGTTTGAAAGAAGGGGGAACCCAGTTGAAGCGGTCTCCCAAAGGGGTGAGCAAGGAACGAAAGGGACATGATCGCCCAAGTAGGAACAAAACAGACGCGCTGTAAAGTGAATATGTGTCCTTATTTTGTTCATATTCTGCTAAATAAACTGTCGATTTCAAAAGAAATTCTGTCTTCCATTTGACGAAACCTCCTTGTTTCAACTCTGGCGAAGCGTTAAGCTAAGACTCTTGAATTCCACCACCGACCAGCCCGAAGAGAAGGTTTCCACGCGAAAACGCCCCGGAGAGATGGTTCGGGAGTATATTGAAACCCGGTTCCTCCGCACCCCCGGGGGAGGCTCGGTACGTCTTCCGGCGATTCACGCTTTTGCAAACGACCTCAACGTCAGTGTCTCGACGGTGCGGTCGGTATTTCGGTCGCTTGCCAAGGAGGGGAAGATTGTTAGCACACCAGGCCGGGGCACCTACGTTTGCCGTGATGCCATCGCTACGGAAACGAAGCAACAGCGGTGCATCGGGATCAACCTTTCGACGCTATCGCTCTCTCCAACGGAATGGTGGAGCAGCTTTGTCTTCCACGGTGCAGCCAGCGAGGCCTTGCGCCATTATGCCATGATCACGGCGCTGGGAGCCACGGGGCGGGAAACGTTGGATGAAGAAGAGATCCGCGCCTCCATTGGGCGGATGGACGGGGTGGTTCTCCTTCCCGGCGGCGGCGGGGAGCTCCGGCTTCGGGAGTTGTGTCTCGAGCAAGGCAAGCCCGTGGTCATGGCCTCGCCGGGAGGCTTTTGCACCACGGCAAACTTTGTAACGGCGGACTCCTTCGCGTTCTGCTTCAATCTGGCTCGTGCGTGGCGGGCCGCAGGGCGGCGGCGCGTGGCGGTGCTCATGGGAGACGTGGCTTCAGAAGGGGTTGGAGAAGCGCAGACCCTCTCGGGTTTCCAGCTTGCCTTTGCTCACGAGCCGGGGGCGGTGGTGCTACCCGTGCTCGTGGAGGGAGGCTCGGTGGAAGAGGGGGGATACCGGACCATGCTGCGCGAGCTGAAGGCCGGCGGGCCACCCCCCGATGCGGTCTATTGCATGGGAGACTACACCGCCGAAGGAGCTCTACGCGCGTTGCGCGAGAGGGGTCTAAATGTGCCAGAAGCGGTCAGCCTCGCCGCAGGCACCGGGCTGGAGGGGACCCGCATCCGCACCCCGGAGCTGGTAACTCGGCTACAGCCGATGCGCAAGATCGGCGAGGCGGCTGTCCGGATGCTGCTCTGGAGGCTCGACAACGGCAACGCCTCGGCCCCCGGCATTTACCTTCCTTCGAGGCTGGACCATGGCACCACGATGCGCCCGGAAGAGATCACGCTTTTTCACCAGTTTGCCTCCACGCCGCACCCATTGGCCTCCATTGAGGCAGGGTAGGCAGCGGCACCCTTATGGAATCGGGTACCAACTCGCTTTGACTTCACCGGCATTTCCCGCGGCATCCTTCTTCCCGGTGCCAACGCGAGGAGATTCCACATGGCCGTCGAGGAAGAGCGCGTTTACATGGGCATCATGGTGCACCGGGTCCACGTAAGAGGCGGAGCTGGTGTAGTACCACGTGAGGTCGGGGCGCTTCCATGCGTCAATCATGAGAAGCTTGGTGCCGCTGATGGTTCCTATTCTCTTGGGAGTATTGTCAATACCGGGCCCATGGTAGGTGTAGAGGTTGCCATTGATGGCGTAGTTGGTCCAAGCGGAGTTGGGGTTGGTGCGCGGCGTCGGGTTTGCCGGGCAAAGTGTTGGGGCGGTCTTTTCTTTCGGCGCGATGCTCACGCTGCGGGGCCGGGGAAGGTAGCCTTTATCAAACAATGGCACGTACCAGGCGAGCGGCGCACCGGCAGGGCCCTCGGGGACATACTGGTTTGCATCCATCATATGAGCCCGGACGGCTCCGTAAATCACCCGCAGGTTGTTGATGCAGCGAACATTCAACATCCGGCCGCGCACTTTCTGGTAAGCAGGGAAGAGCAAGGCCACAAGAATGGCGAGGATGGCTATGCAAACGACGGTTTCCGTCATCGTAAAGGCAACTTGCCGCCCGCGCGAGGTGGGCAAGCGCCGCAGTGAAAGAGGAGGGGGAAGCATTGGAAAAATCAGGGGGGAGGGAGCGAAAATCCCGCAAATCTTAAACCGTTCGCGAAGCAGGCGCAATTTAATTGCTCTGATTTTGCGAATAAATAGGTTGTGCTTTTGTTGGTATTTTGCGAATTTCCAAAAAACCACCTTTCCCCTATGAAGACATCCCTCAAAAAAACGGCATTCTCCTTCCTTACCCTTCTGGCGACCTTTTCCAACGCTTTGGCGGCAGAACTCACGTGGATCGGGCCGACTAATGGAGGTGTCTTCACGAATGCGAACTGGGTCGACTCCACCGGAGCCACCCCCTCCGGCTCTCCCCCGGTGGGAACGGGTGACCACCTGATCTTCGGCCCGGACGGCGGCTCCACGATCAATGTGAACCGGGGGCTCGACGTGCGCACCTGGACGTTCAATTCCTCCTCCTCCTATACCTTTCTGCTTACCGCCTACAAGGTCGGCATCAATGGCTCGGAAACCCTTCCTTCGGGCGCACACCTCTACCAGTATGGAGCCGGGGAGGTGACTTTTCCCACTTTTACCCTTACCGGCCAGCGGATCTTCTGGGGTGCAGAAGGGTCTGGCGCGGTCGTTTTCAGCGGGGCTCTCCCCAGTAACGCCAATGGGACGACCAGCGCTGTAACATTGGAGGGGCATCTCCACCTCCGGATCACGGGAACGCAAGCCACCCCCACTGCCACATCCTCCCGGAGCTGGCGGCTTAACAGCGCAAATGCTGTATTGGAGGGGAGCGGGATTCTGACAGCTCTCGTGGAGAATACGCTGGAAACCAATCGTGGAGCCGATGGCGCAACGCTGGCAGCGGGTGTGGCGGGCACGGCAGGCACCCTGACATTGCAAGGTGGCCTGAACCTCCAGAGAGCCACGAATCTCGATTTCGAACTCGCGGGAGCTGGCGGAACTCACGACAAACTTGCCATCACGGGTGGCACCTTCACGTTGCGCACCCCCGGTACGGGGAAATTTGTCCTCAACCTCACGGACCTCGAGGGGGTGGAGGATCATACGGTATTCGGCGCGCCCATTATCCTGATCGAAAGCACCCAGGGCGGGGCGGTGGCCTTCGACTTCGACGCGGTGAGCAGCAGCGACTTCGCTTTTGGCGAACTCCCCACGGGCTGGCAGGCGGATTTGAGCTACGGGACCAATGGCATCCTCTTCGACACCACGACGGGGTTGCTCTCCGTCCAGCTGATTCCCGAGCCGGGGAGCGTCGCGGTGGCCATCCTTGGCGGAGCCGTTCTTCTGCTCTCCCGCAAAGGCAAAATCGTGAACCGATAGCCCAAGGCTTCTCTAATGAGAAAGTTTGGAATGCAGTTCACCATTCTAAGCGCGGCCTGGCTTGGGCTCCTCCTTTGTTGCGCCCCCTCTCTTTCCGCGCAGGATACGGTACGCCTCGGAGAGGGCGGCCCCACAGTGGTGATTGCCGGAGAGGGGGGGCTGCTCAAGAAGGGGCTGGAGCGTTCTTTGGGGCGGCAGATCCGCCTCGTTGCCAACCCGGACTACGAGCCGGCCCCGGGTGAGCTGCCCATCCATATCGGCGGGACGCCGGAGATCCGGGCCGCCATCGGCGAGGCGGCGGAGACGCTTGATGTGGAGGGGTACATCATCCGGGTGGAGCCGGAGCGAATCTTTCTCTACGCGACAAACCCACCGGAGACCGATACGGGAAACCCGCTGGTTTGGGCGCAGCTCGATTTTTTGCGTCGCTTCCTCAAAGCAGACCACTACTTTCCCGGGGAGTTGGGCGAAGTCTACCCCCGGCACCAAGAGGTCGATCTTCCGGTGGGAATGTGGGTGGAAACACCCGCGTTTCTTTACCGGCAGTGGTCCGGCTTTGCCGGGGCTGCGCCGGGGTGGCGCGTGCGCGCCTCCGGGGGCGGTGGGCGATACCGCTTTCACCACAATCTCTACCGGATCATCTCCCCGGAGAAGTACGCCTCCCGCCCCGACTACTTTCCGGTGATCTACGCGGAGGACGGGCACGAGGAGCCGCGCATTGCGTACAAGAATGACGACCTCAAACCGGGGCAACGGTTCATTCCCGGGCCGAGGCGTGCCTCCTACTGGCAACCATGCACCTCCAACCCCGAGGTGGTGAGCATCACGGCGGCGGCAGCTCTCAAAGAGATGGCCGCCCAACGGGGAAACCCGGTTTTCAGCCTCGGAATCAACGATTCCGGCGGGCATTGTCATTGCGCAAAATGTCTTACCAATACCCCTCCCGGTGTGGCACCAACCAGCCGCGCCGCAGATGGCTACCGGGTCTATCAGTTCTACGATGAAGTGGCTCGCACGGTAGCCAAGGAAGAGCCGAAAGCGCGGCTCGGCTTCCTCGTCTACCAAGCGCTCAATAGTGCCCCACCCGAAACGCTCCACCCCAACCTGATGCCGTTCCTAACCTTGAGCATGGCGGACCATTGGGACCCGAAGGCAAAAGCGGACCACAACGAACGCCTCGGGCATTGGAAGAAGCGGGCGCAACAGTTTGGAGTGTATGACTGGCTTTTCGGGCAAGGATACATCATCCCCCGGCTCTATTTGCAGGATGAAGCGGAGGGACTGCGCCATCTCTACGAGCTGGGGTGCCGGGGATTTTACGCCGAAGGGTATGCGAACTGGGGGCTGGACGGCCCCAAGCTCTGGGTGATGGAGCGGCTCTTGTGGAATCCGCAGCAAGACGTAAACCGCCTCATCGAAGAGTGGTGCCGCGGCCTCTTTGGCCCAGCGGCGTCTCCCATGAGGGCCTATTTCGAGGCATTGGAGAAAGCGTGGGTTTCGCAAAACCCCACCGACTCCAAACGTGGAGGATATCGGCTCCACGGAATTGCTGAAAAAGGGCGGCAGCTCACGGAAGTCTTTCCTCCCGCTGTTTGCGACGCGGCTTGGGAGTTGCTGGGCTCTGCGGAGGAGGCCGCGGCAACCGCCCCGGATTCGCTCCGGCGAGTCCGCTACTTCAAGGCGGCTTTTGCGTTTACCCGCTACCTCTCCCACCGTTACGCAGCCAGCCAACGCGCGGCGGAGCTCTCGGGCGGAAATTTTGGAGACTCTGAAACGTTGCGGGCGCTCGCATTGGCGTATGGGGAATGGAAAGAAATCGGCCCAATCGAGCCGCTCTTTGCCGACCTGCGCGAGCATGCCCCCCTCGCCTTTCAAGAGCAGGCACAGGAGGCAGCGGGAGCGCTGCCCGATTTCACCTCTCGCTTGAGGGCGTGGGATTCGGATTTTCCGCTCCAGCACCGCCTGGCAACGGCCTTGGTGGATGCCGCGCTCGGCCAGGATAGCGGCCACCCCACCCCGGAAGCGCTCGACGAGGCGATGACCGCCACCGTCCATTCAATCACGGATTCCCCCTCCCTGCGCGAGGCGCTTCTCGCGCTGGCGCGGAGAAATGTACTCATCGCCGAACCGCTGGATGGGCCGCTGACGGTGGAGGGGATGGATGCGTGGGGAAAGCCCGCATTCACCGGCTCGTTTATCGACTACCCTTCACAAACCGCGCAGAACGGATACCGCACCGATGTCTGGGTTGGCCATGACGGCGACACACTCTACACGGCCATCCGCAGCTTCCAACCGGAGGGGGCATTTGGAGGTGCGGATGTCGGGCGAAACCACGTCAAGCTCGACGCGTACGGCGTTCTGGATCTGCGGGGTAGCTATGAACGTCATTTCCCATACCTCTATGCAAACCCCGGCCTCGGTGTTACCCGCTGCAATAGCGTCGGAGTTAGCGTAGAGGGGGCATTTTTCTCCTGTGTTACCGCAGAAGGGAGCTTCTTTGATGCCCGGGCAACCCCTACGGGGCTCTCGCCCCAGGCGGAAGGGGTGGAGGCTAGCGTCCGGCGGTTGCCGGATGGGTGGGTGGCCGTCTTTCGCATACCGCATGAACGATTGCCCTCCAATGGGTTGGTCCAAAACTTCAATGTGACACGGGTCGCAGCCAATCGTAAATCCGCCCTTATCCCCGGGATGCCTAGCCGATGGGCGATCACGCCCCGAACCGGGGGGGTGCTCCTTTATCGCGGGGTTTCTCAAAATGACTAGTCTTTGCCCCTCCCCCGCTCCCCGGCTTCTGCTCAAAGCCTGGTTCTTGTTGGTTTTTGCCTCAGCACAGGCATGTTCCCAAACCATCCCGCTTGATCGTCTCGACCTCGGTGGCCGCCCGTACCTCACCATTACCCCGCAACCGAAGAGCGCGCGTTACGAGGAAAGGGTAACGCCTGTGATGGGGTACACCTTCTCCGGCGGCAACACTGCCTTGGAGAAACTGGCGAAAGAGCGGATCGGGCCTTTGTTTACTGGGCAGGCCGGGGAGGGCGTTTTGCTACAGATCGTCTGCGAGATCACCTCCCCCAATGCGGGAGATTCGCGGCAGGCGGAGGCGTATACCCTCTCCACAACGGCTGAAGGGGTGGCGAAAATCCGTTCCGCTTCAGAGCGGGGGCTGGCGTATGGAATCATGTCGCTGCGGCAACTGTTGCTGGCCCGAGAGGGGCGCCTCTGGCTTCGAGGGGCCGAGGTCGACGATGCGCCCGCCATCCCCTTCCGACTAGTGAAGCGCAGCTCCGCCTACTGGCTGGAGCAGGCCCTTGCTTACAAGCTCAATGGGGCCAATGTCACCCTGGCGATTGGCCCGGAGGGGAAGGTTTCCGGAAGCATGGCCGGGTGGAGAAAGGGGGTGGATCGCGCCGAGGAAAGGTTCCTCGGTGTTCAGGCGATGGTAAGCATGGGCAACCTTTACAGCGGAAACGAGAGCTTTCTGCGGAACGTGGTGGAGAGCTTTCGCCAACTAGCAGAGGCAGGCTTCACCACGCTGGCGGTAATGAACGACGACAAGATGACCCGCTTGGACACCGACGGCCGGAAGCGGTTTGGAACCTATCCGGAAGCGCAGCTAGCTTACCTGGGGAAGATCGTCGAGGAAGTGCAAGGGGTGAACCCGGGGTTACCCCTCGCCTTCATGCCGAATTTTTACCACGGCCGCGAAATTCACCCTCCCTATGCCCGGGCGATCGGGGGGAAGCTCCCCAAATCAACAGCGCTCTATTGGGCCGGCCCGGGCGTACCCGGCCCCGACCTCCAGTTGGAGGAGCTTGGCAAGGTGGCCTCGGATGTCGGCGCGGAGAGGATGTGGATCTATACGAACTGGCCGCAATGCGGCGGCCCGTATTGGGCGGAGAATTTGGGGCCGGTCCGCGACCACGCCGTGGGGGACGGTGCGTTTATCGAGCTGGTCAACATCAGCACATCCATCGAGCCGGAGGCGCTACCGGCAAGCTTCATCACGGTATGCGATCTCCTGTGGAACCCCGCTGCGTATGAGCCGGAGCGTTCGCTGCGCGCGGCCGTTAAAGAGCTGGTTGACCCGGAATCGTACGATGCCTTCCTCGCCCTGTTCGCTTATGTAGACCGCAATGCACCGATTGGCGGCATCCGCGAGCTGGGGCCGATGTACGGAGGCGATACCCCTGAAGAACGCCGCTCGCGAATCCACCGCCGCACCGCGGAGCTGGAGCCGCTCTTGGCCGCCTGCCTGGCAACTCCGGCGGGGCGGGCCGACGGGCCGATCCGCAAGCTGTTGGAACGCCACTCCGGCCGGGAAAGTGCCTATCTGCAGCGGCTGGCGAAGGAGGAGCGACTGGAAACCCGACAAGCCCCCCGGCGTTTGGTGGCGCATCCCTCCGCGCAGGAGGACCTGAACGGGGCCCCTGACGAAGCGGCCTGGGCACGGGCGGCCGAGCAGGGTGAGTTTACCGACCTCACCGGCCAGAAACCTGCACCGCACCAGACCCGCTTCCGCATGCTACGCACGCCGGAGGCCCTCTGGCTGCGCATCCATTGTGAGGAGCCTCATCTGGATGCACCTGAGCTGCGAGGGATTGCGGAGCAGGGCCCCACTCCGATCTCCCCTGAACCGGCCAGCTTCCTCTGGTGGGCAGACGGCGTGGAGATCTTTCTCGACCCGGGGCGTGATGGAAACGAAGTCTTTCACATCATCGTCAACCCCTGGGGAATGGTGGAGTGCCTCTCCTATAGTACGGGGGGGTATGGCTACTACAACCTTGGCAAACGCGAACGCCAAGCTTGGCCCGTGACGGGCACGATATCGCGCACGCCGAATGGGGTGGAATACCTTGTTCGCATTCCGCTTTCCATCTTCGGGCAGGGAGAGCCCGCAGGCGCATGGGGCTTTAACCTCGCGCGAAATCGCACCATTCGACTAGGCAATGGGTTAAAGTATTCGACCTGGACCCCGCTCGGTTGGGGGTTTCAGGATGCGAAGAATTTCGGGGAGCTGCGTTTCGATGAAAAGCGAACCGAACCATAACGAGTGCGCAAGAGTAAGGCACGCCTCTGGAGAGGGCTCCAGGGAGTTCCTGCTGGAGCGGGATGGCTCGGGCTCATGGCGGGGGCGGTTTGCGGTAGCGCCGGGGCTCTACCAATTCTCCGCTATCGTGGACGCCCGTGATTTTGATTGGGAAAAACTCTATTTTCCGCTCGACCAATACGGCAACCAAGGAGATCAGACGGGCCCTTGGGACTTCGATCTCCGCAACGGAAACGAGCCGCTAGTCCCCGCCTATTGGGTGGAGCGCGATGGAGAACGGCTCGGGCTCTGGTTCTTTCAGCGGATTTCGCTGGAGGATCTGGGAGCCCGACGATTTCGCGGGCGCTTTGCCTTCCAGGCGACGAAACGCGGCCCCGTGGAGCTAAAGCTCATTCCGTATCGACCTCTCCCTTTGCGGTGGGTCTCGTTGAATTTGGAGGTGGACCCGCAGGAAACGTTATTGCCGCCAGAGGCACTCCCTTTCCTTCCTGGTCGGCAAGCGCCCGCCTCCGCATGGGGCAAGGAAGCCTACTGGAAGGAGGTCCAAGCTCGGCTGCAAGGCAACGCCTGGTTCTACCGCCCGGCGTTGCAGCGCTCCTTCGAGGAGGCCGCCCTTCGCAAGCGCGCCTCGCCGGAAGATCTGGTCTTGTGGCTGGCCAAGGCCCGGCTGGAGAATGACGCGCAAGCGTTGGCCAAGGGGTTGGAAACGCTCGATACCCTTGTGGCCCTACCCCATTGGGGAAACCCGAGGCAAGAAGGTTACGGCCATAATGGCGACCTCGGAGCGGCGACCGCATTGCGTGCCGGAGCATGGGCCTGGCATGGCTATGGAGAGGCGCTCGGGGTGGAGCGGGCGGAGGCGCTGCGGGAGAAACTTCGCCTGCAAGGCAACCGCTTTCTAACGCAGGCCCTCCTCAACCGCGACTATTGGGGCGGCTCCCTGTTGCAAGACCATGGGTGGCGCTCCTTCTTCAGCTTCGGTACAGCAGTTTTCCATCTTTTGGGCATTCTTCCCGAAGCCGAGCAATGGGCCGCGTTGGCGCTCCCGCGGATTCGCCGCGCCATCCAGGCCATGCCACGAGATGGGGCGATCCCCCCCAGCTCTTATGGCAGCCTGTTTCTTTATTTGGATGAATTGACCTATTGTCGCGATGCCTTGTTGGCGATCTCCGGAGAAGACTTGTTCACCGAAGGGCCGTTCCTTCCCATCCTGGACTACGTTGGCGCCGTTCTCCACGCCGAAGAAGGAGTCATGATAGGTGAAGGGATCGAATCTCCCCGATTCATCGGAGGCGGGGCCTTCTTCAACCGGATGGCCTCCCTGTATCAAGAAGGCCGGGCCGCATGGTTTGCACGCAAGCTCCTGGAACAGGAAGCGGGGGGATTCTTTCACTCCAGCCAAGCCGTGGCTTCCCGGGTGGGGGTCTTGCATAGTCTTTTGGCTTACGACGCCGCGGTGGAGCCGGTGGCCCCCTCCACCCCACCGCTTGTCTGGTTTGAAGATAGCGGCTTGGTTCAATACCGGGAGCCGGCAAGTGGTATTACCCTTTCCCTGCGGTGCGGCCCCATCAATGGCTACCACGCCTACCGGCATGCCACCGGCCCCTGCGACCGAATCAGTTCGGCTCCCGGCGCGGGACACTTCCTGCTCGCTTTAGGAACGACGCCACTCCTCGTGACGCCCGATGGCGGGTATCGGCTCCGTTCATCCCAGCGCTCGTGTCTTTTGGTGGACGCCGAAGGCCCTTCGGGAGATGTTGGCTACCCGATGTCGATCCCGGCTTGGGAGCACCAAGGCGAGCATATTGAGAGGGTCTGTTGGGACGAACTCACCCGGGAAGGCACCATCCGGCTCATCCTTCACCCGGCTTACCCCAAGGCGCACGGGATGATCTCCTATATCCGAACGTTTGCCCTACAACCCAGCGGGCGGCTGGTCTGCCGAGACCACGTCGTCCTCGAACGACCCCGCAAACTTTCGTGGCTCTTCCAGACTGAAGGCGACGCAGAGGTCGTGATCGGGCGAGACGACCTGAAGGCGGTGATCGGCCCTAAGCCCCGGTTTCAGCTCTCGCCCATCGCGGAAGGCTGCGCCTTACACGCTTCCGTTCTCCCGACAAAGGTGGTCTGGAGCTACTCCAGCGCATCCGGGCGAAAGCCGTTCAAGCACCTCCGCTACGATACAGCGGCACCTGTCGCAGAGGTAGCTATTGATTTTGTGTTCCACTTCGAACCCGCAAACTCCAAATACCCCACCCCTTTCATCGATTGATATAACCATGGCCCCTCACCTCGATTCCCCCTCGCAACCTTCACGCCGGTTCGTTGAGGCAAATCATTTCGAAAACGACCTCTTTCTGATGGTCGATGAGCGTCTTGTTTCCCAAGCCGACGGCGCGCGGTGGGAGTTTTGCCCTTTGGAAAAAAGGGCGGAGCCGGTGCTCCTGCCCACACCCCGATGCGAGGGAGGCACCGGCACCGAGCCGCTGCCAGTGCACGGCGATCCCTTTGTGGGCTCCGTCCTGTGGGATGCCCAGCAGGAGCACTACGTGGCGTGGTATCGGAGCAATCGGCACGACCTCCCCCCCACCAACTACCCGATCCGTTCGCGCGGGGTGATCATCCCCAATCGCGAAAGGGAGGGGTCAAATTTCTACATGGCTCATAGCCGGGACGGCATTGCCTGGGAGCGGCCAAACCTCGGTGCGGTCCGCTGCGACGGTTCATATGCCAACAACCTTATCTCCAACACGCCCGGCCCTGTCCTGATGGAGCATGCCAGCGGGGTATTGCCCAACTACCTTGGCGATGGCAAGGGCGACCTGGTGGCCACGGTCTACTCCAAGTTTGACGACGCCATCTACCCTCACGGAATCACCCATATGCATAGTGCCGATGGGGTCGCCTGGGAGCCTCATTACCCTCCCCCTCTTCCTTTGGATGGCGATGCCCATTGCCTGATGTGGAACCCCCGGGAGCAATGCTACCTTTGCACTACCCGCTCTGCACCGCATTCCAATATCGTCACGCGCCTGCAAGCCAGAGGCTTTCCGGACGTGCGGCGCAAACGCCACGTCGCGCTCGCCAAGAGCCGCGACCTCGTGCATTGGACTCCGATGCTGGACATCCTGGAGGCCGACGAAAATGACCCCGCGAGCACGGAACTCTATTCGATGTATATCCTGCCCTATGGGAATCTCTACCTCGGATTTGTCGAAATGTTCCACGTTGCGCCGGGGATGCACCACGGCCCCTTGGAGATGCAACTGGCGTTGAGCTACGATCTCAAGAAGTGGCACCGCGCGGGCGCGCGCCAGCCCCTTCTCCCCCGGGGCGGGCACGGTGCGTGGGATGATTCCCACGTTCGCCTCTTTGCCAGTTCCCCGTTTGTGGAGGGCAACCGCCTTCGCTTCTGGTATGGCGGCAAGAACGCGGAACACTGGCAAACCGGGACGGCAGGCATCGGCACGGCCACCCTGCGGCGAGACGGCTTTGGCTGCTGGCAAGCTGGACCGGAAGGGGGGGTGGTGACCACGGTGCCCCTGCGGGTTGAATGGTCCACGCGGATCATGCTCAACGTCGATGCGGGAGATCGCGGCGAAGCGCGGGTGGAGGTGCTTGACGAAAGCGGAACGCCTTTGGAAGGGTGCGCCTTCGAGGATTGCCAGCCGATCACCGGCGATCAATACCGGGGGCAAGTCATCTACCGCGCCCCCCGGGGGACCTTTGTGCGCCACACCGGAAACATCCGCCTGCGCTTCCACCTTCGGGATTGCCGTCTCTATGCCTTCCGGGCCTTCAACGTCTTTCTCCCAGAAAAAGGCGGAGCTATCGAAAACCAGTGGATGTAGTTAGCGAACCGAATGAAGCCGCGTGGTGCGAAACGCTCCAGGCCCGGTGGCAAGGGGCAGCTGGGTTGGACCCGATGGACGGGACTTTGAGCTTAAAGATGATGAATAACCGTCATAATGACTAGTTACCCATTCTATGATGTCGCCGTCATCGGCGGTGGCGTTTCCGGCGCGATTGCCGCGCTGGCCGCCGCGCGTAACGGTGCCTCCACCCTGCTCATCGAGGAGCACGGCTTCCTCGGCGGCACGCTCACGGCCATGGGTGTTGGCCCGATGATGAGCTTTCACAACGACGACGGGGTGCAGGTTGTCAAAGGGTTTGCGGAAGAGCTGGTGCAACGGCTCATGGCACGTGGGGCCAGCCCGGGCCATGTGGCGGACACCACTACCTATTGCAGCACCGTCACGCCGTTCGACTCCGAGGAGCTCAAGATCGAGCTGGAGGCCCTCCTCGAAGAAGCGGGCGTAGCGATCCTCTACCACACCCAGCTCGCCCAGGTCCGCGCCGAGGCGGGACAGATCGCCGAAGTCCTCGTCTGCAACAAGGCGGGCCTGAGCCCGGTGCGCGCCACCCTCTTCATCGATGCCACCGGCGATGCCGACCTTGCCGCGGAGGCGGGCGTCCCCTTCCAATACGGACGCGAGGGAGACGGGGCCATCCAGCCGATGACGATGAACCTCAAGCTCGCCAACGTCGATACCGCCGCCATTCGCCGCTACGCGCGGGAGAATCCGTCCGAGTTCGAGTGGGAGCAGGGAGAGGAAGCGGGCCTGAGCCGCTTGGGCGAGCCCGGGCGCTTGAGCCTTGCCGGGTACTTCAGCCTGTGGAACCGGGCACGGGAGGAAGGGAGCGTCTCCATCCCACGAGACCGCATCCTCCTTTTCGAAACCCCCACCCCCGGCGTTGTCATTATCAACACTTCGCGCATCCTGGGGCTTAAGCCGACTGATCCCTTCGACCTTAGCGCCGCGGAACGGATCGGGCGGCGGCAATGTCGCGAGCTCTTTCACTTCCTGCGGAGCCGGTGCCCCGGCTTCGAGAACGCCATCCGCATGGACCTCGCGGCCAAGGTAGGTGTGCGCGAGTCCCGCCACGTGCGGGGGCTCTACACCCTCACCGAGGCCGATCTCCTTAACGAAACCGCGTTTGAAGATGCCATCGCCTGCGGCGGTTACCCGATCGACATCCATTCCCCCGACGGCTCGAAGACCCACACCCACCGCCGCCAGCGGGCCATCACCTACCAGATCCCGCTGCGCTGCCTGCAAGTAGCGAGCCCCGGGAACCTGATCGTAGTGGGCCGCTGCATCAGCGCCACGCACGAAGCCGCCGCCGCCATCCGCGTCACCCCCATCGCCATGGCCATCGGCCAGGCCGGCGGCACCCTCGCCGCCCTCGCCATCGCCTCGGGAAAGCCCCCTGCCACCATCGCCCCCAACGAGGTTCGCACCTGCCTGCGTGCTCAAGGAGCTTGGCTCCCGGGATGATCACGCTTGGCCTGTCCGAATCTGGAGCGAAGGACAGCCGGAAATGGTGAAGGCCTCTACCTTCGATCACACCCGTGTGGCATCCGTGCGGATTCTCCAATCCAAATGCCCCTCCCTTTATCCCTTGATCATCTTCCGGTATTCCCGCGGCGTTAGCCCGGTGGTTGCACGGAAGAAGTTGGTGAAATGACTTTGGTGGCCAAACCCCAATTGGCTGGAGATCTCTTTGATCGAAAGATCCACGCGGGTGAGTAGTACTCTCGCCTTCTCTCTTCGCCAATCGGCGATGGTCTGGCCCAAGGTCTCCCCACAAGAAGGTCGGTACTGGTGTGTCAAGGTTGACAGAGAAACATTGAGCATCTTCGCGATCTCCCCGCTCCGCAGTTGAGCAGGGTGAAGCTCCAACCAATCCCTCACAGCTTTCCGCCAGGGGTGGAGACGCCCCGCACCCGGCTCCGGCGGGGGCGGAGGGTATTTGCCATGCAGGTCGAAAAGGGTACCAAGAATCTGGTGTAGAAAGGCGTTGAGATGAAAGGGGCGCCCTTCGCTTTTGGAACGCATCATCGCGACGAGGGAGTGGATGGTCCGGTAGACGGACCGTTGCGGGTCGTTCAAAAATACGAACCCCTTTTCGCCCGTAAGAGCACGAAGCCGGGAGGGGCCCTCCTCCTCCACCAACAACCAGGTCCACGACACCAACTGCCCGACCTCGAGGTTCTCCTCGTAAAGTACCCCGGGCGCGTACAGGCCGACGGATTGCTGGTTGCGCCGGTGCACCGTCTTGTGGACCCGCATCATCCCCGCTTTGAGCGGGCCGACATCGACCACCCAGTAGCGGTGGCGGTGCGCCCGCCAGCCGGGCACTTTGAAGATGCTTTCACTCGCCTCCGCATAGCGGACACGGTATCGGCACGGGGGCCAATGAGAGGCATTGAAGCGGATTGGCATTGCCGAATTTTGCAAACATTAGCCGAATTTTGCAACTCTAGGGCATGGAACCATGGAAGATTCCAACGCTTAAATTCTCTCACTGCGCCCACGCTCAAGCCCGGAGAAAGAGTGCGCCCCTTTCCGATGAAAATCACACACGTTATCTGCCAGATCCTCCGCCTCGAATCTCTGGAATCGAAAACCGCGGGAACGCAAGATACCTTGCTCATCCGCATTCGTACCGACTCGGGCCACGAAGGCATCGGTGAGGCGGATGCCTCGCCCGAAGTGGTCAAGGCAATCATCGATGCCCCCTACAGCCATAACATCGCCTGCGGCCTCAGGGAGCTACTGGTGGGCATGAACCCGCTCGAACCCGAGCTTATCTGGCAAACGCTCTACCGCCGCACGATGTACTTTGGACGCAGGGCCGTGGGGATCGTGGCCATGGCGGGGGTGGATATCGCGCTGTGGGATCTCATGGGCAAGATCTATGGACAACCGATCCACCGGCTCTTGGGAGGCCGCAAGCACCGGGAGATCCGGGCCTATGCATCGATCCTCTTCGGAGCGGATGGAAAGGAGACTTACGACATCGCCCAACGTTGGCGGGAAGCGGGTTACCAAGCCATCAAGTTCGGCTGGGAGCCGATGGGCCAGAGTGAGGCGCTCGATATCGAACTGGTTGAAGGCGCGAGGAATGGCTTTGGAGATGAGGGCGAACTGCTCATTGATGCCGGATGCGTTTGGGATGCGCGCACGGCCCTGCAACGCGCCATCCGCTTCCAGGAATTCCGGATCGGCTGGCTCGAAGAGCCACTGCATCAGGATGACCTTGAGGGCTATGTCTGGCTTAGAGATCGCTCTCCCACCCCGATCGCCGCGGGAGAGGGCGAATGCGGGCGCGGAGCCTTCCGGCCATGGATCGACCGGCGGGCGTTGGATATCTACCAGATCGACCTTGCCCGAAACGGCTTCACCGAAGCCCGCTACCTTCGGGAACGAGTCGAGGAAAACGGAGGGCGCCTCTGCAACCATTGTTACAAGACGCCCATCAGTGTCGCTGCATGCCTGCATTGGCTCTCCACCTGTCGGGATGCCTTCCTCTTTGAAGACTGCGTCGAAGATTCCCCCCTTCGCCACGAACTGACGCTGGAACCGATGATCGCCGTGAACGGAATCATGCAGGTCCCGGAGGGTCCCGGCCTTGGAGTTACCCTCAATGAAGCTTTCGTAAAGGCCCACCTCATTTCCGAATCGGGGTGCTGATCTTCCCACCCACCTCTCCGATGAAACCGTTTGCCAACCTTACCGCCATCGTTACCGGTGCCGCCAGCGGCATCGGGCACGCCATTGCCCTGGCGCTGATGAAGGAAGGGGGGAGCGTATGCGGGGTCGATCGGAACGCCGCAGCGCTGGAGGCGCTTTTGGCCGATTGGCCAGACCAGTTTCGCCCTGTTCCTTGCGATCTCATGAAGGCTTCGCACTGGACCGCCTGGCTACAGAACACTGCGCCCCCCCACCTTTTGGTGAATGCCGCAGGCATTTCGCTTCAAAGTGATCTTTCCAACGAAAGCGACCCGGCGTGGGACGAGATCATGGCCGTCAACCTCAACGCCGCCCGCTTGGCATCGACGGTCCTCTCCACCCGGATGGAGCGGGGTAGCAAGATCGTCAATATTACCTCCGTGCATGCCTGGCTGGTGGAGCGAAACAACCTCGCCTACGGAGTGGCCAAAGCGGCGCTTGGCCAGATGACGCGGGCGCTGGCGGTGGAGCTTGCGCCCAAAGGGATTTTGGTGAATGCGCTCGCTCCCGGCTTTGTGGATACCCCGATGAGCCGGGCCACGGGGGTCAATGAACTGGAGACGGAGGGGTTCAAGCAAAACTACCTCGAAAGTGGCCGCATTCCGCTGCAACGCGCCGCAGAGGCGAGTGAGATTGCGGCGGCCGCTCTCTTCCTTCTCAGCCCCGGCAATACCTATATCACCGGTCAGACCCTCGTGGTGGATGGTGGGTTAAGCCTCACTTTATGAATCTTCTTTTTTTTGGAGCCCACCCCGATGACCTCGAGATCCTCTGTGGGGGAACCATCGCTCTTTGTGCCCAGGCCGGCCATACGGTGTGGATGGCCGTGGCCACCAATGGCAATGTGGGCAGCCCAAACCTCGACCGCGATGCGATCGCCCAGATCCGCAAGACCGAAGCGGAGCGGGCGGCCTCCCTTCTCGGTGCGAAAGGAGTGATCTGGATGGATGAAGACGATGAGCTGCTTTTCGACAATCGCCAAACGCGCCTCAAATTTGTCGACGCCATTCGGCAGGCCGAGGCGGATGCGATCATCACCCACCACCCGCAAGACTACCACCCCGACCACCTCGCAACCTCCCGGCTCGCCGCCGATGCCCGGATTCTTTCCGCAGTACGTTTGGTGGAAACCGCTCATCCACACCTTGGCCGGGCTCCGGAGCTCTTCTATATGGATACGATTTCCGGGATCGGGTTTGAACCCCAACTCTACACCGACATCTCAGAAGTCTACGCCCTCAAGATGGAGGCGCTATCTGCCCACGAAAGCCAAAATGCATGGTTGATGGCGATCTTCAACCACGACCTCGAGCACCTCGCGAAGATTCAGAGCGCGTTCCGCGGTTTGCAAGCAGGGAGCACGTATGCGGAAGCCTTTTCCCAACCTGCCTATTGGCCCCGGCGTCCTTTACCTCTACCCTTCCTACCCTCAGCCCAGCCTCTTCTCTGAACCCCTTTGGCCCAACGCCACTGCGTGGCATCCCATGCTTTCCTCCTCTTTTCCATGAGTCTTCCCGCTTCCCTTTTCATCGCCTGGCACCCGGCCACACAAGGCATCCGCAAAGGCCGTTTTGAAGTTCGCAACGGCAGCGCCAAGGCCCACTCGCGCAGCGCTTACCTCCGCGTGGAGGGTAGCGAGGTGGAGCTCCACCCGGGAGGGGCCGCAATCGCCAAAGTAGAGCTGGCCGCGCCAGCCAGCCGCTATGGGAAAAACGCTACGATTCTCCGTTGGGTATCCCAAAGCGGAGGGTTCTCCCTCCTTCCGGTGATGCTTCCTAAAGACCACGCCATCTCGATTCCGGATTACGGAGTTACCATCGGGCGCACGCTGGAGGCCGTTACGTGTAAAGAGGAGGCACGTACCCCAACCCACGAGGGAGCTGCGGGCCCTGCGGATGACGAACCCGGTTGGGATCTCTGGGCTGAACGCAACCGGTCCAGAATCTCACCCACGATTCTCGGCCTCTCCCGAGATCACCGGCTTTTCGAGGTCAACCTTGAGACGGATACGGTGAAAGGTTCGCTCGATTTCAAAACGCGTACGGTGGAGTACTACCTTTGCCGCGCCAGCACCGCCGCCCAGCATCTCGAACGCTCGCTGGAGGCGGGAGCCTACCCGATTCTTCATGCGCGCGAAAATGTGGGCGACCTCCTGGTGGAAGAGACAATGTTTTCGACCTTCGCAGATTGCCCGCTGACGGAGGAATCCGTGCAAGGCACTCCTCTTGACGTCGCCCACCTCTTTAGCGTCGGTGCGACCTTTCCGGAAGGAGCCAAGGAAGCGGCACAGGCGCACGCAAAGGAATACCAGCCGGAGGGAGAAGTTGCCCTCTACCTGCGAATGCGCGTTACCAACCAATCCAACCTTCCTTTGCTGGCTCCGCAGCGCTTTCCTCGCGCCTTTCAGTTTAACGAAGCCGTGGGCCATGCGGAGGAGATGAAGTCGCTCCCCCGCAACGCACGGCTGGATGAGCGAGGCGTGGCGTGGACAGGAGAGCGCCCCTTCTCGCTGCACCGCATCAACGGAGAGGTGCCGGAATCTCTCCAGCCGTGTCTTCTATTGGAGCCGGGGGAATCGATGGTGTTGGATTCCATCCTCTCCCACCGGCCCGAAGGGCTTGGGGAGACCGTGCAAAAGCAGGAAATCCATTTTGAAGAAAAGATGGCGGAGGCCGCTGCCTTCTGGCGTGCCAAGCTCGGCAAAGGAGGAATCACCCACCTTCCGGAGGAACGTCTCCAGCAACTCTGGAAAGCGGGCCACGCCCACCTCGAACTGGTAACACTGGGGGAACACCAAGGCCCCCTGCTGCCCAAGGTGGGGATCTATACTGCCATCGGGTCCGAATCGATTCCCATCGTGGAGTTCTACCATTCCATCGGAGAGCATGAAACGGCACGCCGATGTGTGGAATCATTTCTACAGCTTCAACACGAGAGCGGGAGGATCAACCTCTTCCTCCACTACGATATTGAAACCGGAGCCATCCTTCATCTGATGGGCCTCCACTTCGCCTACACTCGCGATCTGGAGTGGGTGCGACGCCATGCCGGAGCGATCAAGAAGGCGGTCTCTTATCTCAAGAGCCTGCGTTATGAAGGAAGTCCTTCAGACATTCGCAATGGATTGATTGCGGGCGCATGCGCCGACCCGGTTGAAACCCCGGTGGCTTTTATGCTCAACGCCTACAATGCATCGGGCTTCGCTGCGGCCGCCAGATTGCTGGAAGCGCTCCACGATCCGGAAAGCGGCGCCTGCCACGAGCTGGCGCAGACGTATGCCGACCAGTTGCGAACCGCGATGGATGACGCCTTCGCTCGGGGGCCTGTCCTCCCCGTCAGCCAGGAGCGCTGGGTGCCCACCTGCGCACCGTGGGCAGGCGGCGATGGGGTTCAGGCAATGGGGCTGGATGGCGAAGGTTGCTTCACCCATGGCACCTACATGGTCTACGACGCCCTTCTGGGCCCGCTCCATGCCGTCTACCTTGGGGTGCTGCCGTGGAGCGACCGCCGGGCCGAGTGGCTTCTCGAAATCAATGGCCGCCATTTAAATCGCGGAGCCATTGCGGAATCCCAACCCTACTACAGCCGCCACCCCGAAGTGCACCTGCTCCGAGGCGAGCGCACGGAGTTTCTCAACGCATTCTATAGCGGCATCACCGCCATGGCGGATCGCGAAACGTTCACCTTCGAAGAGCACCTCTTCCGCATGTCCTTGCACAAGACGCACGAAGAGGGGTGGGCGTTGATGCAACTGCGCCGCATGCTATGGTTGGAGGCGGGCCCGGAGTTGCGCCTCCTTTCAGGCATTCCTTCCTCATGGTTGAAGCCCGGCAGCGCCCTTTCTTTGGAACGATGCGGCAGTTACTTCGGGGAGTTCAGCTTTACGATCCGGCGCTCCGATGATGGACGAACGCTCCTTGTGCGCTGGAGCCCCCGGCTTCACACCGAGCCTGGGGCCCTTCACCTCCACCTGCCGGGATGTTCCCTCGAAGCGGTTGCAGGCGCTGGAAGCCTCAGCCCCGGAGGAATCATCCTGCACGACCCGATG
The DNA here is from genome assembly GCA_037189965.1 of Chthoniobacteraceae bacterium. Classification (GTDB taxonomy): domain Bacteria; phylum Verrucomicrobiota; class Verrucomicrobiia; order Chthoniobacterales; family Chthoniobacteraceae; genus DATMFV01. The sequence continues at coordinate 12,236 of JBBCKB010000122.1, read as the reverse complement.
CACCCGGCAGAAGTGATCCTGACGTTGCAGACGCTCAAGGAGCGTATTCGGTAACCCTCCCGCTTCGGGGATTGATTTGCACGGTGGAAAAATTCGCCGGGAGCTGCTCCGCCTCGGCTTCGGCGGGCGTCCGCGCGCGGATCACCGTAAGGTAGAGGTAGGCAGCAGTCGGCGGGAGGGGCGCTGCATCGGCATCCACCCGTTCCACGCGCCCGTTGGGGTAAAAGCGAAGCGCCACACCCCGGACCTCCGAAGGCACCGTATCGAGCGTCGAAAGGGCTTGGGTATTCAGAACATTGGAAAAGGGGATGGAAAGGCACACCTGCGCCCCAAAGGACTTTCGCCGGCTGCTCCACCGATACGTTCCATCCGGCTTCAGGTTGCGAATCTGCACGGCGCGGAACTCCGGAGGATCGTTGGTCGCAATCAAGCAAATCTCCACCGGTTGCCGATAAGTCAGCGCTTCCACCCGGGCAAGATTGAGCTCCTCCGAAAGAACCCCCGCCGCGTGCGTAAGGAGCCGCGACTCGTTGACGCGCCCCACCACGGGGATTGCAAAGCCCAGCAGCAAAACCACCAGCGCGATGACGACGAGCATTTCCAACATCGTCACCCCGCGGACATGACGTGCGAACTTCATTTCGGAAGAAGTAGGGAACGGCGGATCAAGGGGCGTCGGGTCGCGCTGTTCTGGATTTCAATCTCGACGGTGGAAACGGTATCCAACTGGTAACGCCCCCCGGCTTCCGGCAATTGGAGCGGCGCAGGAGAAGTGTAGGAAACACGAATATCCCCCATCTGCCCCGCAGGAAGTGCGGCCCCCTCCAAAGTGAAATATTGGGTCCCTGCTTCCTCGGGAGGAGCTTCCCGAAGCGCAATGGCCACTTTCTGATAAATGCGGGAGCCCAACATTCGCTCCCGCGAATCGGCCATGGCCGAGAACATGACGGGCAATAGCCCAAGCAGGGAGAGGGTGCAAAAGGCCATCAACCCCAACGCAAGGGCCGTTTCCACCAATGTCATGGCATGGAGTGCGCTCAAGGGTCGCGCCGGTTTGGCCAGGGCGACGGGAAGGCGTTTCACCAACACGGCCTCACCCATCATCCCCGAAGGCTTCGGCTCCCCATACATGAAGTTATAGAGCGTATTGGTCACCCGCAGGCAGAGGCGATTCTCCCCCACCACCAAGGCAGGGGAAAGATCGATCCGCCAGGGTGCCCATAGCAGGGCTCCCAGATCGATGCCGTTGAGGCTCACCTCCACCATCGAAGCTGGAGGCTCGCTGAACTCGAGGTAAAGCGCCCCTTCCAGGTCCTCCTTGCGATCCATGGGGAAAAAGGTCTCATAGCACATGGTGCCGCTATAGTGGGGAAACCCGTCTGCAGCCCAATCTCCCCCTTTCAAGGCGCCCTCCCATTCGGCGAGATGCGCCCGAGTCGCATCCAACACCCGAAACGTTCCTTCCAGATAGGGCTGGGCCAACATGCCATCCCTGCGGTCTCCGGTAGCCAACTCAATCCGCAGGCGGTTGCGCCCGGGTAGGGGCACGACCTCATGCCGCTCTCGCGGTAACGCCTCCGTCGTGCCTTCGAGCTTCCATTCGGCAAGTTCCCGGTCATTGAGAAAGACGCGCCGCTCTCCCACGAGGCTCCCCTTTTCGATCACAAGCGCCAGCGAAGCGCTCGCCCCTTCCCACTCAAAGGTAGTCTCGTACTGGAGGTGGAGAAGGCCGGGCAGCCTTGCCTCCGTGGGAACAGGGCCATAAACAGTCAACTCCGTTTGTGGTCCCAACAAACCGGGCAGCCCCTGGTAGATCGGCCCGGGGGTTACCGGGGTGCCGTCGCAGCTCCAATGCAGAAGCCGGAAGGAGTTGGCGCCTTCCGGCATCACCTCCCATTGGCCCGGCGACAATCTCATCATCTCAACAGACCGAAGCTGGCGACCACCCGGCTCCACCCAGCGGCTCTCATACCCCTCCAGGGCATGCTGCCGCCCTTCAAGCCGGAAGGTCCGAGGAGCCTCGGAGAGGTTCACACAGAAGGTTTCTCCCCGGGTCGACCGGACGGCTCGAACATCTCCTTCCTTGCACTCCAGGGGCCCCGGCACCTCCCGGGCTCCGGCAGGATCGAGCACCGCCACCCCGGCTTTGCGGCAGGCATCAAGACCCGCCGCAGCGCGCTCCACCAGTGGCAGCGGCACAATCAACCGGCGATACTGCGCTTCCCCGATTCGCAATGCCCCTTCTTCGAAAATGGGCGAAACGAGGTCTTCGTCGTCCACCCAATGGAAGGAGATGCCCCGTTCCAGAAGGTGAATTCCCAAAGCGTGGACCTCCCGGGTCAGCTCCCTTGCCTCCTCCTCCTCAGCGATTCCGAAGAGGTTTCGCATCGGCCGCACGATCGCAGTTTCCACCTTCACGTTTCGAGGCCCCAGGCGGGAAGCCGTCGCCCGGAAATGCTCGGTCCACTGCCGCATATACCGGTGGTTGGTGCTCGGCTCGATAAATGTCGGAGGCGCATCGTAGCGTCTCAACCCCTCCAGGCTTTGGAAACAGCCGTGTGGAACGGCAAAGTTGATCCCAAAAGTGGCCAACCAATCTCCGATCCGCTTGATCGTCTGCATGGAGACCGAGTAGTCCGAACAAGCCAACATCTCGCAGAGGGCATGGGGCGCTCCACTTTGCGCCGCAGCGGAGACGGCCATGGTGGGGGTGGAGTTCAGAATCGGGTGGAGGCGGTCTCCCACGGCGGGGATGATCAGATCACACCCGGGGGTATGGAAGTTTCGAATCAAGGGAAGGATGCTCCCCGCGCAGCGGCTCTCCGCCCACCAATCTTCCTCCGGGCTGATGTGGCCACCCAACTGCATCGAGTTTTGGTCACACCAATTGCGGATCGGGTGGATCCATTGGTCCAAAAAGAGCTGGTGCCCCACTTCCCGATAAGAACGGCGCAACGCTCCCCCCGGGTAGTCGGGGAGTAACCCGAGCAGGCTCCGCCGGTCGAGCTGCCATTCCCTCCAATGGGAGGCAATGGTTTTGCTCCAGGGCAGCGGGTTCCGATACTTGGGTTCGTCGGTAAAGATCCCCTCAATCTCCGCGCCGAAGCGATCTCCCAACCACTGGCGATAAGCCTCATGTGTCTCTTCCATAAAGGCGGCGGTAGCCTCTCCATTGCTGACATCCACATAGTGGCCATAGGGCTCCAGGGTATCCCCACCGGTGACTTTGAAGAATGAGACCAGCTCCCACGTTCCGGAAGGCACCTCGCCTTCAAAAACGTTGACGGGGAGGTACTCCATCGCCCGGTGGCATTTGTAGAGCTGGGCATGGTCGAGCGAATAGTAAAAGCGGCTATCGTGCGCCCGGTTGATCCAGGTGCTATTATAGACACCGCATTGCGAGGTGACTTCTCGCGCCTGCCTCCAGCAAAGCTCTTCCGCATCGGAGCGAGGAATCAGAAAAGCCGCCAACAAACGCCCCGCCCCCATCTCGCAGCTCACCTTGGCCCCCCCCTCGACTTTAAAGCGGCGAATATCAAGATGAAGCTCCGCAAACTCCGGGTTGCGGGCGAGCACCCTTCCCCCGGCAACCCCACTCGGGTACGGGTACTCATCGTAAAGCCAAACCTTCATTCCATGCCTTGCCGCAGTTTGTACACAGTGATCGATCGTCTGAAACCAAACCTCCGACAGATACGGCATCCGCAACCCCGCACGAGGGTGTAGGATGGCGGCATCATAGCCCGCCTCGGCAAACTCCGACATCATCGCATCGAGCCGGGGCTTGTCGCTTCTTCCGTTGATGACGAAGAAAGGGGCCACCTTGGCCCTTGCTGGCGGTCGGTTCAAGGGCTCCATCGTGAGTTCTCCATGGTCAACGTGGCATTGAAAATCGTGTAGTGGATCGTCGGTTTGACTTGCTTGAGCTTCTCCTCCCATCGGCCCATATCCTCTTTGAACTCCGAGGGGTCCTTGAACCAATCGGCGTCTGGAAGAACAGGCGGCGCCTTTGTTCCATACGTTTCGGAGAGGCGAAGAGCAGAGGTTTCATCCATCGCGATCATCGTGACGTGAACGCGCGGGGGGAGTTGGTTCTCTGTCGAAGCCGACGCGGCATCGCGCGAATCGTAAACATAGCTCGGAGTGAAGCCTCCCGCGGAGTCGGGATACTCGGCCATGAAAATGAGGCCGATGATATTCTCGGCGAGGACAACCGCGTTATTAAGTGCTCCGGCTGAGCCGGAGGCAAAGAGGCGATCGGTAATCCAGGCATTCGCCCCGGCGGGCGAGGCGCTCTTGTAGATCTCCATCTCAGCGGAAGGCTCGATCCACTCATAAAGACGGTAGCGCCAACGAGGGGGGACCACCCCTTGCAGAAACGCAGGAACCTCTTGGCCCGCATCAAACCGGATGAAATAGCCGACCCCATTGAGAAGCTCCGGAAGACGGCGAATGCCTTCCTCATACCCCAATGGAGCCTGAAAGAAGGCCGCGCTGGTGGTAAACCCGGAGCTCCCCGAAGCCAGGATCGCCCCGGCCGGTCCCATCGTAAAATGAAGGTCCGAAGTACGCCGGAACCGCGTGGGGGCCTCGGGCGGGTCGTAACTCCAATAGGTACTCAAGACGGCCTGGGCAAAGTTCTGGGAAAGGACATCAAACGCCACGTTGGCACTTTTAAACGCGGAGACATTGGCTCGAACCCGCAACCAGGCATCACTCGCGCCGCCAATCACCCGCGAAGCGAGCATGACGATCACCCCCAGAATCGCCATCGTTACGATCAGCTCCAGAAGCGTGAAGGCGCGCGCGGGAAACCACGGTTTCCCAAAGATCGAGTGGGGGCGGGAGCGCATCTCCGTTAAACAAACCCATCGACCCGACATTTGTCAATGAAATTAAAGCCAAACACAATAGATGTTTACTAAACAAATCTCAAAACACGCTGATTTATTCAGCAAAACATGAAGTGGTTCAAATTTGATTTTACTTTACAAGTCAAACCAAGCTCTCCACACTCCTCAATGTGATTCCCCCAAATCGCCATCCACGCCACCCCCTTTCCCCTGGATGCAAATACCACCGGAAACCAAGCGGGGTCGCCCTCATCATCGTCCTGGCGGTGATCGTTCTCATGGCGGTAATGATGGCCAGCCTCTTCAGCACCGCCGAAGGCGAGACAAAGACAACCGCCCTGCTTGCAAGCGCCTCGGAAGCGCGCCTCGGGGTCAATGCGGCCCTTCAGATTGTTCAGGGGCATCTTCGGGAAGCGGCGACTAGTGGCATTGCCGCCGATGGAAAGGGAACCCACACTTGGGCAAGCCAGCCGGGGGCCGTTCGAGTCTTTGATGACAAGGGCGAGGAGATCCGATTCTACAAGCTCTACTCGAGCCATCGTATGAAGGAGCCCAATGGCGGCTTCCTGAAAACACAGCCGAATATCGACCTCCCCGCCACCTGGCGAAACCGGAAGGACGAGTACACGGATCTCAACGAACCAGTCTCTCGTAACGGCCAATGGGTCTACCCCATCGCCAGCCCGGAGGCGCTTGGAGTGGTGGCTGGCTTTACCAGCACCCTCGAAGCCAGTACCGAAGCGCCTCCCCCGTGGGATGAAAGGTTGGCCATGCCAGTCCGCTGGCTTTACATGGACGAGCAGGGGCAAATCACGGAAGACCCCACCGTGGGAGATCCTGTCCTCCGGTTCGCCTTCTGGACGGATGACGAATCCTCCAAAGTCAATGTCAACACAGCCTCGGCCGGTAGCGAAGAGTCGGTGTGGGACATTCCCCGGACACTGCATCTTAATGAACGCAACCTTCAGGGATACCGCCAACCCTCCCAGAATGAGTTCAATCGCTACCCCGGCCACCCGGCAACGGTCAACCTCCGCACCATCTTTCCATCTTCCTCCATTGAGTCTTTGATCAACGCCTCCCCTCGCTACCAATGGGGCGGTTCGCAGAATGGAACGATCGCCATCCCGCCCCTGGCCGTGCGGACGGAGATCGACAACGCTCCCAAACAGAGCCGCGTCTATGCGACGGTGGATGAATACCTCTACACACCAAACCGTGCCACCCAGCTCGGGCTCACCCCCCAGGCTCTCGATATCCGCCGCTTCTTTCTGACGGCAAACAGCCGAAGCTCGGAGCTGAACCTCTTTGGCCAACCGAGAGTCACAATCTGGCCGGTCCATGCCAACACGGATGACAACCACCGCACTCCTTATGATCAGTTGATCGCCTTCAACTCAACGCTCTCCAGCCACCGCCGCTACTACTTTGAACGGCAAAATCCGTTGAGCCAGACAGACGATTGGACGCGGCTGCCCCGCAACCAATCCCTCTTTGCCTATTTGCAACAACTCACCGGACGAGAGATCCCGGGGTTTGGCGGCAACTTCCTGGACAAATACGACCAAGACAACAACGGCGTCTCCGGAGAGCGCGACCAGATCCTGACCGCCATTTTCGACTATATCCGCTGCATCAATCTCAACGAAACCTGGCAAGGCAAGCCACCCTCTTTCACCTCCTACACGACCGACGCAACCTCCTACGGCGCCCTCGATACCCCGACCTCCACCAGCAAGGGGCTGGGATGGGTCCTGCCGATCGAGATCTCCAGCCTGGGAACCCGGGGCGCCGGGCGCGTACCGGTGATTTCGGAAGTGGGGCTATGGCTCATCCAGACCCGGAGCCGAGTATTGGATGCAAAAGGTGAGCCAACGGGCGAACTCACCGACCCACCCACCCCGGAAGTACAACCCGGCCTGCTGATCGAGACCTTTACGCCCATGCAAGGCATGGCCCCGTGGATTCCCGACGCCTTCAGCTATCAGGTCCGAAATATTGCGGCCCCCACGATCAACGGCCAAGCCCTGTTCCCGGACGGGGAGACCCCTCCCTTCAACCGCCACCCTGGGTCTGAACACGCCCGAGGCCAGTCGGTGGGCGGCACAGACGGCTTTGCATGGACTCGCCATGCGGATGGAAACAGTTTCAACGCCTACCCGTTCCACACTCGCAAGGCCAACGCGATCAAAGTAACACCCCCGGACGTCGAGATTGTGGGAGGGGAGATCGAGATCACCTTCAAGTCTCAAGGCGTCCCGTTTCAAACCACCCGGATCAGAATTCCGGATATGAAGGTTCCGATTCCGGCTCCTACTGATTTGAACCCTAACGAACCGCTGGAGGTCCGGAACGGGTATAGCGGATGGGCCTCCCGCAAACTAACCGGAGGCACCCCCCCCGTATTCCTCCCGGAGGATGTCGTCCGCGGCATCGCCCAGCGAGATGGCGACTTCCGGATCTCCGCCTATCTGCAAAACGTCCCCGCCTCCTTCTTCCTTCCGCAGGAGGGGTATGATGATGACAAGGCCTGGAGAGTCCACGGGTTCCGCGACGGCTTCGACCGCGCGTTTCTGGATACCCGAAATGGCTCGTACGTGCAGGCGATGGCCTCCCCTCCCCCCCACCGGCCCAACGCCAGTAACCCCAATGTCTCCTACCTCCCCAACCCAAAGATTCGCCTGGGGATCAGCAACCTCCTTGCCATGGGGTGGGAGGGCGATTTTGACAACGGGATCGCTCGTTCCATCGACGGGCCGTTTCTGAACAAAACGGATGAAGGCTCCCAACGCCCCAGTACCGGGAGCCAGATGGATCTCGCCTCCAACCCGCCGTACTACTTTGAGCGTTGGGTGAATGCCAGCGGCTTCTTCTCCCCCCTGCGGCAGATCCCCTCGGCAATCATGTTTGGGTCGCTCCCCACGGGAGTGAAGCGAACGTTGGATGCCTATGAGAACAACCGGCCGGAAGATGCACGCCCATGGCGAACGCTGAATTTCTGCCCCTTCCCGCTCGCGGGAAATGCGCACTATGGGTTGAGCGATCCTCCCGACTGGTTGCTCGCCGATCTCTTCACCATGCCGGTGGTGGAGCCGCTGGCCTTGAGCGAACCGTTCTCCACCGCGGGGCGGGTGAATCTCAACCATCGCCTCGCCCCCTTTACCTACATCGAACGCACGACAGCGCTCCACGCGGTGCTCTCCACCCAACGCCTGATCGCAATCGCCAATGGAGACGCGGCGACCTATAAGGGGAACATCAATACCTCGGGGTACCCGATCTATGCATCGGGATCGATTCGCTACCCCCTCAACATTCGCGAAACGCTTCTGGCGATGGATGGCTACCTGGCCGCTCAAGAGCAAGCCGTCTTCCGTTCCGCCACTGAATTTTGTGGAGTGCCGCTGGTGCCCGCAACAGGTTCTCCCGCCATCACCTCCACAACCGTTGGAGCCTGGTGGCAACAATACCAGTTGACGGGAAACAACAGCCGGGAGAGGCCCTACGCCTCGATCTACCCGCTGCTGACGACCCGCTCCAACACCTACCAGATGCATGTCCGGGTACAGGCGATCCAGCGCTCAAAGGCCGCTGGCCGCCTCAACGTCCGGGGGGAGTACCGGGGAGCGGTCCTATTCGAACGCACTCTCGATCCGCATGACCGCCGCTTTGCCGCAGCCGAGGGAGAAACCGAAATGAAGATCGACCCGGACGCCGTCTCCCTGGAGCCCTACTTCAAGTTCCGCACCCTTCTTTTCAAATCCTTCGAACCATGATGATCGTCTTCCGCCTTCTCCCTTGCGCCGCCGCGCTCCTTGCCTTCGCCACGGCATCCTGGGCATCCCTCACCATTGCGAAACGTGGAGAACCCGCTGCACGCATCTATGTTTCCCCGGAGGAGCCTCTTCCGCCAGCCATTGTGCAACGAGGGCACAAAGCCCCTACCCAACCGCTCCGAATTGCACAGGAAGAGCTTTCCCACTATCTGGAGAGGATCTCTGGCGCAAAGCTGGAAGTTGTCCCCATTCCATCGCTCAAAGAGGCCAAGGCACCCGGCATCGTCCTAGGCAAGCTGGCCCGGGAAGCCGGAGTAACCCTACCGGAGACGCGGTTCAAGGACACCTCCCGCCTCTATTCGAAAGACGGGCTTCTCTTCGTCACCGGTGAAAATGATCTTGCCACGTTGAATGCCACCTACCTGCTCCTCGAGCGGCTCGGGTGCGACTGGGTCCTCCCTGGAAAGGTCGGAGAAGTGGTACCCACCGACCCCGATCTCAAGATTGAAGATCTAGACCTCACTGAAACACCCGCCTTCGTAGGGCGCAACCTTTGGTATCGAGGCGGCCGGACCATCAACACCGAACAGGATGCCGAAGAGTTCAACCTCTGGAAACAGAGACAACGGATGAGCCCGAACCCGCTCACGCCGGAGCTGGGGGCAGGCCACGTCTGGGATTCGATGGTCAAACGCTATAAGGAACGATTTGAGCAAGACCCCACCCTGCTGGCCCTGGTGCGCGATGCCAACGGCGACCTGGTGCGGAAAGGCCCCCAGATCGAATCGACCCACCCGGGGATCGTCGACCTCTTTGTCGAAGATATCAAAGCCACCTTTGCAAAGCAGAAGTGGCCTAAAGACTACCCTGCGGCCTTCGGCATCGGGCCCGCCGATGGGCTTGGCTACTCCCTCTCCACCGAGTCGGCACAGGCTTCCGCCGGGCGGGTGGACCCGATTGTCGGCGAGCCGGATGTCACCGATCTTCTCATCCTTCTGGGCAACCAGATTCTTGAGCGACTGGGAGAGGAGTATCCAAACCTCACGCTCGGTTTCTACTCGTATTCGACTCATGCGGACTACCCGATGCGCTACGCGCCCAATCCGCGAATCAATCAGATCTTTGCTCCCATCAATTTCTCCCGCTTTCACAGCGTGTTTGATGAAAATAGCAAGACGCGCGCTTATTATAAAGGCGTAGTCGAACAATGGGGCAAGCAATCCCGCAGCCACGGCAACCTTCTCGCCTACCGGGGCTATAACTGGAACCTTGCCGAAAATATGCTGCCCTATAGCCAGCTGCGTATCCTCGGAGAAGAGATTCCCTGGTACCGGAAGAACCAGATCTCCGTGGTAAACATCGAAGCCACGAAGGCATGGAGCGTAAATGGGCCGCACGATTACCTCCTTGCGAAGCTTCTCTGGAATGCCGACCTCGACTGGAAGAAGGTGCTGGGCGACTACTGCCGTAAGGCGTTTGGCGCGGGAGCGCCCCCCATGGAGCAGTACTTCCTCGAGCTCACCGAACGCCAGCACGCCGCAGGCCAGGAAGCGGGCTCCTACCATGCCTTTCACCTGATGTATGACCTCGATTTCGTCGCCCATTCAAAACGCTTGGTTCACCAAGCCATTGCCGAGGCCAAGGGGGCGGATGAGAAGATCCGCGCTTCGCACTTCCTGCACCCGCTGGATCAGTTGGAGGCCTATTTGAAGTTCCACCAGGCAACGACACGGTTCGACTTTCAGGAAGCGCACCGGCTCTACCAGCTCATGCATGAGCAATGGCAGAAGGTCTACGATGAAAATACCAACCTCGTAGCCGTGGAGGTGCCGCAGTATCTGAAACGCTACCTCGAGCAATTTGTCGTGCTGGGGCAGGCGTGTTCCTCGCAGCCCAACCAGATGGTTCACCCCCTTCCGGACGAACTCAAAACCATGCTCGACCCCAACAACGTGGGCGAGCAGCTTCGCTTCCAGAGCCCCGCCCTGAACGATTCCCTTTTCATGACGACCCGCACCTGGTCTGCCCCGTGGGATGCCCAGGGGCTGGCAGCCTATCGCAGCGGCGCGGTATGGTACCGCATCCCGTTCGAGGTTCCCTCTTCGCTGGAGGGCAAACCGCTGGGGCTATTTCTCGGGGGTGTCGAGGATGAAGCGTTTGTGTGGATCAACGGCACCTACCTCGGCAAGAGTGGCCGGGGCTTCAGCCTTCCATTCACCTTTGACCTCACGGAGGCCGCCAAACCCGGAATGCGGAACCTTCTCGCCATCAAAGTGGTCAGAAACTCCGCAGCCAATGAAATCGGGTTGGGTGGGATTTTGCGGCCTTCCTTCATTTTCACGGGGATGGAGCGCGTCAAACCTCGGGCCGACCGGGAACCAAAGCGCCGCGTCCTCCCCGGAGGGGAGCTCGGTGAGATCGAAGAGTAACGACGAGGTAGAGCTTGAACTAAACAGGGCGGTCTGTTTAGTTGACAAAGAGCCACCCGGCTGCCCATTCCATGAAGACTCCTCGCCCTGCCAAGCGGCAACCACCCGTAAACATGCGTCTGGTGGCACAAAAGGCGGGGGTTTCCGTTACGACGGTCTCCCTTGCGCTTCGGAATGACCCATCCATCAGCCACGAGACCAAGGAGCGGATCTACAAGGTCCAGCATGCATTGGGCTACCAGATCAAGGAGCGCAAGCGTGTGCAGCCGCCTCCCTCTGCGCCCTTGCTGGAAAAAATCATCTACCGGGTGGAAGGCTTGAGCATCGATGAAAAAAGCTATGCGCCTTTCCTCAACGGCGTCATCGAAGAATGCCGAAACCTGGAGATCCAGCTGGAGCTCGACCATGCGGGGGCCGAGGAGGTAAAGCATCTCCTGGCCAGCCGGGATCTAAGCCGCAGCGGAGTCATCCTCTCCGGCCGCCTCAAGGAGGAACAGATCGACCAGATCCGAAGGATCGGGGTTCCCTTTGTGGTCCTTGGGAATTATCGCTTCAAAGTGCCGGTGCATATGGTGGGCCTAGACCTTGCCAACATCGCCGAAACCATCGTGAGCAACCTTGCCGAAAAGGGGTACACTTCCCTTCTGGTGGTCCTCGAAAGCCTGCACCAGCCGTTTGAGCACCGGCTCTCCTGCCTGCTCAAAGGCATGCTGATGGATAGGGGCCTTCCCGCCGGAGACGATGTGTTTATCGAAGCGGGGATCGACTCCGCAAACATCGCCGAAGCCACCCGCAAGGTGATCCAGCGCAACCAACCCCGCCAGGCGATCATCACCACGGCCCATTGTGCGGATCTTTTGGTGATGGAGCTTCGCACCGGCCCGCGCAAAACCAAATATCCTGTAGAGATCTTCGCGCTCTCCAATAACCCCAGCAAAGCGAGCAAGCGCCACTACCACCCCATCGACCTCAAGCACCAGCAGTGCGGCCGATTGGCCGTCATGCATTTGATGAATCTGGTAAAAAACCCTTCCACACCGCCCTACCAAAGCCTGGTGGATTTCCCGCGAGGGTTCGCAGGGCCGGCGATCTCAGAGTCCTAGTGTCCTGTCAGACTAATAATTTAAATAATTCCGAGGTGATTTTTTGAATCTCCAAGGCGCGAGTAAGGGCGGTAT
>JBBCKB010000121.1:0-2720 GCA_037189965.1 Chthoniobacteraceae bacterium | reverse complement strand
GAGAGGCAGAAAGGGACCCCCCCCCCCCGGGCCATGTTGAGTTTGTGCTATCTGAAGCTCAATACCTACAGGCGCAGATGGCCAGTCAAGCCGCTGGCTATGACCGTTTTTCGGACTTTATCCGCGTCGTTGTTGAAAATGCCGCAGAGCGAATCCTTGCCCAAGAGGCTGAGGCGGCAAAAAAAAAGACCATCATACTAAATGATAATCCCGATGCTGTCCTGATGGTCGCCGACAAGCCGATGACCCCGGAAGAGAAGGCACGTTATGATGCGCTGTACGAACGGGTAAAGGAAGAGAGGGAGATCTTGAAGAAGAGAAAGAAAGGGAAGAAGTGAATTTGCAAAGTCACCTCACCTTGAAATTCACAGCACGCTCTTACCACTGAGGATGACCAACATGAGCGCCAAGCATCACCAAGCCCGAATCCTCTCCCAAATCGAAACCATGGCAGGCAACCATGATCGGACTCGGCGCGTAGGCCACACCACCGCCATGCTGGATGGCGCACACAACACCCCGGGAGTTCCTATTCTGGCACACAATGCCAAAAATGCGAGCGATCTCTAGAGGGCTCGCTCCCGGCATGAGATGAAGGGCTCTACTTCCTGGCAATCGGCTCTTCATCGAAGATAGCCAGAGTCGCATTAAGAGCATCTTCGGGAGAGGTTTGCAGGCTCTCGCTAATCTTGTTCGCTGCTGCAATCTTGAAGTGATCCAGCGCTGCTCCGCACACCGCACGAATATCCTGTGCTGCATCAATTCGAACCGACCGCCTTTTCGGAGCCCTCTCATGGAGCTTCAGAAAAATCTCCCTTGCCTTCCGCAAAGAGTCGCAATCCTCAAAATCATTCGGCTCATCACTTCGACGTCGAATGCGATCAATCCCATTTTCGGGTTCTACATCCAGAAGGATAAAAAGGTCTGGAATCGGCACAGATGCTTCGTTCTCTGCAACGATCTCTTCATAGTTCACCCCCCCGGGCGCCCTGATAAGCTGCCGTGCTCCAGTAATAGCGGTCTAAAACCACCACCGAATTATCAGCCAAAGCAGGCCCGATCGAACGCTTCACATGCTCTTGCCGATCTTTGAAAAACAGTTCCACCTCTTCCTCAGCGGAAAGACGCCCCGTTTTTGCAGATTCCCGCAAAATCTTTCCGTACTGTAAACTGGTCGGCTCCTTTGAGAAATTACAGGCAAACCCACGTTCCCCACACCACTGCGCCAAAATCGCAGCTACCGTCGTCTTTCCTGCGCCGTCAATGCCTTCTACGGCAATAAGCAAGCCGCCTGGAATCGGGTTTTTCATGGGGTGCCAAACGGTGCCAAAAGGAGGAGCGGCAGGCAAGCCGAGAAATGCACCTGCATCATGGCCTGACCTCAAACCAGGCCCGAGCCTCCTCTTCCAGCACCGCCTCCAGATAGTGCTTGCGCACCATCGTTGGGCTATTACCCATCTCCAAGCTCGTCTGGTCCACGGACTTTGTAGCCGCCACCCGGTACGAGCCGAACGAATGCCGCAGAGCATTCTGCTTCCACTGCACCCCAGCATCCCGAGCGACCCTCCGGAATGCCGCATCCGGCTTTAGCAACGGCATCACCGGCCCCGTCTTCGTCTCGCCCCCCTTCAGCCATTCTCGAAGATTCGGCAGGATCGGCACGAGCCGCCTTTCCCCCGTCTTGCTCACCGCCTCAATCGAGCCGTCCTCCACTTCCACCGTCGAAAGATCAATCACCCCCTGCTCCCAACGGAAGTGCTCCCACCGCAGCCGCTTGAGTTCCCCTTGGCTGCGAATCCCAGCAAACGCACAGATCGCCATCGCGGGCCGCACCTTATCTCCCGCCGCCGCCAGTAATGCTCCTATTTCATCGGGGGTGAAAATCCCAATCTTCAACGCCCGCTTCACCTGTGGAGCCTCCACCCGCTCTGCTTCAGTCTGCAAGTCTCGCGGCAAATACCCCGCCTTCCGCGCCCATCGCCACAGCGTTACAATCCCATCGCGCACATTCTTCTGGGTCCGGGCCGCCCCACCTCGCCCTTCCACATACTCCCGAATCTCCTGTTCCGTTACCCCCTTGAGGTCGCGTCCATTAAACGCCTCAGCAAACCGGTCAAGTCTGTCATTCAAGCGGTTCAGATATACCTCCGAAGCCTTCGCGCGACGCCGCCCATCCATAAACTCCTGCACTGCCACCTCCATCGTTAACGGCTTGCCAAAGTGGCGACGCCTATACTCTTCTACAGCCGAAAGCAAAGGCACGGCCCCAAGTTGTCGCCGCGCCTCGGCCCACTCCCGGCAAACCACATCCAGCGGCACATCGCCGCAATCCTCTAACGCCTGCTTATAGACCGCCGATTGCGCCACCGAAAGAGAGACCGCCTCAACCTCACCGGCCCGAAGCTGGTCTGCCTTCCACTCCGCCTCCGCCACTGCCTTACGCTCCTCAGGGATCGTCTTTCGCCGAATCTTACCCGCTTCCTCCCAACGGAGCTGAAACCAATTTACGCCCCGAATCTTGATTTTATAGACCGTGACAGCAGATTGCCCGGACCGCACCTTCAGCGGCCATGTTTTACGGTTCTCCCTCAAAGAATGGGGACATGGGAGGGAAAAATCCCAACCATGCCCCCTGTGTATAACCGAATCGGAATTAGAGGCTATCGGCTGCTTGGAATCGAGCAGGAAAGCGAAGTGCTTGCACATGTTGTTTACCGGCC
>JBBCKB010000120.1:0-8548 GCA_037189965.1 Chthoniobacteraceae bacterium | reverse complement strand
GGGGGGTGGCGACTAATCAGCTAATCGTTGTCGGAGAGAGCCCCACCAATCAGGGGCAGGCAACGATTACCGGTGGAAGCTGGAGTAGCGCCGAACTGCTCTCTGTGGGGGATCTGGGGTCCGGCGAGGTGCGAATCGCAGGGGGGTATGTTAGCAGCGGCTCCGCCATCATCGGCTCTGGCTCCACGGGCCATGGCAACGTCACAATAACCAGCGGCACCTGGGTAAATTCCCGCAATCTCGAAGTGGGAAGATTTGGCGCTGGAGTGCTAAATGTCGAAGGTGGGCTGGTTCAGATAAGCGGCACCACGATTACTGGCTCCAGATCGGGTGGCGAGGGTACCGTTATCCTTGCTGGTAACGAAGAAAGCCGTGGCATATTACAAACCAGTGGCCTTTCCAGAAGCAGTATCGGTAGCGGAAAGGTGGAGTTCAATGGCGGAGTGCTCCGTGCAGAACAAAGCAACACGTCCTTTTTTACCGGGTATCAAAAGGGAGATGTCACGATTGGTTCGGGCGGTGCATATTTGGATTCCAATGGGTACCTGATGGTTATTCCTGCCTCGTTGGAGGGTACGGGAGCGCTCCACGTTATCGGTGCTGGCGTCGTGAGTTTGTTTAATAGTAATAGTTACACGGGTGGCACCGTGGTCGAAAGCGGGACGCTATTCATCTCGGCCAACCAAGGGGCTGGGACTGGTGCTATAAGGGTGGAGAGGGGTGCCAGTTTGATCTTTAATTACACCATCACCCCTCAAAATATCGTCTTGTTGGAAGGTGGAAGCTTCTTTAACCGAATGCTTCGGAACACGAGCTTTGCCGGGGCGTTTAATGCTAGTACGACCTTGGGTGGCGGAACGACTGAAGCGGGGCTTTTAGATGGTGTTGCGAGTGTTAGCGCACTGTTGCAGGCCGATTTCGCGGCTGCTTCCACCGCCGGTAATGATCATCTGCGGACAGGAGGGGTTTTGAGTCTGAGTGGAGTGGGAATTCTCGATGCAACTACCGGCAGAACGGACACTTTCGTTCTCCAGCTTGGCGTGGCCGAGTTGGGTGAGGGGAGCATCTTGGGCTGGCTGGACACGGAGAGTAACCAGTGGGTGAATGCCGTGCTCGGTAACATTGGCGGTACGGCTCGCTTTCTCGGAAACAAAGCTTATGACCCCGATACTGACTTTGCACTGGGCAATTACGGGTTCGACACCGCCAACGGCACCGTGTGGGCGGTGCTCAACCACAACTCGGATTTCGCCGTCGTCCCCGAGCCGGGCATGTGGGGGCTCCTCGGCCTCGGGGCCGTGGCGTTGCTGCGCCGCCGGCGGGGGGCGTACCAACGCGGTGTAAGATCGAACCCGCGCGTGCGTGTGCAGAGTGCCGGTTCATGAAGCTGAACACCTTGGAGAAGCTGCACAGCGCGCTCCTCCACCTCCAGCCCGAGATCATCGTCCCCGAAGCCATGCGCGCCCGGGCCGAGCTGCCGATCCGCCGGATGCTGGAAGTCAGCGCCCGATAGGAGCGAGAGCCCCCTCCTCGGGGGTGGGAACGAGCCTCGGCGCGGCCGCCTTACACAAGAGGCGCGCGCATTCGTTGCATCGCTGGAGCCGTCCTTGGGGCCGTGGTTTCCGGGGGGTCTCTCGTTTTACAGGTTGTGCGACCATTCGCCTTGAGGTTTTGAGGCAGGAGTGGCATCTCTTCAGCGCCGCCGCCCCTTAGCGCGCCCGGTTTGGTTGAAGCAAATGGCGAACGGGGCTGGGTGGAATCCCGTGTGTCACTTTGGACCTCTCTTGAATTAAAAAATATGAGCCGTCTTCCCGCCCTCACCCGCGCCCTCCTCGGGCTGCTCCTGCTAGTCCCCGCCACCACCCAAGCCGTGGACACCACGTGGACCGGCGGGAGCGGCAACTGGAATACCGGGGCAAATTGGAGCCACGGCTTGCCGATCACCTCCAGCACCGCCGTACTCAACAATGGGAGCACCCTCTCCACCCCCACCGAGGCGGGGGGTGATTACCGGGAGTTGTGGGTAGGCACCGTTGCTGGAGAGGGGGGTGCGATCAACGTCAATGGCGGTCTTCTTACGGGAACGAATGGGGTTCTCGGCTACGCCGAAGGCGGCCAAGGGAGTGCGACCGTGACGAGCGGTACGTGGAGGAACTCCAATAACCTTGTTGTCGGGCGGTCCGGCACAGGGAAATTGGAGGTCAACGGTGGCACCGTGTTTAACAATATGGGATACGTTGGCCACGGCCCCAGCGGCCACGGAAGCGTGACCGTGACGAGCGGCACCTGGAGGAACTCCTACAACCTTTATGTTGGGTTTTCCGGCACGGGGAAACTGGAGATCAACGGTGGCACCGTGTCTAGTGCGTATGGATTCCTCGGTGCCGATAGCAACAGCCATGGGAGCATGACGGTGACGAGCGGCACATGGAGTAATTCCAACAGCTTTCAAGTCGGGAGTTCCGGCACGGGGACGCTGGAGGTCAACGGCGGCACCGTGACGACCCTATTGGCATACCTGGGCGGAGACGAAAACAGCCACGGCAGCGCGACCGTGACGAGCGGCACGTGGAAGAGCTCCCGCGAGCTTTATGTCGGGTATTACGGCACGGGGAAGCTGGAGGTCAATGGCGGCCTTGTCAGCACGAGTGGGACGACAGTTGTGGGCGCATACACTAGCGGAGACGGCACCCTTACGCTCACGGGTAATGAAGCTCAACGCGGCGTATTGGAGACTTGGGCGCTCGCCAAAGGTTATAATGTCTCCAACATCGGCACCGCGAAGGTGCATCTCGATGGCGGCATCCTTCGCGCGTTGCGCAATGAGATCGATTTCATCGTCCGCTTTGGGGAAGGCGACGTTACGGTGGAGGAAGGTGGCGCCTATGTGGATACCAACGGGTTTGCCATCGGCATCAACGCCCCGCTGGGCGGCACGGGGGCGCTGCATAAGATCGGCGCGGGCACGCTCACGCTGGGGGGCGGCAACAGCTACAGTGGCGGCACGGTGGTGGAGGCGGGCACGCTCACCGCTGCGCATCATCAGGCGCTCGGCACGGGTGACGTGAGGGTAGAGAGCGGGGCGGTGTTGACGATCCAAAGCGGCATCACCGTGGGCAATGCGATCCATCTGGAAGGCGGGAGCCTCCAGCGCGCGGTTGCCGATGGTGCAAGCCTGGCCGGGGCATTGCAGGCGAGCACCACGCTGGGCGGGGTAACAAGCGCGCAGCTCCTCGATGGCGTGGCCAGCGCGCCAACCACCCTGCAAGCCCGCTTTTCGGCAACCACTGCGGCAACGAATGACGACAACCGCCATGGCGGCGTCCTGAGCCTGAGCGGCGTGCACGTGCTCGATGAGGGCACCGGCGAGACGGACCGCTTCGTGCTCCAGCTCGCGGTGGCGAGCATTACGGACGATTACTTCCTCGCATGGCTCGACCCGGAGACCGACCAGTGGGTCAACGCCGTGCTCGGCAACGTGGAGGGCCAGGCCATCTTCGCGGGCAACCGTGCTTACACGGAGGCCGACTTCGCAAACCTCGGCACGTGGGGGTTCGACACCGCCAACGGCACCGTGTGGGCGGTGCTCAACCACAACTCGGATTTCGCCGTCGTCCCCGAGCCGGGCACGTGGGCGCTGCTGGGGTTGGGGGCGGTAGCCGCGTTCCTGCGGCGGCGGGGCCGGAATAGGGAGGGCTGATCTTTGCCTCTCCGGGGGGGGATCATCCCTTCTTTGGCCACCCCGGGGCCGTGGTCTCTGAAAGTTTTGTCTTATTTTGCGGATTGTGCAACCATCCACCCTACACCTCTCTTCAGGTAGAGAATATGAGCCGCCTTCCTACCCTTGCCTGCGCCCTCATTGGCTTGCTCCTGCTGGCCCCCGCCGCCAGCCAAGCCGTGGAAACCACATGGACCGGTGGGAGTGGAGACTGGAATACCGGAGCAAATTGGAACAACGGCCTGCCCACCGCCTCCGGCACCGCCGTGCTCAACAACGGGAGCACCCTCACCACCCCCACCGGGGCGACGAATGAATACGAGGACGTGTGGGTGGGTACCGCCCTCGGAGAGGGGGGTACGATCCACGTCGACGGCGGCCTTCTTTCGGGAGCGTATGGGATTCTCGGTTTCGCCCCAGGCGGTTACGGCGCCGCAACGGTAGCGAGCGGCACGTGGGCCAACACGAGCTACCTTTCGGTGGGAGGTTCCGGCACGGGGAATCTGGAGATCAACGGTGGCACCGTGACCGACTCCTGGGGATACATCGGCGAGGCGCCCTACAGCTACGGGAGCGCCCTGGTGACCAGCGGCACGTGGAGCAGCGCCTTCGACCTTTCAGTCGGACACTTCGGTACGGGGGAGCTGGAGATCGACGGTGGCACCGTGACCAGTTCTTCGGGATACCTGGGCTACGGTATGAACAGCCACGGGAGCGCGACGGTGACCAGCGGCACTTGGAAGAATGCCACCAACCTCTTTGTGGGGGATTTGGGCACCGGGAGGCTGGAGATCCACGGGGGCACCGTGGTCAGCTCGGCAGGATACCTGGGCTACGAAACCATCGGCCACGGGAGCGCAACCGTGACGAGCGGCACCTGGAGCACCTCCGACCTTGAAGTCGGGAGTTCCGGCACGGGGACGCTGGAGATCAACGGGGGTGCCGTGACCAACTTATACGGCGTCATCGGCCGAAACGCCGGCAGCCACGGGAGCGCGACGGTGACCAGCGGCACGTGGAGCAATGCCTACTTTCTTGTGGTCGGGCATTATGGCACGGGGTCGCTGGAAGTTAGCGGCGGCCTCGTTCACACCTTCGGGACAACGTTTGTGGGCTCCTATGCCAACGGGGATGGCACCCTCACGATTACGGGTAATGAAGCCCAACGCGGCGTGCTGGAGACTTGGGTGCTCGCCAAAGGCGCGAGTACGTCCGACATCGGCACCGCGAAGGTGCATCTGGATGGCGGCATCCTTCGCGCGCTGCGCGACGAGAGCGATTTCTTCGTCCGCTTTGCGGAAGGCGACATTACGGTGGAGGAGGGCGGTGCCTATGTGGATACCAACGGGTTTGCCATCGGCATCAACGCTCCGCTGGGCGGCACGGGTGCGCTGCATAAGATCGGCGTCGGCACGCTCACGCTGGGGGGTGCGAACACCTACAGCGGTGGCACGGTGGTAGAAACGGGCACGCTCGCTGCCACGCATAACCAGGCGCTTGGAACGGGGGCTGTCACTGTAGAGAGCGGGGCGGTGTTGACGATCCAAAGCGGCGTCTCCGTCGGTAACGCGATCCATCTCGAAGGCGGGAGCCTCCAGCGCGGTGTGACCGATGGCGCAAGCCTCGCCGGGGCATTGCAGGCGAGCACCACGCTGGGCGGGGCGACGACCGTACAGTTCCTCGATGGCGTGGCCACCGGGCCGACCCTGTTGGAGGTCAGCTTCTCGGCAACCACCACGGCCTCGAATGACGACTATCGCCTCGGTGGCGTCCTGAGCCTGCGCGGCGTCCGCGTGCTCGACGCAGGCACCGGCGAGACGGACCGCTTTGTCCTCCAACTCGCAGTGGCCAGCCTAACGGACGACTACTTCCTCGCTTGGCTCGACCCGGAGACGAACGAGTGGGTCAACGCTGTGCTCGGCAACGTCGGGGGCGAGGCCCTCTTTGCCGGCGACCGCGCCTACACCGAGGCCGACTTTGCAAACCTCGGCACCTACGGGTTTGACACCGCCAACGGCACCGTGTGGGCCGTGCTCAACCACAACTCGGATTTCGCCGTCGTCCCCGAGCCGGGGGCGTGGGCATTGCTGGGCTTGGGGGCTGCCGTGATCCTGCGGCGGTGGGGCCGCCGCGCTACCGCGTAGGGTCAGCCATCTCCCGCCGGGGAGCGTAGGGCCAAAAGCGCCTTGGTGGCGACTTCTGTACGGGAAGTTACCCCCAGCTTCTCGAAGAGGCTTTGAACGTGCTTCTCCACCGTGCGGATGCTGCGGAAGCCCTCTGCGGCAAGCTCCTTGTTGCGCTTCCCGGCGATGATCCCCTCCAGCACCTCCGCCTCCGTGGGGGAGAGCGAGAACCGGTGTTGGAGCGAAAAGGCCGGCGGCGGAGTCTCTTCCTCCAGCACCAGCAGATGCTTGCCCACCGTCATATTGGGGAGCAGGCGGCACTGGAGCTTGCCGTGGGCGCTCGTAGCTTCAAAGGGTTCAAGCCACCCGGTGGAAAAAAAGCTCACACTCGCCATGGCGCGCCGCACCCAGTCGCGAAGCGGCCGGGGGAGCGTCCTGGAAGAGGGTGGGGTGGCGAAGTAGCGCCCCAGCAGGTGGCAGACAGGTTTTGCCAGATGGCCCGGTTTGCCCGAAAAATCGACCAACACTGAGAGCCCTGGTCGCCCGGTATGGAGGTGCGCGGCAAGGGCATCGCGCATCTGGGCATTGTGCCACGCTTGGATAAAGTGGGGCCGCAGCAGAGCCACGAGGCTCCGCTCCTCTTCGGTGAAGGCGCGGTCGCGGTTGATGGCGAGCCCGCCGTGAAACCCCGGCACCGGCAGGCCGAGGCCAATTTGGTCTTTACCACCGAAGGGCGCGAGCACTTCGCGGTAGAGCCCGCTTTCGCGGAACTGGCGTTCGCTCACAAAGTCGCTGATTTTGAGCACCGTCTCCGGGCCGCCTTTGGCCAGCTCTTGGAGTGTGGGGTGCTCGGTATGGAAGGCTTGCCACGCAGGCTCCACTTTAGCCCAGAGGCCCTCGAAATCTCCCAGCCCGTGGTTGCTCCACTGGCCGGATTGGAGATTCATGACATTGATCACATAGGTGCTCGCAGGCACCAGCTTCTCCAAAGCCCGTAAAAGAAGGGTGGGCAGCTCCGCCCCACTGCAAGGCGCATAGATCTCGAGAAGGGCCTCTGAAAGAATCTGCTCTTTGTTCTTCATCACGCGCGTGGGGGGCACTAAAGCATGGTGCCTTGGAGGGTCGGAAACCATCGCTTTTTAAAACAAATGATCAAACGGCTCCTTTGTGAAATTTTTCACAAAGCACTTGCCAAATGGTGTGATTCCCGTTTTGATGCGCCTCCCGCGATTCGTTTGCCGACGAAACGGCGGCTGCCTCCTTTTTGCTCGAATGGCCAGATGGCTAGACGCCGGGTATTCGGGAGGCACCGTGGTTTGAGGTAGCGAGCGCGCTCCGTGTTTATGACCACCCTCTTTTCTGTGCTTTCCAAGCCCGCCGGCCATGCTGCCCGCGGCGCACAACGCGGCTGGGCTACGTTGCTCATCGCTTTGGTAATGCTGGCTGGCTTCTTCGCCGCCCCGATGGCGCGGGCGCAGGATCAGGCCGATGCGCCGGTCGTCAAGGCTGCCGCCGAGGCGCACCACGGCCTCCCGCAGCACGCTCCCGTGCTGTATGATGGCGAGTACTTCAAGATCAACAACTCCATGGTCATTACATGGATTGTGGCCGCCTTCCTCATCGGTTTCGCGGTCATTGCCACGCGCAACATGCGCGAAGTGCCCGAGGGTGCGCAGAATTTCTGGGAGTGGCTTGTCGAGTCCCTGTATGAGTTCCTCGAAGGGATCATCGGCCACGATCTGGTGAAGAAAACCTTCTGGTTCTTCGCCACGCTCTTCATTTTCGTCCTCTTTACCAACTGGTTCGGCCTCATCCCCGGGGTGGGCACCGTTGGCTGGGGTGTGCCGGATGCGGATGGCGCGTTCCACCACCTTTCCCACCCGATCCTGCGTGGCGGTAATGCCGATTTGAACATGACGCTGGCCATTGCCATGGTCTTCTTCGTCGCCTGGACTTACTGGGCCCTGCGGGCCAATGGCCCCGGCGGGTTCATTCTCCACATCTTCGGCCCCAAAGGCGGCACGACCGGCGCCCTCAAGGTGCTCATGATTGTCGTCTTCTTCGCCGTTGGCGTGCTGGAGGTGGTCTCCATCCTCTTCCGCCCTGTCTCCCTGAGCTTCCGTCTTTACGGCAACGTCTTCGCCGGTGAAAACATGCTGGAGACCATGGCGGCCCTCGGCGGCAAAGCCTTCGGGTGGCTCCTCCCCATCCCCTTTTACTTCATGGAGCTGCTCGTCGGCCTCGTGCAGGCGCTCGTCTTCATGCTTCTTACCGCAGTCTTCACCCTGCTGATCTGCCAGCACGAGGAGGAGCACCACTAAGAAGCGATACCCCTTTCGGCCGCCGGACCATTGGCTTTAGACTGTGGGGGCGGCTGAGCAACCAAAACAACGCAAATACAGCATACCATGACCACTGAAATCCTGGCGCAGGCCACCGAAGTCGCTTCCGGCATCACCGGCAACCTCCACATCGGCCTCGCCGCCTTCGCCTCGGCCATCGCCGTCGGCATCATCGGCTCCAAGGCTTCCGAAGCGGTGGGCCGCAACCCCGGCGCCGCCACGAAGATCCTCGTGCAGGCCATTTTGAGCACCGCCTTCGCCGAAGGTATCGTGTTCTTCGCGATCTTCCTCGCGTAAGGCCACTTTTGTTGGACTTCGGCGCGGTGCCTTGGGTTAAAACCCACGCTCCGCGCCCCCACTTCCTC
>JBBCKB010000119.1:0-180682 GCA_037189965.1 Chthoniobacteraceae bacterium | reverse complement strand
CAACGGCGCGGGCGGCTGGTTCTACGAGCAAGTTTGCTCACCTCGGAATTGGAATCAAGGCAAAGCAGAATCAAACGCGGTATGCTGGTGCGCACGAGTTTGCTCACCTCGGAATTGGAATCAAGGCAAAGCTGCGACGTGTTTCACGTCACCGATTAACCCAGTTTGCTCACCTCGGAATTGGAATCAAGGCAAAGCGGAGTATGAAGCCACCCGTTGAGCATTCAGAGTTTGCTCACCTCGGAATCTACACTAAAAGCGAGTGGCCGGATGACCCGGTTGCTGGGTTCAAACAAAAAAGCGAAGGCTTAAAACCTTCGCTTTTTTGTAAAAGAAACGCTTAGATCACGGTGTATCCGCTTGGCGGATAGGAACACGGATTGCGTTATCTAACTTTGTCTTGATTCCAGAGAAATGAATACCACCCCTCGCTCTGCTGCCGCAAGCCCAAAGGCGGTTTTGGAAATTGCGTTCGATATTGGGCATAGCTCCATCGGTTGGGCGGTGTTAGGCGAGGAAGAAGCCGGGGTGCTCGGCTGCGGAGTGGTCACATTTCCGGTGGATGATTGCTTGGCCTCGGCCCGCCGCGTTTTTCGGCGGCAGCGGCGGCATGTCCGGGCGACGCGGCGGCGCATCTCGCGGATGGAGGTCTTGCTCGCCTCGTTGGGCGCGATCTCGGCAGAGCGGCTTGCAGCCCGGCATGTTGCGGGTGGGGGCCATGCCGCACCGTGGCTTCTGGCGGCCCGGGTGCTCCGCAATGGGCCGCTGCTGACATGGGAAGAGCTGTGGGATGTGCTGCGGTGGTACGCGCACAACCGGGGGTACGACCACAACCGCGCCTGGGGCGCAGGCTCCGCGCCCGCCGAGGCCGATGAAGATACCGAGAAAGTGCAGAACGCCCGCAAAGCCTACGAACAGTATGGCACCCACACCATGGCGGAGACCTTCTGCGCCGTCTCCGGGCTGGACCCTCTGGGCTCCAAAATCTCCGCTTGCCCGGCGGGGAAAGACCGCCCCAAGGGGTTGAATGCCGCCTTCCCCCGCGAAGATGTGGAGGCAGAAGTGCGGCAGATTCTCGAGCGGCATGTGGGGGAGCTCCCGTTTGTCGATGCCGCCTTCATCCGCTGCATCATGGAAGATTGGACGGCGCTGGCCTGCCCCGGCATCTGGCTCCCCCGGCGCTACGGGCAAGTGCATGCCGATGGACGGCGCAGCCGGGGTGGGCTCCTCTTTGGGCAGCTTATCCCCCGGTTTGAGAACCGGATCATCGGCATTTGCCCCTTCCGCTTTGCACAGCTTTACCGCGCGGCTTTGCATGGCAAGGAGCGCCCCACCGGGGCCGAGCAGGCGGCGGCCGCCGCACTTGCCACCCGGCAAGCCAAGACCCCGGGGAAAGCGTGCCCCGAGTTTCTCCTCTACCGGTGGGCCATGCAGGTGGCCAACCTGCGGGTGCTTGGGGCCGTGCCGCGCCCGCTTTCTGTCGAGGAGCGGCAGGCGCTCCACCAGCTCAT
Organism: Chthoniobacteraceae bacterium; assembly: GCA_037189965.1. Taxonomy (GTDB): domain Bacteria; phylum Verrucomicrobiota; class Verrucomicrobiia; order Chthoniobacterales; family Chthoniobacteraceae; genus DATMFV01. The sequence continues at coordinate 179,171 of JBBCKB010000119.1, read as the reverse complement.
GCAGGAGAAGGGGTACTTTACCAAAGGCGAGTATACCAAAGCCGTGGGCAAGGTCGTAGGCGGCCAGCCGACTAATGTGCGGGAAATTTTGACGCACCCCGATGCGGATGAATCCCTCATTCTCGACCCCGTGCGCAAGCTGCTCGCCACCCACACCATGTGGAAAGAGGTGGTCCCCTTGCTCCCCGAGCGCTTGCATAAGCGGCTGCGAGGGCAGCTCCGCCGGGGTAAGCCGGTGGTGCTTGGCGCATTGCTAGAGGCGGCAGGCGAGCCGCTTCCCGAGGTGGAGGCTGCTCTGGAGCGCGTGTGCGCTGGCCTCAAGCCGCGCAAAGGCAAGCCTGCGCCCACCGTCCAGAGCCTCCGGGCCGAAGCCACCCACCTGCCGCCGCTCTCGGGCCGCGCGCCGTTTGCCCGCGAGGTGCTGCGCGAAGTCGCGGAGTTCGTCTTCTCCACCGCGCGGCACCCCACCGAAGAGGGGGGCCCCATCTACCGCAGCCCAGAAGTTTTGGGGCACGAGGCTGCCCGCCCCCTTGCCAGCCAGACGAATAACCATCTGATCCGCCACCGGCTCATCATTCTGGAGCGCCTCTGCCGCCACCTCATCGCCGAGTTTGCCGGGGGGCAGGCCGCATGCGTGCGGCGGGTGGTCGTGGAGGTCAACCGCGAGCTGCGCGAGCTCTCGGGGTTAACGCAAAAGGAGATCAAGCAAGAGCAGGGCCTCCGCCTTGCAGAGCACCGCAAAGTAGTGGCCCGGTTGGAAGAAGCGCTCCGGGGCACCGGTGCTATGATTAATGCCGGGCTCATCCGCAAAGCCCGCATCGCCGCAGACATGGGGTGGAAGTGCCCTTACACCGGCAAATCGTATGACGAGGCCGACCTCGCCTCCGGCAAGGTGGATAAAGACCACATCCTCCCCCGTAGCCAGCGCCCGAGCGATAGCCTCGACTCCCTCGTCCTCACCTTCTCGGAGGTTAATAAACTCAAAGGCAACCGCACCGCGCTCCAGTTTATCCAGGAGTGCGCGCGGCAGCCCCTCCCCGGCGGTCTCCAGCTCAAAACCGTGGAGCGCTACTGTGCCGATGTGGAAGCGCTGGAAACCCGGCGCGGGCACGATGATGACCAACGGCGCAAAAAACGGAGGCAAGAGCGCCTTTTGCAGCTTGAAGTCATCGAGAAAGAATTCCTCCCGAGGGATCTTACGCAAACCTCCCACCTCGCCCGGCTCGGCGCGCAGACTGTGCGGCGCGTCTTTGGCGCAGAGGCGGGGGAGAGCGGCGGCGACGGCCCCGCCACCATCTCGCTGCCCGGCGGCGTCACCGGGTTGGTGCGCAAGGCGTGGAAGCTACTGGGGTGCCTCTCCACGGCCAACCCGGATGTCCTCTACCAGCCGGGTGGGGCCGCGCGCACCAAGGCCGAGGTGCGCGACATCACCCACCTGCACCACGCGCTGGATGCCTGTACCCTCGCGTACGCCGCCCGGCTGCACCCGGGGGACCAGCGAGTCTGGGAGCTGCTGCGACAGCGGCGGCTCAACCCCACCGAGCGGCAGGAGCTTGAGCAGCGGCTCGGGCGCAAAAAGCTCGTCGAGTTTGGCGGCAAGGATAACCAACCCCGGCTTGCCGACTTGCCCAACCCCGTGAAGGAGCAAATCCGCAAGCGGCTCGCCGAGCGCCGCGTCGTCCAGCACATCCCTGCCGAGATGCACGGCCTGCGCGTCGAGCAAAACCCGTGGCGCGTCCTCAAGGTAGAAGATGGCAAAGCCACCCTGCGGCAGCGCAACCGACAGGCAGATGGCACCCGCTCCGGGCCAAAGATTAGCCAAGAGAATGTTGAGAAACTGCTCGGCCTCCAGCCCCAAGGGGGCGGGGGGAAGCTCAAGGCCAACCAATCGGTCCTCGTTATTCCGGAGAACTACGGGCTCGCGCTTGAGCCGGAGCTGCGCATCATCCCCTTCCACAAAGTTGCCATCCGCCTGCGCGAGCTGCGCAAGGCCAATGGGGGCAAGCCTGTGCGAGTGCTACGGCGGGGGATGTTGATCCGCGTCGCCACCGGCCGCTACGAAGGCGTGTGGAAAGTCTTCTCTGTAAAGAACAACGCTGCGGGCATCGCGCTCGACCTCGGCGCGCCGGATGCCGTGCGGACCCAGAAGACCAACGTCCTAGTGCAAACACTCCTCAAAAACGGGCTGGAGCTTAGGAAAGGAAGCCTCACGGGCGGCTAGCTTTACACCCAAACCGGCAGCCGCATCCGTTTCCGATGCGGCTGTGTCGTACCACATTGTCAGCATTGATGCGCCGGAGTGCTCTCTTACCGTCAAGGATGGGCAGCTCATCTGCCGTAGCGACGGGGAGGTGCGGCAGGTGCCGATGGAGGATGTGGGCTCCATCATCATCAGCAGCTTTTCGGCACGGTTCCACGGGCACCTCTTTTTAGAAGCCGCGCGCAAGGGTGTCTCCGTCATCCTTTGCGACGCCTTTCGCCCGGCCTCCCTCCTGCTCCCCGCCAACCGGGCTACCGATACCCGGCTCAGCCGCGCCCTGCTTGGTTTGCCAGAGGCGCTCCGCACCCGGCTCTGGCAAAAAACGGTGGATGCCAAGTGCCGCAACCAAGCCTCCCTTGCCGCCGCCATCGCCCCGGGCGACTCTGCGCTGGCTCCGCTCGCCGCCCTTGCTGAGAGCCGTAAGCCCCATAAGGAGGCCCCCTGCGCCCGGCTCTTCTGGCAGATCTTTGGGCGCGGGCTGGGGGAGAGCGGCTTCACCCGCGAGCGCAAGCGCGCCGGGCTCAACCACCTGCTCAACTACGGCTACGCCGTCCTCCTCTCGGCCACCTTGCAGAAATGCTTTGGCGTGGGGCTCGACCCCACGTTTGGCCTCTTCCACGTCACCCGCGAGCGCGCCACCCCCTTGGCGTATGATTTGATGGAGCCCTTCCGCCCGTGTGTAGACTGGCGCGTCTACCAATGGGCCCGCCAACAACCCGCTCCATGGAGCGTAACGCCCGAATTTCGCAAATGGGTCATCGGCTTCACCACCGAGCTCGCCGAGTGGGAAGGCACGCTACAGGAAGTGCGCACCGTGCTGGAGGGCACCGTCCGCAGCTTGCGCCAAGCCATCCTGCTGCGGCAAGCGGGCCGTTACCGACCATGGATATCTGGAAATTCAAAATGGGCTGGTTGATCGTCGCTTTCGACCTCCCTGTCCTCACCGCCGAGCAGCGCAAGCGGGCCAGCGGCTTCCGGGGGTTTTTAAAGGACGATGGGTACCAGATGCTGCAATACAGCGTCTATATCCGCTCCTGCGTAACGTTTGCCCGCCAGCAAACACATATCGACCGGGTAAAGCACCACCTACCGCCCGAGGGGCACGTGCGCGTCCTGTTTGTCACGCGCTCGCAGTGGGAGCGCTCTTTTGTCCTCTACGGCAGCCCGGCCACCGAGGCCACCCCGGAGCCGATGCCAGAGCAGATCCAAATCTGGTAGGAGATCGCCCGGGTAAATTCGGGCAACCTCCTATCAGAGAGAGGGTTGCGATTATCGAGTTTGCTCACCTCGGAATTGGAATCAAGGCAAAGCACTGTCAGCGTTGGATTGTAGCAGCCATTCAAGTTTGCTCACCTCGGACTTGGAATCAAGGCAAAGCAATAATCTTGGTGAGGATCTCATGGTACTGAGTTTGCTCACCTCGGAATTGGAATCAAGGCAAAGCCTCGATTTCCACCACGGAAACATGCGCCTCAGTTTGCTCACCTCGGAATTGGAATCAAGGCAAAGCTCATGTAGTCATGCGCACTGCATCAAGGTCAGTTTGCTCACCTCGGAATTGGAATCAAGGCAAAGCGCGCAAACCTTCGAGGTGGAAGTCCAGGGCAGTTTGCTCACCTCGGAATTGGAATCAAGGCAAAGCATCCAAAGGCACCTGGCTTGGAAGCTTCGCAGTTTGCTCACCTCGGAATTGGAATCAAGGCAAAGCGAACAGTAGCCACTTACGATGAATCACCGCAGTTTGCTCACCTTGGAATTGGAATCAAGCTCCTAGCGAGCTTCTTCTCGGATCGGTTTCTCCTTGCTTTCGCGGGGGGGTGGGGGGAACCTTCTTTTGCTGGCAATAGCCGGCCGGGGCTTAAGAATCCCGACCCATAGCGGTTTCGGTATTATCCGAAAAAATGCCGTCTTCTCGACCTTTCAAAACCGAAAGGACCGGGGAGACGGCGACGCATGTCCAGGCCGTCGCCTTGTGCGGCGGCTAAAGGTCGTCGTGGCTGTCTATGGGCGGCTTCTTAACTCCCCGGTCACCCCGAGAAATCTGGGTGGCCGTTTTTTGTTAACAAGCCACGGATGCCTTATGGAACAGCCCTCTGTACACACCCAACGCGCGAAGACGGCGCGCGATGCGAGCGAACTCCTCACCCTCCTCCTGCAACGGGTGGAGGTGGCGAAGCTGCCCACCGAAGCGCTGGAGACGCTTTGCGCGGAGGTGCATTTACTCTCGACGACGTTGGGCGATTTTAAGCTCCAAGTCGCGCGTGAGCTTGCGGTGCGGGAGCGGCCTTGAGTGGGCGTCTCTGTGAGACGCCATGGGGTTGGATTGCCGTCTCACCGAGACGGCCTACAGGTTGCGGCGGCGCGTTCCTTTTTTTGGTTAGGAGGGGAGGAGGGCTGCGGGGTCGGCTCCGCTTTCTCGCAGGTGGCGCAGGCTCAGGGCGGCGTGGCGCTTGGCGAGGCGCTGGCCGGTGGCAGGGTCGGCCAGTAGCGGGGTGTGGTAGAAGGTGGGCGGCTCCACCCCGAGCGCGCGGTAGAGGAGGAGCTGGCGGAAGGTGGAAAAGAGGAGGTCTTCACCCCGGACGACTTCGGTGATGCCCATGGCCAGATCATCCGCCACGACGGCGAGCTGGTAGGCGGGTACGCCGTCGCGCCGCCAGACGACGAAGTCCCCAAAATCCCGCCCGGCCACGGCGTGCTGGGGCCCTAGCCGCCCGTCGGTAAAGGTGAGCGGCTCGCCATCGGGCACGCGGAAGCGCCAGTGGTGCTCCATACCGGGGGGCGGCGGCGGGCGGTGGCGGCAGGTGCCGGGGTAGAGCGGCTCTTCATCCCCCGCGTGCGGGGCGCTGGCGATGCGGGCGACTTCGCGGCGCGAGCAGGTGCACGGGTAGAGGTGGCCCCCGGCACGCAGCCGCTCCAGCACGGCGAGGTGGGCGGGGCGGCGCTCGCTCTGGGTGTAGGGGGCGTGGGGGCCGCCGAGGTCGGGCCCTTCCTCCCACCCGAGCCCGAGCCAGCGGAGGTCTTCGGTAATGGCGGCGCGGTACTCGGGGCGGCAGCGCACGGTATCTATATCCTCCACGCGCAGGATGAGCGTGCCGCTTTGCGCGCGGGCGCGCTGCCACGCGGTGTGGAAGGTGGCGGCGTGGCCGAGGTGCAGGTAGCCGGTGGGCGAGGGGGCCAACCGGCCCCGGTACGGGGTGCGCATGGTGCCTGCTTTGGTAAAACAGATGGCACCCCGGGGGCAAGCGCGGTAGCGTGCGGGGGTGGAGACAACGCCCGCCATTTTGCTACGGCGCACCCGGTTTTCGGAGACGAGCCTCGTCATCTCGTGGCTCACGCAGGAGCATGGGCGGCTCAAGACGCTGGCGCGCGGGGCGCTGCGGCCCAAGAGCGCGTTTGCGGGTGGGCTCGATCTTTTTTTTGAATGCGAGATCGCCTTCACCCGCTCGGCGCGCAGCGAGCTGCACCCGCTGCGCGAGGCGGCCTTGCGCAACCCGCGCGATGGCCTGCGGCACGACTACGGGCGCGTGGAGCTGGCGGCCTACTTCGTGGAGCTGGTGGAGCTGGCGGTGGAGCCCGAGCACCCGGTGCCCGAGGTTTTCTCGCTTTTGCAACGGGCGCTCGGCTACATGGAGACGCACGCGCCGGAGCGGCGTGTGCTGCTCCACTTTGAGAACGAGCTGGCCCGGGCGCTGGGTATTGCAGGGGCGGGGGCCGGGGGGGGTAATGGCGCGGAGGCGCTCTTCCACGTAGCGCACCGGCTGCCCGCGGCGCGCGCGGGGTTGCTGGCGCGCTGGCGGTAGCGAAGGGGTTTTGCCCGGTTTGTGCACTATTCTGCCCGGTTCGTGCATCCGGGCTTAGCGAGGCGGCAGTTCTTGCTTACAAGGAGGGCTCCCCGCCCGGCTGCGCTCTTTTGGGGCACGGCCGCATTTCTTTCGCCCTCATTTCTTCCCTATGATCCCCGCACCCAACCGTCGCGATTTCCTCAAAACCATGGCCACCGCAGCGGCGGGGGCTCAGTTCTTCGGCCTTGTCTCGCGGCAGGCTCAGGCGGCGCAGCTCGCTTCGCAGAAGAACCTGCTCATTATCCTCACCGACCAGGAGCGCCCGCCGATGTGGTTCCCCACCGGGTGGGAGGCGGTGAACCTCCCCAACACCATGCGCCTGCGGGCCAATGGGTTGACGTTTAACCGCTCCTTCTGCGCCACCGCCATGTGCACCCCTTCGCGCATTGCCATGTGGACGGGGCTTTACCCCGCCCAGCACCACTCGCCGTGGACGTTGACGGAGGACTTCCAGCAGACCCCCACCGAGCCGCAGCTCAACCCCGCGCTGCCCAACCTCGCTACCTGCCTGAAGGAAGCCGGGTACGATGTCATCTACAAAGGCAAGTGGCACGGGAGCCACGGGGTGACGACGGTGGATGGCGAGTACGTGGATGACGACATCTCCCGCTACGGTTTTGACGAGTGGGACGCGCCCGACGCCGGGGGCGACACGCGGATCGAAAACTTCGGCGGCGGCACTGCGAATAACGACCAACGCTTTATCGACGACGCCAAGGTGTTCCTCGAAAACCGGCTCGCCAACCCGACGGGCAAGCCGTTTTGCCTCATCGTCTCGCTGGTGAACCCGCACGACGTGCTGGCGTACCCAGGCCTCCCGCCCGGCAGCACCGAGCAGCCCGCCTACATCGCCGGGGGGTATGATGACTCGTGGACAAACCCGACAACGCCCCCCATTTCCCTCCCGCCCACGGTGGATGAAAACCTGGCCACCAACTACAAGCCGACGGCGCATGCCGCCATCAAAGCCGTCATCGCGGGGGGGCTGGGGCCGGTGGTGAACCCGGCCGAGAAGCTGCGCTACCTGAATTTCTACGGCAACCTCATGAAGCATGTGGACTCGCAGATCGGCGAGTTGCTTGCGGTGCTGGATGCCGCCGGGCCTTCTGCGGTGAATGATATGCTCATCGTCCGCACCTCCGACCATGGGGAAAACGGGATGTGCCACGGCAGCCTTCGGCAGAAGACGTTTGTCACGTATGAGGAGACGATCCGCGTGCCGCTCATCTGGTCGAACCCGGAGCTTTTCCCCACGCCGCTTTCGACGGATGCGCTCGTTTCGCACGTGGACCTCCTGCCCACGCTTTGCGCGCTCACCGGCGTGCCGGATTGGCAGAGCAAAGGGTTTGCGGGGGTGGATTATAGCAGCATTATTTTGAACCCCCTCACCGCCCTGCCGGTGCAGAACTATGTCCTCTTCGACTATCAGGACATCTACGCCGCTTCCGACGCCGCCTCCTTCCCCAACGGCGCGGTGCCGCCGCCCAACTGCATCCAGATGATCCGCACGGCAGACTACAAGTACGCCCGCTACTACGATAGCGCGGGCGTGGCCCAAGACCAGCAGGAGTTCTACGATCTCCGCCCCGAAGGGGGCGACTACGATACCGACCACGCCCTGCCGCTGGAGCTCAAGAACCTCTCGATCTGGGCCGAGGCGCTGCGCGTCATCCATGAGGAAGAGCCGATTGCCACTCCCGGGCAGGCTGCCGCGCGCACCGTGCTGATGAACCAGCTTGCCGATCTCGGGACGACGCGGCTCGCCCCGCGCGCCTACAGCCCTGCTCAAGCGCCCAAGGAGATGAAGTTTGAAGTAAAGCGGTGGACTGACCCGGACCTCGGGCCGCAGGCCAAAGTGCAGCTCACCTTCTACTCGCAGCTTAAAACCAGCTACCAGCTCCAGAAATCGACCGACCTCATTGCGTGGAGCAACCTCGGCGCTGCCGTGCCGGGCAATAACAGCCTGATCCTTATGAGCGATACCATGGATGACCCCAACGCCTTCTACCGCATCGTCTGGGATGCCGCCTAACTTGAACCCCGGAAGCCGCCTTACCATGAAACTTCGCCTTCCCACCCCGCTCCTCGCCCTTGCTCTTACCGGAGCCCTTGCCCTCCCCCCGCTCGCCCTCGCGCAAACGCCGACTGTGCCCGTCGGGTATGTGAGTGTGACGATCGGGGCGGGAACGGGGGCCGCACGCCGCATCTCCCCCCTCTCGCTGCCGCTTTATGGGAGCGCCAATGCCGAGGGGCAGATGGTGGGGCAGATCACAGGCTTTACCTCCAATACCCTCTCCAATGCCGACGCTGCGTGGGCTCCCGGCCAGCTCGCGCAGGCGGCTACTCCGTATCTCATCAAGCTCACGAGTGGCGCAGCGGCGGGGCGTACATTCCTGATATCGACCACTGCGGCCAATACCTCGACCACCGTCACCATTGATGCAGCGGACCTTGTCCCCGGCGCGCTGACGGCGGTGGGCATCGCCCTTGGAGACCAGTACGAGATTCTTCCTTGCGATACCTTCTTGAGTTTCTTTGGAACGCCGGAGGAAAGCGCCATCTTGGGCGGGGCCAGTGCAGCCACGGCCGATACGGTGACCATGGTCACCAACGAGGCGACGGAGACCTTCTTCTATAGCACGACATTGAACCGTTGGACCAAGTCGTTCATCGGTAGCCCGGATGCTTCCAATACCCCTTTGCGGCCTGATAGCGGGCTCTACTACAACCGTCTTGCCAATACGTCTCTGAGCCTGGTGGTGGCGGGGCAAGTCTCCACGACCAACCGGCAGACGCCGGTGCGCAACACGGGTGTCACCCAGTTGGCGCAGAATTGGCCCGTCTCGCTGACGCTGGGCAATAGCGGGATTCAGGCGCTCCCCTCGTGGGGATCCGCACTGGCTGCAACCAGCGCCGACAAGGTCAAGCTGACGGTCAATGGTGCTACCTCGACGTATTGGTTTGATGGCACCAACTGGCGTAAACAAATGCTCGGCTCCCCCATCTCCAACGCCGTTATTCTCCCTGCCGGTTCGACCGTAACGCTCGAAAAATCGGGCGGCGCCTCCGGCTACAACACGCTAACCCAACCGCTTCCCTACACGCTTCCTTGATTTTTATGATACCGATTCGTTCCTTCCTTGCCGCTGCTTCGCTTCTTTCCCTGTTGCCCTCCGTGCAGGCGGCTGTCCTCACGGATTTTGGCGGGTTTACCTTCGAGGTAGAGGCATCTATCACCAGTGTGGGGGTTATTCAGGACGCTAGCAGCCTTTTGGCCACCGGCGTTACCAATGGCGATATATTGGCTGGCTATTTTTCCACCTTCGATATCTCGGGCCTTGGCGATATTCGCCTTACCGCGTCGATCGCTGGTGCGAACCCCAACTTCCTCTTCCAAGTCTACCTGCTTGGAGAAGATTTGGCTTCGTATATGCTCTTTGAGGGGGAGTCCACCTTCTTCGGGCCTACGGCATCCACCATCGGGTTGACGTATATCGAAACCGTAGGTGGGCCATTCACCAATGTTGCCGCATTCCAGTTTGTTGCCAGCGGAACAGGAGACCCTTTTGAGATGACCTTCTCCAAGCTCGAGGCCGTGCCCGAGCCGTCGGTTATGATTCTCTCTTCCATTGCTCTCGGGGGCGTGGCGTTGTTGGCGCGCCGCCGCAAGCGCGGGTAGAGGCCGCAGCTACTGGGGGGCTTGCGCCCCCCGGAAGCCTGCGGGGGCGAGGGAGTGGTGCCGGAAGAAATACCGCAGCGCCTCCACCACGCCAAAGCTGCACCGCTGCTCTGCAAGGTACCCCCCTGCGGAGCGCACCGCTTCTTTGACCTCCGGGATCGCGTTGGCCGGGGCCATCGGCCAGCGGGCGTAGCGCCCGTCGAGCATGGAGAGGTCGTTAAAATGGTCTCCCGCGCTGAAGACCTCGCCGTGGGAGATGCCCGTGAGCCGGCAAAGCTCCCCCAGCGCCGCGCCTTTGGAGTAGTGGGCGTGGCAAAAGCGCAGGAAGATGGTGTTGCGCTGGTAGTGGAAGAGGGAGTCTGGCGCGCGCAGGGTGTGGAGGTGGCCGATCACCCGCTCCATTGCCTCGTCGTCCTTGGTGATCACGCCGACGGGGCGGTCGTTCTCATAGATCGGGTCGGAGTGCGGGTCGCTCTCCAGAAAGCGGAGCATCGCGGAGATCAGCTCCGCCTCGGCTTCGAAAAGGGCGTCGTGCATTTCGATGCAGCGGCGGTTCCAGTCTCCATAGTCCTGCCACTGCCCGGCAGGGTTGCGGTGGAAGATTTCGCGCTCGTTGGTGAGGATAAAGTCGGGCTCCACAGGGAAGCGGAACTCCGCGAGCCCTTGCTGGATAAAGGCGAGGTCGCGCCCGGTATTTACCGCCCAGAGCACGCCCCAGCGTTGCAGCTCGGCAAAGGTCTCCCACAGGGCGGGGGCGACGGCGGGCTGCGCGTCGTGGTCTACGAGGGTTCCGTCAAAATCGGTGCTCAGCAGGCGGATCATCTGGCCACTACGATACCTGCCCCGGGCCATTGAGCAAAGGTTGATTGCGCCGCCCTGCCAGCGGTATACGATAGAAGGTATGAAATCTGCCTACGAACTCGCCATGGAGCGCCTGCAAAAAGACGCCCCCACCGTGGCGTTGACTCCGGAGCAAAAGGAAGCCATCGCCGAGGTGGAGAGCGCCACCAAAGCGCGCATCGCCGAGCAGGAGCTTTTCCTTGGCGAGCAGGCCGCCAAAGCCCGCGCCGCTGGGAATGCGGAGGAGTTGGCCTCGCTGGAGAAGCAGCTCGCCAGCGAGATCCGCCGCATCCGCGAAGCGGGCGAGGCGAAGAAAGAGAAGATCCGCGCCGGGCAGGCGGGGTAAACACGGTTAGAGGATTTGCCGGTTCGGTGCGAAGGAGGGCCACTGTAGGGCGTCTCTGCGAGACGCCATGGGTTGGACAGCCGTCTCACCGAGACGGCCTACAATGGGTCCAACGAAGCTCGGGTGGGGGAGAATTGTAGGGCGTCTCTGTGAGACGCCGAGGGGTTGGATTGCCGTCTCACCGAGACGGCCTACCATTTACGCTTCGCAGGGGCCCTGCCGGGATTAGCTCTACGCCGCGCGGGAGCCGCGCACCAGCTCATCCATCACCCGGCGCAGCTCGGCCAGCTTCACCGGTTTGGCGATAAAGGCTACCGCGCCCGATTCCGTCACGTACGGGTGGTCTGCGGCCAGCTTGCCGGAGAAGAGGATGATCTTGGTCTGCGGGAAGCGGGAAAGAATGTGGCGGCAGACGGTGAGCCCGTTGAGCCGTGGCATCATGATATCCATAACCACGATGTCGGGGTGGAAGCGGTCTACCCCCCGCACCACGTCGATCCCACCGGTCGTCACCGTGGCAACCACCTCGTCATTACAATAGCGGACGTAGGAGGCCACGGCGGAGGCCAGTTCGCGGTCGTCATCGGCTATGAGCACTCGCACAGGAGTTCTTCAAGTAGAAGAAACCATGCCAGCTGTTGCGGAAACTTTACGCTTTGCACCCCTTACGGATGAAGCTACACCCCCTGCCGACATGAAACGCATCTTCCCTCTCCTCCTCGCCGTCGCATTGGCCGCCCCGTTCTCCGCCTCCCGGGCCGATGAGGTGGAGGAGACGCTCACTTCTGCGCTCTCCAAGTATAAAGCGGGCGAATACTCCTCGGCCGGGTCGAGCCTCCAGTACGCGCTCAACCTCATTAACGAAAAGAAGGCGGAGAAGCTCCTGGCCGTGCTCCCCGAAAAGATCGGCGAGTGGCAGGGGGGCGAGGCCAACAGCAACTCGCTGGGGATGCTCGGCGGCGGTGTCGCCCTCTCTCGCGATTACCGCAAGGGCGACCGGAGCGCGGAGATCCAGATCATGATCGACTCTCCGCTTGTGCAGCAGATGGTCGGCCTGCTTGCAAACCCGATGTTTGCCGGGCAGATGGGGGCCAAACTCCGCGAGGTAGAGGGCGAGAAGGCGATGCTCAACCCCAAAGAGGGGGAGGTGTCGCTGGTGGTGAACAACACCATCCTCGTCAAAGTCTCGGCCTCCGGCGCATCGGAGGAAGACCTCATGGCGCTGGTGCGTGGGGTGGATGTGAAGACCCTTAAGGCACTGAAGTAGCCGCCGTTTTCCCCTCGCCGGGGAGATAGAGCCGCACGATGCGGTGGAAGATATCGGTGTTTTCGTAAACCCCGGAGAAGGCTGCCGCCCCGGTGCCGTAGGCGTAGACGGGGACCATGATGCCCGTGTGGCTCTTGGTGGGGAAGGCGGCCTCGACTTCGTGCTTGGAGAGGTCGCCCTTTACCAGCGCCATGCCGCCCGTCTCGTGGTCTGCGGTGACGACGACGAGGGTGCCGGGGTGTTTGTCCGCAAAGTCCATGGCGAGGCGTACGGAGCGGTCGAAATCGAGCGTTTCAGAGATCGTGTAGGCGGCGTCCTGCTTGTGGCCGCCCCAGTCGATCTGCGAGCCCTCCACCATCAGGAAAAAGCCGTTGGGGCTGGCGGAGAGCCGTTGGAGCGCATTGGCAACGGCCGTTTCCAACATCGCATCGCGCCCTTGCGCCACGGGGGGGAGGTGCTCCTCCGCAAGAAGGGCGACGACCTTGCCGGTAGCCGGGGCTTCTAGCAGCTCGGCAAGCGTGTACGCTACGGTGGTGCCGCCCGAGCGGAGGGTGGCCGAGAGGTCCCGCCCATCTTTGCGTGTCTCAAAATACTTGCGCCCGCCGCCGACGAGCAAGTCTACCCCCGAGCGGGTGATGTCTTCGGCGATCTCTTCCTGAAGCTTGCGGCTCTCCTGGTGGGCGAGGAAGGCACCCGGCGTGGCGTGGGTAACGGAGCAGGTGGCGATGACGCCCGTCGCCTTGCCTGCCTTTTGCGCCAGCTCCAGCAGGGTGGGGGCGGCGCTTTTGTCGGGCCGCATGCCGACGAAGCCGTTGGTGGTTTTATAGCCGCTGGAGAGGGCGGTGCCCGCGGCGGCTGAGTCCGTTACATAATGGCTCGCCGAGGAAGTGCGAATGAGGCCGATGGCTGTGGCTCGCTCCAGATGGAGCGGCGCGCGCGCCGTGGCCATGGCCCCGGAGACTTGGGCCAGCCCCATGCCATCCCCAATGAGGTAAATGACGTTGCGAACCGGAGGCGGGGTGGCCGGTCGAGCTTCGGCTAGCAGCGGGAGCGAGGCGGCGGCGGCGAGGAGAAGGAGCAATTTCTTCATGGTGGCGCGGCCCCCAACTTGGTGGCACCGCCTCTATGAAGCAACCCCTTTTGTCTTGCGGTGAGCCGCCCATAGGCCGAGCGATGCAAGCGCCAGCAGCCCGAGTGTGCCGGGCTCCGGTACGGCATCGACCCGTACCCCGAGGGTGACGCCGCCGCCGCCGAGTTCTTCCTGGTAAAGCTCCCCTGCAAACCCGCCGAGGCCGGAGGTGAGGGAGAATTTCGCAAGATCAAACGTGGAGGCGTCGGCGAAGGAGAAGAGCTCCACACGGTCGCCCACGCGCACGTCGCTCGCGAGGTTGAGGATGGAGAGGCTCAAGCCCCCTGCGGTGACGTTGGTGAACCGGCTGCTGTCGGTGGAGGTAAAGGCCGTCTCCCCGAGGATGAACTCGAAGATGACGTCGTCGCTCCAGGTGGCGTTGTTAAAGGTAAGGTTTGACGGCCCAAACGTTGCGAGCGAGGCAAACCCCTCCAGCGTGCCGTTGCCTGCGACGCGTAGGTCGTTGCTTGTGCTGTTTAGATCGTTGGCGCTTCCATCGAGGGTGAGGGTGCCCGCTTCAAACGTGCTGTCGCTCAGGTCGGTGCGGTTGCCGGTGATGATGAGGTGCCCCCCTGCGGTGAGGGTGATGGCTCCTGGTCTGAAGTCATCAACCCCGATTTCGAGGGTGGCTCCGGAGGCGATTTGGTAGCCGCTGCTGAAGAGGGCCGCCGTTTCAAGAACCAACTTGCCCGCGCGGATTTGTGTCGCCCCTGCGTAGTTGTTATTACCCGTGAGTGAAAGGGTGCCCGTGCCGGTTTTGATCAAGCCGCCCTTGGCGTTGTTGTTGGTGTCTTTGCCCGCGACGCGGGAGTCCGAGGTGTCGCCGCCGCCGCCCACCCCGGTAAGGGTGGCTTGGGTGGCGACTTCGTAAGTCAAATCGCCGCCGAGGAAGAAGTTTGCACCGAGGGCGGCACCCGCTCCGCCGCCGAGGTGGTTGCCGATCCCTCCCTCCGCCGTGTTGGCGAAGAAGCCGGAGCTGCCACTGAGTGTGTCGTTGATGATGAGCGCTGCCCCCTTTTCAACAAAGACCGCGCCGCCTGCGCCCATACCGCCGCCCCCATAGGAGCGGGGGTGGAATTCATTGGTGCTGGTGCCGCCTCCGCCGCCAAAGCCGCCGTTGTGGCCACTCGCCGTACCGGTGAAGGCTCCGCCGCCGCCAAAGCCCCCCGTGCCGGAGTCGCTCGAGTGGTAGGAGCTGCCGCCTCCGCCGCCGAAGCCGCCATCTCCCCCGTAGTGGCTTGCGCCGCCTCCTCCACCGCCGTAGCCGCCCACGCCGCCATAGCCGGAGTTGCTGATCATCAAGCCCACGCCGCCGTCCACGCCTCCGGCCCCGGCGGCTCCGCGGGCCCAAAGGCCGCTTTCTTCGTTATAGGAGGCACCGCCGCCGCCACCCTTTTCCCCTCCTTCGCCATGGGTGTAGTTGGAGGCACCGGCTCCGCCGGAGTTGCCGCCGACGTAGGCACCGCTGCCGCCGCTGGTGGCTTTTTCTTCGTCGGTGTTCGTCCCTGTGCCGGTGCCTCCGTGCGCATCCTTGCCAAAGCCGCCGCCGCCGCCGTAAGTCTCTTTGGCTGCGCCGACGTGGGCGATATTCCCCTGCCCGCCGTTGCCCCCCATGCCGCCGCCACCGCCGATGGCGGGCTGGTCATCCGCGTCTTCGTTGATGATCCGCTCTCCGCCATTGCCGCCTTTGGCGACGTTGTTGCGGAGATTAACATTTGCAAGGGTGACTTCGGTGCCCGTGCCCCGGTTGGCGACGTAGATGGCTCCCCCGGCGCCCATGCCGCCTCCTGCACCCGAGCCGCCATTGCCACCGAGGCCGTAGCCTCTATCGATGGTGAGGTTGCTAAACAGCACGTTCCCTTGGGCGACGTAGAAGGCGCGGTCGCTGTAGCGCATGTCGAGAGAGTGGCCGCCACCATCGACAACAAGGTTCGTAGCCGAATCAAGGTTGATGAAGAACTGCGACGCGTTGACGGCGAGTGCGGCGTCGATGGTGGCGGTAAATGAGATCGTGAACAGCCCCCCGCCGCTGTAGCTATTGGCCAGGGTGATGGCATCGACCAGCTCGCCGTAAGTGCCGACTTGCACGGTTTCGTCGGCTCGGGTGGTGCCGGGGGTGCAGCAGGCGCTCCAAAGAAGAAGCAGGGAAAAGGGGAGGGCTTTCATGGCGAAGGAGAAGACTCCGTTGAGTTTATCGCAATGCCGCCGCGCCACGAAACTGCGGATCTGCCAAACCGCCATATCAGGCCTGCGGAACGGCCCTTTTGGTCTGCGAAACTGCCCGCGAAGGGTGAAATGTAGGCCGTCTCTGTGAGACGGCAGCCCAACCCCATGGCGTTTCACAGAAACGCCCTACCATTTCCGACCCTCGCCCCGACCTTTCAAACGATCTAACGTAGTAATGATTAGAGCGAGGCGGGGAGCTGGTGCATCAATGCTTCAAGCCGCTTGAAGGCCACGGCCCCGATGAGGATCGGGGCGGGATGGTTGCGGAGGGTGACGACGCCGCCCTCCGGGGTCTGCCGGTAGGAATCGATCTGCCGGAGGTTGAGGATCGTCGAGCGATCGAGCATTTGGAAGGTGGGGGCGGGCAGCAGCTCCTGCCAGTCGCGCAAGCGCCGCTGGTCGAGACAATCCATCCGTGGCGAGGCGAGGATGCGCGTGTAATCCCGGTTGCCCATGATGGCGAGGATGCGCTCCACCTCGACGACGCGCCGCTCATCCCCCAGGCGGAAGACGAGCAGGTCCGCCAGATCAAGCGGCCGGGCGGGGGCGTGGGAGAGCGAGGCCACGGCGCGTTGGAGCGCGCGCTGGAGCCGCTCCGGGCCCACGGGCTTGAGCAAAAAGTCGTGCGCTTCGACTTCGAAGGCGGGGAAGGCGTACTCCCGGTGCAGAGTGGTGAAGATAACGCGGGGCTTCCCGCGCAGGCGCTCCAGAAGCTGGAAGCCGGTCTCCCGGCCAAGGCGTACATCGAGAAAGATGAGATCGGGCTGCTGGCTCTCCACTAGTGCGCAGCCGGTGGCAAGGGTGTCTGCTTCGCCCACGATCTCCACTTCGCCGACCAGCCCGAGCAGGGTGCGGAGGTTGAGCCGGTCTACCGGGTTATCATCGATCATCACGACTCGCATCAGGCCCCTTTTCACGGGGGGGGAGCGTCACCGTGAAGCGGGCTCCGCCGCAAGCCTTATTTTCCGCGCACACCTGGCCGCCCAGCAGCCCGGCGTTGAGCTGTACCACGGCGAGGCCAAGGCCGACTCCCTGGTCTCCCGGGCGCGGGGTGGCGTGGCTCTGGGTGAAGGCGCGGAAGATGGCCTGCATATCGGCTTCAAGGATGCCGGGGCCATCATCGCAGACGGCCAGCTCCAGCGTATGCGCTTCTTTGCGGAGGGTGATCTCTACCTGCTGCCCGGGCTCGGAGAGTTTGATGGCGTTGTGCGCGATGTTGAGGATGATCTGCGTGAGCCGCACAAGGTCGCTCTCAAACGTGCTCTCGGGGGGGAACTCCCGCTGCCAGACCAGCCGGACGCCGTGGTTTTTTGCAATGGGCTCAAGGAGATCTTGAATCGAGCCAGCCCACTCGCCAACGCGGATCTCCTGCCAGTGCAACGGGGTGCGGCCCGCTTCTGCTGCGGAGATATCGAGAAGGTTGGTGAGGATCAGGTTCAGGTACTGCCCGCCCGAGCGGACTTGGTTGAGAAACTGCGCAAACTCGCCGGGGAGCGCGTACTTCTCCGCCTGCATCCACATCGCTTGCGATAGGCCGACGAGGGTGCTCAACGGGGTGCGGATCTCGTGGCTGATGTTGGCGAGAAATAACCCTTTCGAGCGGTTGGCCTCTTCGGCGTGTTCTTTGGCTTCGCGCAGGTCGTTCGTGCGCTCGGCCACTTCGTGCTCGAGGCGGGTGAGCATTTCGCGTTGCAAGGCCAGCTCGCGGTCGCGGGCGAGGTCGTTCTCCTGCTGGATCTGCCGCACCCACCCCGCCACGGCGAGGAGGAAGAAGGTGCCCCCCACCGCAAAGGCGACTTCAACCAGCGTGGGCGAGATGCCCCGGAAGGGGAGGATCCCCAATACCTGAAGCAGGAGAAAGGTGTAGAGCAGCCAAAAGCCCAGCCAGCCAAAGAAGAAGAACCGCGCCGGGCGGAAGCCTTTCACCACAAAGTAAAGCGAGAGCGCAATGGTGCCGAGGTAGACGGCGACTTCAAAGCCCCCCTGCACGACCTTCAACGTGTGAAAGGAGATAAACGGGATGCCCAGTAGCAAGGCCGGGTAGAGGAGTAGGACGCGCTGGAGCACGGCGTCCAGCCGGGGCAAGGTTTGCCGCAGGCCGAAGAAGTAGCGGTGAAAAAGGAGGAGGAAGACGACGCCGAGGACGCCGTTGATGATGAGGCCCTCGCGCTCCATCACCCGTGCTCCGGGCAGGCCGAGCCATGTCCAGTAGCCCGTCATGCAAAGGGCGTTGACCCAAAAGCTGGTGATGATGAGGGCGTAGAGGAGGAAGATCCGGTGGCGGGCAACCCCGGCAAGCAGCAAGCCAAAGATGGCCAGCGCGCCCACGTAGCCGAGGAAAAGGCCTTTGCCCCACTCGCGAGTATGCTCCATCTCCCGAAAAGCGGTGGGCGAGTAAAGGCGCAGCGGTACGACGATGGAGGTGGCCGAGCGGATGCGCACCAGCACTTCGAGCGTCTCTCCCGGGCCGAGGGGGAACTGGAAGGTGGGGTAGCGCCGCCCTTGCTGCGCGGCAGGGTGGAGCGCGCCGCCTTCCTGGGTGGCCCGTAGTTGGCCGGGGGCAAAGAGGTACCACTCCACGGAGTCGAGCCGGGCACTCGGGAGCTCGGCGACCCAGGTTGTCTCGTGCGCCGCTTCGGAGCGGAGAGCGAAGCGCAGCCAGATGGCGTCGGCCGTGTAGCCGATGTTGATGCCGCTTTTCGGCAAGGGGCGAAACCCGGCCCCGTGGGCTTCGGCCTGCGGTGGGGTCAGCCCCCCTGCGGGGTCATGGAGAATCGAGAGGTGGGCGTTGAGATCGACCTCGCGGGTCTGCTTGGAGAGGACGACCTCCTCCGCACGCGCCCCGCCGGGCAGGCAGAGGAGCCACAGCGCCAAAGCGCAGAACCGGAGGAAAGCTTCCGCGCGCATAGGAGGAGAAAAGCGGGAGCGTTAAATCATCTGCTCCAGAAAGCGGCGGCCATCAAAAAGCTCAAGGTTTTCGAGCTTCTCGCCGGTGCCGATGAAGCGGGTCGGCAGGCCCAGCTCGTTTTGGATGGCGATGACGGTGCCGCCTTTGCCCGAGCCATCCAGCTTGGTGACGATGACGCCCGTGAGCCCGATGGCCTGGTGGAACTCGCGGGCCTGTGCCAGCGCGTTGCTGCCGGTGGTGGCATCGACAACGAGCCACGTCTCATGCGGGGCTTTTTCATCGTGCTTGGCGAGGCTGCGTTTGATCTTGGTGAGCTCGGCCATCAGGTTGCTCTTGGTGTGCAGCCGCCCGGCGGTGTCGCAAATGAGGAACTCGCAGTTTTTGCGCTCCGCGGAGACATAGGCATCGTAACAAAGCGCGGCGGGGTCGGCATTGTACTGGCCTTTGATCATCTCCACGCCAATACGCTCCGCCCAGACGCCGAGCTGCTCGATGGCGGCGGCGCGGAAGGTGTCTGCCGCTGCAAGCAGGACGCTGTGCCGCTTGGAAGAAAGGAAGTGCGCGAGCTTGGCGGTGGTGGTCGTCTTGCCGGTGCCGTTGACGCCGACCATGAGGATCACCTTGGGCTTGGCGGGCAGGGGGCGCAGCGGCGGGTTATCCAGCGGGAGGACGCGGGCGATCTCTTCGCGGGCGACGGTGGCGACATCCTCCGCCGTGACATTCTCCCGCTTTTGCAGGGCGGCGACGATCTTCATCGTCATCGGCACACCGAGGTCGGAGCGGATGAGGGTTTCCTCCAGCTCATCCCAATCGACCGGTTTGCCGGTAAATTTCTGGATGAGGTTCTTGAAAAAGCCGAATGCCATGGCGCGCTGCGGTTGCTTGGCTACTCCGCCTTGGGGGCGGCGGCGGCCCCGGCCTGGCGCGGCGAACGCGGCAGCTCGGCGCGGATGCGGTCCAACACGCCATTGACGAACCGGCCCGACTCTTCCGCACCAAAGCGCTTGGCAATCTCGATGGCTTCGTTGATCGACACCACCGGGGGCACTTCGGGCACAAAGAGCATTTCGTAAATCGCCACGCGCAGGATGTTGCGGTCCACCGCTGCGATGCGGTGGAGATCGTAGTTCGCTGCGGCGGTGCGGATGCGCTCATCAATCGCCGTCTGGTTGGCGAGGACGCCTTCGGCGAGGTTCATGCCAAAATCCCGCACTTTGCGGGTGGCGGGGCGGAGGGCCCAGAACCCCTCCACGCCTTCGGCCCCGGCGTCTCCGCCGAGGTCCCGATGATAAAGAAACTGGATGGCGGCTTCCCGCCCTTCGCGACGTGCTCCCATGGTGGCTTTTCTCTCTGCTCTGGTTGGTTTTAAAAAGGTTCTTTTGTCGAGTCGCCAGCCCGGCGCCCCCTCTTTCCTTTGCGAGGCAGGGGGTGTGTGGTGCGGGCGGTCTCTCGGGGTTGGGGCAGCGCCTAGCGGCCTTTGATGTCGATCACGGCCTGTGCTGCGTGGACAGCGGCGCGGGCCGCCTCCACCCCCCGGTTCTGCTCCGTGCCGCAGGTGCGGGCCCGGGCTTGCTCTTCGTTTTGGACGAGGAGCACTTCATGAATGATGGGGAGGCGGAAGCGCAGCGCAATATCCTGCAATGCATCGGTAACGCTGCGGCCGATCAGCTCGGCATGGGCGGTCTCTCCGGCGATGATGACGCCGAGGGCCAGAATGGCGTGCACGCCCCCTTTGTTGGCCACTTCCTGAAGGACGACGGGAATTTCAAACGCCCCGGGAACTTCGTAAACGGCGATCTGCGCATTGGGCGAAAGGATCGTCAGCTCTCGCCGGGCGGCCTCCACCAAGGCACCCACCAGCTCGGGGTTGTACTGGCTTGCCACAATGGCAAACGAACGCCGCTGGTAAGAGAGCGGGCGCGGGCGGTTGGGCGGGTTGGTGGACATAAGCGTTACCGCCGACTGTAGCCGACGCTCCGGATACTGCAAGCCCTTGGCAACCGCGGTTCCACGTCAGCCTTTCCCGGATGGAGATTTGCTCGTTTTTGGTGGGGCGGGCCCCATACTCCGTGGGCATGAAACGGAGGCGTCACCACCACCGGGCAGGCCAGGCCCCCGCTGCGGCTACCCGGCCCCCGGTGCTCACCCTGATTGAGTACGATGCCGGGCACTTCGAGGAGCGGAAGATCGAGAGCCTTGAGGAAGCCTTCCGCCCCCGGGAGCCGGGCCGGGTGCTTTGGCTCAATATCGACGGGCTGGAAGATACCGCGCTCTTTGCCAGGCTGGGGGCGCATTTCGGGCTTCACCCGCTGGCGCTGGAGGATGTGCAGCACACCGTGCAGCGCCCCAAGCTGGAGATGTATGATGACCACTTCTTCCTCGTCGCGCAGATGGCGCACGCGGAGGGGCCTTTCCGCGTTGCCTTCGAGCAGGTGAGCTTTTTTGCGGGCCCCGGCTTTGTCATCACGATTCAGGAAGACCACCCGCACGATGTTTTCGAGCCGGTGCGCCAGCGCCTGCGTACGGGCCGGGGCTTTGGCCGCGCGCGCGGGAGCGACTACCTCCTCTACGCGCTGGTGGATGCCGTGGTGGACCATTTCTTCCCCATCCTCGAGCCGCTGGGCGACGCCCTCGAAGACCTTGAGGACGAGCTGCTCGACCACCCGGTGCGCGAGTGCGTCGTACGTGTCCACGAGCTCAAGCGGGTGCTCATGGCGCTGCGGCGCAATGTCTGGCCGATGCGCGAGCTGGTGGGCGGGTTGATCCGCGATGACACCGGCTACATCTCCAAAGACACGGCCATCTTCCTGCGGGATTGTTACGACCACTGTATCCAGATCATGGATGTCATCGAGACAGACCGCGACCTTGCCGCGAGTATGATGGATATTTACCTCTCCAGCCTCGGCATGCGGACCAACGAGATCATGCGTGTGCTTACGGTGGTAAGCACGATCTTCATCCCGCTCACCTTCATCGTCGGCGTGTATGGGATGAACTTTGAGAACATGCCCGAGCTGCACCACCCCTATGGGTACTTCATCTGTCTGGGGTTCATGCTATCGCTCTCGGTGGCGATGCTGTACCTCTTTCGCCGAAAGAAATGGATCTAGAAACGTACGAACTCGTGACCCTCCCCGGGGGAGAGGTGAGCATCCGCTCATTGCGGCACGGAGAGGTCATGCACGTCGGCTCGGGGCCGCGGAGCGAGGCACTGGCGCTGCATATCGGCCCGCAGCGGCTTGCCGAGCGCGCGCTGGCGTTTGCGGCGGCGGGCGAGCCTTTTGTCGTGTGGGATGTGGGCCTTGGCGCGGCGGCCAACGCGCTCGTGGCGCTGGAGGCACTGCGCGACGCCGGGGCCACAGCCGAGCTGCATAGTTTTGAGGTCTCCACCGCGCTCCTCGCCTTTGCGCTGGAGCACGCAGGCGCGCTTGGCTACCTCGTGGGGTGGGAGCGGGAGGTGGCGGCCCTTTTGCAAAAGGGGGGGGGCGAGGTGGCCCCCGGCCTGCGCTGGTGGCTGCACCGGGGGGATTTTGCCGAGACGCTCGCCCATGCCCCGGCCCCGGCGGCCATTTTCCACGACCCGTACTCCCCCGCGCAAAACCCGGCGATGTGGAGTGAGGAGATCTTCCGCGCCATGCGCGAGCGCACGGGCCCGCCGCCTTGCCTGCTCACCTGCTACAGCCGCTCCACGGCGGTGCGCGTGGGGCTGGCGCTGGCGGGGTGGGCTGTGGGTGTGGGCGAGGCGACCGGCGCGAAGGAGGAGACAACGCTTGCTGCGACCGATGCCGCCTTGCTCGCGCGCCCGCTGGGGGCCGAGTGGCTCGGGCGGGTGCGCCGCTCCACGGCGGCGGCTCCGCTGCGAGGCGGCGTCTACCAGCCGGGGCCGATTTCGGAGGAGGACTGGGCGCGGCTGGAGCAGGTTATACCGCTTCTCTGAAATAAAGAGACTTTAAGGCGCAGGGATTTTTGAGCTAGGCAAGGCGGAGGACGGAGGCGCTATCTCTGATAGCGACTTTGGCCGACAACGCCGCCTTGCACAAAAAGAACCAGTCTAAAAGTCTCTTTATTTCAGAGAGGTGGTATTACTCCCAGATGAAGTGCTCCAGCCGCAGGCGCTCGGCCAGCGCGCGGGCTTCTTCGGCGCGTGGGCCTTCCTGCGCGGCGATCTTCTGGTAGATGCCGATGGCACTCTTCCACTCGGCGCGGTTTTCGCAAAGCCGCCCGGCGTCGAACCCCGCTTTGTAGAACCAAAAGTACGCCTCGGGCTCAGGCACCCCGGCTTGGAGGACATCGTAGTACGCGGCCAACGCTTCATCGGGCCGCTTGAGCAGCTCCAGACACCGGCCGCGCCCCGCAAGCGCCTGCCCACGCGAGGCGGGGGTGGCGGCGGGGTCTGCGGCAAGCTGCTCGTAGAGCGCCATGGCCTGCTCGATTAACGGGGCCTCCTGCCCCTTGGCCCCAAGCTCCACCAAGTTCTCCGCCTTGCCCGCGAGGGCCGCGAGGCGGACTTCGGGGAGCGGCCCGCCATCGAGCACGGCTTCGTAAATGAGGAGGGCCTCGCGCTGTTTGCCGAGCTGCGTCTGCGCGAGTGCTTGCTGGAGCCGGGCGTACCCTTTGAGGGGCGACTCCATGCGCGCCACCCGCTCAAAAAGCTCCAGCGCGTGGTCTACCGCGCCCTCGCCCATGCTCTTCATGGAGGCTTGCCCGGCGAGGAAGAGGGCCGGGGCGACGAGGGGCGATTCCGGGTCTTCCGTAGCCAGCCGCTCCAGCTCGCCCTGCGCACCCACAAAATCGGCCTGGTGGAAGGCAAGCTGCCCGCGCTTGAGGCGTACTTCGGCGCGCTTGGGGCTCCCCGGGTGGCGCTCCAGAAAGAGGCGGCAAAGCTCGGCCACGCGCGCTTCATCCCGCGGGGTGGCGGCGTCGGCAACGAAGATGGCCAGGTAGTCCGCCGCTTCGGTGGAGCTTTCCTCCGCAGCGGCGGTGGCGTTGGAGACGGGGAGGTAGTGGCCGGCACCGGCGGCATCTCCCCGGGCGAGGCGGATCTCGGCGATGGCCAGCCGCGCATCCCCCAAGCGTGGGTTTTGGGGGAACTGGCGGACAAACCGGCGCAGCGTGCTCTCGGCCTGCGGGGCACCCTGGCGGGCTTGCAGGAGGCCCTCCTCCAGAGCCAGCTCTTCGCGGTAGGGGCTCTCGGGGTGGCGCAGGCTCAGCTCCTCGTAGTCTTCGAGGAACTTGGCGTTGGCCCCTTGGTGGAGCCACGCAAGCGCGGAGTTAAACCGGGCGCGCTGCCAGAGCGAGGGGGCGCGCTCGCCCACGGCACGGAAGAGGGTGGCGGCGAGGACATATTCGCCCGCGTGGAAGAGGGCGGTGGCGCTGGCCATCTCCACCTCGGCACGCTCCAGGTCGCTGGAGGAGGCGCGCATGGCGGCTTCAAAGGTTTGCTGCGCGGGCGCGAACTGCCCTTGCGAGGCTTGTTGTTCACCGCGCAACAGGAGGGCTCGCGCGAGCATCGGGTGCCGGGGGTGTTTTTCCTCAAAGCCGGTGAGGATGCGCAGGGCCCGCTCGGGCCGCCCGGCGCGAGCGCTCATGCGGGCTTGGTAGTAGGCGGCATAGCCAGCGCGCAGGGCAGGCTTGCTCTCGGCCCATTTGGAAAGCTCGTTATCCGAAGCGCCGGGGTCTGCGGCGTAGGCGGCATCAAGCTTCTCGAAGACGCGGCCCAACTGCGGCATCTCGGGGTGTTTCCACAGGAATTGCTCCAACACGTCGTCCGCCGCAGTGGGGCCGCCGAGCTGGTCGAGTGCGTCGGCCATGCCGAGGATGGAGCCGAGCAACAGCTCGGGCGGGAGTGCCTCGGTCTGGAGCCGCTCAAAACGTTCGTAGGCGAAGGCGGGCTGGTTGCGTGCGAGGTAAAGGCGCGCTTTGAGGTAAAGGTGCCGCTGGCCCTCTACGCCGCCAGGCAGGGGCAGGGTAAAGGAGGCGAGCGTGGCTTCACACCGATCCAGCTCGCCGGTCTCCAGCGCCAGCTCGGCAAGGGCGAGCCGGGTGGCGGTATCGGTGCGCCCGGTAGCTTCCAACGCGGCGAGCGCCTCGGCCCCGCGCCCAAGGTGGCGGAGCGCTTCGGCGCGCAAGAGGAGGGCGTCCGGGGCGTCGGCCCCTTCCAGCGCGGCGAGCGCGGCGGCCCACTCTTCCTGCGCCAGCGCCACGCGGGCGCGGAGCACCGGAGCGTGGAGGGCTGGGTCTTGCAAGGTTTGTGCGGCTTCCTCCACCCGCCCGGCGGCCAGCAGTGCCTCGGCGAGCAAGATCTTCAACCCCGGGGCGGCTTCGGCATCCGCCTTCTGCAACTGCGCCCGGAGCTTGATGACGGCGACCTCGGGCACCCCGTCGCGCAGGGGTTGGAGCGGGTCGGTAGCGCCCGCGCTCCACGGGAGGAGCAGGAGGGCGAAGAGCAGGGGGCGGTGGTTCACGGCAGGATCCTCCGAAGGTAATGCCCGGTGTGGCTTTTTTCCAGCTCGGCGATGGTCTCGGGCGTCCCTTGCCCGACGATCTGCCCGCCTTTGGAGCCGCCCTCGGGGCCGAGGTCGAGAATCCAGTCTGCGCATTTGATCATCTCGAGGTTGTGCTCGATGACGATGAGGGTGTTGCCCGCGTCGCGCAGCTTGAGGAGGACTTCCAGCAACTTATGGATGTCGGCAAAGTGGAGCCCGGTCGTCGGTTCATCCAAGATATAGACGGTGCGCCCGGTGGCTTTTTTGGAAAGCTCGGCGGCGAGCTTCACCCGCTGGGCTTCGCCGCCGGAGAGGGTGGTGCCTGCCTGCCCGAGCCGCACGTAGCCAAGGCCCACGTCCTCCAGCGCCACGAGCCGGTCGGAGATGGTGGAGACGTTGCGGAAGAAGCGGGCGGCTTCATCCACCGTCATTTCCAGAATATCGGCGATGTTCTTGCCTTTGTAGGTGATCTCGAGGGTTTCGCGGTTGTAGCGGCGCCCCCGGCAGACTTCGCACTCCACATAGACGTCGGCGAGGAAGTGCATTTCGATTTTGATCACCCCGTCGCCCTCGCAGTTCTCGCACCGGCCGCCTTTGACGTTGAAGGAGAAGCGCCCTTGGTCGTACCCGCGCACGCGCGAGGCGGGAAGCTGCGCGAAGAGCGAGCGGATGGGGCCAAACGCACCGGTGTAGGTGACGGGGTTGGAGCGCGGGGTGCGGCCAATCGGGGTTTGGTCGATGACGATCGCCTTATCCACCTGGTCGAGCCCGAGCAGCGCGCCGTGTTTGCCGGGCCGGTCTTTGGAGCGGTAAAAGTGCCGGAAGAGGGCGCGCCGCAAAATGTCGTCCACCAAGGTCGATTTGCCACTGCCGGAGACGCCCGTCACACACGTAAAGCAGCCGAGCGGGAAGGAGGCGGTGATGTTCTGGAGGTTATTCTCGGTGGCATCCACGACGGTGAGCCAGCCGGAGGAGAGGATGCGCCCATCCATGGCAAGCTGCTGGTTGCCGCTCGGGGCCACGCGCCGCTTGGGGATGGGGATGCTCAGGCGGCCAGAGAGGTAATCTCCCGTGAGCGAGCCGGGCGTGGCCATGATCTCCTCCAGCGTGCCTTGCGCAACGAGGTGGCCGCCGCGTACGCCCGCGCCGGGCCCGAGGTCGAGCACGTGGTCTGCTGCGCGCATGGTGTCTTCATCATGCTCGACGACGATGACCGAGTTGCCAATATCGCGCAGCCGCCGCAGGGTGCCGATGAGGCGGTCATTATCCCGCTGGTGGAGGCCGATGCTCGGCTCATCCAAAACGTAGAGGACGCCCGCGAGCCCCGCGCCGATCTGCGTGGCCAGGCGGATGCGCTGCGCCTCGCCGCCCGAGAGGGTGCCGCTCTCGCGGTCGAGGCTCAGGTAGCCGAGCCCCACTTCCTCCAGAAAGCCGAGGCGCGCGAGGATCTCGCGTAACACTTCGGTGCCGATGTGGCGCGCGGTTTGCGAGAGCTCTAGCGTCTCGATAAAGGCGCGGGCTTCATGGATCGTCAACCGGCATAGCGGCTGGATGCCCAGCTCGCGCCCGCCCGCCCCGCATAGGGTGACGGCGAGGATCTCCGGCTTGAGCCGCGCCCCTTTGCAGAGCGAGCACGGGCTGCGCGCCATGTACGCGCGGATGCGGTTGCGCGAAAGCTCGCTCTCGCTCTCTTCATAAAGCCGGGCAAGCTGCACGGTCACGCCTTCAAACGGCTTCGTCGTCTTGGTGCGGCGGGTGGCATCGCCCCACGAGATCTCAATCTCCCTCTCGCCGGTGCCGTGGAAGAGGGCTTCCTTAAAGCGCTTGGGCAAGTCCACAAACGGGACATCCATCGGCACTTTGTACGCCCGAGCCAATGAAGCGAGCAGCCCGGCGTAGTACTTGAGCATCCGCTTGTTGGCCCGCGCCCAGGGGACGACGGCCCCCTCCTCCAGCGTCTTTTGCGGGTCGGGGACGATCAGCTCCGGGTCGCACACCAGCTCGGTGCCGAGGCCGTGGCACTCCGGGCAGGCCCCCAAGTGGCTGTTGAAGGAAAAGTGCCGCGGCGTGAGCTGCGGGAGGGTGAAGCCGGTCTTGGGGTTCGTAAAGTCGGTGGAGAAGGGGCGCTCCGCCCACTCCTCGCTCCCCTTCGCCTGTGTGAGCACGAGCATCTTGCCATGGCCCCACTTGAGCGCCGTCTCCACCGAATCGGCAAAGCGTTGCCGCGCTTCGGAACGGACGACCAGGCGGTCTACCACGGCTTCGATGGAGTGCGCGTGCGTTTTATCCAGCCGCACGGGGTGCTGCGGGTTGCCGAGCTCGACGATCTCGCCATCCACCCGCGCGCGGATAAAGCCTTCGCGGCGGATCTTCTCGAGCACGTCGCGAAACTCGCCGCTCTCTTCCTGCACCACCGGGGCGAGGAGCACCATCCGCGTCTCTTCGGGGAAGGCGAGCAGGGCATCTACGATCGTCTGCGGCGTTTGCTTGTGGATCGGCTCGCCGGTGGCGGGGTCATGCGGCTGGCCGATGGCGGAGAAGAGGACGCGCAGGTAGTCGTAGATCTCCGTCGTCGTG
Source organism: Chthoniobacteraceae bacterium (assembly GCA_037189965.1). Taxonomy (GTDB): domain Bacteria; phylum Verrucomicrobiota; class Verrucomicrobiia; order Chthoniobacterales; family Chthoniobacteraceae; genus DATMFV01. The sequence goes on along the minus strand of JBBCKB010000119.1, from coordinate 151,609 downwards.
GCGATGGTGGAGCGTGGGTTGCTCCCCGAGGTGCGCTGCTCGATGGCGATGGCGGGCGAGAGCCCTTCGATAAAATCGACATCGGGCTTCTGCATCTGGTCGAGAAACTGGCGTGCGTACGCCGAGAGGCTCTCCACATAGCGGCGCTGGCCCTCGGCGTAGAGCGTATCAAACGCCAGCGAAGATTTGCCCGAACCGCTCAACCCCGTGATAACCACCAGCTTCTGCCGGGGGATCTCGAGGGAGAGGTTTTTGAGGTTATGCTGCCGCGCCCCGGTGATTTTGATTGTTTCCGACGCCATTTTGCACGATTCGTGGAACCCCAAACCAAAGCACAATCGCCGCAAGACCACCAGCCACAAATAATGAGCCAGAACCCCGTCCAGTTCTCCCCCGCCGAGTGGGCCGCCCTTCGCGAGAAGTACAGCGAGCTCAAGCACACTGTAAACAATGCGCTGGCGGTCTTTATGGCGCACTCGGAGCTGGCCAAGCGCAACCCGGAGAACTACGAGAAGCTTGCCGCCGGAGTGGCTACACGCACGCCGGGCATCGTGTCGCTCTTTCAGGAGCTTACCCAGCTCCTCGACGACAAGCAGCGGGAGTAGGGGAAAACGGAGGGGCTAACCCTGCTCCATCCCCCAGCTTGCAAGCTGGTAGCGGTCTTCCCCGGCGAGCTGGGCGATATGCCGGGCGATGCCGAGGCGGTCGGCCTCGGTGAGCGGTTCAAACGGTTCCTGCGTGCGGAATTCGCTCCTCAAAGGGAGCCGGAGCGCTTCTCCCCGGGTTTGCAGCACGGAGTCTCGCGAGCGCCCATAAAGGTGGAGGTGGAACCACGGGCCGCGCTCCGTATTGATGCCCCAGTTGCCGTTATCCTGAAAATTGATCCGCTCCACGGGTACTCCGTTTTCATTTAGCGCCGCCACCATGGCCTCGCCCGCAAGCATCGTGAGCCGCATCAATGCCTTGGCTCGGGGGATGTCGAAGTCCCACCGGTTGCGCACGGGCTCAAGAGGGTAGATCACGATGTGGCCGCCGTCGGTACGGCTCACGTGTGGAGAGGAGCTGGTCTTGATTTCGAAATGGGAGGTTTCGTAGATGCGGTAGCGGGTGCTCATGGGGGTTGTCAGGGCGGATCGAGGGGGACTTTCTGGGTTTTGGAAACCAATGGATCATACTGGAACCCTTGGGTGCGTTTGCGGAATTCGGCCTTGATCTTTCTGAGGGCGGCAGGGTTGTGGCAAAGATCCAACGCCGCCCCGGCAAACACTTTTGCACTCTGGAGCAAGCCCCGATGGGCAAACGGCATCGCCGCCTGCATGGTAAGGTGGCGATGGTGCGAGGGTGTCCCCCTCATATAGCAGGCCATCTGGAAGCGGCCATACGGGACGAGCCACGAGACATTGGCTTCATCCGAAGAGGCCCGCCCCGGCTGCTTGGTGCCCGAGCCGATGGTGGCGTCAAACTCCGCGGCGATCCCAAGCGCGGCCTTCACTCGGTCACGATCCGCCCGGGTGGCGCGCGGAGGGCCACAGCGGCGCAAGGCTCCATCGAGCAGCGCGCCGAGCGCGTCATTGGGCAAGCGGTTGTAGACCCCGGTGAGCCGGTGCCACTTCATCTCCGTACCGGTTGCTTCGGCTGCCCCGCGTGCGCAGGCCAGCAGGCGCAGGCGCACTTCGTCCACCTCGGCACGGTCTCTCGCCCGTACAAAATACCAGCTCTTCGCGTAGCCGGGGACGACATTGGGCACCACCCCGCCGTCGCGGATCACGGAGTGGATGCGTGTATTCTCCCGAACGTGCTCGCGAAGATAATTCGCCGCGACATCGAGAAGCACCACGCCATCGAGCGCGCTGCGGCCCAAGTGCGGGGAGCCGCCCGCGTGGGCCGTCTTGCCGAAGAACTCGAACACCAGTGAATCCATCGCCGCGCCGCCCGCGTAGTTGACCTCGGTGCGCGGGCTCGGGTGCCAGCCCAAGCAAACATCCAGCTCGCGGAATGCGCCGTCGCGCGCCATGTAGACCTTTCCGGCGAGGGTTTCCTCGGCGGGGCAGCCGTAGTAGACCACCCGCCCCCGCGTGCCGGTTTGCTCCATCACCGCCTTTGCCGCGACGGCCCCGGCTGCCGGAGCCGCTCCCAAAAGATTATGGCCGCAGCCGTGCCCCCACTCACCCTCCTTTTCCCCGCAATCCGGCAATGCATCGTACTCCCCGAGCAGGCCAACCGTTGGCCCACGCCCCCCCCAAGAGGCGCGAAAGGCGGTCGGCAAATGTCGGAACGGGAACTCCACCGTAAAGCCCCGCTCCGCGAGATAATCCGCCAGCAACTTGCTGGAGCGGAACTCTTTGAAAGCAGGCTCCGCCGCTTCGTGGACCTGTTGGGCAACCTCCCAAATCGGCTTGGCCTCGCGCGCGACAGCGCACTCCACCTCCTTCTGAAGTGTGTTGGTTTCCATTGGCGCATATCTCAACAACGTTCCCAAAGTTCGTCGAGCCAGCATTTTCGCCCCCGGGGCCGGAGGCGTGTATCTCCCTGATAGACGGCGAGGGTCGGAGTGTCTTACCTGCCCCCAGGTAGCGAGATGCCGCGCAGCTTTTTGTAGAGGCCGACGGCGTAGGAGTCCGTCATGCCGGAAACGAAGTCGCACATGCGGCGCAGGCGGGTGGCGGGGTCCGCTGCGGGCTTGCGCTTCGGGCCGATGAATTGCTCGGGCACGAGCCGCAAGGTGGCTTTGGAGCGGGAGGAAAGGCAGTTGGCCGCGGCTTCTTCCACGGCTTCTACAAATAGGTCGAGCAGGCCACCGATGACTTCAAACCCCGCCGCCTCGATCTCCAACCCGCGTTGGCTGGCGTAGACGCTCTCGCGCGAGCGGTCGATGATCTTCTTGAGCGCGTGTGTGGCGGGGATGCAGCCCGTCAGCGCTTGCTCAAACTTCCCGGCCAACAAGGCTTTCTCTTCGCGCATAAACACGGCGGCGCATTGGGTGATAACTTCGCCAATGGCATTGGCCCGCAGGTACTCGACCTTTTCTTTCTCGTACCGGATGGCGCGCAGCATGGCGAGGTGCTTGGGCTGCTTCTCTTTGGGGAAGACGGAGAGGAAGGCTTTGCGCACCTCTTCGTAGGAGAGAAGGCCGAGCCGCATGCCGTCTTCAAAATCGACGAAATGGTAGCAAATGTCATCCGCCGCTTCGACAAGGAAGGCCAGCGGGTGGCGACACCACCATGAGCGCCCGGGCTCGCGGCGCAGGAGCCCCGTCTCTTCGGCGACTTGCTCAAACCACGCGGCTTCAGATTGGAAGAAGGAGAATTTCTTGGCGCTCGGGCGGTTATGCGGGTCGCTGATATCGGAGGCGAGCGGGTATTTGGTAAAGGCGGCGAGCGTGGCGCAGGTGAGTTGCAGGCCGCCTTCGTTATCCGGCATTTGCAGGCGGGTGAGGATGCGGAAGCCTTGGGCGTTGCCTTCGAAGCGCTCGAAATCCGCCGCATCGGGCGGCGGGAGCGCGACACGCCGGGCTACCCCTGAGGTGCGGAACCAATGGCGGATGGCATCCTCCCCCGAGTGGCCAAAGGGGGGGTTGCCGATGTCGTGCGCCAGAGCGGCTGCGGCGACGATGGCCCCGAAATCCGAAGCATGCAGCCCCGGGATGCGGCGGCGCTGGAGCACTGCCGCACCCACCATGGTGCCGAGCGAGCGGCCGACGCACGAGGTCTCCAGGCTGTGGGTGAGGCGGGTGCGCACGTAGTCGCTCTCGGCAAGGGGGAAGACTTGCGTCTTATCCTGCAAGCGGCGGAAGGCGGAGGAGAAGACCACGCGGTCGTAATCCCGCAAAAACGGGGTGCGCTGCGCTTCGCTTTGGCGAGGTTGTTTGCTTCCGAGGCGCTTGGCGCTCAAGAGGGTGGCCCACTTCATCATGCCCGGGAGCATGGCGCTCCGCCCCGAGAAAGGGAACGGGAAAATCCACCGCCCTCTTTACGCTACAAAGACCGGGCGGCCGCCGACGAGCGTGCCGGCAAGGGTAAGGTCTTCATCGAGGATGACCAAATCGGCCCGGCTCCCTTTGGCGAGGGTGCCGCGATCTTCCAGCCCCAGCGCACGCGCGGGGTTGAGCGTGGCCATGCGCACGGCTTCCACGAGCGGCACGCCGGTTTGCTCGACCATCGTTTTCACCAGCCGCAGCATGGTGGAGGTGCTGCCCGCCAGTGCTTTGCCATCTGCGGTAAGGCCGACGCCGTCGCGCACGATGGCGTCGATCTCGCCGAGCTCAAACGTGGCCCCTTCGGGCAGGCCCGCGCCTCCGGTGGCGTCGGTGACCAGGCAGATGCCATCGGGCCCTTTGGCGCAGTAGAGCATCCGCATCAGGGTAGTGGAGACGTGGTGGCCATCGGCGATCAGCTCGCAAAGCACGCCGGGCTCACTGAGCACATACTCCAGCAGCCCGGCCACGCGGTACGGGCCGCGGCGGCGCGCGGTGGACATGCAGTTAAAGGTATGGGTGGCCCCCTCCATGCCGTGCACGTAGGCGGCGCACGCCTCTTCGTCCCACGCGTTGCTATGGCCGCCGCTGATGCGCACGCCCAGCTCGCGAAGCCGGTCGATCAGCTCCAGCGCGCCGGGCAGCTCGGGTGCAAGTGTCATCTGGATGAGGGTACGCTCCGGCCCTTGGCCCCACTCCAGCAGCGGCCCGTAGTTTTCCGGCGAAGGGTTGCAAAGCAGCTCGGGCAGGTGCGCGCCCGGCTTTTCGGGGGAGAAGTAGGGCCCCTCGATGTGGATGCCCAGAAGCTGTGCCCCCGGGTGCGGCTCGGTGCGGTATGCCTTGGCGGCACGCAGCACGGCTACGATCTCCTCGGTGCGCGCGGAGATCGTCGTCAACGCCAGCGAGGTGGTGCCCCCGGTGGCGTGGTATTGGCAGATCGCCTCGAACGCTTCGGGCGTGGCCTCCATGGCGTCGCGGCCCAACGCGCCGTGGATGTGCATGTCGATAAACCCCGGTGCGAGGTAGCGCCCGCCGAGGTCGATGATCGTCTCCCCCGGCTCGGGCGAGAGCGCGGGCGCTGCTGCGGCGATGCGCCCCCCGCTCACGCGCAAGTGGGCCTGCGGCTCGATGTGGTCCGGAAAGATGAGCCGGGCGTTGGTGAAGAGGAACGAGCCGGAGGCAAAATGGTCTGCGGTGAGCACCCCGCTATCTTGAACCGTAAACCGGGGCGTGCGCAACTTCTTCCCATCAGGTAGGGTGGGGGGATGGACGCCTCCGAATTCGCCGCCCGGCTGGCCCGCCTCGGCATCCGCCCCGAGGCGGTGGAGGAGCGCTTTGCCCGGGCCTCGGGCCCCGGCGGGCAGCATGTGAACAAGGTCTCCACCGCTGTTTCGCTACGCCACGCGGAGAGCGGGGTGGCAGTGACGGCGCACGATTCCCGCTCCCAAGCGGCTAACCGCGAGGTGGCTCGCGAGCGCCTCATCGCCGCGCTGGAGGCCCGCCGAGAGGCCGCCCGCGCCGAGCGCCAGCAGGAGCGCGAGAAGCGCCGCCGGCAGAACCGCCCCCGCCCGCGCGGGGTGCAACGGCGGATGGTCGATTCCAAAAAGAAACGCGGCGCGCTCAAGAAGATGCGCGGAAGGGTGGAGGGGGGGTAAACTGCCAAACGCCAGGCGCACACGGAGGTGCGCCCTCCAGGAGCTACCGCTCCGATGCGGGGTGGGAGGGCGCACCTCCGCGTGCGCCGCGAGGTTTGAGCCCGAGGCAGCCGCCTCTTACCCGCCTGCCGAGCGGCGGTCTGCCGCATCGAGCCGGGCTACAAAGGTCTCTTCCGAGCGGAAGAGCCGGGGCAGCGCCTCCAGCGAGGCATAGGCAAGCGGGCTTTCCTGCCGCCCGAGCCCGCTCTGGAGGTAGATGGCGAGGCGGAATAATTCTTCGAGATCGCGGAACTGGCGCGCGGCAAAGGCCTCTTCATCCCCCGCGAACGCCGCCTCGCTGCTCTCAAAATCGATGAGGAAGGCGCGTACCGGGGCGGTGCAGACGACGATGTTGTGCAACTCCAGATCGCCATGGATGAAGCGTGCCTCATGCAGTTTGACGACTTGCTCGTACACCTCTTCGGCAAGCTTCCAGAGGCCGATGAGCCCGGCCGAATCGGCCTCATACGCGATGGAGAGGCACCGCTCGGGCGGGTCCACATTCGTAAAGGGGGAGAGCCGGCTCAAAGGCCGCCCGGGCAGGAAGGCGGCGCGGAAGGTGTTGGCATCAAACCCAATCGGCGCGGGGGCGCTGAGGATCTCGGCGGCGCGGCAGCTATTCTCGTACTCGATGCGCGGGTCTCCATGCAGGGTCCATGGGGAGTACTCTTTGAGGAAGTGGACCGGGTAATCCATCGCCGCCGGGTGGGCCTTGCGCGTTTTGCGCCCGGCGATGACGAGCTGGCTGTGCACAAAGTCGCGCCCGTCGGGGCTCGATTTGCGGGCGATGGTATGGATGGGGAAGTCGCTCTCCTGAGGCCGCGCCAGCAGATGCCGCAGTTCCTCGGCGATTTCGATCCGGTGCAAGAGCGAGAGCGGGATGCTCGTGCCATTACCCGGGGAGCCGGAGGGCTGGGCTGGAGGTTGGGGCGAAGTCATGGGGAAAAATGCGGCGGCCCACAACAAAAGCGCTTTTGCACCTTTTGGCAAGGGAAAGGGCCGCCCCCCCTCTCTAAGGGAAGCGGCCCCGTAACCAGAACCAACCCGCAATTATTTGATAAAGAGCATCTCCTGGTAGGTCGGCAGCGGCCAGAGGTCGTCTGCTACGATGCCCTCAAGCTTGTCGGCGAGGGTGCGTACCTCCTGCATGGCGGGGATCACGCAGTCGCGCAGGTGGGTGGCGTGGCCTTCCACGCCGCCGTCGGCCCCGTGCTGGTGGGCTTCCTCAAGGCGGTCGAGGGCGGCGAGCAGCTCGCTGGTCAACTCACGCACGCGGTTGAGCTGGGTGTTATCAGGCTCCAGCCCGGCGATGGTGAGGTTCGCCGCGGTCTGCGCCAGCTCGCCCAGGTAGCGCGAGGTGGCGGGGTAGATGATGGTGCGCCCGATTTCAAGGACGAGGTTGGCCTCGACATTGAGGGTCTTGGCGTATTGCTCGAAGGCGATCTCGCGGCGGCTGGCCAGCTCGCGTCGGGTGAGGATGCCATACTTCTCAAAGGTGGCCACGGTGCTCTCGGCCGTGTAGGCGGGGAGGGCATCCACGGTGGTTTTGAGGTTGGGCAGACCGCGCATGGCCGCTTCGGCGTGCCACTCTTCGGAGTAGCCATTGCCGTTGAAGATGACGCCGCCGTGCTCGTTGATGATCTCCTGGAGTACTTTCTGGATCGTTTCGTTAAATGTCTCCGGGGTCGCTTTCTCCAGGCGGGTGGCAATGTAGTCCACCGACTCGGCGACGATCGTGTTGAGCGCGACGATCGGTGCGGAGACCGATTGGTTGGACCCCACGGCGCGGAACTCGAACTTGTTGCCCGTGAAGGCAAACGGGCTCGTCCGGTTGCGGTCGCCCGCGTCTTTGGGAAGCTGCGGGAGGACATCGACGCCGATGTTGAGCGTCGTGCGTGCCCGCGAGGTGTTGGCCCCGCCACGGGAGATCTGCTCAAACACGTCGGCAAGCTGCTCGCCGAGGAAGATGGAGATGATGGCGGGCGGCGCTTCGTTGGCGCCGAGGCGGTGGTCATTCCCTGCAGAGGCGACCAGCGCGCGCAGGAGCGGGGCGTGGATGCTCACGGCGCGGATGACGGCGGTGGCAAAGACGAGGAACTGGGCGTTGGCGTGCGGCGTATCGCCCGGGTCCAGGAGGTTGCCCTGCGTGTGGTTGCCGAAGGAGAAGTTCAGGTGCTTGCCGCTGCCGTTGACTCCGGCAAACGGCTTCTCGGCGAGCAGACACGCCATGCCGTAGCGCTCGGCGACGGAGCGGAGCGTGGCCATCACCAGTTGCTGGTGGTCGGCGGCGAGGTTGCCGGTTTCGTATACGGGGGCGATCTCGTACTGGCCGGGGGCGACTTCGTTGTGCCGCGTCTTCACCGGGATGCCGAGTTTGAAGAGCTCGCGCTCGACCTCCATCATATACCCAAGCACACGCTCGGGGATCGCGCCGAAGTAGTGGTCTTCAAACTCCTGCCCCTTGGGAGGCTTGGCCCCAAAGAGGGTGCGCCCGGCGGTAAGCAGGTCGGGGCGGGCGTAGTAGAAGTTGCGGTCGATGAGGAAATACTCCTGCTCGGCACCGGCGGTGCTTTTGATGATGGAGATATTCTGGTGGCCAAAAAGCTTCAAAATGCGGCGCACCTGCGCATCGAGCACCTGCACGGAGCGGAGCAGCGGGGTCTTGTTATCGAGCACATCCCCCGTCCACGAAATGAACGCGGTGGGGATGCAGAGGGTGCTGCCGTTGGGGCTCTCGAGGATGTAGGCGGGGCTCGTCACATCCCAAACCGTGTAGCCGCGCGCCTCGAAGGTGGAGCGCATGCCACCGCTCGGGAAGGAGGAGGCATCCGGCTCGCCCTGGATGAGCGTCTTGCCGGAAAACTCGGTGATCGTGCTGCCAAGCCCATCCGGGGAAAGGAAGGAGTCGTGCTTCTCGGCGGAGAGGCCGGTGAGCGGGTAGAAAACGTGCGCGTAGTGGGTGGCCCCGCTCTCGATGGCCCAATCCTTCATCGCAGCGGCGACTACATCGGCCACCGCAGGGTCGAGCTTCGCACCGCTCTCGATCGTCTCGATGACGCTCTTGTAAATATTGCGCGGCAGGCGCTGCTTCATCACCGCCGGGCCAAAGACGTTGGAGCCGTAGAGATCCGCCGCAAAAACGTCGCGGAAATTGGTCGAAGAAGACGGTTTAAACTGCGTGACTGCGTTGATCGCCTGGATGCGAGAGATGCTTGCGCTCATTGAGGTTGGGTAGAGGTATTGCGGTTACTATTAGAGCGGTACCGTGCGGTTGCCCACTCCAATCGTGCCTGAAACGGCAGGCCGTTCCAGACGGGCGCGCCTGTAGCAAGCGGCGTGCCAACCTCCTCCAACTGAAGGAAATGGACACATGGGCGCTCCCATGCGGCCCAAGCTTGGCGATATTTTGCCACCCTCTGTCCAAAAAGAGCCATTCCTTGGGTTTCCTTGACTTCGGCTACCCACATTTTACCCTCTCGCCCGACTAAAAGAAAAAATATGAGTCTGAAGATCGACACTCTCTCCCGCGCTGCCAATGAGGCGCGCGGCCTTGCCATTGATGCCGTCCACAAATGCGCCTCCGGCCACCTCGGGCTTCCGCTCGGGTGCGCGGAAGTGGGCGCGGTGCTCTTTGGGGCAGCCCTCCGGTACAACCCCGCCGAGCCGAAGTGGCTCAACCGCGACCGCTTTATCCTCTCCGCCGGGCATGGCTCCATGTTCCTCTACACGTGGCTCCACCTTGCGGGGTACGCGCTCTCGTTGCAGGAGGTGGAGAATTTCCGCCAGCTCGGTAGTTTGACGCCGGGGCACCCCGAGTTCCACGAGACGCCCGGCGTGGAAGCCACCACCGGCCCGCTCGGTCAAGGCATCGCCAACGCCGTTGGCTACGCCGTCTCCGCCAAGATGGCGCAGGCGCACTTCAACACCCCCGAGCACCCGATTTTTGACCAGCACATCATCGCGCTGGCGGGCGATGGGTGCATCCAGGAAGGCGTGGCTCAGGAAGCCAGCGCCTTCGCCGGGCACGCGCAGTTGGATAATCTGATCGTCATTTACGATTCCAACGACGTCACCCTCGACGCCATGGCCGTCGCTTCGCAAAACGAAGACACCGCCAAGCGTTACGAAGCGCTCCAGTGGGGCGTGCAGACGGTGGATGGGCACGATATGCCCGCCATCCTCGCTGCGCTGGAGACGGCTAAGGCCGCCACCGGCAAGCCGCAGCTCATTATCGCGCGCACCCTTATCGGGCGTGGCATCCCCGAAGTGGCGGGCACCGCCAAGGCCCACGGCGAGGGCGGGGCCAAGTTTGCCGAGGCTGCCCGCAAGGCGCTCGGCTTGCCTGAAGCCTCCTTCTTCGTCTCTGAAGAGACACGCGCCTACTTCGCCGCGCATGCCGAAACCCTCAAGGCCGACTACGCCAAGTGGGAGGCCCTCTTTGCCGCATGGAGCGCCGCCAACCCCGGCAAAGCCGCCGAGCTGGCCACCGCCGTGGCGGGGGAAGTCCCGGCAGACCTTCTTTCGCGCATCCCCGAGTTTCCGGCGGACGCCAAGATTGCCACCCGCAAGGCGGGCAGCGATGTCCTTCAGCCGCTCTCCGAGGCGCTTCCGCTCCTCATCAGCGGCTCGGCGGATCTTTACGGCTCCACGCTCAACTACATCCAGACCAGCAAAGACTGGACCCCGGAGAACTTCGGCGGGCGCAACATCCGCTTCGGCATCCGCGAGCACGCCATGGGCGGCATCCTCAACGGCATCGCCTACGACGGCCTCTTCCGCGCTTCCGGGGCGACCTTCCTGGTCTTTGCAGATTACCTGCGCCCCTCCATCCGGCTCGCGGCGCTTTCGCACCTGCCGGTCATCTACATCTTCACCCACGACTCCGTGGGCGTCGGTGAAGACGGCCCCACCCACCAGCCGGTGGAGACGGTCTCCGGCCTGCGGGTCATCCCCAACCTCGATGTCATCCGCCCTGCCGACCCGGAAGAGACGGCCGGAGCCTTCGTCGCCGCTGCCCAGCGTACCGATGGGCCGACGCTTCTCGCTCTCACGCGGCAGGCTGTGCCGAACCTCGATGTCGCCCCGGTGGCCGCCCGCCGCGAAGGCGCGCTCAAAGGGGGGTACGTTCTGGTTCGCGAGAGCGCTCCGTTGGAGCTGATCCTCCTTGCCGCAGGGAGCGAAGTGCAGCACGCCGTGGCCGCCGCCAAGGAGCTTGGGGCCGGGGTGCGCGTCGTCTCGTTGCCGAGCTTCGAGCGGTTTGCACGGCAGAGCGCCGAGTACCGCGAGGAGGTCCTCCCCTCCGCCGTGCGCCGGCGCGTCGCCATCGAGGCGGGCGTCACCGCGCTATGGCACCAGTGGGTCGGCCCGGAGGGAACCATCCTCGGCATTGACCGCTTCGGCATCAGCGCCCCCGGTGGCACCGTGATGAAGGAGCTGGGCATGACTGCCGAGCACGTCGTGGCCGCCGCCCGCGCGCTGGCGTAGAGAGGAAGTTTAGAGCAGTTTCGCTTTAATCTGTCGCATGCTTTGCGGCGGCGCGGGCCGCTGTACGTCATTTCGAGCTTGGGCTGTATTTAAAAATACAGCCGCGGCGCTCGAAAAGTCGTGCAGCAATCCACGGCGCTCGCAAATCATTGCGACCAATTAACCCGAAAATGCTCTAGAGACACCGCGGAGGCGCGACGTACCCTGTCGCCCCCGCGGTGTTTTTTTTGCCGGGGGGGGGAGAATGGGCGTCTCTTACGAGACGCGGTGGTTTTTGCACTGCCGCCTCACAGAGGCGGCCTACAGTCGCAGAGGCGGCAGGGAGGAAGGGGCCCTAGAAGGAATCCTGTAGACTCCTGTCTCTCCCTGTTCCCGCTCTCAAGACATCAAAACGCAAAACAGCCACTGCCCGCAGAATCCGCAAGGCAGTGGCTGTTTTTAGGGGGGTGCAGGCAAAGGGTTGCCAGAATCCCTCTGGAAAAAACAGGTGGCAGGGTGCACTCGGCACCCCGACCGTAAAAATGGGCTAGGAGTTGAAGCGGAACTTCATCTTCATGCGCTTGGCCGTCGCACGTGCCTTACGCTTGGTCTTCTGCGTGGGCGTCTCGAAGGCACGCAGGCGGCGCACTTCGTCCATAACGCCTTCGGCGTCGAGCTTGTTCTTCAGGCGCTTGAGCGCACGGTCAATCGGTTCCCCTTTGCGGACAACAACTTCTGGCATAGTGTTTCTCCTTCTAAAAACTGCGGTCGGTCTGAAATGGTGGTTCCCAGAGCCAAAGAAAGCGAAGCGAAGGGGGCAACTCTCTGGAGAAAAAAGTCCACCTCCCTCCAGATCATGCTCACTTTGCTCCTCAAGCCTTCTTGGTCGGCTCTCTGGCCGCTGCCCCACCCTGAAAAGCTGGCCCGTTTTGAAAGGGCAAACCTCTGGCTGGTAGCAGCGGAGGGTGATGCTAGGGGCGCTGCGTCGGTTCGTCAACCGGAGATTTCGGGTTTCTTTTCCGGGGCCGGTTGACTCCGGGGCTCACCGCCGTTAGGCTGCCTGCGTTATTTCACACCATGTTCCGGCCGACGTCCAAAGAGCTTTTCCTTGCCGCCACCTTGGTTACCCTCGTGGCGCTCGGGCTCGCCGTGCGCCAGCTTCGCCCGCAACCCTTGGCCGGGGCTCCGGCTACCCTCCTCAAATAGAGGCACTTACATGCAGAAAATCGGTTTCACAGAAGCCCTCAACCAGATCCTTGCCGCAGACTCGCGCTACCCGAAGGATGCATACCTCTTCCTTCAGGATGCGTTGGATTTTACCCTGAAATCCCGTAAAAAACAACAGACCGACCTTTCCCGCCATGTCACGGGGCAGGAGCTGTTGGAGGGGTTTCGGCGGTTTGCGTTGGAGGAGTTTGGGCCGATGGCACCCACCGTCTTTGAGGTGTGGAACCTCAAGGAGTGCGGCGATGTGGGGGAGATGGTGTTCAACCTCATCCGCGCGGGGATCTTCGGGAAGACCGATACCGATACGATCGAAGACTTCCGCCAGGGGTACGACTTTGAGGAAGCGTTTGTGAAGCCCTTCCTCCCCCCACGCCCGGTGCCTGCGGAGAGCGGCCCGAAGGCCCCGGTCGTCTAACCCCTGTTGCTCCCACTTTTTTAAGGGGGCCTGCCCCGTTTTGGCGGCAGGCCCCCGTTTTGTCTTTATGGTCACCTTCCCCACACCCCATATCCACCGCTGGAGCCTCCCTAATGGCCTTGGCACCCTCGTTCAGGAAGACCACTCGGCACCGGTGGCCAGTGTGCAGGCGTGGTGCGAGGCGGGCTCTATATTGGAAGGTGAGCACTCGGGGGCGGGCATCTCGCACTTGCTGGAGCACCTCCTCTTTAAAGGCACCGAAAAGCGCGGCCCCAACGAGATCGCGCAGGCGGTGCAGGATCTGGGTGGCTACATCAACGCCTACACTTCGTTTGACCGCACGGTCTACTGGATCGACACCCCCGCTAAAGGCGCTGCCACCGCCATCGACATCCTCGCCGATGCGATGATGAACTCCACCCTCCCTCCCGAGGAGTTTGCCAAAGAGCAGGAGGTGATCCGGCGCGAGTTTGCCATGGGCGCGGATGATCCGGACCGCGTCGCCTCCAAGCTCCTCTTCGCCACCGCCTTCCGCGAACACCCGTACCGCTACCCGGTCATCGGCCACCTCGATCTCTTCAACCGCCTCACCCGCGACGATGTTTGGGCCTACTACAAGGCCCGCTATGTGCCAAATAACCTCTTCTTCGTCATCACCGGCGCGGTGGATGCCCGGCAGGTGTACGAGCAGCTGGCCGCCTTCTTCGCGCCGTACCCGCGCCAGCCGCTACCGCCCGTCTACATCCCGCGCGAGCCTGCCCAGTGGGGCCGCAGGGAAGTGTTGCACCCCTTTCCCACAGAGCTCACGCGGCTGGAGATGGCGTGGCGCGTGCCGGAGCTTACGCACCCGGATACCCCGGCGCTCGACTTACTGGCCATCCTCCTCGGGGGCGGGCGCTCCAGCCGCCTTTACCGGGCGCTTCGGGAGAAGGCGGGGCTTGTCCACTCCATCGGGGCGTGGTGCTACACCCCGGCCCAGAGTGGGCTTTTTGGTGTAGAGGCGCTTCTCGATCCCCCCCGGCGCGCGGAGGTGGAGGCCGCCATTGCCCACGAGCTGCGCGAGCTTCGCGAAACGGGTGTGGGCGGTTCCGAGCTGGCCAAGGCCAAAAAGCAGGCGCTCGCCGGGCAGCTCGGCGCGCTCACCACCACGCGCGGCATGGCGGCAGACCTGGGGGGCAACTGGCTGCTCGCGCGGAACCCCCACTTCACCCGCGACTACCTTGCCGCGCTCCAGCTTGTCACCCCCGCCGATGTCGCCCGCGTGCTGGAGACATACTTTGAGGATCGCAACCTCACCCTCATCGCCCTCCACCCGGCGGGGGCCGAGACCGCTGCCGAGGCGGAGAGCGCTGCCGTGGCCGAGCCGCCGATCCACCGCTTTACCCTCGCCAATGGCCTGCGCCTGCTCGTGCGCGAAGACCCGCGCCTGCCGCTGGTCTCCGGCGTTGCCTGCTTCAAAGCCGGGCTACTGGCCGAGAGCGAGGAGGCCAACGGCATCACCCGCCTCATGGCGCGCACCTTGCTTAAAGGCACCACCACCCGGAGCGCGGAGCAGATCGCCGAAGAGATCGAAACGCTCGGCGGCGCGCTTGGGGCCGATGCGGGGAACAACTCCTTCAACATCGCCTTCCGCACCATGGCGCCCGATGTAGCCACCGGCATCGCGCTCATGGCGGATGTCCTCCTCCACCCCACCTTCCCCGAAGCCGCCGTGGCTCGTGAGAAAGAGGTGCAGCTTGCCAGCCTCAAAGCCGAGGAGGAAGAGCCGACCTCCGTGGCCCGCAACCTTGTGCGCAGCGCGCTCTACGCCGGGCACCCCTATGGCCTGCGCTCCGGCGGCACGCCGGAGAGTGTCTCGGGGGTGACGCGCGAAGCGCTCGCCGCCTTCCACCAGCGCACAACCACGGGGCGCAACGGCGTCATCGCCATTTTTGGGGATGTGTGTGCGCAAACCGTCCGCGCGCAGGTGGAGGCTGCGTTTGCTGAGCTTCCCGCCGGGGAGCCGCTCTTCGAGCCCGCGCCGCAGCCGCCCGTGCTGGAGCAAAGCGTGGAGGTGGAGGCGACGTTGGATAAGACGCAAGCCATCCTCATGGTCGGCTTCCGGGGTGCCAGCATTTACGAGCCCGAGCGGCTCGCGCTGGAGATCATTGATGAAGCGTGTTCCGACCTTGGCTCGCGCTTCTTTATCCGCATCCGCGAGAAGCTTGGGCTGGCGTACTTTGTCGGCAGCTCCATGGTGCCCGGGCTGGCCCCCGGCTCCTTCACCTTCTACCTCGGCACCGACCCGGCCAAGCTCGAAGCGGTGAAAGCCGAGTTGCTGGATGAAATCCGCCTGCTGGCGGAGGGCGGCCTGAGCGAAGAGGAATTTCGCCGGGCCAAAGAGAAGCTCCTTGGCCAGCAAGCGCTGCGCAACCAGAGCAACGGCGCCTTTGCCCACACCTGTGCGCTCGATGAGCTTTACGGCCTCGGCTTTGATGAGTACCGCCGCCTGCCCGAGCAGATGGCCGCGCTCACCCGCGAGGAGGTGGCTGCCGTGGCGCGCCGCTATTTCCACGAGACACCGCAAGTGCTCGCGGTGGTGCGGCCCGGGTAGCGCCCTCTAAGATTACGACGTTAGATCGTTTGAAGATTCGGTGCGAGGGTTGGAAATTGTAGGGCGTCTCTGTGAGACGCCATGGGGTTGGACCACCGTCTCACAGAGACGGCCTACAGTTCACGCTTCGCGGGCATCTTGCCGGGATTAGGTTAACGTAGTAATGCTATTCCCACAAATCGGTGCTCAGGTATTTGAGCCCGGAGTCATTGAGAAGGATCACGACCGTGCGCCCCGCGTGGGTCGTCTGGAGGAGCCGGAGTGCCGCCGCCGCGTTGGCTCCGGAGGAGAACCCGGCAAATAGCCCCTCTTCGCGCGCCAGCCGCCGGGCCATGGCGGCGGCCTCTGCGTCGGAGACCGTCAGGAACCCGTCGATCTGCCCCCGGTCGAGCAGCGGGAGTTCCTCGCGCGAATAGCCGCCGCCTTGAATGCGGTGGTTGGGGTGCGTCACCACCTCGCCTTGCAGCGCCGCAGCCCCTTCCGGCTCCACGAGGTAGCATGAGATGCCGGGGTTGTGCGCCTTGAAGGCCGCCGCGCACCCGGCGAAGGAGCCGCCGGAGCCTGCGAAATCGCAAAACAAATCGAAGTTGCCCGCCGTCTGCTGGAGAATTTCGGGGCCCGTGTGCAGCAAGTGCGCCCGCACGCTCCCAGGGAGCTGGAACTGGTCTGCCCGGAAAGCGCCGCGCTCCGCAACCAAGGCCCGCGCCGCCTCTTCCACGCGCTGGAGATCTGCCCCGGAGACCTGGCCGGGCTGCGAGCCGGGGGCCTGATCGACCAGCACGACCTCGGCCCCAAGCGCGCGCATCATCCGTGCGCGCTCCACAGAGTTGCCTTTCGACATGACGGCCACAAACGGGTACCCCTTCACCCCGCAGACAATGGCTAGCCCCGTGCCGGTGTTGCCACTCGTCAGCTCCACCACCGTCTGGCCGGGCTTGAGCGCTCCTTCCGCCTCCGCATCTTCCACGATCTGCCGCGCCACCCGGTCTTTTTTGGAGAAGCCCGGGTTCAGAAACTCCAGCTTGGCCAGGATGCGGCCGGAGAGCCCTGCCGTGAGGCGGCTAAGCTCGACGAGCGGGGTTTGCCCAATGGCTTCGACGGCGGAAGGCAGGAGTGGAGACATCGCAACGGGGAGCTTGGGGAAACTCCCCCGCTCCCCGCAAGCCGGAACTTTCCGCTACCGCCGCTTGCGCCGTAGTAGCACCAGCACCCCCGCACCAAACGCCGCCACGATGGCGGTGGAAGGCTCGGGGATTGCGGTGATGCTCAGGTTATCGACCCCCACGTGGGCGGCGTTGTTGGAGTCGCCGATCAACGTACCGGGGGTGAAGCTCCAGCGCAGGACGATCGTCTGGTCTGGGGCAAGCAGCGTGCTGAGGTCGATCGCTACGGAGAGCGACTCCACCCGCACGGACGCAAGGTTCTGCGCCCCCGGCGACGTGGCGGGCGGCCGCGTCTGCGCGGTGGAGAGGGAGACGCCGGTGATGCCCGCCGTCGTAAACGCCCCGCCATTGATGCTGTAGCTCAGCGAGACTTGGCTGGCGCGGCCGCTTTCACTGTATTGCTCGAAATCCCACGCGACCTCGAAGCGCGAGAGCGAGATGCCCGTGGCGTTGGAGAGGCTCCAATCCAACGTGGAGACGCCGCCCGAGGAGGCGGGCTTCATGCCGAAGGCGATATCGGTGGAGGAGGGGGTATCGCGCAGGGCGACGATGCGGCTGGAGTTTACATACGCATCGGAGCGGGTGTAGTAGCCGTTGTAAGTCATCCCCACCACGGCGGGGGAGACGGCGAAGTTTGCCGGGAGCGTGCCGTCGACTCCGGTAAAGGAGTTGAAGTTTTCGGTGTACGCGGTGCCAAGCTCCGTCATCGGGAGGAGGGCTTGGGCTGCGTGGGGGATGAGCACCGCCCCGAGGGCGGCGACGAGGAGGTGGCGGGGTGTTTTCATGGTTAAAAAGGGGTCAGAGTGCTGCGGGTTGGAGGTTTGGGGGCCACGCGAGCGCGTGGGGGGCAAGCCCGTGTTGGGCACAAAAAGCGGCGGCGAGCCCGGCGGCTTCGCCCATGACGGCGGCATTCCCCGTGACCCGGTAGCTGGAGTGGGAGAGGAAATCTCCGCTGATGCAGCGCCCGGCTACGAGCAGCCCCTCGATGTCGGCGGCTACGAGCGCGCCGTACGGGATGTCGTAGGGGAGGACGTTGCGGCGGGTGCGAAAATCGTAGTCGCGCGAGAAGCCTGGGTCGGGCGAGTGGACATCCATGGAGGCCGTGGCGCGGCAGACGGCATCGGCCCGCCGCCTTCCGGCGACAAGGTCGTCCTCATGCACCCGCGCGCGCCCTGCGATGCGCCGCCCCTCGCGGATACCGATCTGCTCTGCCGTGGCGACTACGCGCAGCGTCTCCCACGGGCCGCCGGTGCGTTGCAGGGCCTGGGCGATGTTGCCGACCTCGGCGCGGGCCCGGATCGTGGCGTCGGAGAGCGCCTGCGCGTCATCCGGCCGTACGTGGTACTCGTGGTTGGCCATGAGGGCGTAGAGGTTTTCGCGGATGTGGAAGAGCGTGGGCGCGGAGTAGCTGGGGTCTACCCCCCCGGCTCGGATCTCGGCGAGGAAGGCGGCCTTGCGGTCGAGGCAGGTGTGGTCGAAAAACGGGCGCACCACCTCGGGCTCCGGCCCGGTGACGAGCGCCATGAGGCTCATCGGCTGCACCTCCTGGCGGGGGCCGCGCCCCAGCTCGAAGCGGTTGCCGGCCAGCGCGGCGAGGTCGCCATCGCCCGTGCAATCGATAAACACCCGGGCTTGCCACGCTTCGCGGCCCGATTTGGATTCTGTAAGGACGGTATGCAGCCGCCCGTCTTCCACCCCGGCGGCGACGACGCGCGTGTGCAGGCGCACCTCTACCCCGGCCTCCAGCGCGAGGCGCTCCAGCTCGAGCTTCATAGCCTCAGGGTCGTAGATAAAGTTTTCGCGCACGCGGCGGTGGCCTGCATTGCGGGCGATGAGCGTCTCGCGCAGCTCGGAGACGAAGGTGCCAGGCTTGTCGGCATCGATCACGTACGAGAGGAGCCCCGCCGTCCAGATGCCACCGAGGCAGCCGTGCCCTTCGATCAACCGGGTGCGCGCTCCTTCGCGGGCGGCGCGGATCGCGGCAGACACCCCGGCCGGCCCGCCCCCGCAGACGATGACATCGTACTCCCCGGCGATGGCGGTTTCTCGGGAGGGTTCAAGGAAGGTCGTTTTCATGGAGCAGTACGGGTGAAGAGAAGGGTTTCCCAAGGGTCGAGGGTGAGGGCGGCCACCTCTCTCGCGGCGTCGCCCATGGCTTGCCACCCCTCGGTGCTGCCGGTAAGGCGCAGCGCGAGGCGCTCTGGAGCGGAGTTGACGACGAGCAGATACTCCCGCCCTTCCCACACCACCTGCCGCGAGAGGAAGGAGCTAAACGAGACCGCCTCTTCCTTGGCCGAGGGGGTAAAGGAGATGGTGTCGGGGCCTTGCGTAAGCTCCCACTTGGCGGTGTCCCGCGCTTTGCCGAGCAGGAAGGCGGGGCCGATTTGCAGCGGGCCATTCCACTCGCGGGCGACTTCGGCGTACGCCTGGTAGTAGGCATCGCGCGCGGTAAAGCCGCTCCGCTTGGCGAAGGAGTAGATGAGCACGCCCTGCGCCCCTTCGGCCAGGGCGGTGTAAAGATCGTGCCGCACCCAACGGGGGATCTCGCCTTCGCGCCCTTCCGGCGGCTGGCGAAACATCTCGGGCAGGGCGAAGAAGAGGGCGCGCGGGTTGGCCGAGGCGATGGCTTCGCGCTGCTGGCGCAGGCTCCAGCGTACCCAGCCGCGTTCATCCATGCGCTCGGAGTAGTTCGTATACATCCCCTTGGCGCTGGCATCCATCTCCGGCAGGAGCTTGGCGAGTGCGGTGGCGTCGCGGTGGCCGGGCTCGTACATCCAGACCGGGCGGTGGCGTGGGTCGTGCTGGCGGATCGTCTCCACCACGAGCCGGAAGTAGGCCAGCTCGTGGCGTCGCCAGTGGCGCAGCTCCTCGGGGGAGATGGTCCAGGCGTAGATCGTCTCGCTTGGGGCCACGGCCTCCACTTGCTGGCGCACCTCTTCGCGGATGAGTGCGGCATCAAACTGCGGCTCGCCCTTGCGCCCCTTTACATCGAAGCTCGTGCGGATGCGGTAGACCATCGGGAGGCCCACGGCTTCGCACTCGCGCAGGAGCCGCCCGGAGTCGCCATACGTGGGCCCCGCGAGGGTGAACCCGGCCGCCTTGTCTTGCTCGGGGCGCGGGCTGTAGCCGCCGATGGGGAACACTTTCCCCTCGGGGTAGAGCCGCTCGGCCGCGTGGAGCGGAGCCGCCAGCAGTAGAAGCAGGAGCCACTTCTTCATTTGCGGGTAAAGCGGTAGATCTTGACCTCCAGCGGCGCGAAGGTGGTCTGGAATTCTCCTTCGCCAACGGGGAAGGAGGTGCGCGATTTGCCGGAGAGCGGCTCGACGTTCACGGCATCGTACGGGAAGCCGCTTACCACGGCGGTGCATGCTTCATTGGCCGAGTTGACGGCGAAGAGGTAGCGCTCCTTGCCGTAGGCAAACTCAGCCCAGTGGATGGAGGGGTAGCGCACCGGTTCATTAAGATCCGCCGAGCGGAAGGTGAACTCCACCGTCGTCGGCCCATCCACAATCTCCACGGCGAGGTCCGTCCGCTTTTCGCCAAAGAGGAAGACCTGGCCAAGCTTGTCGCCAAGGAGTAGCTCGCTGCCGACTTGCCGGTAGGCATCGTAGTACGCCTGCCACGCGGGGAAGTCGGCCCGCTTGCGCAGTGAGAAGACAAGGACGCCGCGCGCCCCGCTCACTAGCGAGAGGTAGACATCATGCCGCACCCACTCGGGGATGCGCGCCACCTCCTCCGGCTCGGGCTGCTGGAACATCTCGGCCAGCGCGAGCGGCACGGCTTTGGAGCCGCTCTCGCGGATCGCCTCCACCTCCTGCTCCACCGTCCACCGGCACCAGACACGGCTCTGCTTTTGCGAGGAGTAGTTAGTGTACATCCCCTTGCCGAGCAGCTGCACATACGGGGCGATCTGCGCGAGCGAACGCGCCGTGTAGTGGCCCGGGCAGTAGTGGTAGATCGGGCGTTGGTGGGGGTCGGCCTCGCGGATGGTTTGCACGGCGAGGTCGAGGTACGCCTTCTCGCCTTTGCGCCACGGGCGCAGCTCTTCGGGGCGCAAGTCCCATGCGATGATGTCGCGATTGCCCGCTACGGCGCTGACTTCCTTGCGGATTTCCTCGCGGATCTCGGCCTCTGGCAAGGCTTCCTGGTTGTGAGCGCGGAAGGCCTTTTTGGAAAGCCCGACCGAGTAGATGACCTTGAAGCCGTGCTCCTTTGCATCGGCCAGCGAGCGTTCGTTAAGCGCATATTGCGGCCCGATGATCTGGAACCCGGCGGCCTTGTATTCTTTGAAGAGGGCTTGCAGCTCCGCTTCGGGGAGCTCCTCCACACCGCCTCCGGGGGTGCGCGGCCCGCCGCCCACGCTATAGAAGCTGAAGGGGAAGAGCCCCCCTTTGGGGAAGAGCAGCTCCCCCTGCGCGGCCTCGGGCGGCAGCGGGGCAGGGCGGAAGAAGTCGTCCGGCGATTTATCGATGGAGCCAAACGCGATAACAGGCAAAAGCGTCATGAGCAGAGTGAGCGGTTTCATGGTTAAAAGAAAACAGGGGGAGTTACTCCACACGGGTGGTCTGTGCCTGGAGCCGGGAGTCGATGGCTTCGGAAATGCCCGCCGCGTGGAGCCCGGCGGCATCGAGCGCCTCGACATGGCCATCCAGAAAAAGGGTATTGGCGCGGCCCCGGTGGCGGAGGTGGATGCCGCTCTCCTCATAAAGCCCGGGCGGGGTGATGCGGAAGGTCTGCCGCCCGCTGGCGGGGATGATCGTGTCGGCCAACAGGAGGAAGCGCGTCGGATCGGCCACCTGCCTCAGGTTGATCTGGTAGAGCCGGGGGCCGTTATCATCCGGGTAGCGGCGCACACCCCCCGGAGCCCCCGCCACGCGCATGCCGTAGCAGATCCAGTCGTTCGCTGTATCGGCCGGGTAGGAAGGGCAGCCAAAGGCGGCGCGCGCCCCGCCGGGGGTGAGGTTTGCCCACGTACGGAGCTGGTTGTACCAGCGGTACTCGCCCCCGGCGCTGCCATCGCGAAAGAGGCGCAGGTTGCCATTGTGCTCCGCGGTAAGGCCGAGCACGAGCACCCCGATCTGCCGCTGGCGTTGGGCGCATTTTGCGCTGCGCGATTGCTCCAACACCCGGCTCGCACCGGGGAAGGCCAGCACCAGCAACACCGCCAGCAGGGCCACGGCCACGAGTAGCTCGGGGAGCGTCACCCCATTGCAGGGGGCGGTATGGAGACGAGGGGGGCGCATCGCTTACACCCCAGAAGCTACGCTACTTCCCAGTGGGGTGCATTGGATGCAGGAAACAAATTCGTTGTCGGAATTAAACCGCTCGGGCAAATTCCCCCGGGGTCTGCCCGGTGAGCCGCTGGAAGGTGCGGCTGAAGTGCCCGGGGTCTGCAAACCCCGTTTCGTAGCTGACGCGGGCGGCGTTCATGGCCGTGACGCGCAGGAGCCGCTTGGCGTGGCTGATCCGCACGCGGTGGAGAAACTCGGTAAAGGTGAGCCCAAGGTCGCGCCGGAAGGTGCGCCCCAAGTGCACCGGGTGGCAGCCGAGCGCAGCGGCGGCGGCGGCAAGGGTGCACGGCTCGCGGTAGTGTTGGCGCACCCAGCCGACGGCGCTCCGCGAGAGCGGGTGGAGCTGGTGTGCGCGCACGGCGATGTTGCGGATCTCGTGGACGGTGTAGCTCTCCACCGGCAGCCCGATGGTCTGCACAAACGCTGCCGCCAGCCGCACGGCGCGGCGAAACTGCACCACCCCGGCCTCCCACTCCGCTTCGGAGACGCGCGGCACCCCGCGCAGCAAGCACAGGTACGGCTCCGCGTCGACATGGTGGCGGCGGCAGAAGGTGGTGATCTTTTGGCGCGAGGCTTTCTCCCGCCCGCGGATGACGACGTTGCCGAAGTAGAAAACGCCCATCACCTTCCCCTCCAGGACCAGCGGCTCCACCGCCTCCAGCAGGCCGAGGTGGCAGAGGCCGATGAACCCTTTGCCCTTGGAAGCCTTCCGGTTGCAGAGCCGCTTGTTGATGGTGCACTCGCGGTAGCGCCCCTGGTGGGCCTTTGCGTAGCGGCAGAAGGCGGAGCAGTGGTAGCGCCGCGTTTCCTCCAGCGCCAGCTCGGGGGCGTCGTAGGAGAAGCCGGTGATGTCTTCGAAACTCAGCTCAAACCGGGTATGCCCCACGGCCAGCGCCGCCACTTCTTCGAGCACGGAGAGGGGCGCATCTGGCATGGGAGGGGGCATTGCGGGAAGGTCTCCCGATGGGGCGGCGGTGTCAACCCGCCAGGCCGTGGCGCTTGCGGCGTTGCCGCCACCAGAGCCCCACGCCACCGGAGAGGAGGACGAGGGAGAGGGAGAGGGTGGAAGCCTCCGGGACCGGAGCCGGTGCAAGGAGGGTGATGGCCCCATAGCCCAGCGTCTGGAAGGGGAGCCCGGTGACCGGGTTGACGACGGCGCCCCCGGGGTTCACGCTGTACCAGGTGGTGTCCGGGTTGAGCAGGCCGTTAAAGCGGTCTCCAAAGCCGGTGCCATACCCTTGTGTGAGCCCGAGCAGCAGGGCGGTGTATTCGTCAAACGCGGTGGCGTCGCGGGCGATGGCGGCCCCTGTCCAGGCCATGACGGGGAAGTCCCCCGGCGTCCCTTCAGCGATGCCGTTGGAAGCGCCCAGCGACATCATCATGAAGTACTGGCCAGTGGTGAGCTCGCCGAAGGTGGTATCGGCATCCAGCGTGGTGCCGTAGGCGGCCATGGAGGTGACGAGGGCCTCCCAAAGGTCGGTCGTTGCCGTGCCGGGGGCAAACTGGGCGTTAAAAACATCGGCCACCTTTACGGTGCTGCCTGCCCAGCCAAAGACCATCCCGGCCATGAGGTCGCCTACGATACGCCCGGTCACATCATTATGAATCCCCTCGGTCTGGTAGGAGACAAAGGCACCCGGCCCGCTGGGGACGACCGTTTCGGGGATGACGATATACTTCGGGTTGCTGCCGTAGATGCCGGTGCTTTTGTTGAGCTCGGCATTGGTGATGAAGAGGGTGAAAGGCGGGGTCGGCTCGTCGCCCCCCACGGCGGTGGTGCTCCCCGAGAGGATGACGCCAGATGTCTGCGAAGTGGCGGTGATGCCCCAGGCCGGGTTGGCATCAAACTCCGCCTGCTGCTGCGGGGTGGCGCTGGCGTAGAGGTCGCTCACGAAGTTGGCCGAGAAGTCGTAGTTCTGGCCGTTGAACATATTGGGGCCTTCGTGCTCGTAGACGGGAAGCTCTCCGCTCACGCCGTTAAAGCCAAATTGCGCGCCGCTGAGGTTGTACTGGTTGAGGTTGACGCTGCCGCTGTTGAGCGGGGCGGTGTAATTGGCAACCTGAAGGTGCCGCCCTTCGGTGGATTCCGCCGTAAGGTGGGTGATGAGCGCGCTCCAGTCGTGGTACTCGCCAGCGCCGCCGAAGGAGGCGGAATGGGCGGGCGAGACGATGCGCTGAACTCCGCTGCTGCCGGAGACAATGGCGCTGGAGGGAAGCTGCGCGGCCAGCGCGGCGAGAATGGCCGGAGAGGTGAGGACCGGGTTGACGGTCTGCGCGGAGTAAGGAGTGCCCGCGGCGTTGTAGAGCGTCGTCTGGATCGGCATGGAGACGCCGTCTACATAGGAAACATCCCAGTTATTGACGACGGGGGCATTGGGCGTGGCCCCGCTCTGCAACCCTTTGACGTAGAGCTCCACAAGCCCCTGCCACTGGGTGTTATCGGGCGCGGCGGAAAGGGGGGCTTGGGTAAAGTAGATGCGTGCGTTCTCAAAATCATTCACCGTGAAGGTGTACGCGCCGGTTTTGGAAACGCCGTTTTGGGTGTAGGAGAAGTCGGCATCCCAAAGGCTGGCGAGGGTGAACGATTGGTAGGTTTTATCGTTGGAGTAGCTAAAGGCGGTGCCCGCTCCGTAAGTCTGGGCCGATGCACCGTTGCCAGTCTGGTCGATCATCTGGCCGAAGAAGGTGACGTAGGTGTTTTCGGCGTCGTACCCGGCGAGGTTCTCGATGATGAAGGTCGAGTTGTACCAGGTGTCTGACTGGGCTGTGGCCGCAAGCGGGAGGAGCAGGCCGCCAGCCATGGAGAGGAGGCAGAGCCGGGTACGGTGGGAGAAGAGGGTGGTTTTCATAGAGGGGGGGAGAGAGTAAAACCGCGCGCGCGAGTGCGCCTCGCGATGGGCTGGAGTATGCTCTCGCCACCCCCCGTTTGTCACGGTGAAACCGGGGGTGGAAAAGCCCCGATTAGAACCGGAGGTTCACCCCGCCGCTGACCATCTGGCTGCGGAAGTCGCCCCGGCCGAAGTCGGCGTTGTACCAGAGGTTGGCCCCCCAGCGTTCGCCCACTTGGAGGTTGAGGCCCGCCCCGGCAAAGACGGCGTCGCGCTCGGGCGTGGTGGTGGCGGTGGTGAAGCTGGAGCCGGAGCCGCCATCGAGCGAGGCGGTGAGGGTGCGGGAGTCGTTGAGGAACTCGTGCTGCCACGCCAGCCGCGCCTCTGGGGTGAGGGTGACGCCGCGCGCCACCTCCCACGTGTAGGCCAGCCGCGCGCCAAGGGTGGAGCGCAGGCTGCTCACTTCCTGCGCTTGAAGCCGCAGATCGAGGCTCTTGGCTCCGCTTTCGGTGAAGCCGCCGAGGCTCAGGTAGGTGTACTGGGCGCTGGCCACCGGTCCGAAGGTGAAGCCGCCTGCGCGCCAGTCGTACCCGCCCCCGAGGAGCGCGCTGAATTCGCCGCCCTCCGGCGTGGCGCGGGCGGTGCGGTCGATGCTGCCAAACTCGATGCGCCGGCGCACTTCGTGGCCCGCCCAGCCGCCGCCGAGCGTGGCGTTGGCGTAGAAGCCGTTGCCGGTATCGAGCGTGGCATAGGCGCCGAAGCGGGCGGCATCTACGCGGTCGCGGCTACCGCCATCAAACTTGGTGTCGGTGTGCTGGTACCCGGCATAGAGGCCGGTGGCGAGGGTGTCGCTCCAGCGGTAGTCGGCCCCGAGGAGGAAGCCGCCGCTGTTGGAGCGCGAGTTGGGCACTGCCGCGAGCCCGGAGTTGCGCGCAAAGAGGCCCTGCCCCTGCACCCAGACGCCCCATGGGTTACTCGCCACAGGGGCGAGGATGCCGTCGGCCTGGGAGAAGGTGGCCGCCTCCAGCCCCACTTGGCTGAAGCCCCGGCTGCCGAAGCGCACGGCCCCGAAGCGTTGCTGGAGCATCTGCCCCTGAGCGTTGCTCTGCTCGATGCCGAGCCGGGGGAGCGCTTCGTAGAAGTTGGGCGCGATTTGCTGGAACGCTTTGGCGTATTGGTCGCTGCGCAGCTCGTCGAGCGCGGTGCTCACGACCTCGCGGTCGCCGCCGGTGGCGGGGATGAAGCGGTCCAACGCTTTGGCGAGCGCTTTCTCATTCGGCGTGCGGGCGAGCTGGGTGTAGCTCTCCGGGGCGATGAGGAGCGTGGCGCTTGTCTTCTTTGTGAGCAGGCGGGCGCGCAGGCCGCTGGGGAGGAGCGTTTGCGCAAAGCCGCCTTTCACGCGCCCGGCTTTGAGGAAGGTAAACTTCTGGCCCAGCTCCAGCCCGTACCCATTGAGCGGGGCCACGGCGAGGGTGCCCGCGAGGGTGGCGGTGCCGCCGACGACGAGGCGGTCGTGGTTGCCGCTGCTGGCGATCTCCAACACAAAGGTTCCGCCAGGGCTTTGGGTGTAGTTGCCGGTCGTGGTGAAGGTGCCGGGCGAGTTGCCGGGGTTTACCGTGCCTTCGTTAAAGACATTGCCCACCACCACGCCGCTGCCGCCGAAGTAGGTGCCGGGGGTGACATGGACGCCGCCGCTCGTTTGCATCGTACCATTGAGGACGATGCCGCCTTGCTCGATCACCACCGGGCCACCGGCCACGACCTGCGAGTCGGTGTAGAGCAGGCCCGCGCCCGCTTTGGTGAACGCCCCGGGCGTGGCCAGCGTGCCCCCGGTGAGCGCCGCCCCGCCGAGCGCGGTGAGCTGCCCGCTGGAGAGGTTTAGGGTATTGTGGATCTCCAGCACGCTCCCCCCTTCAAAGAGGAGCGAGGCTACCGTGTTATCCTCCCCCGGGCCGCCGGTCGCGGCGCTGCCGGAGACGACGAAGTTTGCATTGGTCGGGGTAAAGACCGGGGCGCTGTTTTGCAGGAGTGGCCCGCTCGTCGCGCCCGTGTAGTGGAGCGTGAGGGCGTGCTCGCCCAGCGTGAAGACGGGGGTGATGCCGTAGAACGTCGGGGCGAGGAAGTCTGCCGCCTCAAAACCGCTCTGGCTGCTGTAAGTGAGCAGCGTGTGCGTGGCGTTGATGGAGAAGCCCGCCAGATCCAGCTCGAAGACGAACGGAGCGCTGCCGCCCGAGGCAAAGGCCCCGGCGATTTGTAGCTGATCCACCCCTCCGAGCCCGAGCGCGATGGAGCCGCCGCTCCACGTAAAGCTGGCCACTTCGACCGCCCCGGTGAGCGCGAGCTTGCCGCCCGCCTGCAACGCCAGCGCACCCCCGGCCAGCGCGGTGCGGCTTTCGGCGCTCAAGGTGCCTTCGGCAATCGTGGTGCCGCCGCTATAGGTATTGGCCCCGAGCAGGCGCAGTGTGCTGGTGCCACTCTTGGTAAGGCCGCCGCTGCCTGCGAGCGAGCTGGCCAGCGTGACCTCCCCCCCCGTGGCAATGGCGAAGCCGGTGCCGGTGGTGAGCGTGCCGCCGACGAGGGCGGCATTGCCCGTGCCGGAGGTAATGCTCCCCGCGCCGAGGGTAAGGGTGTTGTGGATGACGAGGGAGCCGCCCGCCTCTGCAAAAACGAGGCCGAGCACTTCGTTGCTCTCCGCATCGGTGCCGGTCTGGACCGCACCCTCT
The DNA here is from genome assembly GCA_037189965.1 of Chthoniobacteraceae bacterium. Taxonomy (GTDB): domain Bacteria; phylum Verrucomicrobiota; class Verrucomicrobiia; order Chthoniobacterales; family Chthoniobacteraceae; genus DATMFV01. The sequence continues at coordinate 124,239 of JBBCKB010000119.1, read as the reverse complement.
ACGGTAAAGAGCTGGTCCACCGGGGTATGGATGGTGGGGCTGTTCTGGAGCAGCGGCCCGGTGCTTGCCCCGAGGTAGATGACTTGGAGGCTGCTGCCGGTGTTAAGAAGGTGGAAGGTTGCGGCAATGCCATCGAGCGTATTGGCCGTGAGCCCGCTGGTGGAGAAGGCGCTGCCATCTCCAAAAGTGAACACGGTGTAGGCTGTGTTGAAGGCGAAGCCGCTCCCCGTGGTGAAGGCAAACTCCCCGCCGCCGCCGGAATTATCCAACGCGCCGGAGATGTGCAACGTAGCCGTTTGCGTACCGAGTGTCTGGCGAAGGATGCCTCCCTCCCAGATGAAGTCGCCGCCAATGGTGAGCGCTACCCCGGCCTCCAGCGTGCCGAGGCTTTGGAGAGTGACATCTCCCGCCCCGAGCGCATTCGCGTGGGTGGCCTGCACGGTGCCGTTGCTGATGACGGTGCCGCCGCTATAGCTATTGCCGACGAGCAGGCGCAGTGTGCCGGTGCCGCTCTTGGCCAGGCCGCCGCTACCCGACAGCACGCTACCCAGCGTCACTTCTCCCCCCGTGGCAATGGCATAGCCGGTGCTGGTGCTGAGCGTGCCACCGACGAGGGCGGCATTGCCCGTGCCGGTGGTGATGCTCCCCGCGCCGAGGGTAAGGGTGTTGTGGATGACGAGGGAGCCGCCCGCCTCTGCAAAAACGAGGCCGAGCACTTCGTTGCTCTCCGCATCGGTACCCGTTTGTACCGCGCCCTCTACGGTGAAGAGCTCATCCACCGGGGTATGGATGGCGGAGCTGTTCTGAAGCAGCGGCCCGGTGGTTGCTCCGAGGTAGATGACTTGCAGGCTGTTGCCGGTATTGAGCAGATGGAAGGTGGGGGAGATGCCATCGAACGCGTTGGCCGTGAGCCCGCTGGTGGAGAAGTTACTGCCGTCTGCAAAGGTGAGCACGGTGTAGGCGGTATTGAAGGCGAAGCCACTCCCTGCGGTGAAGGCAAACTCCCCGCCGCCGCCGGAGTTATCCAACGCGCCGGAGATGTGCAGCGTGGTCGTTTGCGTACCGAGCGTCTGGCGAAGGGTGCCTCCTTCCCAGATAAAGTCGCCGCCAATGGTGAGCGCTACCCCGGCCTCGAGCATGCCGAGGCTTTGGAGGGTGACATCTCCCGCCCCGAGCGCATTCGCGTGGGTGGCTTGCAGAGTGCCGTTCCCGATAATGGTGCCGCCCGTATGGGCGTTGGAGGCCGAGAGGATGAGCCCGCCTCCGCCGCTCTTGAGCAACGCGCCGCTGCCGCTAAGGCCTACGGCCACTTCGGCCTCTACACCGGTGGCGACCCAAAGTTCGGAGCCCGCCGCACCCGTGGTGAGCGTGCCGCCGCCATCGGTGAGGCGGTAGCCGGAATCCTCAAACTGCAACTCCTCAAACGCCACCGCGTCGGCCACGGAGACATCGCCCCCCGTGCCACTGAAGATGCCGACGACGCCTTGCCAGTCGGTGTTGAGCGAGCCGTTGGAGTTCGTCCAGTTTTCCCCCGTGGCAGACCACGTGCCGCTGCCTCCGGTGATGCTTCCGGTTGGCTCCGTATCCGCGCCGTTCCAGTATTGGAGGGTCACGGTGTTGTCGGCCAGCAGGTTCACTTGGCCCGTTGTGGAGAGGTCGATTACGAACTGCGCGCGGTTCCACCCGGTGGGGACGAGGTTTAGCTCGAAGTAGTGGTTGGTAAGCGCGCCGCCGTAGGTAAAGAGGGTGTAGCTGGTGTTGGCGAAGCCGCTGCTGTTGGCGAGGTTGAGGATGCCGTCGAGCGTGAGGTTGCCGGAGACATTGACGCGGTCGCTCGAAGTGCCCAGCTCGAAGGTGGAGATCGCGCCGCTATTGAGCGCAAGCGCGCCAAGGGTGAGCGTGCCCGGGCTCGTGCCCGCCGAGAGGTGGCCGCCGGAGAGGACGTTCACCGTGCCGGAGATAAGCCCCGTCCCCTCAAGCGTGCCGCCGTTGTGGACATTGACGACCGGGCTCCCCCCCAGCGTGCCGGTGACGCGGAGCGTGCCTGCGGTGATGTCGGTCGCGCCGGTGTACGTCTGCCGGTTGGCGATAACGAGCGTGCCGCTACCGCTTTGGGTGAGCGAGCCTACTCCGCTCACGGTGCCCGAGAGCGTGACCGTATCGGAGCGGTTGTAAACGAGCCCGCTTGCGTTGGCGATATTGCCATTGACCGAGCCGACCGTGCCGCCGTTGCCGATCTGCAAGACGCCGTCGGTGATGGAGACGGAGCGCGTGGTGGTAAGGTTACGGTCGATCACCCACGTGCCCAAGCCTTGTTTGACGAGGGTGCCGCTGGTGGTGGTGGTGCCGGTGACGGCGGTGGAAAGGAGATGCGGGCCAGAGTTGCCGGTGAGGATCAATTGGCTGGTATTCCGGTTGCCCATGGCAAGGTTGCCGTCGATAAGCGAACCGGCATGGAGCGTGACGCTATTGACGTAGTTGGCCATGAGAACGCCGCCCTGGATCGTGCCCGAGTTGACGAGGATGCTGTTCGTCCCCGAGAAGCGTACGCCCGCGTTGGTGCCGCTGGTGAGCGTGCGGATGATGGTGCCTTCGTTGGTCACCGTGCCGCCGCCTTCCATGTAGATGCCGTAGCGCCGCCCGATGACGCTGGAGGTGGCGTCATTATAGACGATGCCGGGCTCGGCGCTCGTCTGGTAGGTCATATAGATGCCCGCGACGCCATCGCTCGTAGTTGCCGAGGTGATGACGCTGCCGCCGATGTTATTGATGGTGACTTCCTGAAACCAGTCGCTGGTGGCGTAGACGCCGTAATCCACCCCGCGAATGGTGCTGCTGCCGGAGTTCGTCAGGGTCGGCGTAGCCCAGCCGGCATCGAGGCTTACGGCGATGTAGTCGTCATTCTGGATGAGGCTGCCGTTGGAGTTGGTGATGTCGCCCGTGACGACGGAGACCATGCCGTAGATGGCGCTGGAGCCGGTGTTGACAAGGCCCACCAGACCTTCGGAGCCGCCACGAAGGTCCACGCCGTCGAGGATGACGCCGCCCGCTTCGTTGCGTACCAAGCCATCTCCCTGGATGTAGACGTTGCCCTCCATTCGCCCGGTATTGGTCACGCTGCCGGTATCGAGATAGACGGAGTAGCTGCTGCCGGTGATCGTGCCGGAATTGAGCACATGCGCCGCGCCCGAGGGGGTGAAGATGCCCGACGAGGAGGAGCTGTCAATATGCCCCCGGTTGTTCACGTGGCCGCCGTTGGAGACGCCGACGAGCTTGGAAAGCGTGATGCCGCTATTGATGGAAAGCGTGCCGTTGGAGCCGGTGACATGGATCGAGTACGGGCTGGTGTACGCTCCGAGTGCGTTGTTATTGGCAACGACGAGCGTGCCGTTGGAGATGCTGGTCGTCCCCGTGTAGCTGCTGGAGCCCGAGAGGGTTACCGTGCCGCTGCCGACTACCCGGAGCTGCCCCGTACCGCTGATGGAGCCGCCGTAGCTCAGAGCCCCCGCGCGGTTGATGACGAGCTGCCCGCTATTGGCCACGGGCCCCATGCCAAGGCTGCCGCTCAGCCCGCCATCGCCAATCTGCAAGGTGCCTTGCGAGAGGGTGGTGCCGCCGCTGTAGGTGTTGGAACCCGTGAGAATCGTGGTGCCGCTGGCGAGGTGGGTGACGTGGATGCTGCCGGTGATCGGCGTGGCAAAGGTGTAGGCCAGGTCGGTCTGGCTGAAGACGAGATCGGCATCGCCATTCCCGCCGAGCAACTCGCTGGCGGTGAGGATGCCCGCGCTCTGTCCGTTGCCGATGATGAGCGTCCCTTTCGCGGTACCGTCGTAGCCGAGCCGGAGGCTGGAGGCGGCATAGAGTTCCCCACCGTTCTGAAGGGTGGCAATGCCGTCTCCCCGGAAGCCGATTCCCGAGAGGTGGTAGTCAGTCTCCACCCGTGAGCCGGAGCCGGAAACGAGCAGACGGCCGGTGCCCGAGACCTGCGTCCCCACGGTCAACCAATCGGCGGAAAATGTGCCCCCATCAAGCACGTTGAGCTCTCCGTAGCCATTGGTGCCGTAGCCAATCGGGGTGACAAGGTCAGAGGACAATACCGTGAGGTTGGAGCCATTCCCTGTTACGGTGATGGTGGCCCCACCTCCTGATGAGCTAAACCCGGCCATCAAGATGCCGGTCGTCAGGGTGCCGCCGTTCTCGATCCGCAGGCTGCCGCTGTTGAAATAGGCGATGTCGATCCCGGCCACCTCAACATTGATTCCATCAATGATGGCGGTGCCGCCGTTATTGATCGTGGTAACGTCTTCCGCAAGCGGTGCGACCCCCCCGGTCCAGTTGGCCGGGGTTTCCCAGTTGCCCGTGCCGGCGGTCCACGAGATATCCGCCGCGTTTAACGAAGCGGTGGCGCAAAGAAGCGGGATGAACCAGAGCGTGGGCGAAGAACGGCGGGTGCGGCGGCGAGACATACCCTGTCCATTGTTGGGGTAGGGTTTAGGGCGTCAATCGCACACGGATGAGCGATCCGGAAAAAGTGATGAACGGCCAGCGTGCTAACCCGCCAAAGCTCGGAGGCCCGGCCAGTACGCCCGCCCGATGGGCAGGCGAGTGCCATCGTTGAGGATGAGGTGGTGACGGTGGTCCCCCTCGGTGGTGATCTCGCGGATGGCCGATGGGCGCACCGCCGCCTGCCGGTGGATCTGGAGGAGCGCCCCCTCCGGAGCGAGCTGGAGCCACTCTTTGAGCGTGCGCAGCTTGAGCACCGAGGTGCCATCGCCGAGGAAGATGCGCGTGTAGTTCCCCTCTGAAAGGATGTGGCGGATATCCTCCCACTCGTGGAGGCGGATGCGTGCGCCTGTTTTGAGAAAGAGCGGCCCCCCCGCTGCCGGGGGGGTGCGCAGGCGTGCGCGGATGCGGGCCAGCGTCTCAGCAAGCCGCACGGGGTGGATCGGCTTGAGCAGGTAGTCCACAGCGTTGCAATCAAACGCGCGCAGGGCAAAGCGGTCGTAAGCGGTGGCAAAGACGAGGTGTGGCAGTGGCTCGGGCAGGGCGGCCACGTAGTCGAACCCATTTTCGCTGCGGAGCTTGATGTCGACAAACACCGCATCTGGCCGGTGTGCCGCCGTTTGCTCCAGCGCGGAGGAGATGTTGGCGGCTTCACCCACGACTTCCACCCCGGGCTCTTGCGAAAGGAGGGCGCGAAGCTCCTGCCGGGCAAGGGCTTCGTCATCCACGATCAAACAACGCAGGTGGCTCATGCGGGTGGGGGAAGAGTAAGGCAAATGCGTACCCACCCGTTAGTACAAACGATCTCCACGGTTGCAGTTTTTCCATAGAGCAGCTCCAGCCGCCTGCGGATGTTTGCGAGCCCTAAGCCGGTGTGCCCCGGGGTGGCCCCTTCGCGCCAGGTGCCGGTATTGGCCACTTGCAGGGCGAGGTGCCCCCGGGCATCCAGCGCGGCCTCCACTCGGAGGTGAAAGCGCCCTTGCGAAGCCTCCAGCCCGTGCCGGATCGCGTTTTCCACCAAGGGCTGGAGGAAGAAAACGGGTACGGGCCGTGCCAGTGCTTCCGGGGCAAGCGCCAGCTCCACGTGCAACGCTTCGCCAAAGCGCTTTTGCTCGATGGCGAGGTAGTGGCTCATGGCGGCAGCTTCTTCGCGCAGGGGGGCGAGGTCTGTATCCGGGGCCTCCAGGGTGGTGCGCAGGTAGCCGGCCAGCTCGGTGATCATCCCGCGTGAGGTTTCCGCCTCCAGCGGGAGGGTGGCGCGCAGGGAGTTGAGGGTGTTGAAGAGAAAGTGCGGGTTGATCTGGTAGCGCAGCGCATCGAGCCGGGCTCGCTCCTCGCGCAGCGAGGCTTCCAGCGCGTGCGTTTGCGCATCCCGCCGCTCGGCTGCCAGCGCCGCCACCAGCAACCCCGTGGCCGAGAGCACCCATAGGAAGGCCTGCACAAACCAGAGGATGCCGGGCGCGCTCTCCGGGGCAAGCTGCCCGGCATGCCGCGCCAGCGCAATGTAGAGCGAGCCCATGACGATCGCCAGCGCCGCCGAGGCCTCGGCCTGCCCGAAGCGGATCGCGGCGAAGATGACGAAGGGGAACATGAGGAAGGCGAAGTTGACCCCCCGGGCTTGGAAGACGGCATCAAACGCCACCCAGCCGCAGAGTACCCCGCACACGACCCAAAGCCCCGCCTCGCGTGGGTGGCGGCACGAGGGCCATTCCCCCCGGCGCAGGGCAACGAGCAGCGGGGTGAGGACGAGGATCGCCGTGCCATTGGCGAGCGCCCAGTTCCCCAGCCCGAGCCAGAACTCCGGCTTGGCAAAGCGCCCTTCATGCACGAGCAGGGCGGGGACTGTCAGTGCCCCGAGCATCGGCGCGACCGTGGCGGCGAACAATAGGGAGAGGACGGTGCGCGTCTGCCCGAAGCCGCCCCGGTACTGCCCGAGCCGCCGTAAAATCCAAATAGCCAACAGCGCCTCCACCCCATTCCCCGTGGCCCCGAGGAAGCATTGCGCGGGCGATTGGCCAAAGAAGAACCACGCCGGGAAGACGCCCACATACACTACCGGCCAAAAGCGCCACCCAAGCAGGAGCAACCCCGCGACGTTGACGCCCGAGGCGAGCCAGAAGATGAACTCCGCCCCACCACTCAGCCCCCCCGGCCAGAGCAGCCGCCCCAAGGCCAGCGGCAACGAGACAGCCAGCGCCGAGGCGGCGCCAAATGCAACCGCTCGCCATAGGGTTTGGAAGCGGTGGTTAGGCAGCATAGTTTAGGCAGAGCCCCACTCGCGACGGTGGGAGATCAGCTCCGGAAGATGAAGTAGACGGCCCCCACCATGCAGAGGCCCGCGTAGAGGTAGTCCCACTTCAGCGGGGCACCCATGTAGAAGACGGCAAACGGCACAAACACTGCGAGGGTAATGACCTCCTGCAAAATCTTGAGCTGCGGAAGCGTCATCACCGTATACCCGATGCGGTTGGCCGGGACTTGGAAGAGGTACTCCGCGCCGGCGATCAGCCAGCTCACCCCTGCGGCGATGTACCACGGGCGCGAGGAGAAATCCTTCAGGTGCCCGTACCAGGCGACCGTCATAAACAGGTTGGCGATAACCAGAAGGAGCGGGCAGAGGAGAAACGGTTTCATGTCGCGGGGTGCCCTCCGCCAGAGGGGGTAAAGAAATGGGCAGTGAGGGAATCGAACCCCCGACCAATTCGGTGTAAACGAACCGCTCTACCGCTGAGCTAACTGCCCGTCTTTTTTGTACCGGGTGGAGCTAATCTTCCCCCGGGGCCAAGCGCAAGCAAATCTCGCCAATTCGTTACTCAGTTGCCGCGCCATCGCCAATTTGCAGCCCCTCCAGCAGCCGCAGGTAGTCGGTAATGGCGGGGCGAAAGGCGTCATCAGGCTGGCGCTCCAGCCATTCTTCGGTCTGCGAGCTGTTGCGCATGATGTCAATGCGCATGGCCCCTCGATCCCAAGTCGATTCGGGGAGCTCCGGGTGGCGCAGCTCCAGGCGCGCGTTGACCGCATAGCGCCCATCGTTGGTGAGGCCCTGCACGACAAGGGTGAGCATGTCGTTGTTGACCGGGCCGTTGACGGAGCTTTGCGCGTAGCTCGTGATGAAAAGGACGGCCTTGCCCCATGGGAAGGTGTGGAACCGCACGCGCGCGTTAAAAAGGCGGCTCGCATTCATCCACGGGATCTCGCTGATCCGGGGCCGGTCGCGAAGCGGGCCAGCCTGCGCGGGGTCTCCGCTTTCGATAAGCGTATGCCACTTTTCGATCAGGGTTTGCAGGCCGTATTTCCCGGCCTCTTGCAGATCGACGACGCGGATCTCGCTGCTCGGAGGCACCAGGTGCCTCGGGGCCGGGGGCGTCAGCGGGCGGATGCGCTTGAGCTTGAGAACGACACCCGGCGGCACGGCGATGTCGCCCACCAGCCGCCGCGCTTCATACGCTTGCGGCGGCTGCTCGATCTCCAGCCCCGGCACGCTTTCGGCAAGGCGCACCTGCGGTGGCGTGGCCACGAGCGGGGTGGCACTCAGTGCAAGGAAGAGCAGGAGGGGGCGCATCATGGCCTTTAGAGCAGTTTAAATAATTCTATAGCCATTTCTTTACGGCGGCGAAGGCCGCTGCAAAGTCTTTCGGGCTTGGGCTGTATTTCAAAATACAGCCGCTGCACCCAAAAGCCTCCGCATCGACCTCCGGCGCTCGTAAAATAAATGGACATACTTCTATTTAAAATGCTCTAGGCGCTCCAGTGGGTGGTTTTCTTGCAGCGGGCTTCGATGGCGGCCAAGTCTGGGGTAACGCCGATGCCCGGCCCTTCGGGGACGACGACGCACCCGTCGCGCACGACGAAGGGCTCCTTCACCAAGGTGGCTTCGCGCACCCATGGGCCCACCTGGTCGCCCGCGAGCACGCAGTTTGGAGCGCTGGCGGCGAGGTGGAGCTGGAGGGCGGTGTAGATACCGAGGTTGAGCCCGCTGCCGTGCCAGATCGGCAGGTTGGCGATCTCGGCGGCACCCGCCATGATGCGCCACTGGAAGGGGCCGACGGTGTGGCTATCAAGGTTTAACCCCCCGGCGCAGCGGGAGGCGATGACGTTGGAGAGGCTCTCAGGCGGGTCGATGTGGAGGACGACGCGCGCCTTGAGCCGGGGCCGCAGGGCGGCAAACTCCTCAAGGTGGAAGCGGGGAAACGGGTCTTCGATGACGCCGAGGTTGCCAATGGCATCGAGCTCCAGCAGACGGGGCAGGGCGTCATCAAGCCGGTAGTAGCGGCCGTTGGGGTCGAGGGTGATTTTGAATTTCTCGCCCGCGACGGATTTGATCGCCTCGAGCCGTTCGGGGTCCGGGTCTTCGAGGGTGGTTTTGAGCTTCATGCCGTGGAAGCCGAGCTCCAGCGCGCGGCGGGCGCAGCGGGCGGCGTGCTCCGGAGTGAGGCGGCCAGCCCAGTAGTCGGTATTGACGGCGCGCCGCCAGAAGCCGCCGAAGAGCTGCGCCGCCGGGCAGCCAAGGCGGCGGGCCCGAAGATCGACCAGCGTGGCTTCGACGATGGATTGGAGCGGGTGCCGCAGCCGGTGGCGGAGGTTGGCGCGGTTGGCCGCGTAGGGGGAGGGCGGGGCTGGCTTGCCCCAGTAGATTTCGCCCTCGGCCCAGAGATCGAGAAGGTTGGGGCAGGCGTGGTCCCAGTCCATCCCCAAAAGGCGGGGGGCGACTTTTTCGAGCGCGGCAGTCTGGTCGCCCGGGGTTTCGCCCCAGCCGGTGGTGCCGTTTTCATCTTCAAAGGCGACGAGCGTGTGCAGCCCGCTGCCGGCTCCGTGGACGCCGAAGGTTTCGACACTCGAAGTCCACTCATCAATCAACGGGACGTGGACGACCCAGGTGCGGATGTGACGCAGTTGCATAAGCTTCTTAAGGCTGGTGGCTGGTGACGTTTTGCTCCAGCCATTGTTGGACGAGGTTGTGCCGGTTGCCGCGGTCGGTGTTTTTGGGGAAGGGGGCGCCGAGCGGGGCCTGGAGGAGCCCTCCATCGAGCGTGATGATGCTGCCGTTGATAAAGCGCGCCTCGGGCCGCAGCAGGAAGGCGGTGAGCGCGGCGATGTCTTCGGGCGAGCCGGTGCATTGCTCGCCATTGCGCTCGCGCGCGGCTTCAAGATGCTTGGGGAGGACGTCGGCAACCATTTTGGCGGCAAGGTCGTCCGGCAGCTTCTCGGCGGCGGGGCGCAGGAAGGCGTAGCCGGGGACCATGCCGATGCGGATGCCGTTAAAGCGGACCCCTTCGTCCAGAAACTGCCCGGCGAGCTGCGTGGTCACCGTTTCCAGAGCGGCCTTGGTGGCCGAGTAGACGAGGCTGGGGCGCAGCCCCCGGATGACCTGCATGCTCGACATATTCACCACGCCCCCTTTTGCAGCCCGCAGCGAGGGGAGCGCCGCCAGTGCCAGCCAAAGCGGGGCAAGCGTGTTGATGGCCCACTCGCGCTGCGAGGCGGTTTCATCCAGATCCTCGAAGAGGCGGTTGGCATTGTAGGCGGCGTTATTGACGATGCCGGAGATCGGCCCCAGCTTGGCCTCCACCTCGGCGACGAGGCGCTCGCACTCCGCGCGGGAGGAGAGGTCCGCCGCGAAGTGGTGGCCGGGGAAGGGGCGGCCCAGCAGGCGTTCGCCGCTGGTAAACTCCTCAAGGTTGCGGTCGGCGGCGGCGACAGTCCAACCGTCTTCGATGAGGCGTTGAACGATGGAGGGGCCGATGATCCCGCCGGCTCCGGTAACGAGGGCAATTTTCGGTTTCAATGGAGAAAGCGGGCAAGGATTCCACAAAGATGCGGGGGGCGGCGAGTTTTTTTCCCGGGTGAATGTGTGGCTTTCCTCCTGCGTCAAAATAGGCGATGCTTTCCACGACCATGAAAACGCAATTTATCGGAGCTTTGGTGTTGGGGGTTCTCTGCCTTGGGCCCGGGCTCTCTGCGGCGCAAGCCGGTAAAAAGAAACACCACCACCACCATGGGTATAACCGTGGCCCGAGGGTAAGCGTCGGGTACTACGGCCCGGGGTATTACACGCCTTATGGGTACCCGAGGTACTATGGCCCGGCGCCGGTCTACTACGCGCCGCAGCCGGTGGTGATCTCGCGGCCCATTGTTGTCTCCCGCCCGGTGGTGGTGGAGCGCGAGGTCGTCTACGCCGCCCCGGTGGCTGGCCGGGGGGTGGAGAGCGAGGTGCAGCGTGCGCTGGCCAAGCGCGGCTACTACGGGGGGAGTATCGATGGAGCCATCGGCTCGCAGACGCGCGCCGCCATTCGTGCGTATCAGGTCGATAAAGGGCTTCCCGTAACGGGGCGGATTGATGGTAATCTGCTGCGCTCCCTTCGTTTACTATGAAAGTGATCCTTCCCCTACTGATGTTGAGCGCGCTGCTGGTGCCTGCCGGTGCGCGGGAGGCTGTCGTCTACCGGCAGCCGGTGCGTGGCGTGGTCGTCGAGAGCGACATGGGCGCGCAAGTACAGCAGGAGCTGGCCCGCCGCCGCTACTACCGCGGGCCGATTGATGGGCAGGTTGGCCCGCAAACGCGCGCCGCCATCCGCGTTTACCAGGTGGACAAAGGGTTGCCGGTGACGGGGCGGATCGACGGCGCGCTGCTCAAGTCGCTACGGTTGATCCGGTAGCGGCCCCCGGTGGCGGGGTGGTGGTGGGAAGGCTTGCCGTCCTTCCAAACCGTTGTAGCCTCGCTTCTTTTTCAGAGAGGCTACACCGAATCGGATTTGTCATGAACATTGTTGCCATCGCCGCCGCGCGAAACGAGCAGGATATTATTGAGGCATTTGTCCGCCATACCCTTGGCTTTTGCGGGCACCTGTTGCTGATCGACCACGGCAGCACGGATGATACGCCCCGCATCCTGGAGGAGCTGCAAAAGGAAGGGTTGGCGGTGCGGGTGTTGCGGGATGATCGCTACGGCCTCCTGCAAACCGAGCACATGGCCCGGCTGCTCAAGATCGCCGCCCACGAGCTCAAGGCGGATTGGATCTTTACGCTCGATTGCGACGAATTCCTCCAAGGCGAAGTGCTCGCCTGCCTGCAGGAGCACCATGCTCCCCCCGAGCCGCACTACCTGAGGGTGCCGCTGGTCAACTACGCCATGCGCCCCACCGACGACCCGGGCGAGTTGAACCCGGTGAAGCGGATCATCCACCGGTTTGACCCCAAAGAGCAGACCAACGCGTGGGCCTTCAAGAGCATCGTCCCCGGGGAGCTGGCCCGGGCCGAGGGGGCCTTTATGGAAGAGGGCAACCACCGCTTTACCATCGAGGGGTTTGAGCCCCCGGCGCAGGAGGTCGAGTCGGTGTGGCTGGCCCATTTTTCGCTCCGCTCGCCGTGCCAACACGCCACGCGGCTCGTCTCGCGGCTCTACCAGAAGCACCACGCGCGGAGCCTGCGGGTGGGCGGGTATGAGTATTATGAGACGGACTACCGCCTCATGCGGGAGAGCTACACCCGGTTTTCGGAGAACTTTGCCTCCCTCCAGATCAACTGGATGAAGCACGCCACCTCCGAGCCGCAGCCGCACCCGATCGACTACCGGGGTGGGGATTTGCGCTACACCAAGGCCGAGCCGGATGTGGACCTTTTTATCCGCAACACGCTCGACCTTGGCGAGCAGATGGCCGCCATTTCCTCCTCAGGCAAGGAGGCAGAAGCCGCGCAGGAGGAGCTGGTGGCCACGCTGTTGGATGCGGAAGGCCGCGCCACCCCGCAAGTGCGGCGGCATGGGTGCAATACCCCCGCGTTTGCCGCGCTCCGCTTCGAGCTTGAGGCGGGGGCCACGCAGGTGAAGATCGGCTTCCGGGGGCCCAAAGGCGTGCTGGAGATCGCGCAGGCCGAGCTGCACGGTGCGGAGGGCGATCCGCCCCGCATTGTCTCCGTGGCGCAGCTCTACCCATTGCTTTCCTCGGATTCGGAGGGGGTGGTCGTCACCGGGCTGGGGGCGGTGCGCATCCTGCACTCCAGCCTGCCGATGCGGCTTACCCTGCAAGGGTGGGCGCGCCCGGGCGAGCCGGCACCCAAGGCGCTTGTTTTGAAGAGCCGCTTCGTCTCCGCTCCTTCGGAGGTGATGCGCGCCGTGTTTGACCGCGCGACCCTCTCCGGCCTCCACCGCCGCGCCTCCCTTTGGGGCGGCGGCCCCGGCGCGCCGCTTTGCCGTTGGGGCGAGCCGATCCTTTTTACCCCCTCGGGCGGCGGCTTTGCCTTTGCCGGGGAAGGGTGGAGCCCGCAAGAGGGCTCCGGCATTGCGCTCAAAAGTGGGGCCGGGCGGCTCCATTTCCGGCTGGAGCAACCGCCTACGGGGGCGATGCAGCTCCACCTCCGGGTCGCGTGCAAACCGGCCGGGGCAGAGATTTGCGTGGAGCTGGATGGCGTGCCCACCACCGTGTGGAAAGCTGGGGCCGCCCAGAAAGCAGCTTGGCAGGTGCTCCCCATTCCCGTGGAAGTGGGTGCGCGCGGTGGGTTTGAAGTGGCGCTTCGGGTGGAAGGCGGCGGCTCCCTGAGCCTTCGCGAAGCCATCCTGCGCCCGGTGAGTTTTCGGGATCGGCTGCATGCCGTGCTGCGCGGTTGGGGCCAGCGGCTGGCCGAGGCTTTGGCCCGCCCCGCCATGGGGCACCGCATCGCATGGGGCGAGCAAGTTTCATTCTCCCCCGGCGGCAGGGGGGTATGGATGCTGGGGGCCGGGTGGGCGCTCCCCGAGGCGGAGGGGGCCACTTCCCAAGCCCCGGTGGCCGAGCTGCGCCTCCCGCTGGCCGAGCCGCCGAAGGGCGATTTGCTCGCGCGCTTCCTGCTCCGCTCCGGCGCGGGCACCCCGCTCGTGCGGCTCATGCTCGGCACGAGTGAAGTGGGGAGCTGGCTGCTCGATGGGGGCGAGCCCACCTGGGTGGAGGCGCGCCTGCCGCTCAAGGGGTACACCGAGGCGGCCCTCGCGCTCGCCTTCAGTATAGAGGGCGGGCAGATGGTGCTGGCGCAAGCGGAGCTTTTGCGCGGGTAGAAGGTTCGAGAGGCGACCGTGGCGTTTTTTTGGGGCGTTGACGCTGTGGGGTACGGTTCGAGATGGGGTGTGAAACAGACTCCTCCGGTACGCGGCGCGCACGGACCGTCCTGCCGCGTTTAGCGGCTTACTCATCGCGAAGCCACTCTACGGAGCCTGCCTCGAAGAGGCGGGCAAGCGCGCCCTCCAGGGAGCTGCCGCACCAGAGGTGGCGCGGGAGCGCCTTGGAGGGTCGGCCTCCGTGCCGACCGTGGCGTTTGGGGGTGCCACGCGTTTGATGCCGTGTTTACGCTGACGCTATTGGGGTGCGGTGAAACGCGCGCTTACCGCCCGTTCTGCTCCAGTAGCTCGCGCAGGAAGGGGGCGGTGCGGCTCGGCTTGCTTTTGGCGACTTGCTCCGGAGTGCCTGCGGCGACCACGCTTCCCCCCTTGGGGCCGGCTTCGGGGCCGATATCGACCACGTAGTCTGCCTCGGCGATGAGGGTCAAATTGTGCTCGATGACGATCACCGTCTGCCCTTCCTCCACGAGCCGGTGCAGGACATCGAGGAGCCGCTCCACATCGGCCATGTGGAGGCCGATGGTCGGTTCCTCAAGCAGGTAGACCGTCGATTTCGGGGTGCGCTGGCGGCGGAGCCGGTCGTTGGCGGCGCGGGTGGTGCCGCGTGCCAGCTCGCTCACGAGCTTGAGCCGCTGCGCCTCGCCGCCGGAAAGCGTGGGGCTGGGCTGGCCGAGCTTGAGGTAGCCGAGCCCGGTATCGCACAAGAGCCGCAGGGGGCGGGCGATCTTCGGGTTGGCGGAGAAAAACTCCGCCGCTTGCTCCAGCGTCATCTCCATCACCTCGCCGATGCTCTTTTCGTTGTAGAGCACCTCCAGCGTGGCGCGGTTGTAGCGCTGGCCGCCGCACTCGGAGCACGGGATGTACGAGGCGGGCAGGAAGTTCATCTCGATCTTGATGATTCCTTGGCCCGCACAGGCTTCGCAGCGGCCCCCCTCGGTGTTGAAGGAGAAGCGCGAGGCCGTGTAGCCGCGCATCCGCGCCAGCGGTACCTGGGCAAATTGTTTGCGCACTTCATCAAAGACCTTGATGTAGGTGGCCGGGGTGGAGCGCGAGGTTTTGCCGATGGGCGATTGGTCTACTTCATAGACCGTCTCCACCCCTTCCGCTCCGGAGAGGCTCGCGTAGTTGCGCTCCTTGGGCAGGCGGCCTTTGCGCTGCAAGGCGTGCTCCAGCGCGGGCTTGAGGACGCCGCGCATGAGGGTGCTCTTGCCCGAGCCCGAGATGCCGGAGATGACGGTGAAGCGCCCAAGCGGGAAGCGGGCATCCACTTCCTTGAGGTTGTGCGCGCGGGCTCCGCGCAGCTCCAGCCAGGCGGCGTCTTCGAGCGGGCGGCGGCTCCCCCGGCTCGGGTGGCGCATCGGCTCGCGCAGGCAGCGGCCGGTTTGCGATTCCGCGCTTTCGAGGATCTTTGCCATCGGCCCCATGGCGACGACGCGCCCGCCATGCGAGCCCGCGCCGGGCCCGAGGTCGATAATGGTGTCGGCCCGCCGCATCGTCTCTTCGTCGTGCTCGACGACGACGAGCGAGTTCCCCTTTTGGCGCAAGGCTTCGAGGGTTTCGAGCAGGAAGGCGTTGTCCCTCGGGTGGAGGCCGATGGTCGGCTCATCGAGCACGTAGAGGACGCCGCGCAGGTTGGAGCCGAGCTGCGCCGCGAGGCGGATGCGCTGCGACTCGCCGCCGCTCAGCGTCTTGGCCGAGCGGTCGAGCGAAAGGTAGCCAAGGCCGACCTTGCCCATGAACTCCAAGCGCTGCGAGATCTCGGGGAGGATGTCGGCGGCGATGGCCTTCTGGTGGCCGGTGAACTTCAGGCGCGCCACCCGTGCGAGCGCTTCGCCCACGGGTTGGTTGGCCAGCTCGGCGATGGTGCCGCCTTGCAGGCGCACGGCCCGGGCCACGCGGTTCAAGCGCGCTCCGGCGCACTCGGGGCACGGCTCGGCTTCGCCTTCATCGAGCCACTCGTGGCGGCGCTCTTCGAGCAGCTCGGCCTCCAGCGCCGTCTCGGCTTCGGGGGTGGGGGCATCCCACACTTCGCCAAAGCCCCGGCAGGTGCCGCACCAGCCGTGCGGGGAGTTGAAGGAGAAGAGCCGGGGGTCGAGCTCCTCAAAAGAGTCGCCACACTCGGGGCAGCTCATGGCGGTGCTCAGGACGGTGAGCTTGCCGCCTTTGCCCAGGAGGCGCACGGTGCCTTTGCCGATCTCCAGCGCGCGGCGGAGGATCTGCTCGAGCCGCCCGGCGGAGCCACGCTCGCCGACCACGACATCAATCGTATGCTCGCGGAAGCGCTCCAACTTCTCGAAGCGCTCGACCTTTACGAGCTTGCCATCCACGTAAAGCTCCTCAAAGCCTTCGCGCGCGGCCCAGCGGGCTACTTCGGTGTGGAAGCCTTTGCGCGCCTTCACGACCGGGGCGAGCACGCGCACCGGCTCTTTGCGCACGATGGCTTGCGCCTTCCGCAGCACGGTGGCAAAGGGCTGGCTCTCTACGGCCACCTCGCACTTGGGGCAGTGCTGGGTGCCGAGCTTGGCGAAAAGGAGGCGCAGGAAGTGGTAGATCTCGGTGACGGTGGCGACCGTCGATTTGCCCCCGCCCCGGGTGATGCGTTGCTCAATCGCAACGGTGGGCGGCAGCCCGGCCACAAGGTCCACCTCCGGCTTCTCAAGCTGCTCGGCAAACTGCCGCGCGTAGGGCGACATGCTATCCAAAAACCGGCGCTGCCCCTCGGCAAAGAGGATGTCGAAGGCGAGGGTGCTCTTGCCCGAGCCGCTCAGGCCGGTGACGACGACAAGCTGGTCGCGCGGGATGGTGAGCGAGAGGTTTTTGAGGTTGTGCTCCCTCGCGCCGTGGATGCGGATGCCCGCCGGGGTGGCACGGCGGGGGGCTTGGTCGCGCACGACGACGGGCGGGCGGCTCTCGCCCCCGGCCAGGACTTCGGCGAGGTGGCGACCGGTGTGCGAGCCGCTCTTGCGCGCGCCTTTGGCCACGGTCTCCGGGGTGCCGGTGGCGACGATGTGGCCGCCGTCGGCCCCGGCTTCGGGCCCGAGGTCGATCAGCCAATCGGCGCTTTTGATGACCTCAAGGTTATGCTCGATGACGAGGAGCGAGTGCCCCTCCTCCACGAGCCGCTCGAAGAGGCGTAGGAGGGTGGCCACGTCGTCAAAATGGAGGCCGGTGGTCGGCTCATCGAGGATGAAGAGGCTCGCTTCCTTGCCGTTTTGCTCGGCAAGGTGTTTGACGAGCTTGAGCCGCTGCGACTCGCCGCCGCTCAAGACATTGAGCGGCTGGCCGAGCTTGAGGTAGCCGAGGCCCACCTCCTCCAGCAGCCGCAAGACGCCAAGCAGCCCGGCGAGCCCGCCTTTGGTGCGCGCGGCGGCGGCAGGCTCGAGGAAGGGGATGGCGTCGGAGACGGTTAGCTCCAGCACGTCGGCGATCGATTTGCCGTCGTAGCGGATGTCGAGCACGTGGGGCTGGTAGCGCCGCCCGTCGCACTCGGGGCAGCGGACGAAGAGGTCGCTAAGGAACTGCATCTCCACCTTCTCGAAGCCCATGCCGTTGCAGCGGTCGCACCGGCCGGTGCCGGTATTGAAGGAGAAGGCGCTGGCGGTGAGCCCCGCCGCGAGCGACTCGGGCTGCATGGCGAAGAGCTCGCGAATGGCATCAAACACGCCGAGGTAGACGGCGGGGCTGGAGCGCGGAGTGCGCGCAAGCGGGGCCTGGTCTACCATGATGATGGAGCCAAGCCCCTCGTACCCGGCGATGCGGCGGCAGCGGGCGGCGGGAGCGTCGTCTTCCTCGGCCTCCACGGGGCCACCACGCGCGGCTTCCAGCGAGCGGTAGAGGACTTCATGCACCAGCGTGCTTTTCCCCGAGCCGGAGACGCCGGTGATGCAGGTGAAAACGCCGAGCGGGATGGTGACATCCACCTCGTGGAGGTTGTGCGCGCTCGCTCCCTCCAGCGTGAGGTGGCGCTTGGCCTTGCGGCGCGTCTTGGGCACGGGGATGCGCTTGCGCCCGGTAAGGTAGTCTCCCGTGAGGGTGCGGCCGAGCCGCTCCGGGGTGCCGGAGTAGACGAGGTTGCCGCCCGCTTCGCCCCGGCCGGGGCCGATTTCGATAAAATGGTCTGCCGCGCGCAGCACCGCCTCTTCGTGCTCGACGACGACGAGGGTGTTGCCCCGGTCGCGCAGCTCGTGCATGACGCGCACGAGCCGCCCCACATCGCGCGGGTGGAGGCCCACGGTGGGCTCATCCATGACGAAGAGGGTGTTGACGAGCGAAGCTCCGAGGCAGGTGGTGAGGTTTACGCGCTCGACCTCGCCGCCGGAGAGGCTGCGGGTGGTGCGCTCCAGCGTAAGGTAGCCGAGGCCGACTTCATTGAGGTAGCGCAGGCGCGCGGCGACTTCGGCGCGCAGCATTTGCCCGGCGGAGTCTCCCTCGGCCAGCGGGGCGTGCTCCAGCAACGGGTGCAGCTCTTTGACGGCGAGAGCATTCAGGTCGGGCAGGGTGTGCCCGGCGAAGTGGAAGTTCAACGCCTCGGGCTGGAAGCGGCCGCCGTGGCAATCCGGGCAGGCGGTGTAGCTCCGGTAACGGCTTAATAGCACGCGCACGTGCATTTTGTACGCCTTCGACTCCAGCCACGAGAAGAAGCCGCGCACGCCATACCAGCGCTCGGCCTTCCAGAGGTCCTCGGCTGAGGCGTGCGGGTCTTCGCCAAGGAGGACGAATTGCTGGTCCCGCTTGGGCAGGGAGGCAAAGGGGGCTTTAATGTCGACCTCCTGCGCGGCGCAGGCTCGCAGCAAGTCGCGCTGGCATTCGCGCCCGTTCTCGGTCTGGAAGGGTTTAACGACGCCCTCTTTAATGGAGAGCGAGCGGTCCGGGATCGCTCGCTCCAGATCAATACCGATGACGCGGCCAAACCCCCGGCACTTCGGGCACGCGCCGATCGGGTTATTGAAGCTGAAGAGGCCGGGAGAGGGCGGGGTGATATCCCGGTCGCAGTGGGCACAGTGCCACCCGGAGGAGTACGGGTGCAGCGTCTCGCCAATAATGAGCGCCATCTGCCCTTTGCCGAAGCGGAGCGCCGTCTCCACCGCTTCGCCGAGGCGGGCGGTGTTCTCTTCGGTGAGGGCGAGCCGGTCCTGAATGACGTGGACTTGCGCGGGGAGCCGCCCGGTGTACGGCTCGTCCGTGCGGTGCGTGGCCCCGGCGACCCAGATGCGCAGGTACCCCTGCTGCTGGAGGAAGGTCAGGAAATCCGCCGCCTTGGCGTCGGAAGGTACGGGCAGGGCGAAGGTAATCAGCGCTGTCTGCCCCGGGGCTTCGAGCAAACAGGCGCGGGTGATGGAGGTGGCGCTCTCGGGCTGGATCGGCCGGGCGCACCCTGGGCAGCGTGCGGAGGCGATGCGCGGGAAGAGGAGCTTCAGGTAGTCGTTGATCTCCGTCATCGTGCCTACGGTGGAGCGTGTGGTGCGGATGGCATTGGCCTGCTCGATGGCGATGGCTGGGGGGATGCCGCGGATCTCGTCCACACGGGGCTTGTCCATCCGCTCCAGAAATTGGCGCGTGTAGGGGGAGAATGTCTCCACATAGCGGCGCTGGCCCTCGGCGTAGAGGGTATCAAAGGCGAAGCTCGACTTGCCGCTGCCGCTCGGGCCGGAGACGACGGTCAGCTTGCCGAGCGGGATCTCGACATCAAACCCCTTGAGGTTGTTTTGCCGCGCGCCACGAATGAGGATGGAGGAGTCAGGAGAAGAAGCGCCCACAGGAAAGAAGAAAAAGGGTGGACTCCCAGCGTTGCCCACGGCTGCCCCGGACGCAAGGGGGGAATCTGCGGTTCTTTAAGGAGGAGTTGTATTTTCTATTCAGTATCTATTCATTGCAGCCATGAGTTTCTGAGCTTAATGGCCTTGAATTCAGGGGTTTTTCGATTATTTTGAAATAAATCTTCGATTCACGATAAGGTATGAACAACTCCTTGGAGTTTACCCTCTTCTCGCGTGGGGCGCTTTCCGCGGCGGAGCTGGTGCGGGTGCTTGGGGTCAGCCAGCCGACGCTCTCCCGCCGGATCGCGGAGCTGGGCTCGCGGGTGGTGCGCGTGGGCCGGGGCCGGGCGACACGGTATGCGTTGGCGCGCGAGATTGCCCCCGTGGGGGCCGCGTGGCCGCTCTACCGGGTGGATGAAGCGGGGCGCCCTCACCGGGCCGGGGTGTTGCATGCATTGCAGAGCCGCCAGTGGTTTTTCGAGGCGGAGGAGCCGTGGCCTGTGCTCACGGCGGAGCGGGACTTCCCCGGGGGGCTTTTCCCCGACTGGCCGTGGTTTCTGGATGATTTGCGGCCCCAGGGGTTTCTGGGGCGGATGTTTGCCCGCGCGCACGGGCGGCTGCTGGGCCTCGGGGCAGACCCGAAGGAGTGGAGCGCGGATGATGTGACACGCGCGCTCGTGCGGGTGGGGGCAGACCTCCCCGGCGCATGGGTGCTGGGCGAGGCGGCCTTGGCGGAGGCACAGGCCGTTCGGTTGGAGCCGCAGGCGGCCCTCCCGGAGCACGAGCGGGCCGAGGCGTACCCCCGCCTAGCTGTTGCCACCTTGGCGGGGGAGGCTCCGGCCTCTTCTGCCGGGGGCGAGCAGCCGAAGTTTACCACCCGCGTGGGGGAGGGGCGCGCGGTGATCGTCAAGTTCAGCGGAGACCAGGGCCGCCCGGAAGACCAGCGCTGGGCCGACCTGCTGGTGTGTGAGGAGATCGCCTCGCGGGTGTTGACGGCGGGTGGGTTGCCTGCGGCTCCCACGGAGCTGGTGCGCGGAGGGGGGCGGGTGTTTTTGGAGTCGACCCGGTTTGACCGCGTGGGCCTGTGGGGCCGCCGGGGAGTGATCTCGCTCTGGGCGGTGGATGGGGCGTTTTTTGGCGAGCCGAATGCGCCGTGGGTAGCGGCTGCCGACCGGCTGGAGCGTGCCGGGTGGCTACCCTCTGCCGATGCCGACCGATTGCGCACACTCGGGTGGTTTGGGAGTTTGATCGGCAATAGCGACATGCACGGGGGCAATATGAGTTTCTTTCTCAACCCAGAGCGGCCGCTGGCGCTGGCCCCGGTCTACGATATGCTACCCATGCTCTACCGGCCCGACCCTTACTCGGGTGTGGTGGAGCGAGAGTTTCGCCCCCTACCGCCGCCCCCAGAGGCGCGGCGTGTGTGGCGGGTGGCGGCGGAGCTGGCGGGGGTGTTTTGGGCCGAGGTGCTGAGGAGCGCGGAGATTTCCGACGGCTTCCGAGAGATCGCCCTGCGCCACCGCGCGGCAGTAGAGCGGCTCCAGCGCGACCAAGCGGGGTAGAGCACCGTGACGGAACGCCGTAGCGTCGTGGAGTACAGTGGCCCTCTGCGGCTTTGGCGTACCCCCTTCCGATAAGCCGGGTAATCCAAGACGCTGGCGTGCTTCATTGCGCTTTCGGGGAGGCGTTGGATGAATTGTAGGGCGTCTCGGGGAGACGCCATGGGGTTGGGCTGCCGTCTCACCGAGACGGCCACCAATTTTTTGCTACCGCGCTACTGGCCGACCCAGTAGGCGAGTAGCGCGACGATGATGAGGGCGAAGACGACGGCGAAGAAAATCTTCACCCAGCTCAGCGGGTGTTGGCCTGCCATCTTGCCGGTGTACCCGTTGATGACGACCTGGAAGCTCCGCGAGCCGTAGTTGTACGTGGCCAGCCAGACGGGGACGAGGATGTGCTTGAAGGTGCGGTCGCGGTACTGTGCCTCGACTTGCAGGTTGCGGTGCGTATCTCCGGGGACTTGTTGGGCGCAGAGCTGGTGGAGGGCATCCTCCATCTGCTGGCGGTTGGTTTCGGAGGCTTGCCTCAGATCGACCTGGTAGCGCTCCACTGTCCACCCGCGCACGTAGGCGGGGTCATACGGCTTGAGCTCCTTGAGCGTGGGGAAGGGCTCCACCTTGCGCAGTAGCTCGGGAACGATGCCAACGGTGCCGGGCACCAGGTCGTCATCAAAGAAATGCTCCAGCTCGCCCGAGCTGGGTACCCAGCGCGTTTTGCGGACTTGCTGCGAGACCATTTGCCCCTGCGCGTTGCGGGTGGTCACCGTTTCGTAATAGTAGTAGCCGGATTGCGCCGTCCACTCCGCGTGGGCGTGGGCATCAAACGTCCAATACGGCAGGTAGATGCCGTGGAGCGTGTCGGTAAGGGCGGCGCGCTTGAGCTTGTTGGGGGCAAACCACCGCTTCCCATACCACTCGCGCAGGCGGGTGCGCACCTCTGTCGCGGGGATGACGGTGGGAAGCAAGCTCTCGGGGGTAACCGGGGCTTGCAACCCCTCTATCGGGATGATGGCGGGCGAGCCGCAAAAATCGCACCGCTGGGCGGCGCGCCCGGCCTCAAAGAGCGAGATGGCCTGGCAGCTTTCGCATTTGACGGAGCGCGTCTCCGTTTTAAGACCGCGCTCGCTATCAGGGATGTTGCGCAGCGCCTCTTCGAGCTGGTGCTCGCGGATGCGTTCGCCATGGGGTGTCTGCGCATCCTGCCACGGGAGCACGGTGCCGCAGTACGGGCACGCGAGTGCCTGTTTGGCGGCGTTCCACTCCGCGTCGCCCCCGCACTCGGGGCACGGGTGTTTGCGCAGGGCGCTGATCTCCCCCATGGCGCGTGGCTACCTGCGGCTATTCGGCGAGGAAGGCATCCAGCGCGGCCCGGGTGATCCGGTAGGCGGTGCCGATTTTCTTCCCCTTGAGCCCCCCGGACTCGATGGAGGCGATGACATCCGCCTCGCTCACCCCAAGCGCTTCCGCCGCCTGCGCGGGGGTGAGCAGCTCGGGCAGCGCGATGGCGGGCGTAGCGGCTCCACCGGCGGCAGGCGCTGCCCCGGGGGTCTGCATTTGTTTGACGAGCTCTTGCGCGAGCCCGAAGCCCATGGCCATCTGAGCGGGCATGGTGGCGGCGGCGCCTCCGCCGTCACCGCCTTTGGTCATCGCCTCGGCCATCTGGAACTTCACATAGTCGTTGAGGTTGCCAATGGCCGACATGCTGGAGCGCTTATCGATCGCAGCCTCCACCTCGGGCGGGACGGAGATGTTTTCGACAATGAAGCTCGTGATCTCCAGCCCGTATTTCGAGACGACCTGCGGGTTGATGAGCGGCAGGAGCGCATCCCCCAGCTCGGTGTAGCGGGTGGCGGCATCCAGCGCGGGCACGTTGGCGGTGGCCAGCGCGTCGGAGAAGACGCTCACAATGCGCGAGCGCATGGTGTCGGCAAATTCATCGAGACGGAAGTGGTGGTCTGTCCCCGCGACTTCGCGCAGGAAGACGGGCGGGTCGACAATGCGGAAGTCGAACGTGCCGAAGGCGCGCAGGCGCACGGCTCCGAAGTCGGCATCCCGCATCATGATCGGGTTGGCCGTGCCCCACTTGTTGCCGGTAAAGAGGCGCGTGGTGACAAAGTAGACATCCGCCTTGAAGGGCGATTGGAACCCATACTTCCACCCTTTGAGCCGGGTGAGCACGGGGATGTTGTCGGTCGTCAGCGAATGTTTTCCGGGGCCAAACTGGTCTCCATACTGGCCGAGGTAGACGAACTGCACAGCCTGCCCTTCGCGGACGATGAGCTGCGCGCCGTTTTTGATGGCACGGTCTTCATCCGGGAAGCGCCACGAGAGAGTGTCCCGAGAGTCGTCGAGAAACTCGATGATTTCCAGCAGTTCGCCTTTAATGAAACGGAGGATATCCATGGGTGGTGTGGGGTGTGGGAGTTCGGCCGCCCCGAAATCGTAGGTTTTCGCGCCGGGGAACGCAATCCTGAAGGCGGGCGCTTCATCCTTCAGGGCATCTCTGCGAGACGCCGTGGGTTTGGACCGCCGTCTCACAGAGACGGCCTACAATTTTCCGCAACCGTGCTCGGTTTCTCCGCCGACACCTACCCCTGCGCCGCTTGATTGTAGGGCGTCTCTGTGAGACGCCATGGGGTTGGGCGCCGTCCCGCCTGGCGGAATCGGCTATCGGTCCAGCCGCTGGAGCGCCGCGGCGATCTGCGCTTCGTAAAAGGGGAGGGGCTCAAGGAGTTCATCACTCTCGGATTCGGGGATGGGGGTGGCCGTGGCTCCATCGAACCGCACGGGGCCGTAGCGGCTGGGGCGGCGGGTGCCTGCCACGGTTTCGGCATATGAGTCGCCCTGCGAGAAGTGCCAGAACTCGTACGGGTACGGCATCCACCCATGGCGGCGGAAGAGTGCCTCGATGGCGTCGCGGTTTTCCCGCTCCTGCGGGGTGATGAAGGGGGAGCCCATCGGGGTGCGCTCGGAGATTTCGATGTATTTGCCCCCGCGCTCCACCTCCGCGCCCGTCTCCCGCGAGAAAATGGAGATGTCGATGGCTGAGCCGGAGACATGTGTGCCGACGCGGCAGCGCGTGGCGATGATGGCCGAGAGGCGGCGCAGCATCAGCTCGGGCGAGGGGGTCTTGCCCCCCAGTTCCCAGATGGTCTTCTGGAGGATGAGGTCGAAATGCCGGGGGTTGTGGGATTGGCCGCGCTGCATTTCGGGGGAGCGGTATCCATCCTCCACCTTGAGCTGCCAGCCGCGCTCGTTGGCCTCGCGGGCGAGGGTGAGGAAGGAGGGGAGCAACCCCTCGCGGATGAAGTAGACGCGCGGGAATTGCTGGTTGATGAGCGTGTCGGAGAAGGTGACATCGAGCCCGCCCACGGCATCGCGCAGGGAGGCGAGCGGCTCGCCGCACTCCTCCAGCGGGTAGCGGCGCATCGTCTCCATAAAGGCGAAGGCTTCGTCCATCTGCTCGGTCCAGTAAGCGCGCGGGGTGGTCATAAAAAGAGGGTGGAGGCATGGAACCAGAAACCGACCGGGGTGGAAAAGGCTTCTTTTTCCCGCGCGCGTGGGCCAAGAATGGCGGTTATCCCTGCCCTTGCCTCCAGCTCCCAAGCGCCCGCAGCCCCGGTGCGCCGTTTGCCCACCCCCCTGCGCTGGCTGGGGCGTGGCGTAGCGTGGTTGGTGGGGCTGCTGCTGGCGGCGTGGGCCTTTGGGGCGATCTGGTATGACGGGCCGTTGGGCAACCCGTTTGGGAATAATACGGGGAACCTCCTCCTCGGCCTCTTCTGGCTTGTGCTGGTGGGCCTCGCGCTTTGGCGGGTGCGCCGGTATGGGTGGGCGGTGGCAGCGGCGCTCTGGCTGGCCGTGCTGCTGCCGTGGCTCCAGCAAAAACCGACGGATGACCGCGATTGGCCCCCCGAGCTGGATCGTACCGCATGGGCCGAGCAGGATGGCGACCGCATCACCCTCCACAATGTGCGCGACTTTATCTACCGCAAAGGGGCCGCGCCGGAGCCGCGCTGGGTGGAGCGCACCGTCCACCTCCACAACTTGCGGGGGATGGATCTCTTCCAGACGTACTGGGGCTCTGCGTGGATCGCGCACACGATCGTGAGCTTCGACTTCGGGTCCGAGGGCCACCTCGCCTTCTCCATCGAGACGCGCCCCGACCGCACCGAGACGTACTCCGCCATCGCGGGGCTCTACCGGCGCTATGAGTTGATCTACGTCGTCGCCGAAGAGCGCGATGTTATCCGCCTGCGGACCAACTACCGCAAGGACGAGGAGGTCTACCTCTACCGCCTGCGCGTCTCTGCGCAGGATGCGCGGCACCGCTTCCTGGGGTATATCACCGAGCTCAACGTGCTGCACCAGAGCCCGCGTTTTTACAACGTCCTTACCGCCAACTGCACCACCAGCATCCGCTCGCAGACGGCCCCTTGGGAGCGCCCGCCCTTCCACTGGCAGATGCTGCTCAATGGGAAGCTCGACGGGTGGCTCTACGGGCAGGGGGCAATCGTCTCCGGAGGGCTCCCTTTTGCCGAGCTCAAGGAGCGCAGCCACATCAATGCCAAAGGCCACGCGGCAGATGCCGACCCGGCTTACAGCGAGCGCATCCGCGAAGGATTGCCCGGCGAGGAGAATGCCCCATGAACGAACTGCTGGCTCATATTTTTGAAGGAGTGGTCCTCTTCGTCCACCTGCTCGGGGTGGCCAATGCGGTGCATGCCATCCTCAAAGTCCGTGCGCCACAGGCGGCGCTTGGGTGGGCGTTGGCGCTCATCACCTTTCCGTGGCTGGCCATCCCGCTTTACTGGGTCTTTGGGCGGCAGAAATTTATCGGCTACCGCGAGGCCGAGGAGGGGAAGGGCGATGCCCTTGACCAACTGGGGACCAAGGTTGCCTCTGCGCTTGCCCCGTTTGCGGCAGAGAAAGTGCCCATCCACCGGTTTGCCGCGCTCCCTCCGACTCGCGGCAATGCCGTCGATCTGCTGGTGGATGGCGCGGAGACCTTCCCCGCCTTGTACGAGGCGATCGACGCCGCGCAGGAGAGCCTTGTCGTGCAGTTCTTCATCGTGCGGGATGACCACATCGGCCGCGAACTGCGGGACCGCCTTGTTGCCCGCGCCCGGGCCGGGGTGCGCGTCTATTTTTTGTATGATGAAGTCGGCTGCCACGCGCTGCCCAAGGCGTATGGCGAGCCGCTTCGCGAGGCCGGGGTGCGCTTCGAGCCCTTCCGCACCACCCGGGGCAAGGGGAACCGCTTCCAGCTCAACTTCCGCAACCACCGCAAGCTCCTCATTGCCGACGGGCGTGTGGCGCTCACCGGGGGGCTCAATGTCGGGGTGGAGTACAACGGCGAGAGCCCCCGCTTTGGCGCGTGGCGCGATACCCACGCCCGCGTGCGCGGCCCCGCCGTGCAAGCCTTGCAGCTCGCCTTTGCGGAGGACTGGAACTGGGCCACCGGCGAGCTGCCCGACCTTTGCTGGGCCCCCGCCACCGCCGAGGAGCCGGGCGAGAGCGTGCGCGTCATCGCCAGCGGCCCGGCAGATGAGCTCGACCTCTGCTCGCTCGTCTTCCTCGATACCGTGAACCGAGCGCAGGAGCGCCTCTGGATCGCCAGCCCGTACTTCGTGCCCGACCCGGCCGTCCTCTCCGCCCTCCAGCTCGCCGCGCTGCGCGGGGTGAAGGTGCGCATCCTCCTGCCCGATAAGCCGGACCACCTCTTGCCCTACCTCTCTTCGTTCTCGTACTACGAGGCGCTCTCGCATGCGGGTATCGAGCTCTACCGGTACACGGCCGGCTTCCCTCACCAGAAGGTGCTGCTCGTGGATGAAGAGCGCGCCATGGTCGGCTCGGTGAACGTAGACTACCGCTCCTTCCACTTGAACTTCGAGCTGGCGCTCTTGGTCCGAGACACCGGCTTCGCCCGCAAAGTGGCTACCATGTTGGAGGCCGACTTTGCCCGCGCCCGAAAGGTGGATCTTGGTGAGCTGCAACGTCGCTCGCCCCTCTTCCGCGCCGGAGTCCGCTTTGCGCGGCTGCTCTCGCCGATCCAGTAGCTGGTATTACTACGGTAGATCGTTTGAAGATTCGGTGCGAGGGTCGGAAATGGTAGGGCGTTTCGGTGAAACGCCATGGGGTTGGAGTGCCGTCTCACAGAGACGGCCTACAGTTAGCCGTCCTGCCGGAATTGGCTTTAGTACCGCTTTGGCGTGGCGGCATCCAGTACGCGGCAGAGGTTGCCGTAGTGGATCTGGGCGATCGCCTCGTCACTGAGCCCCATCTGCACCAACGCCACGGTGAGCAGTGGCTTGTTGGTCCACGAGAGGCTGCCGTCGATATGGTCGCTCCCGCCGTTGGCGCGGGGGTTGCGCTCGTTCCACCCCCCGGCCACCAAGCGCCGCCAGCGCCCGGAGGCGGGGGTGAGGTGCTCGGGGGCGGGTTGGTTGTAGCCAATATCCGTCCCCAGGACCACGTGCTCAGGGCCCACGACTTTGATTGCGTGGGCCACATGGCGGAGCATGAGCGCGAGGTCGGCATTGGGCCCGAGCAGGTCGGGCACGGCACAGATGCCGATGTAGCCACCGGTGGCGGCGATGGCCTTCATCTCATCATCCCGCTTGGCGCGCGGGCCATCCACCACGGCGGCGCAAGTGGCGTGGCTGATCGTCACCGGCTTGCCCGAGAGCGCCACCGCTTCGCGCAACGTGTTGCGGCTGCTGTGGGGGACATCGACGACGATGCCCACGCGGTTCATCCGCATCACAAGGTCGCGCCCGAGGTCGCTAAGGCCGCCGTCGTTAAGCTCCGTGCAGCCGTCGGCAAAGTGGTTGCGCCGGTTGTAGCCCACGTGCATGAAGCGGACGCCGAGGCTGTAGAAAATCTCCACCCAATCGAGGAGCTGCGCGGGGTCGCACAAGTCGCCCGTACCAAAGACGGGGAAGCCGGTAAGGCTGAAGATGAGCGCCGTGGCATCGGCTGCGCGGGCGTCGGCCACGCCTTGCGCATCCTCCACCTGCACCAGCGCCTGCGGGAAGTGGAGGCAGAGATGCCGGTAGGCGGCAATGCGCTGCACCATATCGACGAGCGACTCGCCATAATCATTAACCGGCACCACTATCCCGTGGACTCCGGCTTGCCGCAGCGCAGCGCCGAAGAGCGCCCCAGACTCGGCATTTGTCGCCGCCGCGACGGTGCGCAGGTGGTTGAGGCGGCGGCCATGGTCCACCACGCTTGCGCCGTTGCACCCGGCCTTCTGCACCTCCAGCGCCTCGCGGCTCCAGAGCATGGGGAGGAAACCGTAGCTCTCGCAAATGGTGAGCGAGCGGTGCAGCTCCAGGCCGCGCTCCAGCTCGGCGGGTGTTGGCTTGAGCACCTGTAGCCCCCAGCGCCACGCGGTGGCAAATGCCGGATGCATGGCGGGGGAATCAACGAGCAGGGTAGACATAGAAGGGAAGCGGTTGCGGCTCGGGCAGCGCAGCGTAGCTCCGGCCATTGAGGGTGAAGGGGGCGCTTAGGTTGAGCCACCGGGGCGCATCGCCCGGTGCGGGGGTGACCCCCTCGGGCCCGGCGCTCCAGCCTTCGGCACTGGGGTGCACGGTATTGTGCGCGCCAAACCAGGCGGGGCGGCCATAGATGCCGACTTCGCCCCCAGCGATTTCGTTGTAGTCGAAAGTCCCAAACCATGCGCGGTTCTCAAAGAACGGCTTATGGCCGTAGAGGGTATAAGTGCAGGCGATGAAGCGGTTGTTTACAAACTCCCACCCCGGCAGGCCGTGCGTGGCATCTGCCGCTCGCGGAAAGGCGATACCCCGGTAGCCACCGTAGAAGGTGTTCCAGGCAAAGAGCACCTCGTGCTCCGGGTAGTCTGCCGGGCTGGTGCCCCGTAGATATTTCTCCGAAAGGAAGTGGTGGAAGATGTGCGTCCCCAGCCCCGGCTCCTGAATGCTGACATTGCTAGTGAAGCGGAGCTTGCGAGCCGGGGTGCCCGGCTCATTGAGCCGGTGGAGGCGGATGTTGAGGTTGCAATCGTAGAAGAGGTTGCCCTCGTACTCGGCACTTACCGCGCCATCGCGCACCACCGTGCCGACACTGGAGAAGTGGCGAATGCGGTTGCCCGCCACGCGCACCTCTTCCCCACCATAAAGGCCGATGCCGATGAGGCCGCCTTCGAGCGTATTGGCCTCCAGCACGGTGCGGCGGCTCCCTTTTTCGATGACTACCGCCACATCATCCGAGATGGAGGTCGCGCTCGCCCAGTATTTGAAGAAGTTGTAGAGGAAGGCCTTGCGCGCCACCGCTTGCGTATCTTGCGGCGAGCCCGCTTCGGCCCCCCATGCGCCGGGAAGATCCCCGCGAAACCCCATCTCCAGCCGGTTATTCACGATGAGGCTCCCTTCTGCTCCGTCTGCCACGCGGATGCGCCTGCGCCCGTGGCGGATGCGGCATTCTTCCACGCGGTTCCCCAAGGCAGCGGGGCCGCCGATCTCGACGCCGTACTCCCCCCCCTCAATCGCAAGGTGGCGCAGCGTAACAAACCGCGCCCCTTCCAGCCGGACCACGCCGCCGGTGGGAGCCCACGCCATCGAGCTCTGCCGAGGGTCCACGCCGCCCGCGAGCCGGAGGTAGAGCCCCTTGCCATCGCGGCGCGGGGTGTAGACACCGCCGAGCGTTTCCCAAAATGGAACCTCCCGCTCGCGGTAGGTCTGCAAGTAATCTTCCGGCCAGCCGAGCACTGTCTCGGCGGAGATCTTCTCGCCCGGAGAGCCCGCCTCTGGGTGGAGGCGCGCCACCATCTCTCCGTCCACCAGCAAGAGGCGCGGCTCGGCTAGTAGGGCGGTGTAGACGTGGGGGCCGCGCTCGGGGGCGGGCTGCCATTGGCCCGGCTGCATGAGGGTGGAGCCATCGAGCACCGAAAGCCATTGGCCATTGGCATCGCGCGCGCCTTCAATAATGAGTGGCGCGGCCTCCGTGGCTTGAGTGGGGATGACGATGCGCTCGCGGTATTCCCCCGGGGCGAGGCGGATCACGCTGCCCGGTTGCGCTTGCTTGATCGCGGCAGCGACGCTCCGCAGCGGGTGGGCGGCATCGCCCGGCGCGGCATCATCCCCGCCGGGGGCGACGTAGATAAGCGGCGTACCGGGGGGCACCTCCGGGTAGAGAGCCTGCGGCCCGTGCGGGCGGCACCCCACGAGGAGCACTGCCGTGGCGGCTAAGGGTAAGAGAAGGCGGGTCATGGTTCACTAAGCGGCATGAGCCACCGGTGGTTGAGCTGGCTGGTCGAGAGCCCCGGTGCGGGGTCCATAAAAGCGACGTGGCCGTCGAGAAAAAGCGCAGGGAAGGTGCCGTGCCGTGCGGGGTTGCGCTCAGAGCGAAAGGGGGAGTGGCTCGTGGATGCGGAGAAGCGCCCGGTATAGTTGTTGGCAACAAAGAGGGCGGGAACGACCCAGAGCTTGAGGTCCGGGCGACGGACTTCGCGGTAGTCGTCTACTTGCTCGTTAGGGGAAGCGGAGTCGATCGTCGGGTTGAGGCCAATATAGGTATTGGTGGCAAAGGAGTTGAGTGGATCGGGCTTCTCGCGGTCGTCATAGCCGCTGGTAAAGAGCGAGCGGATGGCTTGCTGATTTGCTGCGGGAGAGAAGATGGAGTTTTTGGGCGAGTCTCCATCGTTGCTCCAGTCCTTTACGTTGGGGATGTAGCCGAGGTATTGGGCCAGTGTCTTCACCGGCGCGGGCGTCACACAGGGGGGAAATTTGCGCCCGTGCTCCAGCAGGTAAAGGTGGAAGGAAGCGCCGATCTGCCGCAGGTTGGCGATATCCAGCGTCCGTTTGCTCTGCTTGCGCACCCGCAGCACCACCCCGGCAAGAAGCGTGGCCAGGATGGCCACCACCACGGTGGCCACCACCATCTCCAGCAGGCTGAAGCCGGAACGTCGGGGGGCAAGCGAGTGCATAGGGAGCCTCCTTTCAGCGACGCAGCATCCGTACCCCCACCGCCACGCCAAAGAGCGAGAGGAGCGCCACGGTGGAAGGCTCCGGCACGGCGGTGACTTCGACAAAGATGCTCGAAACATCATGCCCCAGCGCGTAGGAGAACCCGGAGGTTTCCTGAATCTGGAACTTCGAGAGGAGCCCTGCGATCTCACCCGCATCAATCGCATCAAAACTCAGCAACGTAAAGGTGCCCGCCGTGGTGTTATCGAAGGCGAGGTTTACCCCGCCCTCGGCGAGCTGTAGGCCGCCTGCGTGGTAGTTGGTGAAGGCGATCTCGTCGGCAAAGTTCCCCGCCTCCAGCCGGAAACGAAGGGTCGCCCCCGACTCCAGCGAGACCATGGGCCCGGTGGGGGTGAGCGCCCCGTTGAAGGTCAGCTTCGAAAGCCCACTCTCCAGATGCGCGGAGGGGGCCAGCGTGCCGCCGCTCTTTACGGTGGTGGTGGCTCCCTCAAGCTGCACAATGCCCGAGCCCGCCAGTGTGCCCGTGGCGCGTACTTCCGCAGCGCCAGTGCCCAGGCCGCTGCCGGTGGCGTTGGTGATGGCGAGCACCCCGCCGTCGATGATCGTGCCGCCATTGTGGTTTAACCCGCTACTGCGCGAGAAGATCTGCGTGCCCGCGCCACTTTTTTGCAGGGCAAGGGAGTAGCCGGTGGTATCGAACGAAGTGCTGCTGGAGATCCTTAGCGCGCCGCTATAGTTCGCCTTGGTGCCCGCTTCGCTATTGATGAGCAGGGTGCCGTTGTTGCCATTGTGAGTGGCGTTGGCCTGGTAGATCGAGCCGGAGCCCGTCAGGGCGTTGGTTTCCACGACGCCATTCATATTACCCCGACCGCCGATGGCGAGGCTGCCATTGAGTTCCAGAGCGCCTAGTTTGACCCGGTTGCCCGCAGTGCCTACCCCCCCGAAAACGAAGATGCCATTGACGGTACTCGTTCCGGAAACCTCAAACGCAGCCAACCCATTGAGGGCGCTGTTGCCGATCTCGATGGTCCCACCGGAGGCGATGTCGAGCGTGCCTACGGAGATGCTAAAGAGGCTCCCCGCCGAGCCGTTGCTCAGGGTGAGGCTGCCGGTTCCCGAGTTTTTCAGAAGCTCGAGGGTGAGGCTTGCATCCGCAGCCCCGGAGCGAAGCCGCCGGGTGCTGCCCGCGCCGGTCGCTTCGAGCTTGCCGATCTCCAGCGTTGCGAGGTCCACCTCCAACGTGCGCGCACCGCCGGCGCCGGTGTATTCGAGGAAAATTACGTGGTCATCCGCCGCGTCGGGGTAGCCGCCGGGGCCGGGCTTCCAGGTGGCGGAGTCGCTCCAGTTTTTGACGGAACCGGCGACCTCGTAGTTGACCTCGTAGGTGGTGATCTGCGCTTGCACCGAAGACGTCGCCACCATGGCGAGGCAGCACAATCCGGCGCGAAGGAAGGGGGATGTCGTTTTCATGAGATGGCGATACCATCACATTCAAGCGAATCAATGTCAATACAAACGATCTAAAATTCTATATTGTATAGGAATTGATATGGTTTCTAGATCCCGAGCGCTGCGTTTTCAGCCGCTGTCGTTGTAGCCCCTCCGGCGAAGTGGAGCGGAAGCCGGGCTCCGGCAACGGGCTTGCCGCCTTCATTCATCCGGCCGACCAACGCATTGAGCGCCGCCTCGCCGGTTTGGGTAAAGGGGATGACGGCGCTGCTCACGCCAGCCTCAGCCAAGCCTTGCCCCGGGGTGCAGAGGCCGCAGAGGATGCTCATTTCTTCGGGGACGTGCACTTTCATTTCCGCGAGGACTTTCATCAGCGGAGGGGCAATGACATCGCGGTGGCAGAAGATGGCATCGGGCAGGCGGTCGCGGTGGCTATGCAGCCACTCCCGCAAGTTGGCCTCGCGCTCAGGCAGCGAGCGAAACTCTGCCCGCTCGATGGTGTAGGCCCGCGCCTCCTCCAGCAGTGCGCATTGCAGCCCCCCGGCGAAAAGCCACGCGGTGGAGCTGGGCATAATGGAGCCAAATGCAAAGAAAGCGACCGACCTGCGGCCCGCCCGCGCCCATGCTTCGCCAATACGGTACCCGGCCCCGTAAAAATCAGGGGTCACAAAGTTCACATACGTCTGCGGGTTGGGCGGGTGGATGGAGATGTACGGCACCCCCAGCTCGTCGCAGACGGCTACCAACTCTTCGCACGGGGTAAAGGGGAAGATGATGAGCCCGTGCAGCTCGCCCGCCTCCCAAAGCTCGCGCACTTGCACGGCAGCGGGGCGGTCGGCATCGAGCCCGGCAAAATCGAGCCGCAGGTTGCGTTGGATGGCATTCTGGATCACGGGGCCGTAGTACTCGACCAGCACGGGCCCGGCCTCCTCCCCCGGCACGGGGTTGAAGAAGACTTTGCGCCGGGTGGGTGCCGCGCTTTTAGCCCCGCCCACGGGGGTGAAGAAGGAGCCATCCCCCGTGCGGGTGGTGATGGCTCCTGCATTTTTGAGCTCCCGGTAGACGCTCTGCACGGTGGCAAGGCTCACCCCAAGATGGGCGGCAAGGTCCCGCATGGTGGGGAGGCGGCCGGGGGTGTCCGGGAGGTCCCGAAGGGAAAGGATGTACTCTCGCACGCGATCACTCGGGCGCTGGCGATTGGGCAGGCTCATTTCCCGCAAAGGGTGGCACTCTTGGGCCAGAGAATCAAGCAAGCAATAGCACAAGGCCAGTACAATGGGGGTGCGCTTACACCAGCCCTTCTTCCTGCATCCACGCTACGTTTTCGCGCAGGCCTTGGTGGAGGGAGATCTGGGGTTCCCAGCCGAGCTGCTCCTTGGCCTTGGTGATGGAGCCGCACATGTGCTGGCTGATGAAGCGCAGGCCGCGCTCGTTCGTTTGCTCCGGGTAGCGGGCGTGCACTTCCTGCAACGGAGCGAAGGTAAACTGAGGCTCTACGCCAAGGGCCTCGGCGAGGAGGGCAACGTAGTCGCGCATCATGATGGCGTGGGGGCCCGCCACGTTGTAGACCTGCCCTATGCTTTGCGGGCGCAGCGCGGCATGGAGGAAGGCGCGGGCCAGGTCTCCCACGTGGCCGGGGTGGAGGAGTGCGCGGCCGTCGCTGGGGAGGAGGAGCGGCTCGCCATCGCGCAGCTTGTGGAAGAAGCTTGCCGAGCGCCCGCCCCACCCATCGAGCGGAATGTCGCCCGGGCCGTAGATGTAGCTCTGCCGCAGGATCGTGGCGGGGAAGCCGCGCTCCTGTACCGCGCGCAGCAGCACGCGGTCTTGAGCGATCTTGTAGTCGAAGACGATCTCTTCACCCTTGTGGTCTGCCAGCGGCAGCGCCTCGGTAGCGGGGATCTGGCGGGCATCTCCATACACCCCGAGCGATCCGGTGTGGATAAAGTGGCCGACGCAGCTGCCCACCGTATCGACGACAAATTGCAGGTCTTCGGCGTTGAGGATGGTATCGACCACCACATCCCACCGGCGCACGCGCAGGACGTTGGCAAAGGAGGTGCGGTCGCCCTTGTCGCAGACGATGCTGTGGCCCAGCTCGGGCTCCAACGGGCGGTTGCCCCGGTTCATGGCGAAGACTTCCGCCCCGTGCGTGGTGAAGGCACGGGCAATTTCGCGGCCCAGGAAGCGGCTGCCACCGATAAGGAGAACCTGCATGCTCATATCCCCCCATTGTGGCGTGGTAGGTTGCAAAGGGCACTCCCAAAAAAGGGGCGTGCTCCGGTCTTGCCATCAGCGCTCAGGGCAGTAGCCTCGCCCGTGCATGAATCCTCCCTCTCCGCTGGATGAAGCCTTTGGTAACGCGCCCCGCCAAAGGGGAGGCGCTCCGCTAGCTGCTTCGCTCGGGCCGGTGCTCATCAGTATCGGGCTTATTTGCATTTTCTTTTTCGGGGCCATCTTTTTCTGGTTCTTCTGCCGGATCGAGCCGGGCCCGGGCGAGTTTGTCGTGCTCATCTGCAAGGCGGGGGAGGATCTCCCGGAGGGGCAGGTGCTCGCCACCGAACCGGGGCAAAAGGGCATCCACCTTGAGGTGCTCTCTGAAGGCCGACACTTCCGCAACCCGTACACCTGGGCGTGGGAGATCCACAAAGTCACCGACATCCCCGCCGGGCAGCTCGGCGTACAGACGCGCCTTTACGGCAAGCCGCTGGCGGAAGGCCGCATCATGGCAGAGGCGGGCAGCAAGGGGATCGTCCCCGAAGTGCTGCGCCCGGGCAAATACCGGGTCAACCCATACGCCTACAAGGTGGAGCTTTTCGATGCCACACAGATCCCCGCCGGGTCGGCAGGCGTCGTCACCTCGCTGGTGGGGGATGATCTCTTCACCCGCCCCGAGGTGAAGGAGAACGCCTTCCTCGCCCCTGCCGGGTTCAAAGGCGTGCAACCGGGGATTCTGGACCCCGGTACCTATTATCTGAACCCG
This sequence comes from Chthoniobacteraceae bacterium, assembly GCA_037189965.1. Classification (GTDB taxonomy): domain Bacteria; phylum Verrucomicrobiota; class Verrucomicrobiia; order Chthoniobacterales; family Chthoniobacteraceae; genus DATMFV01. The sequence continues at coordinate 88,957 of JBBCKB010000119.1, read as the reverse complement.
TACGCCGTCACCGTCGCGGAGGTCAATTTGCAGAGCCAGCGCTTTGAGATGAGCGGGGAGGATGCGATCAACTTCCTCACGGTGGATGGCTTCATCGTCCATGTGGAGGGGACGATCGAGTACGCGCTCATCCCGCAGAAGGTCGCCGAAGTCACCCACCGGGTGGGCGATATGGAGGATATTATCAAGAAGATCGTCATGCCGCTGGCGCGCGGCTTCAGCCGGTTGGAGGGGAGCAAGAACCCGGCGAAGAACTACATCACCGGGCAGACGCGCCAGCAATTTCAGGACAACCTGGAGGCGCACTTGAAGAGCCGCTGCCTCGGCTGGGGCGTGGCCGTCCACTCCGTGCTCATCCGCAACATCGCCCCGCCGGACGAGATCGCCAGCATCATCCGCGAACGCGAGATCGCCGTGCAAAACGCGCGCAAGATCGAGCAGCAGATCACCCAAGCCCAGTCGCAGGCCGAGCTGGCGCGGCAGGAGATGCTCGCGCAGCAGAACAAGGAGAAGGTGGAGGCCGAGACGGCGCGGCTGCGCGCGCTCATCACCGCCCGGCAGAACCAGGAGGTGCGCCTCATCGCCGCGCGCGAGCAGTTGGAGGTGGTCAAGCTCGAAGCCGCCGCCGCCGAGGCGCAGGCCGATGCCCTGTTGCTCAAGGCCGAGGCCGACCGCAAGGTGATCGAGCTTGGCAACGAAGCGCAAAGCAGCGTGATGACCGGGAAGGTGCAAGCCTTTGGCGGGGGCATCCCCTTTGCGCGCCACGCCCTTTACGAAAAGCTCGGCCCGCGGATCGACTCGATCCTCGCCGGGGATGATGAAAACGGCCTCGGTGGCCTCTTCCGCCCATTCCTGCCCTCCACCCGCCCATGAAACGCCCGCTTCCTCTTCTAGCCGTTGCCGGAGTCGCCGCCGCCGCCTTTGCGTGGGGCGTGTGGCAATGGGGGTTCTGCCGCTTTTATGTCGGCCCAAACCAGATCGCCGTGATCACCGCCAAGAACGGCGAGGCGCTCCCGCCGGGAGAAATCCTCGCCCGCGAAGGGCAGCGCGGCGTGCAGGAGAAGGTGCTCGCCGAAGGGCGGCACTTTCTCAACCCCGTGGCATATGAGCACAAGATCCTCCCCGCCACCGTCATCCCGCCGGGGAAGGTCGGCATCGTTACCTCCAAGGTTGGCAAAGAGTTGCCCCCGGGCGAGTTCCTTGCTGATGCGGGGGAGAAGGGCATTTGGAAAGAGGTGCTTGGGCCCGGTAAATACCGGCTCAACCCTGTGGGGTACCAGGTCGATGTGGTGGATGCGATCAGCGTGCCGATTGGCTACATCGGTGTGGTCACCTCGCTCTCGGGCAAGCAGGCCACCGAAGGGCGCTTTGCCGGGCCGGATGAAAAGGGGGTGCGGGCCGATGTGCTCCAGCCCGGGCTCTATTATGTAAACCCGCGCCAGTTCAAGATCGATATTCTGGAAGTCGGCGTGAATCAGGTTTCCCTGCTCGGCAAAGGGGGCGGCGGGGTGATCACCAAAAGCCAGATCGCGACGAACTCCGTCGCCGTCACCGAGTTGCAGAACAAGCTCCTCGCGCAGCAGCAGGCCAACCGGCAGACTTACCTTGAGGCCGAGGGGAGTGCTTACAAAGCGCCGACCTCTTCCTTATCCTCCCTCTCCTCCTCCTCGCGCACCCGGCGCAAGGCTGCCCCGAAAGAAGCCGCAATCGCCGCGGAAGTGGCTGCGGAGCCGCCTTCCCATGCGCGGGGCAAGTCCGAGCCCGCGTTCGTGCTCAACCAGTTTGTCGGCTTCCCGAGTAAGGACGGGTTTGAGATCAGCGTCGATATGACGGTCGAGTTTGAGCTGCTCCCCGGCAACATCGCCGCCATCTTCCGCAGCTATGGCGACCTGCCCGCCGCCGTGGAGAAAGTGATCATGCCGCAGATCCTCTCCATCTCGCGGCTCAAAGGCTCGGCCTACGGGGCGAAAGACTTCATCGTCGGCGAAGGGCGGGAGAAGTTTCAGAACGACCTCACCGATGCCCTTGCCCGTGCGTTGGAGGATAAAAAGATCTCCGTGCATAACGCCCTCATCCACCACGTGAATGTGCCGGGGCAGATTCTCGACCCGATCCAGCAAGCCAGCATCGCGCAGGAGCAGGACCTCACCAACCGCGAAAAGCAGAACACCGCCAAGAAGCAAGCCGAGCTCAATACCGAGCTGAGCTTGATCGACCAGCGCAGCCAGGAAGTCCGCCAGGAGACCGAGAAGCTGCGCGCGGAGATCGATGCCGACCAGCGCAAGCAAGTCGCCGAGATCGCCGCCGACACCATGCGGCGCGTGGCCGAGGTGGACCGCGATGCCGCCGCCGTGCGCGCGCAGAAGGTCACCACCCTTGGCAAGGCCGAGGCCGATGTCATCCGGCTGGTGGAGGGCGAGCGCGCCAAGGGGTACCAGCTCATCGTCCGCGCCTTTGGCGACCCGGCCGCGTACAACCTCTGGACGCTCGCGCGCTCTTTGAACCAAGAGGTGCGCGTCAACATCCTCCACAGCGGCTCCGGCACGCTTTGGACCGACTTGCAGAAGGCTGGGCTGGGTGAGTTGGGCGGGGCCAAGCTCCTCCAGAAACCGGCGGAGAAAAAGTAACCCCCTCCTTTTTATACCGATGGACGTGGAAATCCTCGCTCGTGTGCAGTTTGCCTTCACGATCATGTTCCACTACATCTACCCGCCCTTGAGCATTGGGCTGGGGGTGGCGCTTGTCATCATGGAGTCGCTCTGGTTGAAGACGGGCAACCTCCTCTACCACCAGATGGCGCGGTTTTGGACGCGCGTCTTCGCCCTCACCTTTGCCATCGGCGTGGCCACCGGCATCGTCATGGAGTTTGAGTTTGGCACCAACTGGGCCACCTACTCGCGCTTTGTGGGAGATATTTTTGGCAGCGCGCTCGCGGCAGAGGGGATCTTTGCCTTCTTCCTGGAGAGCGGCTTCCTCGCGCTTCTCCTTTTCGGGTGGGATAAGGTGGGGCCCAAGCTCCACTTCTTTGCCACCTGCATGGTGGCGGCCGGGGCGCACTTCAGCGCGGTCTGGATCGTCGTCGCCAACTCATGGATGCAGACGCCCGCAGGCTACCATCTGGAAACCAAGGTGAGCGGGCAGCCTGTCGTCCTCCCGCCGGGGCATGTGGTTCGCACGGAAGACCTCACCACCGTACGCGCCGTGGTGGATGATTTCTGGGCCATGGTGCTCAACCCTTCCTCAATCGACCGGCTCACCCACGTCATCCTCGGCGCGTGGATGGCTGGGGCGTTTCTGGTTGTTAGCATCAGCGCCTTCTACCTCCTGCGGCGGCGGCACATCACGTTTGCCACCGCCTCGCTCAAGATCGGCCTCGCCTTTGCCACGGCGGCCACCCTGCTCCAGATGGTGAGCGGAGACTCCACGGCCAAAGGCGTGGCGCGCAACCAGCCCGTAAAGTTCGCCTCGTTGGAGGGGGTCTATGAGACCACGCCGTATGCCCCGCTTGCCCTCTTTGGGTGGGTGGATGCCAAGGCGCAGAAAGTGCACGGGCCGCAGATCCCCGGCATGCTTAGCTTTCTCGCATGGGGAGATGCGGCAAAACCGGTGCCGGGGCTGAACCAGCTCCCGCCGGATGCGTTCCTCCTGCGTCGCTACCCCGAGGCCACGCCGCAGGAGCTGGCGGAAGTCCGCAAGAGCTATTGGCCCAATGTGCCCGTGGTTTTCCAGATGTACCATTTGATGATCGGGATCGGCGGGGCGCTGCTCGGGCTGGTGGTCGTGTCGTGCTTCTTCTGGTGGCGCGGCTGGCTCTTCGACCCCTCGCGCCGCCTTACCCGGTGGCTGCTCTGGGCGCTTGTCTTCTCCGTGCTTGGGCCGCAGGTGGCCAACCAGGCCGGGTGGTTTGCCGCCGAGATGGGGCGGCAGCCGTGGATCGTCTACGAGCTGCTTAAAACCTCCGATGCGCTCTCCAAAGCCGTTACGGCAAACCATGTGCTCATTTCGCTAGTGATGTTCATCTTCGTTTACACGCTCCTCTTTGCCGCGTTTGTCTACCTGCTCACGCGCAAGATCCAGCACGGGCCGGAGGAGGAAACGCCCGATGCCGAGCTGCCCGAAAGCTGGAAGGCGCTCGTCCGCTCAGAGCAGAAACCGAGGGCCGGCGCGTGATGCTTTACGAAACGATCTGGTTCATCCTCGTGGGTATCCTTCTCACCGGGTATGCCATCCTGGATGGGTTCGACCTCGGGGTGGGCGCGCTACACCTCTTTGTAAAGAAGGATGAGCACCGCCGCCTCTTGCTCAACTCCATCGGCCCCGTGTGGGATGGGAATGAAGTCTGGCTCGTTGTGGGCGGGGGGGCGCTCTTTGCCGCCTTTCCGCAGGCGTATGCCACCGTCTTCTCCGGCTTCTACCTCCCCTTCATGGCGCTCTTGTGCTGCCTGATCTTCCGCTCCGTGGCCATCGAGTTCCGCAGCAAGGAGCCGTGGCGCTGGTGGCGGCGCCTATGGGATGGGGCGTTCTGCTTCGGCAGCGTCATGGCCGCCTTCCTCATCGGCGTAACCATGGGAAACCTGGTGCGCGGCATCCCGCTGGATGCGGACCATGAGTTTGTGGGCACGCTGGGCGGGTTGCTCAACCCGTATGCGCTTCTGCTCGGGGCTACCACCGTCATCATGTTTGCGCTGCACGGAGCGATCTACCTCGCCATGAAGACGGAGGGCGAGCTGCAAGCCATCGTGCGGAGGTGGATTCCGCCGCTCATCGGTGTGTTGCTCGGTTTTTATGTCCTCTTCAACTTCTACACGCTCATGGAGGTGCCGAGCGTGGTGGATACGGTTCGCCAGCGGCCTTACATTCTCGCCGTCATGGCGCTGGATGTCTTGGTCATGCTTAACATCCCGCGCGAGATTTACCGGGGCCGGGAGTTCAACGCCTTCCTCTCCTCCTGCCTGGGGATGATTTTGTTGATGGCCACCTTTGGCCTTACCTATTTCCCCAACGTTGTCCTTTCCTCGCCGTTGCCCGAGCATAGCCTTACCATTGCCAACGCGGCTTCCTCGCAGAAGACGCTCGGCATCATGCTCATTATCGCGGCGATGGGGGTGCCGCTGGTGCTTTCGTACACCGTGTGCATCTACTACATCTTCCGGGGGAAGACGAAGATCACCTCGCGCAGTTATTGATCTTACCGAGGTATGGGAAGAATTGTAGGGCGTCTCTGTGAGAGGCCATGGGGTTGGACTGCCGTTTCACAGAAACGGCCACCAATTTCGTGCTACACTGCCCCGCCGCCGAAGCGTTTGCGATAGGCGGCAGGGGTGGCCCCCGTGGCCTTGAGGAACGCACGGTGGAAGGCCGTTAGCTCGCCATACCCCGCGCGGCGGCTGATCTCTTTGATCGGCAGCGCCGACATGACCAATAGCTGGCGTGCCTCCTCCACCCGCTGGCGCAGCAGCCATGCGGCCGGGCTCATGCCGTAGTGTTCGTGGAAGGTCTGGCGGAAGCGGCTTGGGCCCAGGCCCGCCGCACGCGCCATGGCAGCTACGGAGACCTCACGGTCCTCCGCCGCAGCCCCCGCTGCCGCCTTGAGCCGGGGCGACTCCTTGGCCGGGGGCTGACGGTAGGCTTCCTCCATCCGCGCCAGAAGCGCCTCGCCCAGGAGCGAGACGGAGCGCGGCGGCGAGTGAGGGAGGTGGAGCTTCCACGATTCGGAGAAATCTTCCATCAACCGCCGGGTGCGCCGCGAGCGGCATGCGCCCCGTATGGCAAAGGGCGTCTTCAGATGGAAGAACCGCGCCCCCTCCTCCGGGCCGGGGCGGTAGTGGAGCACCCAGATCGTCGCCGCCGGCGTGCTCGCCTCGCCCAGAAAGCGGTTGCGCGGGGGGATGACGAGGGCATCCCCCGTCTCCAGCTCAAACTCTCTGCGCCCCGTGTGCATGGCGATGCGCCCTTCAATCGGCACAATGACATCGTGATGCGGCCAGCCGGGGTTGCCAATCGGCATGCCCGGGTGGTAGTGGCCGATGCCGTGAAAGGGAAACTCCATAGGCGGTTTGGTTAAAAAAATCGGCGTTTGAGATAATAGTATCGACTTAACAACGCGCTTCAAGCCGTGAAAGAGTGGCGAAGCTGCAAATTGCCTCTTTTTCTCCATGAAACGTATCCTCATCATCGGAACCGGGAGCATTGGTGAACGCCACCTGCGCTGTTTCCAGACTATCGACGGCGTGGAAGTCGCCGCTTGCGAACCCAATGAAACGCTGGGCCGCACCGTGGCAGAACGCTACGGCTGCCCGCTTTACACTTCGGTAGGTGAAGCGCTCGCCGCCGGTGGGTGGGCGGCCGCCGTGGTCTGCACCCCGGCGCATACCCATATCCCCATTGCCACCCAATGCGTGGAGGCGGGGTTGGATGTGCTGATCGAAAAGCCGCTGGCCGTCTCTCCCGAAGGGGTGGCCGAGCTGGAGGCGCTGGCCGCCGGAAAAGGGGCAACGGTGCGAGTGGCGTATGTCTACCGCTCCCTCCTGCCGTTTGCCAAGGCGAAGGAGCTGCTGGAAGGCGGGGCTGTTGGCGAGCCCAAGCAGGTCATCCTCGTCAACGGGCAGCATTTCCCCACCTTCCGCCCCGCCTACCGCGAGACTTACTATGTACGGCATGCCTCGGGCGGCGGGGCCATCCAGGATGCGCTCACCCACGGGCTCCACGGTGTGGAGTGGCTGGTGGGGCCGATCGAGCGGGTCTTTACGGATGCCGCCCACCAAGTGCTCGAAGGGGTGGAGGTGGAGGACACGGTAAACCTTATCGCCCGGCTGCGCGGCGGGGTGCTGGCGAGCTTTTCGCTCAACCAGTTTCAGGCTCCCAATGAGTCGTTCCTCTTTATCCACGGCACCGGGGGCTCCCTGCGCATCGAGCTGCACGCGCGGCGCGTGGGCGTGCTGGCGCGGGGGGCGCAGGAGTGGGTGTGGCACGACCTCCCGGTGGAGGATCGTGATGCCGCCTTCATCCGCCAGGCCCGCAGCTTCCTTGATGCGGTGGAGGGCAAGCCCTCCGTCGTCGCCACGCTGGCAGAGGGGGCGCAGACCTTGCGTGTGAACCTCGCCGCGCTGGAGTCGAGCCGCAGCCGGAAGGAGATCACACTATGAAACCGACCCGCCTAGCCATGTTGGGGATGATCCCCGGCAACGGCCACCCGTACTCGTGGTCGGCCATTATCAATGGGTACGACCGGGAGGCGATGGCGCGCTGCCCGTACCCGGTCATCCCCGTTTACCTCGGCGAGCAGCCGCTTGAAAGCGTGCGCATTGCGGAGGCGCAAGTCACCCATATCTGGACGGAAGACCGCGCCGAGGCGGAGGATGTGGCGCGCGCGGCGCTCATCCCAAATGTCGTGGAAACGCCGGAGGCCGTGATTGGAGAGGTGGATGGCATCATTATCTCCACCGACGACGGGGCAGACCACGTGCGCCGCGCCCGGCCCTTTGTGGAAGCGGGCCTGCCGGTCTTTGTCGATAAGCCGCTGGCCACCACCCGCGCGGAGCTGGCGCAGTTTATCGCGTGGCGGCGGGGTGGGGCGCGCATCCTTTCTTCCAGCGGGCTACGCTACTCGCCCGAGCCCGCGGCGCTTGCGGGCAAGCCGTGGCGTTGGATCACCAGCACCACCGCCAAATCGTGGGAGCGCTACGGCATCCACATGCTGGAGCCACTTTTCAAAATCCTCGGCCCCGGGCTGGAGAGTGTCTCCATGGTCGGGCAGGGGGGGGATACGGTGGCCACGCTGACGCATCGCTGCGGTACGGTGCTTACGCTCACGGTGTTGCCGGATGCCCCGGGGGCCTACGGCGTCATCCATGCGTATGGGAACGAGGAGAACGTCGTCATTCGCCCGGCCGATACCTATGCCGCCTTCCGGGGGCAACTCGTGGCCGTGGTGGAGTGGATGCGCTCGGGTGCAGACCCTTACCCCTTTGCGGAAACCGAGGAGATGATGGCCGCCATCATCGCCGGGATTGAGAGCCGCGAGCAGGGCCGCCCGGTGCGGGTTGCGGAAGTTCTGGAAGCCGTTCGCTAGTCTTTTTCTTATGAGTATTGCCAATTCACTATTCGATCTTTCCGGTAAAACCATGTGGGTCTTTGGCGGAGCCGGGTACCTGGGGCAGGATTGTGTGCGCTCGCTCCACGCACAAGGGGCGCGCGTCGTGTGTATCGACCGGCCCGGTCGTGCCGAAGCCTTTGCTGACGAGGCCGCGCTGGGCGAGCGCCTCGTGCCTCATTCGCTTGACCTTACGGATACCGAAGCCGTGCGCCGCTGGATGTCCGACCCGGCCAACCCGGCTGCGGATGCCGCGATCTTCCTCACCACTCCGGGCGGGCCCAATGCGCCGTTCATGGAGCTTTCGGAAGGCGAGTTTGACGAATACAACCACCTCGGCCTCACCTGCCTCTTCCTCGCCGTGCGCGAGGCCGCCGAGCGGATGCTGGAGCGCGGGGGCGGCAGCGTGGTCCTCTTCTCCAGCATGTATGGTGTGGTCTCTCCAGACCCGCGCATTTACCACGCGCCGATGCAGCCGAACCCGATGGCCTATGGCATGCATAAAGCCGCCATCCTGCAAATGACGCGCTACCTCGGCGTCATGTGGGGGCCGCGCAATGTGCGGGTGAATGCCGTGGTGCCCGGGCCCTTTCCCAACCCGCCGCAGCAGGCGGCCGACCCGGCGTTTATCGAACGGCTCACCGGCAAGGTGCCGATGGGGCGCATCGGCCGCCAGCACGAGATTGCCGGCGCAGTGACTTACCTTGCGGCGGATGCTTCCAGCTATGTGACGGGCCAGTCGATCACGGTCGATGGCGGGTGGACGGCTTGGTAAATCCATCCCTTCTTTTATGAGCAAAAACAGTGTTCTCGATCGGTTCAGCCTTCAGGGCAAAGTCATCCTCCTCACCGGGGGCGCGGGCCTCTACGGGCGCGGGCTGGCGGCAGACCTCGCCGGGGCGGGGGCGACGCTCATCATCGCCTCGCGCAACCAGGCCAACTGCCAGGCCGTGGCGGATGAGGAAAACGCACGCGGCGGCAACGCCACCGCCATTGCCTACGACCAGGGGAGCGAAGCCTCCATCCTCGCCCTGCGCGATGCCGTGCTGGAGCGCTTTGGCCGGGTGGATGGCGTGGTCAATAATTCCGTGGCCCGGCCCATGGGGGGCGATGTGCCGTTTGTGGAAAGCTGGGAAGCCTCCATGCGCATCAACGCCACTGGGCTCGTGCTCATGCACCAGCACTTTGGCGAGGCGATGAAGCAGCAGGGCGCGGGGAGCATCGTCAACATCGGCTCCATCTATGGCATGGTGGGGCCGCACCTGGAGTTCTACAAAGGCACCCCGATGCCCGACCCTCGGCCCGATTACTATTTCCACAAGGCGGGGATGGTCAACGTCACCCGTTTCTACGCCGGGCTCTACGGTGCAGCGGGCGTGCGGGTGAATTGCCTCTCGCCCGGCGGCTTCCAGGCCGGGCAGCCCGAGGCGTTTCTGGAGCGATATAACGAGCAGACCTACCTTGGCCGCATGGGCGACGAGAAAGACCTCGGCGGGGCGGTCATTTTCCTGCTTAGTGAAGCGGCACGCTACATCACTGGGGTGAACCTCCCGGTGGATGGCGGCTTCACCGCCAAATAGAGCCTTCCATGCCTGCCGACGCCCTCTTTATCAACGCCCGCCTTGTCTTGCCGGACCGCGTGGTGGAGCCCGGTTCGCTCCGGGTGCGGGCGGGGCGCATTGTCGAAATCGCCCCGGGGGAGCTGCCCGCGCGGGGCGAGCCGATCATCGATGCCGGGGGGCGTTACCTCGCCCCGGGGTTTATCGACATCCATTGCCATGGAGATGGCGCGCGGAGCTTCCTTGATGAGCCGGACGCCGTGGCGGCCAACCTTTTGCGCAACGGCACCACCGGCGTGCTCCCCACCTTTGCCTACAGCCAGATACAGCCGGGGCGATGGCACGCGCAGATTGGCGAGTTCTGGGGCTCGCTTTCCGCGCGCTCCCGGCAAAGCGTTTGGGGGCTTCACCTTGAGGGGCCGTACACGCATTGGGATTACGGGGCCAACCGTGCCAATGCCGCCTTCATCTACCCGCCAGACCCGGCGGAGTACGGGCCGATCCTTGCCGACTATGGGGAGATTGTCCGCTACTGGACCTTTGCCCCCGAGCACGAGGGGGCCGTGGCATTTGCCGAGGCGGCGCACGCGCGCGGCATTATCCTCGCCGCAGGGCATACCGGCGCGGGGGTGGAGCAGCTCGCCGCTGTGCTCGGGCGCGGCCTACGCTGTGCTACGCACTGGAGCAATGCCTCCGGCGCGCCACCGACGCGCCACGGCGGCACGCGCGAGCCGGGGGTGGATGAGTTTACCCTCCGCCATGATGAAATGCTTGCCGAGGTGATTGCCGACCGCGAGGGGCACCACGTGCGCCCTTTCCTTTGCGAGCTGCTTTATAAGGTGAAAGGGCCGGATCGCATTCTCCTCATCACCGATGCCACGTTTGCCTATGTGGAGGGGGGCGGGCCGGATGATGTGAACCTCTCCCCCACCGGGGAGCTCAGCGGCTCGCGGCTGACAATGCCGGGCGCGGCGCGCAACTTCCGCGCCTTTACCGGGTGCGGCATGGTGGAGCTTTTTCGCATGGCGGCGCTCAACCCCGCGCGGCTCTTTGGCTGGGAGGCCGGGGCGCTGGAGGTTGGCAAACGGGCCGACCTGCTGCTGGTGGACGACGAGATCGCCCTCCACGGTGTCTGGCTGGAAGGCGAGCAGGTCGAAGGGTAGGAGGCTCTACGCCACCCCCACCGCTTCGCGTTGCTGGCGCGCTTCTTCTTCGGCGAGCGCGGCGCTATCCCGCGCGAAGGAGCGCACCCCCCAAAGCCACAGGATGCCTGCTACCAGAATGACGAGGGAGACGGCGAGGAAGGCGGTGTTCCAGTCCGAACGATCGCGAATCCACCCGATGATCGGGGGCGAAATCGCATCCCCCAGCGCGTGGATGACGAGGATGTTTAACGCAAACGCCGAGGCGCGGATCGGCGCGGGGGTGACATTGGCGATCGCCGTATTGGAAGGCCCGGTATTGAGGAAAAGGAAGAAGATCGCGATGAACACAAACACCCACGCCAGCGGAAACGGGGCATAGAGCATCCCGAGCGTGGCGGGGAAGCCGAGCAACATCCCACACCCGGAGACCAGGAAGTACGACCCGGGGAAGCGCGTGCGCAGGCGGTCGCCAAGGAAGCCGCCCAGCAGTGTGGAGATAAGCCCCGCGACGACGACGATGCCGCCGAAGATCATACTCGCCGCGCCGATGGATTGGCCGCGCGCTTCGTGGATATAAGTGGGCACCCAGACAGACATGCCGCCGATGGCGAAGGTAAGCGCTGTCTGCGCAAGGATGTTGGTGCGCAGTGAGGGGATGGCGAGGAGCTTTCGGTAGTCCGCAAGGCTGCTGCGCTTGCGCGCGTGGTGTGCGGCCTCGGGCGCGCGGGGGTCGCGCATGAAGAAGCACATCGCCGCGAGGAATAACCCGGGCGGAGTGACGAGGAAGAAGGCGAGCCGCCAGTTATCCGTAAAGTGGTGGACGGCCCCGGCAAATGCATACCCGAGCGCGCTGCCGACGGGGATGGCGGCAAAAAACCACGCCAGCACGCGCCCCCGATGTTCCACCGGGTAAAGATCGCTAATGATAGTGGGGGCCGCCGGGCCGTAGCCCGCTTCGCCGATGCCGAGAAAAATGCGCGTGAGCAGCAGCGCCATGAAACTCCACGCCAGCCCCGAGGAGCCTACGGCAAGGCTCCAGAAGGCAACCGAGAACCCGATAAGCGCCCAGCGCGAATAGCGGTCGGCAAGCCACCCGAAGAGCGGCGCACAAACCATGTAGGAGAGGATAAACGCCGTCGTTAACCACCCGGCTTTCTGGTTGGCGTTAGGGTCTCCGACAAGGAACTCGGCCTTGATCTCGGGGATGATGGCCGCGAGCAGGTAGCGGTCGAGATAGCAGAAGAGGTTGATGGCCAGAAGCAACATCAACGAGCGCCGGGCGAGGGTGGGCTGGTTCATGGGAGGGAGCGAGGGGAGCAGCTACACGATGTACTTGGTCGCGATCCACTCCGGGATCGGCGCGCCCCGGCCGTTTTCCAGGCGGACCATGGTATAATCAAAATACCCGTCGCAGACGAGCTTGCGGCCTTCCTTGCGGTGGATCTCAAACTGGACGTTCACGCCATTTTTGAGGAGCGCATCCACCCATGTGGTGACGATGAAGTGCTCGCCGATGCCGAGTGGGCGCTTGTACTCGATGTGCGCCGTTTTGACGACCCAGCCATACCCGGCGGAGATAAACTCCTCCATCGACATGCCATAGCAGCGCTTCATCTGGTCGTAGCGGGCGGCGAGCACGTAGTCGAAATACCGGCTGTTGTGGACGTGCTGGTTCATGTCGATGTCGTCGGGGCGGACTTGCATCGGTGTCTCGAACCGGGTGCGGCCCAGCAGGGGCGCGGGGATCGGGGTCTCCATAGGCTTTGGAGGCTAACGTTCGCAGCCGGGGCGGGGCGCTGGCAAGTCAGATTACGGGCAGGAGCGGGTACTGCCGCCCGAGGACGGGGAGGCTCGGCGCTTCAAGCCAGCGCTCCAGCACGGTGGCATAGAGGCTGCGGAAATCGACATTGAAGCGTTGGTCGCCATTGGTGAGCTCGGTGAGGCTCGGCTGGCGGCCATACTGGCCGGGGCGCACGCCGCCCCCAACCATAAAGACGGGCCCGGCCGCGCCGTGGTCGGTGCCGTTGGAGCCGTTCTCCTGCACGCGGCGGCCAAATTCGGAGAACGTCATCAGGGTGACGCGCCCGAAGTTCCCCTGCGCCCGCAGGTCGCGCGCGAAGGCGAGGAGCGCATCGCTCAGCTCGCCAAGGAGCCGCCCGTGGGTGTTGGCCTGGCCGGAGTGCGTATCGTACCCGCTTTGGCTGAGGTAGTAGACGCGCGTGGGGAGGCCGCCCGCGATCATCCGCGAGATGAGGCCGAGCTCTCGGCCGAGCCGGGTCTTTGGGTAGCTGGCGGCCCCGGGCGCGCGCCGCGAGATGTCCAGAATGGCGCGGCTGGAGAGCTGGGCATCGAGCGCGGTGCGGCGCAGGAAGTCGGCAGCCCCAAGCTCGCCCGGGGGAGTCAGTTCGCCCGGGGTTTCGGGGTTGAAGTGTTGGAAGAGGGCGTCTGCCGCAGGGTCTTGCCCGGCGGCTTTCCAGCGGTAGTTCTCCGGAGTATCAAAGGTGATGCCCGCCGGGCTACGGGCGAGGAAGGCCTGAGGGAGGCTTTGCGCAATGGCGATGGCGGCGGCGGGGTCTGCCCCGGGGCAGCAATGGTCAAAATAGCGGCCCAGCCAGCCGTGCGCCTCCATGCGGTCGGCATCGGCGGCGGTTTGCCAGATCTCGGTGGCGCGGAAGTGGGAGCGGTTGGGGTTCGGGTAGCCGACGCCGCGCACAATGGCGAGCGCGCCTTCGTCGTAGAGGGTCTTGAGCCCCGCGAGCCGGGGGTGGAGGCCGAGGGTGCCATCGAGGTCGAGCACCTCTCCGCGCGCGAGGCCGATGTTGGGCCGGGAGCGGTAGTAGGCGTCGTCAAGGTAAGGGATGACGGTGTTGAGCCCATCATTCCCCCCCGCCATTTGCAGGAGGATGAGGACGCGCCCGTCTCGCCCGGTGGCCGTTTGGGTGGCGGAGCCGATGGCCTCGGCATCCATCGCGGCGAAGGTTTTCTGAAGAAAGACGGGGAGGGTAAGCGAAGCGGCGGCCCCCAGGAAGGTGGTGCGCAGGAAGGCGCGGCGGGTGTGGAGGGTGGGGTCCATGGGCAGCGGGGGGTGTTCAGGCAAGCTGGTATTGGGGGGTGCTCATCAGGAGCTGGAGGAGGCGGCCCCACGTTGCGGCAGTTGCCGGGTGGTGGGCGAGGTAGGTGGCGGCGGCTTCGCAGGCGGCGTCGGCATTTTGGAAGAGGTGGCGCGAGGCGGCTTCGCCCAGCGTCATCAGGTCGCCCCCGGAGGTGGCTTGCGCTTCGGCAAAGAGCGGGGAGGCGGCGGGGAGGCCTTTGCCACCGAGCAAAGCTGGGGCGGCGTTGTAGCGGGCGAGTAGGGTAGAGGTGGTGATCCAGCTCCGCCCTCCGTCCCACCCTTTTACACTCGGGGGGTGGAAGGGGAGCTGCCCCGTCTGCCTCAGGAGGGAGAAGAGGCGCGCCTCCCCCGGGGGCGGCGCTTGCAGGAGCCGCGCGGTGCCCACCACCCACTGCACGGGGCTCTTGATCTGGTTGCCCCGCACGGCGGGCTCGTAGAAGGCGCGGCTGCAAAAGAGCGTGCGCAGCGTGGGGGCCAGCTCGAAGCGTTGGCGCACCAGCTCCTGAGCCACCGTGGCCACCAGCGCGGGCGGTGGCTCTTCGCAGACGAAGAAGACGCAGAGCTTACGCGCGAGGAAGGGGGCGCAGGAGGGGCGGCCGAGGAGGATTTCGATCACGGCGTCACCATCGAGCCGCCCGCGTTTGCCAAAGAGCTGCTTTACCCCGTCATCATGCTGTTTGGGGAGGAACTCGTAGGCTTGCGTGCTGGGGCTGACTTTGTAGCCGGTGAAGGCGCGCGCGGCTTCGCGCACGTCGCGCTCGGAATAGTGGCCGATGCCGAGGATAAAAAGCTCCATCACCTCGCGGGCGAAGTTTTCGTTGGGGCGGTTGCGGCGGCTCCGGGTGCCATCGAGGTAAAGGAGCATGGCCGGGTCGCGCAGGATGGCGCGGGCCAGCTCGCCGAAGTTGCCCAGAGCGTGGTGGCGCAGCGTTTCGTTCTGGAGCCAGTGGTAGTACGGCTGGCGCACTTTATTGGCGCTGGTGGCAAAGTGGCCGTGCCAGAAGAGCGTCATCTTTTCGCGCAGGGGGTGGGGGGTGCGCGCCATGCGCCCCACCCACCAGGCGACCAGCTCGCGCAGCTCCCTTTCGTGGCGTTTGCGCCGCTCCTGCTGGCGGGCTTGGCGGGTCTCTTCATCCAGCGGCTTGAGAGTGGCGCGCCACGCCACTTCGTCTTCCGGCTCGGCCCACGCGGGGCGGGGAAATTGCGCGGTATCCTCCACTCCGCGCAGGAGCATCTCCACGGCACCCTGTGGCCCAAGCTCCCAAAGCGCCTCCCACTCGGCCGGGGGGCCGCCAAAGCCCGCCCGGTTGAGGAGGTGGGCGGCGCAGGCGCGGTCCCATAGGGAGGGTGGCAGCGGGGGGAGCATCGGTTGTTGAAACCCCGGAGGGGGTGTAAAGTTGCGCGGGGAACTTCCCGGTTGCCAAAGGGGAGCAATCTCTGTTCCCATCAAAGGCCAAACGCCATGCGATTTACCAACCTCACCCGGCGAACGGAGATCGGAGCCAACTGCTACGCCCTTGAAGCCGGGGGGCGGCGGCTCATTCTCGACTCAGGGCTCCACCCACGGCAAGAGGGGCTCGAAGCTCTGCCCGATTTTTCCCTACTGGGCGATGCGGAGGTGGATGCCATCGTCCTCACCCACGCGCATCAAGACCACGTGGGCTCGCTGCCGGTGCTCATGCGCCGCTTTCCGCAGGCGCGCCTCTTTGCCACCGAGGCCACGCGGCGCATTTCGGAGGTGATGTTGCACAACTCCGTAAACGTCATGCTCAGCGTGCGCCGGGAGAAGGGGATTAGCGACTACCCGCTCTTTACCCACCGCGAGCTGGATGCCTCGGTGCGCCGTTGGCAGAGCGTGCCGCTGCGCAAGCCATGGGGCTTTGAGGGCGAGCGCCTCGGGCCCGAGGGGGGCGAGGGGTTTGAGTTTTTTGATGCCGGGCACATCCTTGGCTCCACCGGCGTGCTCATCCGCGCCGAAGGGCGCACGCTTTTCTACACGGGCGATGTGAATCTGGATGACCAGACGCTCTCCCGCGCCGCCAGCTTCCCCGAGGAGCCGGTGGATGTGCTTGTGATGGAGACGACGCGGGGCGACCAGCCGGTGCCCGAGGGCTTCACCCGCGAGGCAGAGGAAGCGCGGCTCGGGGCAGCTATCGCGGCGGTTTTCGAACGCGGGGGGGCGGTGCTCATCCCGGTCTTCGCGCTGGGCAAGACGCAGGAGCTGATGGCGATGTTGGTGCGGATGCGCGAGCGGCATCTGTTGCCCGAGGGTTTCCCGCTCTACATCGGCGGTTTGAGCGCCAAGCTCACGGAGATTTATGACGACCTTGCCGGGCAGTGGCCGCGCCACCGGCCCGAGCTGCGGCTCATGGAGCGGCTGGAGCCGTTTGTCGTCGGCGGGCGCGAGATCGGCGCGCTCCCGCTCAAAGGGCGGCGAATCTACGCGCTCACCAGCGGGATGATGACGGAGCACACCCTTTCGAACCTCTTTGCCAGCCGCCTTTTTAACGATCCGGCGCATGGCATCTTCTTTATCGGCTATGCGGACCCGGAGTCTCCCGGCGGGCGGCTGCGCGCGGCGGCCCCGGGCGAGCCGGTGGCACTGGCCCCGGGAGGCACGCCCCACCCGGTGCGGTGTGAGGTGCGGGCCTTCCAGTTCAGCGCGCACGCCGCGCGCGAGCGGCTGCGCGAGTGGGTGGGCCGCGTGCGGCCGCGCAAGATCGTGCTTGTGCATGGCGACGAGCCCGCGGTGGAGTGGTTCCGTGCCACGCTTGCGGCGGATTTGCCGGAGAGCGAGGTAATCGTCCCCACCCCGGGGGTATCGGTGGAGTTGTGAGGGAGGGGAGGCAACGGAGGCTCCCGGAGTTATTGGACGAATTGTAGGGCGTCTCTGTGAGACGCCATGGAGTTGGACCGCCGTCTCACAGAGACGGCCTACAAACTCTCCGATATCGCGTGGATGAAAACCCGATCGCGGGATTGGGGCGGGGTGGCGCTAAGCCCCCGGCAGGCCGATTTTCTCCAACAGCCGGTCGATATCGACGTACTGCTCCACGAGGCTCTGGATTCGGGCGATCTTCTCGTGGTCCCCCGGGAGGGTCTTCACCGTCATGGAGTGGATGGCGCTGGCGACGGAGTAAGAGTCCATCTGGCTGGCGATGACGGGGAGGGGCGAGCGGGCGATGAGGTCGAGCACCGTCTGGTGGGGCACGAGGTCTCCCGAAAGGATGAGGCCGGTGATTTTTTTGTCCTCCAAGTCGGCATCCTGCAAGGTGGAGAGGGCGGCGAGGATGATGTCCTCCCGGTCGCCCGGGGTGATGACGAGGGTGCCGGTGCTAAAGTGCTCCATGACGTTGCGCGAGCTCATGGCTCCGATGATGACGCGCTCCACATGGCGCACCCCGGCCTCGCCCGGGTTGAGCCAGCGCCCCTCCACTTCACGGCAGATCTGCTCCAGCGTGGGGTGGCCCAGGAGCGGCTCCGCGGGGATGGCCCCCAGCAGCTCCAGCCCGAGCCGCTCAAAACCCCGGCGTACGAAGCCTGAGACGGCGTCGTACTTCTCGGGGAGGATTTTGTTGACGATGACGCCGACGACCTCCACCCCCTCCTTCTCGAAAAGGGCGCGGTTAAGGGCGATCTCATCAATCGGCCGGCCGATGCCGCCCCGGGTGATGAGGATCGCCTTGCTGCCAAGGAGCTTGGCCACGCGGGCGTTGGAAAGATCAAACACGGAGCCGACTCCGGCATGCCCGGTGCCTTCGATCAGGCAGAATTCCTTGCCAAGAGAGGCTTGGTCAAACGAATGGCGCAGGCGGCGCACGAGGGCATCCAGGTTACCTCCCTCAATATAGCGGCGGGTGAAGTTGGCATTCACCGCGATGGGGCTCATGTCGGCAACCGGCGTCCGGATGGAGAAGGTGCGGTCGATCAGAAGCGAATCTTCATCCACGGCGTTGCCGTCCACTTCTTCGAGCCGCTGGCCGACGGGTTTGATAAAGCCGATCCGCTGGAAGCGTTTCTGGAGCGCGGCAAAGAGCCCGAGCGCGGTGGTGGTCTTGCCGTCGTTCTGTTGGGTGGCGGCAATGAAAACGCGGGGGGTGCTCTGGTTCACGGGGAGTGAAGGGGGGCTCTCAGGCAACCGGGACGATGGGCTCCATCTCGTCTTCGCCCTCGGGCGGGTAGAGTTTGCGGTACTCGATCGCTTGCAGGCCGACGATGGCGGCCGCGCCGACGATCGTCTCTACCGTGGCACCGCGCGAAAGGTCGGCACACGGCTTGGAAAGCCCGAGGAGGATCTGCCCGTAGGTATCTGCCCCGGCAAGGTGCTCGACGAGCTTTACCGCGATGTTCCCCGAGTTCAAATCCGGGAAAATCAGTACGTTGGCCCGGCCTGCCACCTGGCTGGTGGGGGCCTTCAGGGCGGCCAGCTCGGGGAGAATGGCGGTATCGGCCTGAAGCTCGCCGTCGATCTCCATCTCCATCTCGGCGGTTTCGGCTTCCTTCTTGGCTTGTGCCACGGCGGCGGCCACTTTCTCGGCGCTCGGGTGGCGGGCGCTGCCTTTGGAGGAGAAGCTCAGGTAGGCGATGCGCGGGCGCTCTCCGGTGAGCTGCGCGCAGAGCTTGCCCGCCTGCACGCCGATCTGCCCGAGCTGGAGGACGGTCGGCTCGGGGATGACGGCGCAATCTGCAAAGAAGAGGACGCCGTTTTGGCCAAAGCGGGTGTCGTTCATCTCCATGAGCATGCAGCTGGAGATGAAGGAAACATCCGGCAACGGCTTGACGAGCTGGAAGAGCGGGCGCAGGAGCGAGCCCGCGTAGCCACTGACCCCGCCCACGAGCGCATCGGCCTGCCCGTGCTGGATCATCATGGCGGCGAAGTAGTTGGGGTTGGTGAGGAAGTTGCGTGCTTCGCCCTCGCCGAGGTTGCGGTAGCGCTGCAGCTTCTGGAGCCAGCGGCAGAAAAGGGGGAGATCGGAGGCGGTGCTCGGGTCGATCAACCCGATGCGGCCAAGGTCAACCCCCTCGCGCGTGGCGATGGCGCGGATCTCTTCGCGGTTGCCGAGCAGGACGGGCGCACCGAGCCGGAGCCGGACGAACTCTGCCGCGGCGCGGATGACGCGCGGCTCTGCCCCTTCGGGGAAGACGATCCGCTTCGGGTGGCGCCGGAGCTTTTCGTAAACCGTCTCGATGAATTTCATGCGCGCTCCAGTATGCGCATGAAGGCGCGAGGGGCAATCTTTTCCGGCTGGTGGAGGGGTGCTTTTCGCGTTACGTAGGGGGCGCGATGATGAATGCCTTTGCCGATTACCACACCCACACGCCGCTTTGCCGCCATGCCGAAGGGTGGCCGCTCGATTATGTACGCGCCGCGCGCGAGCAGGGGCTGGGGGAGATCGGCTTCTCCGACCATAGCCCGATGCCCGAGCGGTTTGATGATTGGCGCATGCTCCTTGAGGAGCTGCCGCAGTACCTCGAGGCGGTGGAGGCGGCCCGCGCGGCAAACCCGGGCTACCCGGTGCGGGTGGGGTTGGAGGTCGACTTTATCGACGGGCATGAGGCGTGGATCGAGAAGCTGGCCACGCTGGCGGGGTGGGATTATCTCATCGGCTCTGTCCACTACATTGCCCCGGGGTGGGATGTGGATAACCCGAAGTTCCTTTCCCGCTTTGAAGACCGGCCCGTGGAGGAGATTTGGGGGCTCTACTGGGGCGCGTATGAACGGGCGATCCGCACCGGGCTCTTCGACTTCATGGGCCACCCTGATCTGCCCAAGAAATTTGGCCACCGCCCCTCGGGGGATTTGCGGCCTTTTTATGAGCCGGTCATCACCGCACTGGCGGAGACCGGGACGGCTTTTGAAATCAACACCGCCGGGTTGCGCAAGCCGGTGGGCGAGCTTTACCCCGCCCCCGGGTTTCTGAAGCTGGCGCGCGAGGCCGGGGTGCCGCTCCTCATTAACTCCGACGCGCACGCGCCGGGAGAGGTGGGCGCGGGGTTTGCCGAGGCCGCCGCTGCCGCGCGCGAGGCTGGGTACACGGAGCTGCTCCGGTTTGAAAAACGGCAGCGCCGCGTGGTGCCGCTACCCTAATATTACGACGTAAGCTAATCCCGGCGCGAAGCGTAAATTGTAGGCCGTCTCTGTGAGACGGCAGTCCAACCCCATGGCGTTTCACAGAAACGCCCTACCATTTCCAACCCTCGCACCGAACCTTCAAACTAAGGCTAAGGGCGGCTACGAGGGCTGTTGGAGGGCGCGCAGCTTGGCCAGGGCGCGCCCGGAATCCAGCTGCTCTCGCGCAAGGGCCACGCCCGAGGCGAGGTCTGCCGCCAGCCCGGCGACGACGAAGCCCGCCCCTGCATTAAGAAGCACCAGCTCGCGCTTGGGTCCGGTGAGTGTGCCTTCCAAGATACCGAGGAGGATCTGCGCATTTTCCTCGCGCGTGCTGCCGCGTAGCTCCTCAAGCGTGGCGGGGCCGAGGCCAAGGGTGCGCAAGGTTTCCGGGGTGAGGGTGCCGCTTTGCACGCCTTCGGGGGTGACTTCGTGGTAGAGCGTCTCCCCCACGGTGGAGATCTCATCCATCCCCCGGCCATCTGCCGTGAGCCCATGGACCGCCCACGCCCGTTTGCGGCCGATGCGCCGCAGCACGGCGGCGTAGCGCGGCAACGCCTCGCGGGAGAAGAGGCCCACGAGCTGGTGCGCGGGCCGAGCGGGGTTGAGCAGCGGGCCGAGGAGGTTGAAGATCGTCGTCACCCCTTGCGCGGCGAGCGCGCGCCGCACCGGGCCCACGGCCTTGAAGGCGGGGTGGTAGTGCGGCGCAAAAAGGAAGCCGAGCCCATCGCGCGCCACGCGCTCGCGCAGGGCGGCGGGCGGCAGGTCGATCGTGACGCCAAGCGCCTCCAGCACATCGGCCCCGCCGCATTGCGAGGAGATGCTCCGGTTGCCATGCTTGACGACGACAGCCCCCCCCGCAGCAAGGACGAACATGCTGGTGGTGGAGACGTTGAAAAGATCGAGCCGGTCGCCCCCGGTGCCGCAGACATCGATGGAGGGGCCGTTGGCGGAGGTAGCATCCAGCCCCGGGTCTACCGCGCGGTCGAGAAAGGCTTCTACAAACGCGGCGATCTCCCCCTCCGTCTCGCCTTTGGTGGCGAGGGCTTTGAGGAAATCGGCCTTCAGCTCATCGGAGCCTGTTTCGGTAAGGAGGTACGCCGCTGCGCAGGCGACTTCGGCGGGGCCGAGGTCCGTGCCCGAGCGAAGCACTTGGGTGAGGTCGGTAAACGCGGCGTCCATGCAAAGAAAGCTAGCTCAGGCAGGCCATCGCGGCCGTCTGCGGGTCGAGGGGGGAGAGGTCCAGCTCGCGCAGCAACTCCAGGTCTTTATCCGTGCCCGGGTTTTTGGCGGTGAGGAGTTTGTCTCCGTAGAAGATCGAGTTGGCCCCGGCAAAGAAGCACAATGCCTGCGCCTCGCGCGAGAGCCGGGTGCGCCCTGCCGAGAGCCGCACGCGCGATTTGGGGAGTACAATGCGAGTCACCGCGACCAGCCGCACGAGCTGGAAGACATCCACCGGGGCCTGCGCTTCCAGCGGGGTGCCAGGCATCGCCATGAGACAGTTGATCGGCACGCTCTCCGGCGCGGGGGAGAAATTCGCAAGCACTTCGAGCATCTTGAGCCGGTCAATCTCCAGCTCGCCGAGGCCGATGATGCCGCCGCAGCAAACCGCCATCCCGCTTTCCTGCACGGCGGCGATGGTGTTGAGCCGGTCATTGAAGGTGTGCGTCGTCACGATCTCGGGGTAAAACTCGGGCGAGGTGTCGATATTGTGGTTATACGCCGTCACCCCGGCTTCCTTGAGCTGGCGCGCTTCCTTGGGGCCAAGCTGCCCGAGCGTCACGCATACTTCCATGCCGAGTTGGGAGACATCGCGCACGGCGTCGAGCACTTGCTCAAAGCGAGGGTCGCCACTGCGCACCCCTTTCCACGCCGCGCCCATACAGAAGCGGGTGGAGCCGTTTTCGCGAGCGGCGCGCGCCTTTTCCATGATCGCCTCTTTGCTCATGAGCGCCTCGCGCTGCACACCCGTGGTGTAGCGGGAGCTTTGAGCGCAGTAGCCGCAGTCTTCCGAGCAGCCGCCCGTCTTGATGGAGAGGAGCGTGCAGAGCTGCACTTCATCTCCCTTCCAATGGTCCAGATAGACGTTGCGCGCCTGTTGGATGAGGTCGAAAAACGGCTGGTCGTAGAGGCGCTGAAGCTCGGCGAGTTTCATGGTTAGGTGCCAAACTTTAGCGGAGGGAGCGGCCCCACTGCAAGCGCGGCCTTCCTATTGAGGTCGCTTCCAAAAAAGGGATTGACGCTCCAAAAACATGCTGTAAATTCGTATTTACTAAAGCGAGGCCCCCTTCCCGATGATCACGCAGAAGCAAATCGCCCAACAGCTAAACCTCTCGCAGTCCACCGTGGCCAACATCCTGCGAGGGGCCAAAGTCCCTCGCTACAGCGAGGAGACGCGCCGCGCGGTGCAGGAGACGGCGGAGCGCCTCGGCTACCAACCCAGCCGCTCCGCGCAGGCGATCCGCCGGGGGCGGAGTAATTTGATCGGCATCATCCACTTCGCGGGGATGCTGGAGATCGCACAGCGGGTCTCGACGCTCCTGCCGCCGTTGATCACCCAGAGCGGGTATGATTTTGTGCTGATCGACCTGCGCTGGCATGGAGGTAACGTGGAGCGCGTGCTCAACGAGCTGATCCAGGCGCGGGTAGAGGGCGTCATCATCTGCCATATGATCGAGTCGTTTGGGGCTCAATACACCGAGCTGTTTCGCCGCGCGGGCATTCCAATGATCTCGGTTTTTGGTAACAACCGGCTCAATATACCTGTCGTGGCGGATGATGTGGGCTCCGGGTTTGCCGTTCTCACCCGGCACCTCCTTTCCCTCGGGCACCAACGGTTGATGCTCACCACCGGTATGGCAAATGTTCGCCCCGTGGTAGAGCGTACGGAGGGGTTTCGCGAGGGGATGCAGGGTGTGGCCGAGGTCCGCGATGTGGATGCTTTTGCCCTGCTGCGGAGTCGCAAGCTGCGGCTCTGGGCCAAGGAGGGGCCACAGGCCGTTAACTTGCGGATCGACCTTGAGCGTTATGGGCACAATGAGCGGCAAGCGCATTTTGAGATCGTCTGCCAGCTCCACCAAGCCGGGGCATTGCCTGATGCGCTCCTCTGTTCTAACGACTCCGCAGCATTTGGAGCCTTTAATGCAGCGCACTCTTGTGGTCTGCATGTGCCGGAGGACTTGGCTGTCACCGGGTGCGATGACGACGACTTTGGGAAATACCCCCTCTTTAACCTCACGACACTACGTAAAGACTTGGTGACCATTTGCGAAACGGCCGTTCAGCGATTGATTGCCGCCATCCGCAAGCGCACCCCGATTGGGGAAAGCACCTTTTTTGGCTGTGAGCTGGTTCTGCGCCGCTCATGCGGGCGCGTGCCTGCGGTTGGCGAGGCTGAGGAGGAAACGCTCTCCTGCCCCCCGATCTGCCTCCTTTCCCAACCGGGGGCGTGAGCTTTCTTTGATACTTCACCCAATCTCCAACCGCATTCCCCCTCTCCCTACCATGAAAAATAGCCTCTTCACCATTGCTGCCCTACTAAGTTTCGCTTGCCCCGGTTTTGCCGGGGTGATTATGAGCGAGAGCGCGACTGCCCCCTCGCAGAACGTGTTAATCTCCAACACTCGCAAGCCGGGTGTGTTGGACGGCTCCACGAACCTCGCGGCGTATTACACCGGGGTGGCGCGGCCCAGTGACCCTTGGTACACCCAAATCGGCCAGGCCTTCCGCACAGGGGAGAGCGCCCTTTCGATGGATGCCATCACCTGGCAGCTAAAGAACTTTCAGGATGGAGTCCTCTCCAAAGATATCCGCATCGATATTTATAAGACGGCGAGTAACGACACAGCACCTCTACCAGGTGATCTCGTCGTCTCCCATACCGGTAGCTTGCCAGCGACCCTTTCGCTCGCTAGCCCCTTTCTAACATTCACTTTTGATACCCCCGTCACCCTCCAAGCTTCGAGCACTTACGTGATCATGTTTGCGTTTGATGAGCCGACGACCGCAAATACCACTCTTCAACGGCTTACGCTGGAAACCAGTGGGTACGGACCAAATGCGACTAATAATTCCGTCGTCCAACGCTGGGTTTACCAAGGGTATGGGAATGCGGCGAGCAACCAATGGGTAACCAATGGCAACGGGAATGGCTTTGGGGACCGCAACCAAGCCGTCTTCTACATCCAGGGAGAGGCGATTCCTGAGCCCGCTTCCATGGCGATGCTCCTCGGAGGTGCGGTGCTGGTGGTGGCGGTACGCGCGATCAAAAGCCGGTAGCCCCTGCCACGAATGTCCTCTCTCATTTCAGATGAAAGCTAGACCTCGTTTTTGGTTCCTTTTTGCATGGTTCTTCCTGCTTCTGTGCTTGCAGGGTGCCGTAGCAGAGGGTGGCAAGTTTGTCCTCTTCTCGGCTCAAGAGGAACCCCCGGATATTGTCGTCGCGGTGAGGGCATCCGCTACCGAGAAGCTTGCCGCTAAGGAGTTGCGTGACTATTTGGAGCGGATGACCGGGCGGAAGATATCTATCCGCCAGGACCGGTGGGTAAAGCCCAAGGCGGGAGAGCGGATGATAACCATCGGGCAAAGCGAGTTGAACGAAGGGGTTCAAACCTCCGGCGTTTCGCGCGAGCAGTATGTCATGGAAGTTACCCCCGAGCGGCTGGCCATTGTGGGAGGAAAGGGAGACAGTAGGGGAGTTCTTTATGGGGTTTACGATCTGCTAGAGGAGTTTGGTGTTCGTTGGTACCGGCCCGAGCCATGGGGGGAGCACGTCCCCACAGTGCAGCAGTTGGAGCTTCCCTTGGGGCGGAAGGTCTCCTCCCGACCCACCTATGAGTATCGCAGTGTGGTGAGCGCAGGGTTTACCCGCCTGGCAGAGAAGACGCTCGACCAGAGTGAGGCGGCCTCCCGGTGGGCTTTGCGACACCGGCTAAATGGCTCCGACGTGGGGACAAACCCGGCTTATGGTGGGCAATT
Source organism: Chthoniobacteraceae bacterium (assembly GCA_037189965.1). Lineage (GTDB taxonomy): Bacteria > Verrucomicrobiota > Verrucomicrobiia > Chthoniobacterales > Chthoniobacteraceae > DATMFV01. The sequence continues at coordinate 63,963 of JBBCKB010000119.1, read as the reverse complement.
CCGACCGGTCTCCTCCCATAGCTATTACAAGCGCATCCCGGTTGAGAAATACTTCGACAAACACCCGGAATACTTCTGTCTCTATCAGGGTGAGCGCCGCAAGTTTCGCCCCGGCGTGAACTTGCGCCCGGGCAATCCCACCGGGCTGCAGCTTTGTTTGAGCAACCCGGAGGTGCAGGAGCTTTTTGCCCAAAGCATTATCGAGGAGGCTCGTGCAGCCAAAGACCTCAACTCCACCAGCTTTACCGCTACGCCGAATGATGCGTGCCCTTTCTGTGAGTGTGCGGAATGCGTGGCGATGGACGATCCGGCAAACCCGACTTCGATGTCCAACCGGGTCTGCGCATTTACCAACATCGTCGCACGCAAGGTAGCTGCAGCGGTGCCTAATGCGAAGGTGTCGCTAAATGTTTATAGTAGTTGGACCGCCGCTCCCACCATCGTCAAAAAGATGGAGCCCAATATCCTCATCCACATCGCCATGATCAATGAATGGGCGGACTATACTAAAACGCTGGAAGCGCCTGCACCCAACTTCAATCGTCGCATTTTGGAGAATTTCGAGCGCTGGAAGCAGCTTGGGGTCTCGCGGATCTATATGTACGAATATTGGTCGGGGTATGGGTGGAAAGGGCCAATGCCCGTGGTGCGGACCATGGCAGACCGGCTCTCGGCTTACCGCAAGTTCAATGTTCGGGGGATCTATAACGAGACCTGCCCGAGCTGGGGCCCGCAGGGGATGGAGCTCTACTTCTGCGCAAAGCTGCTTTGGAACCCGGATCTCGATGTTGCTGCCGAGTTGGAGCGCTACTACCAAAACTATTATGGCCCTGCGGCAAAGCCAATGAAAGCATACCATGAGGTCCTTATGGATGCGTTGGAGCAAAGTCCGAACGTGGTCTTTAGCGGAGGGCGGGGGATGCACCTGCTTTTTACCCCGGCACTTGTGGCCAAGCTTGGCGCGGAGATGGAGCAGGCAGAGGCATTGGTGAAGGGCCATGAGCTGTACGAACGCCGCCTGAAAGGTATGCTTGCCGGGTATGAAGTAGCCCGCCAAGTGAGCGATATCCTCGTCCTCAAGAATAGAGAGGGCGTGGCTACGGAAAGCCCCAAATGGCCCGGGAAAACCTATCTCAAAAGCGACAATGCCGAAGCCGCATACGAGAAGTTGGTTGCCTATATCGTCTCCCTCTCGGGAGTGGATCGGGATTCCGTATTCGATATTTCGGCGGCACCACCCCATATCGTCTACATGAAGACCGATGTGCTCGAGAATGCCGCACTGGGCGCAATTGCGAATGAAGATAAACTGCTCAAACCCTTTACCAATTGAAGTAGATGATGCCTGACGATCTTAACCCTGTTATCGAGACTGCCGTGATCTCCATCGGATCTCGACGGGAGTTGTTGGTGGATAGGTATCTCGTAGACCGTTTGAGCGGCGACATTTCCTACCGCCTGCACCACCCCGTGGCGCGCGAAGTCGTGGAGGGAGTGGCCGACGGATCGGGCCATACCTATCGGTACATGACTATTTTGCGCGATGGAGAAGAGTACCGGATGTACTATGCCCTGCTCGACCGCAAGCGGGTGAAGGGGCCAGTCGTTGCGAACGGAGATGAACGGATTTGTCTAGCGACGAGTCGCGACGGGCTCCATTGGCAGCGCCCCTGTTTGCAGCTCTTCGAGCAAGGGGGGAGTACGGAGAACTCGATCGTCTGGATGGAAGACGGGAAGACCCGTTTTGGAGTAAGTGGGTTTTCTCCCTTTGTGGATACCAACCCCGCGTGCCCACCGCAGCAACGCTACAAGGCGGTGGCGGAAGCGGGCCCAAAGTCCAAGAAGGCACTCGGATACAACGGCCTTTTTACGCTCAGCTCGCCCGATGGCATTCATTGGTCAACCATTGGGGATAAACCGGTGATGACCGGTGGCCCCGGGCGGGGCAACTTCGATACCCAGAACCTCGCCTTTTGGGATGGCGAGCGGCAGGAATATCGCCTCTATCGGAGGGAGTACTACTATGAGGGGCCGCAGCAGGATTTCCGCGACATTCTTACGGCGACTTCGCGAGACTTTATTCATTGGAGCGAGCCGCAACGGCTTCGCTACCCTGGGGCGCGGCCAGAGCAGCTTTATACCAATAACGTGCAGCCGTATTTCCGTGCGCCTCACTTATTTATCGGCTTTCCGGTCCGATACCTGCGTATGGCGTGGGACCAAGCGGTCGCTGCCTTGCCCGAACGGGAGCGGCGGGTGGCGCTGATTGTGAATAACGGTGCGGCCCCGGATAAGGTGGACCCCACGGGTGAAGGGGGCGAGCGTGTGGGGACAGCGCTTACAGACGCGCTCTTTATGTCGAGCCGGGATGGGCTCCACTTTCACCGCTGGGGCGAGGCCTTTATCCGCCCTGGGTTGCGGACCTGTAATAACTGGTTCTACGCGGATAACTTCCCCGCATGGGGGCTGGTAACGACACCATCCGGTGTGGAAGGCGGGCCTGAGGAGCTTTCCTTCTACATTACCGAGGGGGCTCGCCGCGAAGGACAGCCGAATCTTTGCCGCAGGCATACGTTACGGATGGACGGGTTTGTCTCCGCGCACGCCGGGGGAGATGAAGGGGAGTTGCAGACCAAATCCCTCATTTTTGAAGGGCAAAACCTATGGATCAACTTTTCCGCCTCTGTTGGCGGGTATCTGGAGGTAGAGCTTCAGGATGAATACGGGTGGCCGCTCCCCGGGTTTGCCATGGGGGAAGGGGTGCGCCTGCTGGGGGATGACTTGGATCGCCGGGTCCAGTGGAAGAAGCAGGCTGACCTCGCCTCTTTTGCTGGGAAGCCCGTGAGGATTCGCTTTCGGCTGCGGGATGCAGACCTTTACGCCTTCCAGTTTCGGTAACGCTATGAGATCCCCCACCTTTTTCGATTCGCGGCAAGAAAGGGTGCGCTTTCGAGTGGGGGCCAGCGCGATGGAGCTATTAGTCGCGATGCTGATCGTGGGGGTGCTGGCGGTGCTGGCGCTTCCCGTTATCGGGGTGGCCCGTAAGCGTTCGGGGCAGGTTCGGTGTACCCAGAACCTGCGGCAAATCGGTCTGGCGCTGCATCGATATATGGATGACCAGGGGAGCTTTCCCTACGTTAATGTCGGTACTACGCGCTGGTATGATGGCAGCTTCGCCAAGTCATCCTTCTTTGGTGGCCCGTACCTTGGGGTTCGAGCCCAATGGCAACGCTACGCCACACCTAATGAGCCAAGCGCAAAGGGAAGCGTGATGGATTGCCCTCTCATCGGTGAAAAGGAGAAGGAGGGGCGCGGCCCGGATGACTGGGTAAACGATTATTTTGACTACGCCCTTAACATAACCCTTTGCGGACGGACTCGCGCAGAAGTCGCGCGCCCTTCGGGCACCGTAATGGTTGCCGAGGGGGGGAGGGAGAACCGGGTCAAGGCTCAGTTGGTCCATGGGAAGGTTTACAACAAAGGGAGTACTGAGCCCGTGTCGCCGGGTGGCACCCAATGGAACTGGGCGGAGACTAAAGGAGGGGTAACACCGATCATCTACTCAAAGGGGGGGAACCGTGCCTGCTTTCTGTTTATGGATGGGCACATCGGACTGCACACGCAGGATGAATTGGCAGAGAGCTGGTTTGATGCGCAATGAAAGAAATCGACAAGCGGGCCGCGCCCCTTTTTCATTTCAGCCACGTATGAGTACACCTGACGAAAAAGCCAAAGCCCTCGGCGTCGCCTTCCAGAAGCCCGAAACCCCCACCTACCTCGACAAATGCGCCCGCGTGGGCAACCTCCTCTTTGCTTCCGGCCACGTGAGCAAGAAGGTCGGCAAGTGCGGCAGCGACTTCACCGCTGACGAAGGGTACGAGGCAGCGAAGGAGGCCGTGCTCGACTTGCTCAACTCCGTATGGGTGGAGAACGGCACGCTCAATAACATCCGCGTCGTCCGTCTGCTCGGCTGTGTGAATGCCACGCCGGACTTTAATGATTGCTCGAAGGTCATCAACGGCGCGAGCGATACCGTCCACGAGATCTTCGGTAAAGGCGGCGCGGGCCACCACGCCCGTTCGGCCCTTGGGTTTGCGACGCTTCCCTTCAACTTCACCGTGGAGGTGGAGGGGATCTTCGAGGTTCTCTAACCCCCGCTTTTCCTTCTTCCGGCCCGCCGCCCGCCTCGATGCGGCGGCGGGCTGTTTTCTTTTTCCCCGGTATGAAAGGAACTGAAGCCCTCGGAATCGCCCTTGGCGGGGCGCTGGGTAGCGTGGCGCGGCATGGCGTCTCGGTGTGGCTCTTCCACCGGCTTGGGCCTGCATTTCCCTACGGCACGTTGGTGGTAAACCTTAGCGGCTCGCTGGTGATCGGCGTTTTTGCCGCGCTTTGTGGCCCGGGGGGGCGGTGGGAGGTTTCGCTGCCGTTCTGGCAGTTTGCGGCCATCGGTATCTGCGGCGGGTATACGACGTTTTCCTCCTTCAGCCTGCAAACCCTGGAGCTTTGGCGGCGGGGCGAGCCATGGGCGGCGGGGGGCAATGTGCTGGTCAGCGTGGTGGGGTGCCTTGCGGCGGTGGCGTTGGGGTTTGGGCTCGGCAGCCTGCTCAACCGAGGGTAGGCCGGGCGCGGCAACGCCCGCCCCTTGCAGACGGCCCCTTTTGAGTGGAGATTGCGGAGATATGAAACGGATGCTTGGGATCGAAGGCGGCGGCACCAAGACGGAGTGGATCTACTCAGGGCCCGAAGGGGATGAGCGCTCCGGGCGGTTGCCAGGGAGCAACCTGCGCCTGGTGAGCGACGAGCGGCTGGAGGCGATGCTACGCACCCTCCCCCGCGAGGCCACGCATGTGGGGATCTTTCTGGCCGGGTGTGTGACGCAGGCCGACCGCAGCCGCCTCGCCGATTTGGTGGCGGGCATCTGGCCGCAGGCGCACCGCATGGTGGGGAGCGACCGCGAATCCGGCTTTGCGGCCGCGTTCCGCGAGGGTGATGGTGTGGCGGTGATCGCGGGCACCGGCTCGGCGATCACGGGCCGGGTAGGGGGTCCGCAAGGGCGCTATGAAAAGGCCGGGGGCTGGGGCCAGCTTTTGGGGGATAAAGGGAGCGGCTACGACATCGCCATGCAGGCGCTGCGCAAGGTGCTCTGGCGCTATGATCTTACCCGCCGCATCGCCCCCCCGGCGGAGAAAATGCTCGCACGGCTGGGGCTCAACCAGCTCGATGAGCTGGTCGGCTGGGTGCAGGAGGCGGGGAAGATGGAGGTGGCGCAGCTCGCGCCGGTCGTCTTCGAAGCAGCGGCTGCGGGGGATGAAGAGCTGGCAGCCGTGGTGGATGCCGGGGCGCATTTGCTGGCCGATGGTGCTGCGGCTGTGGCCGGGCGGCTCGGGTTGGCTGCGCCGGAAGTGAGGCTGCAAGGGGGGCTTTTTGTGGCGTACCCGGCGTACGCGGCCCGGTTTGCGGAGCGCCTCCACGCGGCGCTTCCCGAGGCGAATGTGGCGTTGTGTACGGAGTCGGGGGCGGCCGGGGCGCTTTGGCTTGCCGCGCAGGAGTGGCCGCAGCCGCAAACGGCAGAGCCGCCCGAAGTCGATCTTGAAGAGCTGGCCAATGCGTGGACAGAGCAGGCCAACCCGCGCTCCTCCCGCCTTGAGGTGATGAGCACCCCCGAGGTGGTGGACCTCTTTATCGCCGAGGAAGACCGCGTGCGCGAAGCGCTGGAGACGGCGCGCGAGCCGCTCATCGCGGGGATCGAGCTGGTGGCCGACGCGCTCCGCCACGGGGGCCGCCTCTTCTACGTGGGTGCGGGCACGAGCGGGCGGCTCGGTGTGCTCGATGCGAGCGAGATCCCCCCCACCTTTGGCGAGAGCCCCGAGCGGGTGCAGGCGATCATGGCGGGTGGGGTGAGCGCGCTCTATCGCTCCGTGGAGGGGGCTGAGGATGAACCGCAAGCCGGGGCCTTGGCCGTGGTGGAGCGGGGCGTGCGCCCGGGCGATGTGGTGTGCGGCCTTACGGCGAGCGGGCGCACCCCTTTTGTGCTCGGCGCGCTGCGGCAGGCGCGGCTGCTGGGCGCGCGGACGATGCTGATGACTTGCAACCCCGCGCGCCGCCGCGAGACAGCGTGGGAGGTGGAGGTCGACCTTGCGACGGGGCCGGAGCTGCTCACCGGCTCCACGCGGCTTAAAGCAGGCACCGCAACCAAGTGTGCGCTGAACCTCCTCTCCACCGGGGCCATGATCCGCCTTGGGCGCGTGCAGGGCAACCTGATGGCCGGGGTGCGCGTCTCCAACGCCAAGCTGCGCGACCGCGCGGTGCGGCTGGTGAGCGCTGTGCGCGGGGTGGAGCGCGGCGAAGCCGAGGCACTACTGGCCGGGTGCGACTGGGAGGTGCGCCGCGCGCTGGCGGAGTCGTGAGCCTACTGACGGAGGATTGAGCCCCTGCTGCGGCCAAGGGCGATGCCGCCCGCTACGCCAAGAAGGATCAGGAGCACGCTCCCGGGCTCCGGCACTGGCTCCGCACGCCAAGCGAGCCCATACTCTGCCGAAGAGAGCGGGGTCTCCCCAAGGTCAAAGACTACCCCCGCGAAGGTGACGCGCAAGGCGTACTCCCCGGCGGCGGCGAGGGTGATGCGGAGAAACTCGGAGCTGTTGTATTCGCTGTGCGACTGGGCGATTTTTTCCAGAAATGCCCCTTCGGAGAGCGACCAGACTTCGAGGTCGAGATTGGCGAATGAGCGCTCGGCGTAGGCGTTGGTATCGTTGTCGAAAGTGCGGTCGATAAACCAGTTGAGCGAGACGGTGAGGGTAAAGGCTTCTTCAAACGGGTTGGTGAAGAGGTAGTCGTTATCCACCCCAAGGGCGACGCTCCCGAAATCCCACCCGTGGGTGGCGATGCTGCCGCCGCCGAGCCCGGCCACATCGACCGTGCCTTCGCGGTAGATGGCGGTGGAGGCGACAAGGTCGAGCGCGCCCGCGCCGGTACGGTAGTCGAGCGATTGGGTGGTGGAGAGGATGCCTCCCACGAGGCGCTGCCCATTGTCCCACCCGTCGGTGCGTTCGGTGCCTGCCATGAGGACGGAGCGGATGACGCGGGTATCCCGCGCGTCTTCGGTATTGAGCCCGGGAACGGTGTCGGAATAGGCGATGTCTTTGAGCAACGCCACTGCCCCCGCTACGATCGGGGCGGAGAAGCTGGTGCCATTGGTATTATGGCGGTACCCATCGGTCGGTAGCGGCTCGGGGGTGCCCGCGGGTGGGTAGGTGGCGACGACGAGGCGCTCCCCCGGCGCGGCAAGGTGGACGGTGGCGCGTACCCCGGTGAGCGTTTGATCCGTCTCGGGGTTATAGAAATCTGCCGGGCCGTGGGAGGAAAAGCCGGAAGGGGTAAACTGGCCATTGGGCAGGCGCTCGCCGCCGACAGAGCCGATGGAGAGGACGTTGTAGCCGCTGGCCATGCCGTTGACGCTCCCCGCCCCCTGGTTGCCCGCCGACATGACGAGCGCGACGGTGCGGTTCTGCCGCGAGAGGGCATCGACAATCATCGTGCCATCCGTCGTTCCTGCCCGGTCTTCAAAGCCGATGCTGCTGTTGATGACATCGGCCTTGCGCCCTTCCACACCGTTGAAGAAGGCTTTGTACGGCTTGAGGAAGGAGCCCAGGGAAAGGTCGAAAGTGCCGTTGGGGAAGAACTCCGTTCCCATGGCGCCAGACCATAGCTCGGCCTTCGGCGCGATGCCCATCCGCTGTTCATCCCACGTGCCGCTCCCCGCGTTGTAGCCCCCGCCGACGAGGACGCCGCCCACCATGGTGGCGTGGGTTTCGTAAGAGCCCAGAGCGGGGGTGTCTCCAGGGATCTCGGTGCCGTCGACTTTGAGCGAAGGCGCTGGCGGCAGGTGGGGGAAGGCGCTGCGGTCAAAGATCTCGTGGCCGCCCCATACATGCCCGCCTTCGACGTTGGCGATGACGGTGCGCTCGCCATAAAACCCTTCGGCATAAAGGGCGGTGGCGCCGATGGTGGCGTTGGTGAAGCGGCGCGACTCGAAGGTGCCGCTCCCCGGGTCGTACAGGCCATCAACAATGGCGTGTGCGGGGCAGAGGGGGAACGTGGCGAGGCTCGCAAACGCAAGCGTGCGGAGAAGTTGGAGAGAGCGCATGGGAAAAATCAGGCAGCATTGCGGCGGCGGCGGGCCAGGGCGATTCCACCCGCCGCACCCAGCAGGATGAGGAGGACACTGCCCGGCTCGGGCACCGGCTCCACGCGCCAGGCGAGACCGTACTCTTCGGCAACGATGGGGTCATCATCGAGGTTGTAGACCACCCCCGCGAAGGTGACGCGCAGCCCATACTCCCCACCGGCCGCGAGGTTGAAGCGGAGGAACTCCGAGGTGTTGTACGGGCTGTGGGAGCTGGCAATCTGCTCCATAAACGCCCCCTCGGCGAGCGACCAGACTTCGAGGTTGAGGTCCACAAATGCCCCGTCGTCGTAGCCGTTTGATTCGTCGTCAAACACACGGCCGATAAACCAGTTGAGCGAAACGGTGAGGGTGATGCTTTCTGCAAACGGGTTTTCGAAAACGTAGTCGTTGGCTCCGCCATTGGCCACACTCCCAAAGTCCCACCCGGTGTGGGCGATGGAGCCGCCGCCGCTGCCGGCGACATCGACCGTCCCCTCCCGGTAGACGGCGGCGGAGGCGGCAACGTCGAGCGCGCCCGCGCCAGTGCTATAGTCCAACCCCTGGGAGGTGGAGAGGATGCCGCCGACGAGCTGCTGCCCGTTGTTCCACCCTTCGGTGGCCTCGGCCCCCGCCATGAGGACGGAGCGGATGACGCGGGTATCCCGCGCGTTCTCGGTATTCAACCCCGCGACGGTGTTGGAGTAAGAGATGTCTTTGAGCAGCGCGATGGACCCGGCCACCGTGGGTGCGGCGAAGCTGGTGCCGTCGATATTCTCTTCGTAGCTGTCGGTCGGCAGCGGGTCGGGGGCGGGGCCGGGGTTGCCGCCGGTGGCTCCTTGGTAGAGGGGGAGGGTGAAGTTCTCCCCCGGGGCGACGAGGTGGATGTTGGCGCGCGCGTGCGCGATCGTCTCTTCGGTCTCGGGGTTGAAGAAATCTGCCGCGTCGTAAGAGGAAAAGTCGGAAAGGGCGAAGCGGCCATTGGGCAGCCGCTCGCCGGAGACGGAGCCGACGGAGATGACGTTGTAGCCCGTGGCCATGCCATTGGCGGTGCCGGGCCCGGCGTTCCCCGAAGACATGACGAGCGCCACCGTCCGGTTCTGGCGGGAGAGGGCATCCACGATCATGGTGGTGAAGCCGGTGCCCGCACGGTCGGTGAAGCCGATGCTGCTGTTGATGACATCGGCCTTGCGCCCTTCCACGCCGTTGAAGAAGGCTTTATACGGCTTGAGGAAGGAGCCCGCGGTCAAGGAGAAGCGGCCACCGGCGTTGAAGCTCGTGGCGATCGCGCCAGACCATAGCTCGGCCTGCGGGGCGATACCCATTTGCTTGGGGTCGTAGTCGTCGGTATCGGGCCGGTAGCCGGAGCCCGCGAGGACGGCGGCGACCATGGTGGCGTGGTCGCTATCCTGCCCCAATGCCGGGGTGCCCCCGATCAGCTCGGTGCCATGGATGCGCAGCGAAGGCGCGGGAGCGAGGAAGGGGAGGTTGCTGCGGTCAAACACTTCGTGGCCGCCCCAGACGTGCCCGGCTTCCACATTAGCGATGACGGTGCGCTGCCCGTAGAAGCCTTCGGCATAAAGGGCGGTGGCGCCGACGGTGGCGTTGGTAAAGCGGAGCGACTCGTAGGCACCGGAGTGGTAGTAGCCATCCGTCACCGCATGGGCGGTGGTGAGGGAAAGGAGAGCCAGCCCGGGAAGGGCCACGGAGCGAAACAGAGCGCAGAAAGAGGGGGGCATAACGTGTGAAGGTACGGGGTGGGGTGGTCTAAATCGGAGGAGGAATTCAAGCCTTCTTGCCCCGGTAGCGCCGGAGCGCAAGCCAGCCAGCCGCACCGAGGCCGATGAGGAGCACGCTCCCCGGCTCAGGCACGGCTTCGGCCCGCCACGCTAGTGCGTACTCGGCGGCGGTGGGGGGCACGCCGGAGAGGTCGAAAATAACGTCGGTAAAGGTGATGCGCAGCGCGTAGTGCCCCGCTGCAGCGAGGGTGATGCGGAGAAACTCTGAGTTATTGTACTCGCTATACGACTGCGCGACCTTCTCCAGCAAGACCCCTTCGGAGACAGACCAGACCTCCAGATCAAGGTTCACAAACGAGACATCGCTGGCGAGGTTGAGCTCGTTATCAAACGCGCGGTCGATAAACCAGTTGAGCGAAACGGTGAGGATGAAGGCTTCCTCAAACGGGTTGGTAAAGAGGTAGTCGTTGTCCACCCCTTCGGCGACGCTCCCGAAATCCCACCCGTGGGTGGCGATAGCCCCACCGCCGAGCCCGGCAATGTCGGTGGTGCCGCCGCGGTAGATGGCGTTGGCAGCGGCAAGGTCGAGCGCGCCCGCGCCGGTGCGGTAGTCGAGCGATTGGGTGGTGGAGATGACGCCCTCTACCAGCCGCTGCCCGTTATCCCAATTGGCCGTGCGCTCGGCCCCGGCCATAAGGACGGAGCGGATGACGCGCGTATCTCTCGCCACCTCGGTGGCCACTCCGGCGTGGGTGCCGGAGTAGGAGAGGTCTTTGAGCAGCGAGACGGCCCCCGCCACCACCGGCGCGGCGAAGCTGGTGCCGGCGACGTTGAGGTAGTGCCGGTCGTTGGGCAGGGGGTCGGGCTCTTCGCGGTCGGCATAGCTGCCGGTGGCCCCGAGGTAGGCGGGGAGCGCGTAGTCTTCCCCCGGTGCGGCGAGGTGCACGGTGGCACGCACGTTGGCGAGCGTTTCGTCCGTCTGCGGGTTGTAAAAATCGGCCGGGCCGTGGGAGGAAAAGTCGGAGGGCTCAAAGAGCCCGTGTGAGCCGCGCTCGCCGGAGATGGAGCCGACGGAGATCGCGTTGTACCCGCTGCCGACGCCATTGACGCTCCCTTCTCCGCTGTTGCCCGCTGCGACGACGAGGGTGACGCTGGTGTTCTGTCGGGCGAGCCCGTCGACCGTGCGGGTAAACAGGTCGGTGCCGCTGCGATCTTCAAAGCCCCAACTGCTGTTGATCACATCGGCCTTTTGCCCGAGCGTTCCGTTGAAGAAGGTCTTGTACGGCTGCAAAAACGCACCGTAGCTCGTGGAGAAGGAGCCGCGCAGGTGGGCATCTTCCTCCCCTTGGGGGATGTAAAAGGAGGTGGCGATAGCTCCCGACCAGAGCGTGGCCAGCGGGGAGATCCCCATATTGAAGACGGAGAACGCATCCTGGTCTGGCAGGTAGCCGGTACCGGCCATCGCCCCGGCGACCATGGTGGCGTGGGTATCCAGCTCGCCCAAGGCGGCGTCGTCTCCCACGATAGCCGTGCCGTGGATGGAGAGGGCGGGGGAATCCGGGAGGTAGAGGAAGGCCGAGCGGTCAAACGCTTCGTGCCCACCCCAGATGTGCCCGGCCTCTACGTTGGCTATGATGGTGCGCTGGCCGTAGATGCCTTCGTTGTAGAAAGGGATGGCTCCGATGGTTTCGTTGGTAACGCGAAGCGACTCGAAGCCCCCTTCGTCAATATTGTAGTAGCCATCGACAATGGCGCGGGCGGGGGTGGCAAGGGCAAGGCACGCCAAGCTGGCGAGGGCGATTTGGCGGAGAGGGGAGGCTAAGTGCATTGTCGGGACAAGATTCTGATGTCGGAAGGGGCATTTTCGCGAGAAAAAAGGAGAGTTTGGCTTCGTTGGCCAGAGGCCCTAGAATGGCTGGCCCAAATCATGAGCACCCCATCCAAAGACGATCTCGTCGAAACGCTCGAAGGCGTGGCCCGGCTGCTGGAGCTTCGCGGGGAGAATCTCTTCAAAGTCCGCGCTTACCAGAATGCCGCCCGCGCGGTGGAGACGTATGCGGGGAGCCTTGAGGCCGTCGCGCGCGAAGGGGGGCTCTCCGAGATTCCCGGCATCGGCAAGGCCATTGCAGAGAAGCTCACGGAGCTGATCACCACGGGCCACCTACCCTACTACGAGGAGCTTAAAGCCGGGTTTCCCCCCGGGTTGTTCGAGCTGTTTGGCATCTCGGGCCTTGGGGCCAAGAAGATCCGCGCCTTGTACGAGGCGCTCGGCATCGGCTCGCTCGCCGAGCTGGAGGCCGCGTGTGCCGATGGCCGCGTGGCTGGGCTCCCCGGCTTCGGCGCGAAGACGGCGGCCAACCTGGTGGAGGCCATCGCCCAGCGGCGCAGCCACGAAGGGTTCTTCCGCCTGGGGGATGCCGCGCACGCCGCCGAGCCGCTTTTTGCAGCGCTGCGCGAGCACCCGGATGTCTTGCAAGCCGCCGTGGCGGGGAGCTACCGGCGGCGCAAGGAGGTGGTGCACGATCTCGATTTTCTCGTCGCCTCCGCCAACCCCGAGGCGGTGATGTCGTTCTTCACCACTTACCCGGAGGTGGAAAGCGTGCTCGCCCACGGGGCCACGAAGTCTTCCGTACGGCTCAAGGGCGGGTTGCAGGCAGATTTGCGGGTCGTCTCCAACGCCGAGTACCCGTTTGCCCTCACTTACTTTACCGGCAGCAAGGAGCACAATATCGCCCTGCGCAGCCGGGCCCTCCAGCATGGGTGGACGCTCAATGAATACCGGCTCGCCCCTGCCAAGGAAGGCGGGCCGCAGCCCCCGCCCGTGCGGGATGAGCGCGAGCTTTACCGCGCCCTCGGCTACGACTATGTGGAGCCCGAGCTGCGCGAAAACCTCGGCGAGCTGGCCGCTGCGGAGGCGGGCACGCTCCCCCGGCTCGTGGAGCTGGCCAACCTGCGCGGCACCCTGCACAACCACACCACCGCCAGCGATGGCCGCAGCACGCTGGAGGAGATGGCCGCCGCCGCGCAGGAGCTGGGGCTGCAATACCTCGGCATTGCCGACCACTCCAAAAGCTCCTTCCAGGCCCATGGGTTGAGCGCCGAGCGCCTTCTGGAGCAAGTGGCCGCCATTCGTGAGCTCAATAAAACGTTCGACGGCTTCCGCCTCTTTGCCGGGGTGGAGTGCGACATCCTCAAGGATGGCACGCTCGACTTTCCCGACGAAGTGCTCGCCCAGCTCGACTACGTGGTCGCCAGCGTGCACAACGTCTTCAACCTCCCCGAAGCGGAGATGACGCAGCGGATCATTCGCGCCATCTCGAACCCCCACGTCACCGTGCTGGGGCACCCGACGGGGCGGCTCCTGCTGGAGCGCAAAGGGTACGCGGTCGATCTCCCCGCCGTCATCGACGCGGCGGCGCAGACGGGGACGATCCTTGAGCTGAATGCGAACCCATGGCGGCTCGATCTCGACTGGCGCTGGTGGCCACTCGCCAAGGAGAAAGGGGTGCGCTGTGCCATCAACCCCGATGCGCACGAGACCGGGGGCTTGAGCGACCTCTGGTTTGGCGTCGCCCAGGCACGCAAAGGGTGGCTCACGCGGGCGGACGTGATCAACTGCCTGCCGCTGGGCGAAATTGAGCCCGTACTGGCCAGAAAACGGCAGCAAGGTGGCGGTTTTTAGCCACTTGGGGAGAGGGTCGGTGGCCGCCTCCAGAGGCGCGGGGTGGTTGGCACGGCAGGTGCTAAAGGGGCGCGCCGATGAGATCCACCTTGTTGCGAATCGTTTTGGCGGGGGTTGCCGCCATCCTGCTCACCTTTGCCTCCACCGCGCTTGCCCAGCCAACGCTGGAAGAGCGCGTGGCCGGGCTGGAAGCCTACTTGCATAACACCGCCCCGGAGGGAGGCAACGTCACCGGCATCCCCGGGCCCGGCCATAATGCGTGGCTGATGACTTGCGCCGCCCTCGTCCTTTTCATGACGCTGCCGGGGCTGGCCCTCTTTTACGGCGGGCTGGTGCGGCGCAAGAACGTCCTCTCCATCTTGGGGCAGTGCCTCGGCATTACGGGGCTGGTCATCATCCTCTGGTGGGCGGTCGGCTACTCACTCGTCTTTTCGGATAACACGCCGTACCTCGGGGGCGCGGCGCATTTCTTTCTAAACGGCGTCACCTCCGCGCCCAACGTGGCGCTCTCGCCGTGGGTTTCGCAGAACGTTTTTGCCACGTTTCAGATGATGTTTGCCATCATTACCCCCGCGCTCATCATCGGCGCGGTGGCCGAGCGGATGCGTTTTACCGCCGTGCTCGCCTTTACGGTGCTCTGGATGTTTGTCATCTACTTCCCGCTTGCGCACATGATCTGGGGGGGCGACGGGTTGATGAACGGCCTCTGGAACCCCAAGGCCGCCATTCGCGCCATCGACTTTGCCGGCGGCACGGTGGTGCACATGTCTTCGGGGTGGAGCGCGCTGGTGCTCTGCATCATCCTCGGCAAGCGGGCCGGGGCCGGGCGCGAGCACTTCGCCCCGCACAACCTCGTGCTCTGTATGGTCGGTACGGGGATGCTCTGGGTCGGCTGGTATGGGTTTAATGCCGGGAGCGCCGTGGGGTCCGACGGCATCGCAGCCAATGCGTTCTTGACGACCACGCTTGCCACCGGCGTGGGCATTGCTACCTGGGGCGCGCTGGAGTTTATCGTACGCGGCAAGGCGAGCGTGCTCGGCTTTTGCTCCGGCGCGGTGGGCGGGCTCGTCACCATTACTCCTGCGGCGGGGTTTGTAACGGCCAATGGAGCCGTGCTGCTCGGTTTGGCCGGGGGGTGTGCGCCGTTCTTTGCTGTCATGTACCTCAAGCGGTGGATCGGGTATGACGACGCGCTCGATACCTTCGGCATCCACGCCGTGGGCGGTACGGTGGGGGCGCTGCTTACCGGGTTCCTGGCCACCGCCGAGGCCAACCCGAACCTCGGGGCCAACCTCAGCGGCGTGGTTGGCAGTACCCTTTGGGTCGAGCAGCTCAAGGCCATCGGGCTGACGATTCTGCTCGCCGTCCTAGGGACAACTATGATCGCCTATGCCCTAAAGGCTTTTATGGCGTTGCGAGCCACGCCGGAGGTGGAAAATGCCGGGCTCGATCTGGCCGAACACGGCGAAGAAGGGTATAACCTCTAAAAACAAGCCAACCAAACTTACATTCTTAAATGAAGAAAATTGAAGCCATCATCAAACCCTTCAAACTTGAAGAGGTGAAGGAAGCCCTCGCCGAGCTGGGGATTGAGGGGATGACCGTTACGGAAGTCAAAGGGTTTGGCCGCCAAAAGGGGCACACTGAGATTTACCGTGGCAGTGAGTACACCGTCGATTTTCTGCCCAAGATCAAGCTGGAGGTGGTGCTCGTCGATTCGCTGGTGGAGGAGGCCTCCAAAGCGATCATCAACGCCGCCAAGACCGGCAAGATCGGTGACGGCAAGCTCTTCATCTCCGAGATCGAAGAGGCGATCCGCATCCGCACCGAAGAAACGGGCGACAAGGCGGTTTAAGGGATAACCCGCGACGTTCGACGGATGAATTGTAGGGCGTCTCTGTGAGACGCCGTGGGGTTGGAGCGCCGTCTCACCGAGACGGCCTACAACTCGCCAAGCGACGCTCGCGGGGAAGCTACCCTTTGGCCAGCACCGTCACGGCGTTGATCCCGCCGAAGCCGAAGGCGTTGTTCATCACACACTGGAGCGGGCGGGCCCGCCCGGTGTTGGGCACGATATCGAGGTCGCAAGCCGGGTCGGGCGTCTGGTGGTGCAGCGTGGGGGGGAGGTAGCCGTGGTGGAGCGCCAGCGCGCAGAGCACCGTCTCCATTGCCCCCGTGGCTCCGAGCGGGTGCGCGGTAAAGGGCTTGGTGCCGCTGACCGCCAGCTCCCGGGCGTGGGCCCCGAAGACTTCTTTGATGCACGCCGTCTCATTCGCATCATTGAGCTGCGTGGAGCTGGCGTGGGCGTTGATGTAGCCCACCGCCTCGGGGGGGGTGCGCGCATCGGCCAGCGCCGCGCGCATGCAGGCGGAGACGACTTCGCCGCCCGGTAGCGGCGTCGTCATATGGTATGCCTCGTTGTTGAGGGCGTAGCCGGTCAGCTCGGCATAGATGGTCGCCCCACGGCGCACGGCGTGGCCGTACTCCTCGACCACCACGCTGGCGGCTCCTTCGCCCATGACGAAGCCGTCGCGCGAGGCGTCAAAGGGGCGGCAGCCGAGGTGCGGCTCGCCCTGCCAGCGGCTCATGGTCTTGATCTGGTCAAACGCGCCAAAGGTGAGCGGGCTTAGCGGAGCTTCCGCCGCCCCGGCCACGACGACATCGAGCACGCCGTCGCGGATGCAGCGCAGCGCCTCGCCCATGGCGATGACGCCGCTGGCGCACGAGTTGGAGTTTGTCGTCCCATACCCACGGAAGCCGCACTCGATGGCAATATTGGAGTGCGCCGCCCCGCCAAAAATCTGAAGCGCCAGCATCGGGTGGACCGGCTTGTTCTTTAAAAACCGGGCGTGCTCGGCTTCGGCATCGGCAATGCCTCCGAGCGCCGTGCCAAACGAAACGCCCACCCGGGCCTGCGGCTTTGCGCGAGACCATGGCAGCCCCGCATCTTCCAAAGCCAGCAGCGCGGAGACGACGGCAAACTGGGAGTAGCGGTCCAGCCGCTTGAGCCGGTGCGGCGGCAGCCAGTGGGAGGGGGCCCACCCGGCGATCTCCCCCGCGCACCGGGCATGGACGGCACCCCCCTCAAACCGCGTGAGCGGGCCGATGCCGCCGCGCCCCGCGAGCACACTCTCCCAAAGTGCCGTTTTGCCAATGCCCGCGCAGGTGACAGGCCCGAGCCCGGTAATGACGGCGCGCCGTCGAGGCGGGGCAGAGTGGGCAGAGGCAGGCATGGCGGCAGGGAGGGGGAGACTCTGCCGTTTGTGGGCAGGCGGCGCAAGCTCGCTCATTCTTCCTCAAAGACCGCCGTAAACCAGAAGGTGGAGCCGCGGCCCGGCTGGCTTTCGACGCCGATGGTGCCGCCCATGAGCTCCGCGAGCTGGCGCGAGATGGCGAGCCCCAGCCCGGAGCCGCCGTGGCGGCGCGAGGTGGAGCTATCGACCTGCACAAAGGGCTCAAAAAGTTGCGGCAGCCACTCGGGTGGGATGCCGGTGCCCGTGTCGGCCACTTCAAAGCGAAGCCGCACGCCGGGCCCCGCTTCTTCCTCGCGCGAGACGGTGACGCAGACGCCCCCCTCTTGGGTGAACTTCACGGCGTTGTGGACGAGGTTGAGCAGCACCTGCCGCAGCCGCTGCGCATCCCCCACGAGCCGGGGGGGCACATCGGGGCCAACGTTCCACTTCAGCGAAAGGTTCCCCTCCCGTGCGGGGAGGGCAAAGAGGGAGAGCGCCTGCTCCAGCGTCTCGGCGAGGGTAAACGGCGCGGGGGCGAGGGGGAGCTTGCCCAAGTCGCTTTGAGAAAGGACGAGAATGTCGCTGATGAGGCGCAAAAGGCTTTCGCCACATTGGTGGATCAACTCCACATGCCGCCGTTGATCCGCAGAAAGCGGGGTGCCAAGAAGGAGGCCCGACATGCCGAGGATGCCGTTGAGCGGCGTGCGGATCTCGTGGCTGATATTGGCCAGAAACGTTCCTTTCGCGCGGTTGGCGGCCCCGGCCTCCAGCGCCAGCTCGCGGGCGTGGGTGGCGGCTTCGCGCAGCTCTTCATTGGCGCTGGCCAGCCGCTCGCGAGAGGCGAGCAGCTCGTGCTCGGCCTCGGCGCGGCCGATCTCCAGCCCCGTGATCATGAGGTTGAAGACGGTGGCCGTGAGCAGGTAGGCCCAGAGGAGGAAGACGCCGTCGTAAAGCCGGGGGAGGATGAAGGGGCCAAGGCCAGCCGCCGTCCCCCAAGCCGCGGTGAGTGCGAGCGCAAGCACGCCGAAGGAGGCCCCCGTGACTCCAAAGCGGAGCGCCGCCCAGACGGTGAGCAGCAGCGGCACGAAGACCAGCGCCTGGTGCGCCACCCCCAGCGTCGGCGGGAGCAGGAAGATCATCGCGCCGGCAGAGCAGAGGAGCAGGAGCCAGATGGCGACCTCCCCCGTGCGCCGGCGCAGGCGGGCGTAGCTGGCCCACGTAAGCGAGATGAGGATCGGGCTGGCGACGAGCGCCCCCATCCAATCTCCCAGCCACCACGTCAGCCAGGCCGCGCCAAGCCCGGCGGGAGCCAGCAGCCCCGCCCCGAGCAACGAAAGGGTGCCGAGGGTGGAGGGGATGAGCATCCCCAGTGCCGTATAGAGGCAGAAGAGGGCGATATCGCACCGGCGTTCATACTGGAGGTGGAAGCCCGCCCGCCGTAGAAGCCACGCCGTCGCCAGTGGCCCGAGCGTTTGCCCGGTAACGAGAAACCCCGCCAGCGGCCACCGGATGTCAAAAGAGTATTCCTGAAGCAACGCCGCTGAGAGAAAAATCGCGGGCCAGTAGCGCGCCCCCCAGCGGTAGAGCCCGGCGATGGCGATGCCCGTGGGCAGCCAGATGAGGGTGATCGCCAGCTCCGAATGCGCCAGCAAAAGCCCCAGCCGGGCCGCGCCGAAGTACGCCGCCGCAAGGGCGAAGAACTTGAGTAACGAACGACCGGGGTGGGGGAGAAGGGTTGGCATCGAGGAGAAAAACGGCGGGTGCCAGAGCCAAATGAAGCACGTTGCGCTCCATCCTCAAACCGAATGTCGCCCCCGGGCGCGAAAAGGGGGGTGACTTTCCGCCCCCCTCGCGCCTAAGCTTGCCGTTGCCATCCATGAAACGCGCCCTGTTGCCCGAACCGCTCCTGCCGATTTACGACAAGGTGGCGGCTGGTGTGCGGATTTCCGAAGCCGACGCCCTTACCCTCTACGCCTCCCCCGAGGTCAATGCCATCGGCGCGATTGCCAACCTCGTTCGCGAGCGCAAAAACGGAAACGTCGCCACCTATATTCTTAACCGGTACATCAACTACTCAAACCTCTGCATCCTCTCCTGCCAGTTCTGCGCCTTTGGCGCGCGCAAGCGGGATGCGCACGCCTTCGAGATGGCGATCCCGCAGATCGTGGAGGCCGTGCGCGAAGAGCTGGCCAAGGGGATCACCGAGATCCACATGGTCGGCGGCTTGCACCCGACGTTGAAGGGAGATTGGTACCTGGAGTTGCTGCGCTCCCTGCGCGCGCTTGATCCGCAGCTCCACCTCAAATGTTTTACCGCGATCGAGATTCGCCATTTGGCGCAGCGGGTGTTTAAAAAACCGATCCACGAAACGCTGGAGATCCTGCGCGAGGCGGGCCTCGGCTCGCTGACGGGCGGCGGTGCCGAAGTGTTTGACCCCGGTGTGCGCGATGCCATCTGCCGAGGCAAGGAGAGTGGGCAGGAGTGGCAGGAAGTCCACCGCATCTGGCACCAGATGGGGGGGCGCTCCACCTGCACCATGCTCTACGGCCATATCGAAACGCACGCGCACCGGGTAGACCACCTCCGCCAGCTCCGCGCCTTGCAGGATGAGACCGGCGGGTTCACCGGGTTTGTGCCGTTTGCCTTCGTCCCCGAGACGACGGAGATGGCCCACATCAAACCCGCCAGCGGCTTTGAAGAGCTGCGCAACCTCGCCATCGCGCGCATTTACCTCGATAATTTTGCCCACATCACCGCGTACTGGGTGAGCCTCGGGCTGCCGCTGGCGCAAGTGGCGCTCAACTACGGTGTGGACGACCTGCACGGCACCATTGCGGAGGAAAAAATCTTCCACATGGCTGGGGCCACCACCCCGCAGGGGCAGACGGTGGCCGCGCTGGAGCGGGCCATCCGCGAAGCCGGGCGCGAGCCGATGCAGCGCAACACGTATTACGAGCGCATCCAGCCCCCGGTGGCTGCGGATTAAATGGACGCCGACCCTGCCTTTGCCCCCTTGCGCCCTCTGCGGATCGGGTGTGTCGGCTACCTCAATGCCCGGCCGCTCATCGCTCCCTATACCGGGCCGGTGCGCCTTGGCCACCCGGCAGACCTCGCACGCGACCTCGCGGCGGGGGAGCTGGATGTTGGGCTCATCCCCCTCTTTGAGGCGTTGCGCCTGCCCGGTGGGCGCGCGGTGGATGGCGTGGCCATTGCCTCACACGGGGCAGTGTGGAGCGTTTTTCTGGCGTATCGTGGCCCGCTCCCCGCCATCCGCAAGGTGGTGCTCGACCCCGCTTCGCGCACCTCCGCGCACCTCTGCCGCGTCTTGCTGGCCGAGTGGGAGCATCTGGAGCCCGAGTACGTGGCAGAGGCAGATGAGGCCGAGCCGGGCGTGGCCCGGCTCCTCATTGGCGACCAGGCCATCGCTTTCCGCGAAGCGCAGGGAGCCGCGTGGGAGTACCTCGACCTCGGGGCCGCGTGGCTGGAGCGCACGGGCCTCCCCTTTGTTTTCGCCGTCTGGCTCTTGCGCCCCGAGGTGCCGGAGCCCGGGGCGGTGGCGGGCGCGTTTCGCGAAATGGCGCGGCGCGGGGTGGCCGCCGCGGCGCAGATCGCCGAGCGTGAAGAAGGGCACCCGGCAGGTTTTGCCCACCGCTACCTTACCCACCACATCCGCTACACCCTTGGCGCGCCCGAGCGCGAGGCCGTGGCGCGGTATGCCGCGCTTTTGCGAAAGTACGGCTGGCTACCTCCGGGGGAGGGTGCAGATCCGTTGGTTTGGGTGTAAATTGACCCCATGCCCCCGCTTCTCCTCCCGAACCGGTTCCTATGCCGAAGAGAAGCGGCGCTCACCCCCGGGGAAGACCGGGCATTGCGCCGCCTCCTGAGCCGCTGCTTTCCGCACCGGCTGGGGTTCCGCTGGCGGCGGCACCTTGGCGCGCCGCCCGACTTGCGCTGGGTGCTGATGGAAGAGGGCGAGGCGCTTGCCCACGTGGCCCTCTACGAGCGCCTGCTTTTGACGGACGAAGGCCCCTTGCGGGCCGGGGGCATCGGCCAAGTCTGCGTGGCCCCGGAGCGCCGGGGGCGCGGGATGGCGCGGGCGTTGCTGGAGGCCGTCCACCACCGGTTGGAGGGCGAAGGGGTGCCCTTCGCGTTCCTTTTCGGCGCGCCCCGGCTTTACGAACCTTTTGGCTACCGGCGCGCCTTTAACCGGCTGCGGGCCACCAATGCCCTCTTTGGCTGGTGGAACCCGTTTCGCAGCCCCTTGCTGGTGCGCCCGCTCGCCAAAGCCCGCTGGCCCGAGGGGCAGATCTGCCTCAACGGGCCGACTATTTAATATAGCTCGCCGTGATGACTTTGGGGGAGCGGAAGAACCGGGTTGGCACCTCCTCCCCTTCGGAAGCAGGCTGGAGCGTGAAGCCAAACTCCTCCACCGGCTCTGCCGGGTTGGCCACCCAGCGGGTGAGGATGAGCCCGAGCGTACGAAGCCGCGCCACCAGTTGCGCGTAGCGGCGCTCCACCACCTCCCAGCCAAACGGTTTGTTCCAGGTATGCCAGACGGTGCGGTGTGCCTCCCACAGCGCCTCGGCGTGGCCTAATGTGGCGGGTAGCACTTCGGAAAGAAGCGCTTGCACGGCGGCCACATCGCCCCGCTCCACCGCAGGGCGCGCCTCGCGGTGGAGGCGCACTTTCCCCTCCAGCGTCTGCGCCAGCAGGCGGGCGAAGGCGAGCGATTCATCCCCACAGGCCGAGGGTTCCAGCGCTTCCGCAAGGCGCCCAAACCACCCGGCCTCCGGCAACGAAGCATCGCGGAAGTTGAAGACCGGGTCGTGCCAGAGCAGCCAAGTGGCGTAGTTGGCGGAGCCGAAGGACTCGCCTTCTCTGATAAACGGGTTGTTGAGCCCGGAGGCGAGAGCCATTATCGCAAATGAGCTGCCATAGAGGGTCTGGTAGAGTGCTTCCAGCCGTTCCGGGGGGGCCTCGCCCGTATATGCCAGCTCCGCAAAGTAGAGAAGCGCCGGAAGCATCGACTGCGGGTGGAACTCCGCCCCGTCATCCCCCCAAGCGGTGATAAAGACCTCCCCAAGCCCCTTCTTGCGCGCGGCTTGCAGGGCGGCGTCGTTCGTGGCAATGGCGTGCGGCAGCGCCGTCCAGTGGCGGCCCCATGTCCACGCGCCGGTGGCCAGCAACGGCTCTTTGCCCATGGCGCGGTGCCGGTCGATCCACTCTTCGTAAAACGCCGTGTCGGTGTGGTAGTAGTCCCAGTAGACCATCTCGATCTCCGGGGAGATGCCGTCGATTACCTCTTGAGGGATGGTGGTTTCGAGGTCGTAGTAGTGGTTGGTCTTCGAGCCGAGGCGGAAGTACATGTCGCTCCAGATCATCGGGCGCAGGCCGCGCTCCACGCAGAGCGCTGTGACGCGCGTGAGGTGGGTGTTGAGTACGTCAAACGGGCGTACCTGCCCGTGCTTCTCGCGGTAGCGCCCGGTGCCGACGCCGTGCGCTTCGTCCATACCGACGTGGATGCGCCGCGTGCGGAAGCAGGCGCTTGCGGTATCGAGCATCTTCTCCACCAGCCGGTAGGTGCCCTCCTCGCCCACCAGCAGCACGCCCGGCACGTCCTGCAACTCCGCGTAGGCAGGCCACTGAAGGATCTGCTCCAGATGCCCGAGCGTTTGAATGCACGGGATCACCTCGATCCCCAGGCGGTGCCCGGCATCGTCGATCCGGCGCAGCTCCGCTGCCGAGTACGCCCCGCGCCCGTAGCCGAAGAATGGCTCGCCCGGCAGCTCGTAAACATCCTCCATGTAGAGCTGCACGGAGTTAAAACCCATCAGTGCGAGTTGGGCGAAGAGCCGTTCCAACGCATCGGGGCGCAGCACCGCGTTGCGCGAGAGGTCGAGCATTACCCCCACGGAGTGGAACGGGGTAGCAGCCTCGCCATCCGGCAGCCCTGCCAGCAAATGCGCCAGCGCGCGGTACGCATCGCACGGGCGGGCATGGCGGATCGTGATGCCCTCGGGCGAGCGCTCCACTTTGAACCCGGGGGCTCCCGCCTCCGCGAGGAATGAAAGCGGCGTGCCTTCCGGGCCAAACCGCCCGGGGAAGAGAGGCAATAACTCCGCCAACCCGGGCAGGTGAGGGGCGGTATCGGGAGAGAGGGTAAAGCGCATGGGATTGTTGAAATGTGAGGTTACAGCTATTAGAATCCACGTTTTTGAACGCTGCAAATCCATACGGTATCCAAAATATCGGAAGTATTGCCGAAAGCTCGGATGCCACGGCCCCACCGCCCCCGCGCGAGCTGCTGAGAGTCAGTTTCTACCAGCAGCCACCCGGTTGCCACCCCGGCCAGCCGCCCGGCCTCCCACCCCGGCGCTGGGCCTTGCCCCCGGGGCGCGAAGTCGTGGAGCTGGTGACTGGCGGGCGCGGGTGGGTCCGCAGTGGCGACGCGTGGGTGGAGGTGCGCGCGGGCGCGCTCATCTGGCACGTGGCGGGCGACCAGACCATCGGCGCGAGCGATTGGGCCGCCCCGTACCGGTGCCTTGCCGTCGCCTTTCGCGTGGGGCGGGCACGTGGCCGCCGGGCAGACCGCATTAGCTGGTGGCCCGAGCCCGATGCGGTGGAGCGCTTCTCCCGCGAGCTGCTCCACGGCCTTGCGGAAGGCGGGCTCGCTCGGGAAACGCTGCTGCACTATGCCTATGGGCGGCTCCTCTATGAGTCGCACCGGGGGCGGCAGCGCAGCCCCGAGTGGCCCGAACCGCTGCGCCGGGCCATCGCGTGGCTGGAGGCGCACGCCGCCGGGCCGTGCCCGGTGGAGGAGGTGGCGCGCGAGGCCGGGTGGTCGCTCGCGCACCTGCACGCGGTCTTCCGCGAGCGGCTGGGAGTTACCCCCCACCAATTTGTGTTGGAGCGGCGGCTTCGTATCGCGCGCGAGTGGCTGGCGCTTACGCAGCGGCCGATCAAACAAATCGCCGTGGAAGCGGGGTTTGGCACCGCCGCCGCGTTTTGCCGCACCTTCCGCGCCCGCGTGGGCCTCACCCCCCAAGCCTACCGCCAGCGAGAGCAGGCGGGGGGGAGACAGGATTAACGGGATTCTGATCGCCCAAAAAATCATGTTCATCCTCTAAAGAAATGAGGGGGCGTTCTTCTTGCGCAGACCCGGTGGGGCCTGTTATGCGTGGGAGCTTTCGTGAAAATCCTCCGTTCGCTCTCCTCCCTTGCGCGGGCTGTGCGCCGGGCTCCCCGGCCGCTCGTGCTGGTGCCGACCATGGGGGCGCTCCATGCCGGGCACTTGGCTCTGATTCATAAGGCCCGCAAGCTGGCCGGGCCGGGGGGGAGTGTGGCGGTTTCCCTCTTTGTAAACCCCACACAGTTTGGCCCGAAGGAGGATCTCTCGCGCTACCCGCGCCCTTTCCAGGCAGATGCCGCGCTCTGCCGCGAGGCGGGGGTGGATCTCCTCTTTGCCCCCGAGCCCGGGGCGCTCTATGAGGCAGATGCCTCCACGTGGGTGGAGGAGGCGGCGCTTTCCACCGGCTTGTGCGGGGCCTCGCGCCCGGGGCACTTCCGGGGGGTCTGCACGGTGGTGGCCAAGCTCTTCCACCTATTTGGGCCGGAGGTTGCCGTCTTTGGCCGCAAGGATGCGCAGCAGCTCGCCGTTATCCGCCGCATGGTGCGGGATCTTCATTTCCCAGTCAAAATCGTCGGCGTGGAGACGGTGCGCGAGCCAGACGGCGTGGCCCTTAGCTCGCGCAACCGCTACCTCTCTGCGCAGGAGCGCTCGCAAGCCGTGGTGCTGCCGCAGGCTTTGGCGCTGGCGGGCAAGCTCGCGCGCGCCGGGGCCGGGCCACTGCGTTTGCGACGCGCGGTAGAGCGCCACATTGCCACCGCCCCACTCGCGCGGATGGACTACGTGGCCGTGGTCGATGCGCACACCCTTGCCGCCCCCACCCGGGCCACCCGGCGCGTCTTGCTGGCGCTGGCTGTCTTCTTCGGCTCCACCCGGCTCATTGATAACCGGGAGCTACCCCTTCAAACATGAAAACGTACGATTTTGTAGTCCTTGGCAGCGGCATCGCGGGGTTGAGCTATGCGCTCAAGGCGGCGAAGCATGGCACGGTGGCGGTGGTCACCAAGCGGGCGCGCGCCGAGTCGAACACCGCGCACGCGCAAGGCGGTGTGGCGTGTGTGATGAGCGGGGAGGATTCGTTTGACCTCCACGTGCGCGATACCCTCGTGGCCGGGGCCGGGCTGTGTGATGAAGCCGTGGTGCGCACCATCGTCACCGAAGGGCCCGAGCGCATCCGCGAGCTGATCAACACCGGCGTCCGGTTTGATGGCGACCAGCAAACGCCCGACCTTGCGCAGGAAGGCGGGCACTCCACACGCCGCATCCTCCACGCGCGGGATGCCACGGGCCGCGAGATCGAGCGGGCCTTGCTGCACGAGATCGCGCAGACCCCGGGCATCGACGTGCTGGAGAACCACATGGCGGTGGACCTCATTACCACCGGCAAGCTTGGCTTCGCCACCGAAGACCGGTGCGCGGGCGTCTACGTGCTGGATGAAGCCACCGGCGTGGTCGAGACGTTCCGCACCGACCGCCTCATCCTCGCCACCGGGGGGTGCGGCAAAGTCTATCTCTATACCACCAACCCCTCCGTGGCCACGGGAGATGGCGTGGCGATGGCATGGCGCGCGGGCGCGGCGATCTCCAACATGGAGTTCATCCAATTCCACCCGACCTGCCTCTTCCACCCGGCGGCGCGCTCGTTCCTTATCTCGGAAGCTGTGCGCGGCGAGGGCGGGCGGCTGGTGGATGGCGAGGGGCGCGAGTTCATGGCCAAGTACCACCCGCTCGGCGCGCTCGCCCCGCGCGACATCGTGGCTCGCGCGATTGATGCCGAGATGAAAAAGAGCGGAGCGGCGTGCGTCTACCTCGACATCACCCACCAGCCGGTGGAGTTCCTCCGCGAGCGCTTCCCCACCATTTACGAAAAGTGCCAGAGCTTGGGCATTGATATTTCCCGTGAGCCGATCCCCGTCGTCCCCGCCGCGCACTACCAGTGTGGAGGCGTGCGTACGGATGAAGATGGGGCCACCTCCTTGCGCGGCCTTTACGCCGTGGGCGAAGTGGCGTGCACCGGCCTGCATGGGGCCAATCGGCTCGCCAGCAACTCGCTGCTGGAGGCCGTCGTCATCGCCCACCGGGCGGTGGCTCACGTGGTGCGCGACATCCCGCTCAACGGCGCCTGCCCCGTGGAGCTGGAGGTGCCCGAGTGGCGCAGTGGCGACGCGCACGATGTGGACGAGCGCGTCGTCATCTACCATAATTGGGACGAGATTCGCCGGTTGATGTGGGACTACGTCGGCATTGTCCGTACCGACAAACGCCTCCTGCGCGCCGCCAGCCGCCTGCGCAACCTGCACCGGGAGATCCAGGAGTATTACTGGAACTCCAAGGTCAACACCGACCTCCTGGAGCTGCGCAACCTTGCCACTGTCGCCGCGCTGATTGTGGATTGTGCCCGCTTGCGCAAAGAAAGCCGGGGCCTGCACTACACGCTCGACTACCCGGAGACCGACGACCAGCGTTGGCTGCGCCCCACTGTCATCCACCGGTTCTGATTATGAGCCTCCACAGCCTCCTCAAAACGCTCTTCTACCGCGCGGGCTACAGCATCAAGAAGCTGCAACCTGCCGCGCTCCCTCTCGAAGTGGCCACCGAGCGGGCGGAGGGCGACCCGCTGGCGCTCTTGCACGCGGTTTCACCGTATGAGGGGTTTGACTTCCAACGCTACCCGAACGACCCCAGCGGGTGGGGGAGCCAATCTCCCGTCTTTGGTGAGCTGCTTGCGCGGCTTCGGCCCGAGCTGGTGGTGGAAGTTGGCACGTGGAAGGGGGGCTCCGCCCTGCACATGGCCGCCGAGCTGGAGCGGCTCGGGCTGCCGACGCGCATCTTGTGTATCGATACGTGGCTGGGCGCGCTGGAGTTCTGGCAACGCCAGAAATTCCCCGAGCGCCACGCCGCGCTGGAGCTGGTGAATGGCTACCCGAGCGTCTACTACCAGTTCCTCGCCAACGTCTGCCACGCCGGGCAGCAGGCGCGCATCCTCCCCTTCCCGCAGACCTCCGCGCTCGGCGCGCTTTGGTTGCGGTGCCATGGGGTGCAGGCCGGGCTGGTGTATATCGACGCGAGCCACGAGGAGGAGGATGTCTACGCCGATCTGCTCGGGTATTGGGAAGTCGTCCTGCCCGGCGGTATTTTGCTGGGGGATGATTGGGAGTGGGACGGCGTGCGCCTCGCCGCCGAGCGCTTTGCCCGGGAGCACGGGCTTGCGATCCACCGGGGTGGGGAGAAATGGTGGGTGGAGAAACCACACTGACGATGGGCTCTTGGAGAAATTGTAGGGCGTCTCTGTGAGACGCCGTGGGGTTGGACCGCCGTTTCACAGAAACGGCCTACAGTTCGCCAAACGACGCACGTGGGGGGAACTGTATGGACTGCCGTTTCACGGAAATGCCTGCCGCCTTCCCTTGGCGGTCTTTTGCCGTCATCCTTGCCCGTCCGTATGCCCACTTTTGCCAGCTCGATCTCCGAAACGCGCCAGACCTTTCGCCTCGCGCTGCCGATGATCGCGGGGCAACTCGGCCAGATGATGATGGGGTGGGCCGATACGGTCATGGTCGGCCACCTCGGCGTTGTGCCGTTGGCGGCGTGTGCGTTTGGCATTACCGTCTCGCACATCTTTCTCATTTGCGGGTTTGGGCTCATCTCCTCCGTCTCTGTCTGCGCTTCGCGGGCGTTTGGGGCGGGGCGACACCGGGAGACGGGGGAGTTCCTCGTCTCGGGCAGCGTGCTGGCGTTGCTGGCGGGGTTGGGGATGGTGGGGCTCGTCTACCTCGGGCTGCCGTGGCTCTATCTTTTGGGGCAGGAGCCCGAAGTGGTGCGCGAGGCGCAGCCGTTTTTGCTATTGATGACGTGGTCCATCGTGCCCGCGCTGCTCACGACGGCGGCGAAGGATTACTCCGAGTCGCTCTCGCGGCCGTGGCTGCCGTTCTGGATCATCATCGGCGGCGTGGGGCTCAATGTGCTGCTCAACTGGGTTTTCATCCACGGGCGGTTTGGCCTCCCGGCCATGGGCCTGGCGGGGGCGGGGCTGGGGACGTTGATCGCAAGGCTCGCCATCACCGCCACGCTCTACACCACGCTGGCGCGCAAGGAGAGCTACCGCCCGTACCGCGCAGAAGCGCTGCCGTGGGCGGTGCTGGTGCGGCAGGTGCGCACGCTCTTTCGCATCGGGTGGCCCTCGGCGCTGCACTTGCTGGGTGAGGTGGGGCTTTTTGCTTCGGCCACGTTTTTGATGGGGGCGATCAGCATCACCGCGCTGGCGGCGCACCAAGTGGCGATCACCTGCGCGGCCACGGCCTTCATGGTGCCGCTGGGGCTGGCCTTTGCCGTTACCGTGCGCGTGGGGCAGGCTGTCGGGGCGGGGGAGGAGCACCGGGTGCGGCCGATCGCGTTTGGCGCGCTTGGGTTGGGGGTGGCGCTCATGCTGGGTTCGGGGCTTCTTTTCCTGATTTTTGGCGGCAGCATCCCCGGCTGGTTTGTGGAGGATGCGGCGGTGCGCGAGCTGGCCACGCGGCTGCTCTGGATCGCGGCTATCTTTGGTATCTTCGACGCCGCGCAGGTGCTCTGCACCGGGGCGCTGCGGGGGCTCGCCGATGTACGGGTACCGATGCTCTTTGTCTACGCCGCCTACTGGGGTGTGGCCTGCCCCTTGGCCTATGTGCTGGCGCTCCCGGCAGGGTGGGGGGGCGTGGGCGTTTGGGTCGGGCTGGCCACCGGGCTGGCGTGCGCGGCGCTGGCGCTGGCCGGGCGGCTCTGGGTGCGCAGCGGGCGGCCCGTGGGGCCGATTGCGGAGCCACTGGGTTGACGCACGCGCCTTCCGTGGCGCATCCTGCCGGGTAGATGCGGCTCCTCCCTCTCCTGCTCCTGCCCACGCTCGCTCTGGCGGCGGAGCCGGGGCTTGGCTCGCTGCCTACCGTGCCGCTGGAGCAGCTCTCCAACCCGACCCTCCCGCCCCATGGCGCGCAAGCACTGGCCGCGCGCCCCGGCGAGTGGCGGCATGGCGAAAGCACGCACTTCATCGTCCATTTTGCCAACTCGCGTACGGGCACGGAAGTCGCGCAGGAGGCCGACTTCTTTTACCGCACCATCCTCAAAGAGCTGCGCGCCACCCCGCCGCTGGATGCCCCCAAGAGCCACCTCTTTATCTTCGAATCGCCCGAGGAGTGGGAGGCGTTTGCCCGCTCCGTTTCGCTGGAGGAGTGGACCGGGGCCGTCACCATCGGCGGGGCGATCTACGTGCCGCGCAATGTGAAGTACCGCTTCAAAAACCACGCGCTGGGGCACGAGATCGCGCATTTGCTCATCCGCCGCTTTGTCGGCACGCAGATGCCGCTCTGGCTGGAGGAGGGGTACGCCGAGGATGTCGCCATCCGCGGGTACGCCGCCTACTACCGGGCGCGGGGGTATGCCACCCGGCCCAGCGCCCGGGCCATCCCCACCTACCTGCCGCTGCGCGAGCTGACAGCGTATACCGCCTACCCACCTGCGGAGAAGGTGGCTTCGTTTTACATGCAATCACGCCGGTTGGTCTGGTTTCTCAACGGGTTTGGAGATAAAGAACGCTTTGTGAAGTTTCTCCTCCTGAGCGCCCAGGGTAAGCCGCTGGAGCACGCCCTGCGCGATGCCTACGGCTCCCGCTGGTTTTCGCTGGATGACCTGGAGAAAGCCTTCCGCAACGACCTTGAGAAATGAAGAACTGCCTCCCCCTGCTTTGTTGCCTCCTCGCCCCCCTTCTGCTGCGCGCGCAAGTGCCCGAGACGCCGCCGCCGCCCCGCACCATCAAGCTGGAAGAGCGGAAGTTTGAGCAGCTCTCCGACAAAGAGATCCACGGCTACGGCACCAAAGCGCTGGAGATCGACCCCAAAAAATGGCGCCACGCCGAGACAGAGCACTTCGTCTTCCACTACCGGCGCGTTACCGAAGCGCAGCGGGTCGTCCGCGAGATCGAGTACGCTCTCTGGTACGTGGCCCGGGCGCTGCATGCCGAGAAGGAGCGGTATGCGAAGAAGTCGCACGTCTATATCTTCCGCGACCGGCAGGAGTGGGAGGAGTTTCTGGGTGAAACGGAAGTGCCCGAGTGGTCGGGCAGCTTCGCGTATGGGGATGAGCTCTTCCTCCACATCGGCGGTATGGGCGAGGAGTTTAACTCACAGACCCTTGCCCACGAGACCACCCACGCCGTCGTCGCCCGGCTCTACCCCAACCGGCGCTGGCCCCTTTGGCTCAATGAAGGGTTTGCCGAAGTCATGGGCACCGCCGCCATCGCCGCCCGCAAAGGGCAGTACCTTAAAGGCATGCAGGGCGACCTCCCGATGGCCACCCTTTCGTTTGAGGAGATGACGCAGCTCACCCGGTACCCGCAAGACCGCACCGACATCTCGCGCCTCTACCAGAGTGGGGAGAAGTTTGTCCGCTTCCTCATGGCCGAGTACCCGCAGGAGAAATTTCCCGCCTTTGTGGAGGCTACCCTCGGTGGTGCGGATCTGGAGACTGCCCTCAAGCAGGTCTATGGAGTGGAGGATTTCGCTGCCTTCCGTAAAAAGCATGCCGCCTTCCGCAAGTAAGCTTTTCATTTGCCAGAGCCCGCCCCTTTCGGGGAGATTCTCTTAAGTATGCCGCCTGCCGCCCCGAAGAAACCGAAGACTGATGCCGCCATCCGCGCCATCGTCGGGTCTGACGAAGCGGAGGTCAAACGCCTTGCCCGACAAGCCTCCGCCGAGATGGCCCCTGCCGAAGGGGGCGACTTTGCGACGGATACGATTGACGGCATCGCCGAAAATGCCGACGCCGCCGCAGGCCGCATCCACCAGACCCTGGAGGCGCTCCTCACCCTTCCATTCTTCGGGGGGGAGAAGCTTGTCTGGCTCAAGAGCGCCAATTTTTTGGGAGACAGCGTGATCGGCCGTGCCGCCGCCGTCACCGAAGCGCTGGAGAAGCTCACCACCACCCTCTCCGGCGGGCTCCCCGAGGGCGTCCGTTTCCTCCTGAGCGCCACGGAGATCGACAAGCGCCGCGCCTTCTACAAGACCCTCGGCAAGCTCGCCGAGGTGGAAGTGCGCGACAAACGCGACCTCTCCCGCGCCGGGTGGGAAGAAGCTGCGGGGGACGCCGTCGCCTCTCGCGCCCGGGAGCTGGGCCTGCGCTTTGGCGGCCAGGCGCTCGACCTTTTTGTACAGCTCACCGGGGGCGAGAGCCGCCAACTGGAGAACGAGCTGGAGAAGCTCGACCTCTACCTCGGCCCCGAGCGCCGCGAAATCTCCCTCGAAGACGTGAGGCAGATGGTCTCCGCCACCAAGGCGGGCGTCGTTTTCGAGCTGGGCAACGCCATCGCCTCGCGCGACCTCAACCGCGCGCTGGGCCTCGTCGAGCAGCTCCTTTTTCAGGGCGAAAGCGCCATCGGCATCGTGCTCGTGGCTGTCATCCCCACCGTGCGCAACCTTTTGCTGGCCAAGGACTTGATGCAGCGGCACCGGCTCCAGCGCCCGGCGGCGGCTTTCCACTTCACCGGCACCTTGAACCGCCTCCCCCCCGAAGCCACCGCCCACCTCCCGCGCAAGAAAGACGGCACGCTCAACACTTACGCCCTCGGCATCGCCGCCACCGGCGCGCACCGGTACGAGCTACCCGAGCTGCGCGCCGCGCTGGAAGCGTGCCTGGAGGCCAATATCGCCCTCGTCTCTGGTGGGCTGGAGGCCAAAACCTTGCTCACCGAGCTGGTCGTCCGCATCATTGCCCCCGGTTCCCCCGGAAAATAGAGAAGTTTCCCTTTCCAAGAGAATTTGAACCCATTACAACGCCATTCCAACATGCCATCCTCCTCTGCGACTCCTAAATTGACCTCAGTGGTAACCGGCGGTGCCGGGTTTCTCGGCTCTCATCTTACCGACCGGCTCCTTTCCGAAGGCCACCGCGTCATCGGGATCGATAATTTCATCACCGGCAGCCCCTCCAACATCGAGCACCTCGGGGGCAATAGCGACTACCGCTTCATCCAGCAGGACGTCACCCAGTACCTGCTCATCGATGAGCCGGTCGATTTCGTCTTCCACTTTGCCTCTCCCGCCAGCCCGATTGATTATCTGGAGCACCCGATCCCCACGCTCAAAGTCGGCGCACTCGGCACCCACAACAGCCTCGGCCTCGCCAAGGCCAAGAAAGCGCGCTTCCTGCTCGCCTCCACCAGCGAGTGCTATGGAGACCCGCTCGTCCACCCGCAGACGGAAGATTACTGGGGCAACGTCAACCCGATCGGCCCGCGCGGCGTCTATGACGAAGCCAAGCGCTTTGCCGAAGCGATGACGATGGCGTACCACCGCTACCACCATGTGGACACCAAGATCGTCCGCATCTTCAACACCTACGGCCCCCGCATGCGCCTGCGCGACGGGCGTGTCGTCCCCGCCTTTATCGGCCAGGCCCTCACCGGCCAGCCGCTGACCATCTTTGGGGATGGCTCGCAGACGCGCTCCTTCTGCTACGTAAGTGATTTGATCGACGGCATTTACCGCCTCGCCATCTCCAACTTCCACGAGCCGGTCAACATCGGCAACCCGGGGGAGATGACCATCCGGCAGTTTGCCGAAGAGATCCTGCGCATCACTGAAAGCACCTCCGGCATTGAGAACCGGCCTCTCCCGGTGGATGACCCCAAAGTCCGCCAGCCCGACATCAGCCGCGCCCGCAAAGTGCTCGGCTGGGAGCCGCAGGTGCCGTTTGAAGAGGGGATCAAAACCACCATCGACTACTTCCGCACCCGCGTTTCCTGACGCGGGCGGCACGGAACTGGCTACCCACCTTTCCCGTCGCCTGCCGGATTTTCTTTGCTTTCCCCGGTAAACCCTCCTTAAATTAGAACCCTCCCTTGAAATTGCTCCTCCCCTTAGAATGAAAAAATTTACGCTCTTCGCGTTGGCCTTGCTTGCCGTGGCCATTCCCGCCTTTGCTGCTGCTGATTTCGAAATCAAGAAAGTGGAGGTCAACCTCGTCACCACGCCGGAATATCAGGTAAACCCTCCGGCCAAGCAGGTCCGCTCTAAGAAGTGGATTGCCATTGACGTCACCTTCGACGCCAAGCCCGAGCTTACCGACGAGATTCAGATCAACTACTACGTCTACTTCAACAAGCGGCTCTTCTACGGGCAGGTCAACCACGTCGCCATTATGAAAGGGCGGGACTTGCACTCTGTCGCTTACATCTCTCCGAGCGCCATTGCCCAGATCCTGCAAGGCCGCCAGCTCAATCTTTCCGATGTTGAGAACATCGCCGTCACCATTACCGCGCCCGGCATTGGGGCCGCCATCAGTGAAAAGACCTTGAAGCCTGGCACCGGCAAATGGTGGGAGGCCCTCAAGCGTGAGGAAGGGTTTGTCCTCAACAAGAGCCAGACGCCGTTCGCGCCGCTCTCGTGGGACTACTACGAAGCGCTCAAACCCGCCCCCACGCGCTAGACTACGCGCCGTATTTTTTAGGCCGCTTCTGCCATGGCAGCATCGCAACGCATCTACAGCCTCGACCTCGGCTCCCAAACGGTTCGTCTGGCGGAATTTCGCTCCGACAACCGCGGTGGGCTGATCTTGTGGGATTACCGCACTTCCGAACTTCTCGCCTCGCCCTCTACCGACGGCACCCGCGTCAGCCAAACGGCTGTCGCCGTGCAGGAGCTGGTGGGGATGGTCAAAGCAGAGAAGGCTCGGGTCAACTACTGCATCCCGGCGCAATCGGTCTTTACCCGGTTCGTCAAGCTCCCCTCGGTGGGCGAAGAGAAGGTCGAGCAAATCATCCAGTTTGAGGCCCAGCAGAACGTCCCTTTCCCGATTGATGAAGTCGTCTGGGACTACCAGCTTGTCTCGGCGGACGATACCGACCGGCTCGAAGTGGTCCTCGTCGCCATCAAGGCCGACTTGCTTGAGGAGCTTAACGACGCCGTGGAAGGTGGCGGCGTGCGGACCGGTGTTGTCGATGTCGCCCCCATGGCGCTGACCAACGCCTTCCGCTACAACTACAGCGAGGCCACCGGCTGCTCCCTGCTTATCGACATCGGTTCGCGGACCACCAACCTTGTCTTTATCGAAGGCAAGCGCGTCTTTTCGCGGACCATCCCGATCGGGGGGAATACCATTACCGCCGCCATCGCCAAAGATTTTGACGAACCCTTCACTGCCGCCGAAGAGCGTAAGAAGAAGCAAGGCTTCGTAAGCCTCGGTGGGGCCTATGCCGAGCCGGATGACGCCGAGCTTACGCGCGTCTCCAAGATGGTTCGCAATACGATGACCCGGTTGCACGCCGAGATCTCCCGTTCCATCTCCTTCTACCGCTCGCAGCAGGGCGGCAGCGCCCCTGAGCGCGTCTACCTCTGTGGTGGAGCCATGGCCATGCCGTACATGCGCGAGTTCTTCCACGAGAAGCTCGCCCTGCCGATCGAGTTCTTTAACCCCCTGCGCAACGTTGCCGTCGGGGGGAGTGTCGATGCTGAGGCAATCGGCCGTGACGCTCATCTTCTGGGCGAACTCGTCGGCCTCGGCCTGCGGAGCAGCAGCGACTGCCCCATGGAGCTGAACCTTCGGCCCTCCAGCGTTGTTAAGGTTCAGGAGATGGAAGCGCGGCGGCCCTATTTCGCCCTCGCCGGGCTTTGCCTCCTGCTGATTTTAGGTGGTTGGTGGTATTTCTTTGCGCAAGCCGCCAGCGCCGAGCAGGCTGCGTACGACTCCATCAAGCCCCGTAAAGATCAGCTTGAGAACTTCAAGAACAAGATGGATGGCACGCGCAAGCAGATCGCTGCGCGGCAGGTTGAGGCCAAACCGCTGCTCGCCGCTCTTGAAGAGCGCGACGCATGGGTCAAGCTCATTGACGACCTCAATGCCCGGCTCCCCAACCGGTATATCTGGATCACCTCCCTCCGCCGGGGCGTAGGGGGGAAGACGGTCCTCGGCGGGCCTTCTGCCCAGCAGGGTGGGGGAGCTGCCCCGGCAGATGCGGGCACCCACCTCATCGTCACCGGCCTCTACCTGGCCAACCCGGATGAAGGCGGCGTGGTCGATGCCTTTGCCAAGAACCTTGCAGAGTCGCCCTTCTACAAGATCGACTTGTCCAAGAAGGACCAGTTTAACCCCATTCGGCAGACCCAGACGGACACCGGCTGGACCTTTGAATACGAACTTCACCTCCCCTTGAATCAGCCCCTCCCATGAACCTGGCTCAGAACAAATTTTTGGTGGGGCTGGGAGCCGTCGTCCTCGTAGGAGCGGGGGCACTAGGCTACCTGACCTGGAACGCCTCCACCCAATACGCCGCCACTCACGAAGCGTACGAAAAGCTCGCCAACGAGTACATCGCCCTCCAGAAGCTCCCGCTTTACCCCAATGCGGAGAACCTCAAGAAGCTTGAGGAAGGGCGCGAGCAAGTCAACGTCGCCGCCGAAGCCTTGCAAGCCAAGCTGGCGAGTGTAAACCTTCCGCTTGAGGAAATCTCCCCCGAGCAATTTCAGGATCGCCTGCGTGCCACCGTCTCCGCCGTTACCGAGCGGGCTGATGGCTCCGGCGTTGCCCTCCCTGCCAATTTCTACCTTGGCTTTGACCGTTACCAGAGCCAGCCGCCCAAGACCGAGCTGGCCCCGCTACTCTGGCGTCAGCTTAAAGCCATCGAGCTTGCGGTGGATACCCTGATCTCCAGCCGAGTCTCCGCCATCACCGGGCTCACCCGCCAGCCCTTGCCGGGGGAAGATGGAGCCGCCGCCGCACCCGCTGCTCCCCAGCGTAAACCGCGCGCAGCCGCCAAGCCTGCCGCTGCTGCCGCCGGGGCCCCGCTCGTCTCGGAGTTTCCCTTCCAGCTCTCTTTTACGGCCGAGCAGGCCCAGTTCCGCCGGGCGTTGAATGAGCTGGTAGCCAACCCTAAACAATTTTTCATCGTCCAGCCCTTGTTGGTCGAGAACCAGAACCTCAAACCGACACCCCGTGCCGTTGCCGGGTTGCCTGGTGCGGTAGCCCCCCTCCCCGGAGGGGTGCCCCATGCCGATGCCACCAGCGCCACCCGCGAGCGGGAAACTTACGTTGTCGGTACCGAAAAAGTTAACGTCGTGCTGCGGCTCCAGATGGTCATCTTCGGAGGTAGCCAAACTGCAAAATCGAGATGAACTGGATCAAAAAGCATTACGATCGGTTTGTGTTGTTGCTTCTGGCAGCAGCGCTCATTGCCTCCTCTGCCCTGATTATCCTGCGGACGCGGCAGTTCCCCTCCATCTTTGAGGCGGCCCAACAAAAAGTCGTTCCGGGGACCACCCTTCCCAGCGCGGAGACCAAGGTCCTTGAGGATGCCGCCGCCGCAGTTTCTGCTGCTGCGGGTTGGCAGGTCAGCCACCCCGGCTCCCTTTTCGTCTCCCGGAAGTACCTCGTGCGTGAGGGCAAGCTCATCGACCCGACCGATGACAATACCAACATGCTCCACCC
Source organism: Chthoniobacteraceae bacterium (assembly GCA_037189965.1). GTDB lineage: Bacteria > Verrucomicrobiota > Verrucomicrobiia > Chthoniobacterales > Chthoniobacteraceae > DATMFV01. The sequence goes on along the minus strand of JBBCKB010000119.1, from coordinate 27,575 downwards.
GCCGGTCCCCAACGAGTGGTTGCTCACCCGCAACTTCGACATTCTGGACCCCAACGTCCTCAAGGATGATCCCGATGGCGATGGCTTTACCAACCTCGACGAGTTTGTTGGCAACAGCGACCCGCTCGACAAAAAGAGCCACCCCCACTACAGCACCAAGCTGCGGCTCAAGCAGTACATCCGCCAGCGCTTCCGGCTCAAGTTTGCTGCTTATGATGGAGACTCCTTCCAGATCAACACCCTCGATCTGAACCGGCCCAGCCAGTTCCTCAAATTGGGGGACGACATCGCGGGCACCAAGTTCAAGGTGGTCCGGTTTGAGAAAAAGTTTGTCCCCAACCCGAGCACCGGTGCAGAGACGGACGTTTCCGAACTCGCCATCCAGAATGTTGAAACAGGGGAGGAAGTCACCCTCATTGTCGACCGCATTGTGGATTCGCCTGACTCCTTTGCTCTCTTCAAATTCATCTGGGACGGCGAAGAAATCCGGGTCAAAAAAGATGGCGACTTCTCGCTCAAGGTGGAGCCGGGAGTGAAGTACAAACTCATTGACATCAACGCAAACGAAGCCGTAATAACCAACCTCAGCACCAACGAGAAAATCAAGGTGCCTCTTTTGGAGGCGCCTGCTCCCTAGCTTCAAGGCGCCGTAGGCTTCTTCGGCCCCCCCTTCAGAGCCGCGTGAAAGCGGCTCTGAGCTATTCGGGAAAACCCCGATATAGGGGTGGGAGTTTTGTTGACTTGGCAGATAAATTTTTGAATGATCGCCCGCCACTTCTTCAAGAGTACCCCGAGCCCCTCTTCTTTATTCCCCCTCGTTCCTTGAGAGAAGCTTTCCCAACCAACGGAAACCTCCCCCCAACTGAGCGCAAACTCACCCCAAATCCCCTCTCTTCCTTCACCGCAACTATGATTAAGCCCCCTCTGGTCACGTTTTGTTCTATTCTCGGCCTGTTTACAGTGGCCCCGGCCCCGGTTCATGCGGGTTCCGTCCGCAGCGCCGGCCCCCGGTCCGTTCAGGGGGTAGCCGAACGCGAGATTGTTCGCCGTCAGGAAAACATCATTCGCGCTCGCCAGGCAATCAATGCCGGCAACGCCGCTTACAATGAGAAGGACTTTGACGTCGCCGTCCAGCAGTACCGCTTGGCTTGCGACCTTCTGCCCCCGAGCGAATCGACCAGCAAAGAGCGTCAGGAAGCCCTTCGCCTCTTCAGCCACACCAGCATCAAGCTGGCCGAGCAGCGGATCGCCGAAGGTCGCTATGCCGATGCCGAAAACATCGCCAAAGTCGTCCTGGAAGACCGTTACAACCCGAATTACCGCCCGGCCCAGCAGCTGATCAAGAACCTCGCCGCTCCGGACTACTACAACAAGACCATCACCCCCGGCCACCATGCCAAGGTGGAGCAGGTCAAGCAGTGGCTCTACGACGCGCAAGGCTTTTACGATTCCGGCCGGTACGACATGGCCGAGAAGCGCTACCATCAGGTTCTCGGGGTGGATCCTTACAATAAAACCGCTCGTGCCGGGCAGGAGCGCGTCAACCTCGCGCGGATCGATTACGGCATCGGTGCCTATAACGAAACCCGCTCCGAGCTTCTCTGGCAGCTCCAGAAGGCATGGGAAATGCCGGTCAAGAAATACGGCAGCGGCCCCGTCACGATTTGGGACCAGCAAGGCCAGAACCCCAACAGCAACGCGGCCATCACCGCCAAACTCAACCGCATTATCATCCCGCGTGTTGAGTTCCGCGACGCCACCGTTCGCGAAGCGATTGATTCTCTCAAGGCCCGCTCCCGCGAGCTTGACACCACCGAGCCCGACCCGGCTCGCCGCGGCGTCAACATCGTCCTTCAGTTGGAGAACCCCGCTGGAGGCGGCTTCGGCAGCGTTGCCCCGGTCGACCCGAACGCCATCCCCGGCGTAGATGGCGCCCCGGTAGATTCCGCAGTGCCGAGTGTCAACCCCGGCGAGGCCCGCATTACCCTTTCGCTGGCCAACCTGCCCCTTTCAGAGGTTCTTCGCTACATCACCCAGCTTGCCGGGTTGAAAGTGAAGATCGACCCGTATGCCGTCGCCATCGTCCCGATGTCCACGCCGACGGATATCCTCCTCACCAAGGAATATAAAGTCCCGCCGGGCTTCCTCACCAACGCGCCCGGTGGCGGTGCGGCCAACATGGCCACCCCTTCGCCAACGGCATCGCCCATTGGGGGCGGCTCAATCAGCCACCGTGTGGGGGCCAAGGAGTTTCTGGAGTCCAACGGCGTCCAGTTCCCTCCCGGAGCCACGGCCAACTTTGTCGCGAGCAGCAGCCGCCTCATTGTTCGCAACACCCAGGAGAACCTGGAGCTGATCGACACCATTGTCGACGCCTCCATCATCACCGCCCCGTCGCAGGTTGAGATCGAGAGCAAGTTCGTCGAAATCTCGCAGAACAACCTCAAGGAGTTGAGCTTCGATTGGCTTCTTGGAGCCTCGAACCTCCCTGGGAATGACCGCGTCTTTACCGCTGGTGGTACCTCCGGCAATGGCAATACGATCGATCCGCTGAACTTCCCCTTCACCGACCCCTTCGGGAACGTGGTGGGCGGCCAGCCCGTCACCTCGGGTAACCGTACGGGCGGCACGGCCATCAGCGCCAATGCGGTTGATGCGCTTCTCTTCCCCTCCGCAGGGATCTCCTCCGCGGCTCCGGGTATCTTCGGCATTGCGGGTGTCTTTACCGATCCGCAGTTCCAGCTCGTTATTCGCGCGCTCAACCAGAAGAAGGGGGTTGACCTCCTCTCTGCCCCGCGTGTGACCACCAAGAGCGGCAACCGCGCGAGCATCGAGATCATCCGCGAATTCATCTACCCGACTGAGTTCAGCCCTCCGCAGGTGCCTCAGACGGTGACGACCAATGGTGGTGGCGGCGGGTTTGGTTTCGGATCGACGAACATCTCGATCCCGGTCACCCCGACCACGCCGACCGCCTTTGAGACCCGTAACACCGGTGTCACCCTGGAGGTTGAGCCTGTTGTCGGTGCCGATGGCACCACCATCGACCTCAACCTGCTCCCGCAGGTCGTCGAGTTTGAAGGGTTCATCAACTACGGAAGCCCGATCCTTTCGCCTTCCTCGCCGACCCTGCTCAACGGCATCATCCTCAACGCACAGCCGACGGTGTTGACGCCTAACGTCATCAACCAGCCGATCTTCAGCACCCGCAAGGTGACGACCAGCGTCTCCGTGTGGGATGGCCAGACCGTCATGCTCGGCGGCCTGATGCGTGAAGACGTGCAGAAGGTGGAAGACAAAGTCCCCTTCCTGGGCGACATCCCGCTTGCCGGGCGGCTCTTCCGCTCCACGGTGGACCAGCACCTCAAGCGTAACCTCGTCATCTTCGTGACGGCGCGCCTCATCAACCCTGCTGGCGAGCCGCTGAACTACGAAGAAGAGAAGGAAGAAGTCGTCGAGCCGCTGGTGCCCGCGCAACTGCCGGAAGCGCCGCTGCCGCTCTTCTCGAAGTAACGTTTTTAAACCTCTACCCGCCGTGGCCGGAAATGATCTGGCTGCGGAGGGGTAAGAGTAAGCCCTTGAACCTGGCTCTTCTCTCGCTTTAGGAGAGGAGCCAGGTGGGTTTTTTTAGCAGAGAGAGGCTTATGAACCTCTCAGAAGAAAGCTTTAGAACTCCCGGGCTTCTGTAAAGCGTCGGGAGGCAGAAGAGTGTGAAGGAGGGCGCCTTTAAGGTGGGCACCTTGGCGAAGAGCGGTCGTGGTGAGCGAGCGCAATAGATCGCCCTTCTAACTCCAAAACCCTTCAGCGGGTTTGAATCTGCTGTTTACACGCTTCGTGGTGGTCCACAGGGCTCCCAGATCGTCGTAAACATTTGGCTCAGAAACGCTCTAACGACCCCAGATAAACCGTTGCCGGTACTAGGTGTTACAGGTGGCATTGCGTCGGGAAAGACGACCTTTGTCGCAAAAATCTCCCCACTCCTCCGGGCGCGTTGCTTTGACGCAGACCGGGAGGCCCACCGCCTTATGGCCGAAGAGCCCGATGTGAGGAAGGCCTTGCGTACGACGTTTGGAGACACCATCTTTACCCCCGAAGGCGAGGTGGACCGGGCTATTCTCCGGGGGATCGTGTTTCACGACCGCGAAGCACTGGCGCGGTTGGAGGCGATCTTGCACCCGGCTATCCGTACCCGCTGGGTTGCGTTGGCAGGAGAGGCCCGGGCCGCGAAGGAATGGCTTGTTTTAGACATCCCCCTCCTGTATGAAACCGGAGCCGAGAGGGAGTGCGACGTCGTTGCCGTCGTCGCCTGCCGGGTGGAGACCCAGCGCCAACGGATGACCGGCGGTCGCGGGTTGGATGATGCCGTGGCAACGCGCATCCTCGCCGCCCAACAGAGTCTGGAAGAGAAGGCGGCGCGCGCGCCCCACGTCATCTGGAGTGAAGTCTCCCTCGAAATCTTAGAGCAACAGGCGGCCACACTGGCCGTTTACCTTCAGGAAAGTTATGGATGATAAGCAGCCCACACCGGACCCCCGGCGCTCCGCAGAGCCCGCTGGAGCGCCTTCGGAACCGTCCGCCCCGCCCCATGAAGGCGAGGCCGAGCCTTCGCGCGCCGCTGCCCCTCAGCCTGCGCAGCTTCCGCCGCTTCCAGACCGCTTGCACCTCAACGAGCTCCACTCTCTCACGCACGCCGCTTTGGTGGACCGCGCCACCGAGCTGCGCATGCGTTTTGCGCCAGACCGCTCGCGCCACCACCTCATTCTCGATCTGCTGAAATTTTACGGGACCCGGGGCGTCATCCTCGAAGCCGAAGGCGTCGTTGAGATCGGCTCCGACAACCAGGCCTTTCTGCGCTGGCCCCGGTTCAGCTTCAAGCCGTTCCCGGAGGATGTCTGCATCCCCCGGGGAATGGTGCAGCGCTTTGGCATCCAGCAGGGGCACATGGTCAGCGCCCGCATCCGCCCCCCGCGCGATAAAGAGCGGGGGATGATGGTCGAACAGATTGTCGCCATTGAAGACATCCCGCTGGAACAGTGGGTCGAGCCGAAGCCGTTTGACCACCTGACCCCCCTCTTTCCCAACCAGCGCATCATCCTCGAAAACAACGTCACCCGGTCTTTGAGCGGGCGCGCGGTGGACCTTATTACCCCGCTGGGGCGGGGGCAACGCGCCCTCGTCGTCGCCCCGCCGCGCGGTGGTAAGACGATGATGATGAAGGAGATGGCCCGCTCCATTCGCGCAGGCTCCCCGGAGACACACCTCATTCTCCTATTGGTTGATGAGCGGCCTGAGGAAGTCACCGACTTGAAGCGCGACGTTGGCGGCGAGATCTTCTCCTCCACCTTTGATGAAAGCCCCCAGCGGCACATCCAGGTGGCCGAGATCGTCATCGAGCGGGCCAAGCGCCTTGTGGAGCTGGGCAAGCACGTCGTCATTATGCTCGATAGCATTACCCGGCTTGCGCGCGGGTATAACAACCTGATGCCCAACAAAGGGCGCATCATGTCTGGCGGTGTGGATGCCAAGGCGCTCACCAAGCCGAAGAAGTTCTTTGGCGCAGCGCGCAATGTTGAGGAAGGCGGCAGCCTCACCATCATCGCCACCGCGCTGGTGGAGACCAACAGCCGGATGGACGAAGTCATCTTCGAAGAGTTCAAAGGCACCGGCAACATGGAGCTGCATTTGGCCCGGGAGTTGGTTGAGAAGCGCATCTTCCCCGCCATCCATATCCTCAACTCCGGCACCCGCCGGGATGACCTCCTTTACCACCCGGAGGAGTTTGCCCGCATCACCCTCCTGCGCAAGCAGCTGGCCGCGCTCCCGCCCATGGAGGCGATGGAGATCCTCGTTCGCCAGCTTGCCAACACCAAAACCAACGCTGAGCTGCTCATGCGCGGCTTGCGCACCTCGTGAGCCCTACTACCCCTGTGTCGCAACCGATGATCACCACCCCCGAAGCGCTCGAAGAAGCACTAGGGCCCATTCGTGCAGCGGGCCGCATCGGCCTTGATACCGAGGCAGACAGCCTGCACTGCTACTTCGAAAAGCTTTGCCTGATCCAGATCAGCGTGCCGGGGCTCGATGTCCTCATCGATCCGCTGGCCAAGCTCCCGCTCCAGCCGTTATTCGAAGAGTTGCCCAAGCATGAAGTGATCATCCAAGGGTTGGACTACGATGTCCGCTTGCTGCGCCGGGTTGGCATGGAGGAGATCGGCCGCGTGTTTGATACGATGATCGCCGCGCGCCTCGCGGGGTTGCGGGAGTTTAGCCTCGCCGCGTTGTTGGGTAAATACTTCGGTGTCACCATTGCCAAAAGCTCGCAAAAGGCAAACTGGGCCCGCCGCCCGTTGCCCGAGAAAATGACGGACTATGCCGTCAACGACACCCGCTACCTTATCGCCCTAGCCGAGAAGCTGGAGACTCGGCTCGCAGAGCTGGGGCGGTTGGAGTGGTTTAGCCAATCTTGCGATCGCGCTCTGGAAGCCACCCGCACCAGCCGCGAGCGGGATATGGACAACGTCTGGCGTATCTCCGGCAGTGGCGATATGCGCGGCTTCGCCGCCGCGCTCATGCGGGCCCTCTGGATGTGGCGCGATAACGAAGCCCGTACCGTAGACAAGCCGCCCTTCCACATCATGCGCAATGACTTGCTCATCGATGCCGCGCGCCGGTTTGCCGCTGGCGAAACCGTGCAGGTGCCCCACCTTTCCGGAGGGCGCAAGCGTCGGTTTGAAGAAGCGGCCGAGAAAGCGCTTGCCCTGCCCGAGAGCGAATGGCCCCGGTTTGTGCGTACCCACCGCCCCCGCGCTACCCCCGCGCAGGAAAAGCGCTTCGGCGTTCTGCGCGACCATCGCGACAAAGTCGGCACCAAGCTGGAGATCGACCCTTCGCTCATCGCCTCGCGCACCGTTCTGGAGGCTCTCTCCATGGATGATGCCGAAGCGCTGGAACGCCTCCTGCCGTGGCAACGCCAGTTGCTGGAGCTTTAAGTTGCCCCCCTTTTTAGCTTATGAAACCGCTACTCCTCTGCATCGCCCTTACCCTTCTGCCCACCGCCCTGCTCCACGCGGAGGCTCCCCCCGTGTTGCGTAAGCAATTGATGGAGCTGCCCGCAGATGAGCGGCAGAAATACGAAGTGGCGTATGAGGCTGCGCTTGCGAGCCCGGAGATGACCTCCGTCATCGCCGACCGCAAAGCCGCCACCGAAGAGCTGGATGCCGCCCGCAGCGCCGCCGTGTTGGCGAAGGATGGCGCTTTGGCTCCTTTGCTCGAAAAGGCGGCCCCGGCTCAAGAAGGAGGGCCGCAACCGACTCCGCTGACGAAAGAGGAGCGCAAAAAGTTGATGGATGCGTACAGCAGCGTGCGCACGGAGCCCGCTGTCCGCTCCGCTCAGAAAAAATTGACCGATGTGCAAAAGCGGTATCGGGTGACGCTCAATGCCTCGCTATTGAAGGCCGATCCGGAGTTGAAGGCGGTGCTGGAGAAGCTCCAGCCGCCGAAGAAGGAGGCCGCGGCGCAGTAGAAGTAGTCGGGGGGCAAGGGCAGTTGGGCGTCTCTGTGGGACGCCATGAGGTTGGACTGCCGTCTCACAGAGACGGCCTACAATCGGCAGGCAACGCTCGGGGGCGGAGCTGTAGGGCGTCTCTGCGAGACGCCAGAGGTTGGGCTGCCGTTTCACCGAAACGGCCTACAGGGGACGCAGCGGCGCGGCTACTCGTGCCAGCGGATTTCGCAGATGCGCCGGGCCACTTCCTCTACGTTGGCGAGGGAGTTGAACGCCGAGATGCGGAAGTACCCTTCGCCATTGGCTCCGAAGCCGCTGCCGGGGGTGACGACGACGTTGGCTTCCTTCAACATCCGGTCAAAAAGCTCCCAGCTTGTAAGCCCGCCCGGGGTGGCGACCCAGAGGTAGGGCGCGTTGACTCCGCCATAGACCGGCATGCCCGCAGACTCTGCAGCCAGGCGCAGCACGGCGGCGTTGGCCATGTACCGCTCGATCAACGTGGCTACCTGGGCTTTTCCTTCCGGGGTGTAAAGTGCTTCTGCGGCGCGCTGCACGATGTAGCTCACGCCGTTGAATTTCGTGCTCATCCGCCGGTGCCAGAGCGGGTGGAGCGGCAGGAACTCCCCCTTGGCCGTGGAGGCAAGGAGCGACTTGGGCACCACCGTAAAGGCGCAGCGCGTGCCGGTGAAGCCGCCGTTTTTCGAGAAACTGCGGAACTCGATGGCGCAATCCCGCGCGCCGGGGATCTCGTAGATGGAGCGGGGAATCTCCGGGTCGGTAATGTAGGCTTCGTAGGCGGCGTCAAAGAGCAGCAGGGTGCGGTTCACCAGCGCGTAGTTGACCCACTCGGCAAGCTGCTCGCGCGTGGCGGTGGCCCCGGTCGGGTTATTGGGAAAGCAGAGGTAGACGACGTCGAGCTTTACGGCGGGCACCTCGGGCACAAAGCGGTTTTCCGCTGTGCATTTGAGGTAGTGGATGCCTGCATAGGCCCCGCACTCATCCGCCTGCCCGGTGTGCCCGGCCATGACGTTGGTGTCGACATAAACGGGGTAGACGGGGTCGGGGATGCCGAGCCGGTTATCCGGACCAAGGATGTCGAGGATGTTGCCGCAATCGCACTTGGAGCCGTCGGAGACGAAGATTTCGTCATCATCGATATTGAGGCCGCGGTCGCGGTAGTCGTTCTGAGCGATGGCGTGGCGGAGGAACTCGTGCCCCTGCTCGGGGCCGTAGCCACGGAAGGTTTCTGCGCGGCCCATTTCATCCACGGCGCGGTGCATCGCCTCGAGGACGGCGGGGGGAAGCGGCTCGGTAACGTCTCCGATGCCGCAGCGGATCAGCCGTTTGGCGGCTTGGGGGTTTTCCGTGCAAAAGGTGCCCACACGGCGGGCGATCTCGGGGAAAAGGTAGCCGGCCTTGAGCTTGAGGTAGTTATCGTTAAGCGATGCCATACGTGCGTTTCAAACGGACTAGCGTTCCTGCCCCTTCGCGCAAAGAAAAAAGGTGCTGGAAAGCCATGTTTTCCAGCACCTTTTGAAAGATCGAAGCGGGTGGGTTACTTCACCGCGTCGGCGTAGAGCTTCTCTACGGTCTGCCAGTTGACGACGTTCCAGAACGCCTTCAGGTAGTCGGGGCGGCGGTTCTGGTAGTTGAGATAGTAGGCATGCTCCCAGACGTCTACGCCGAGGATCGGTGTGCCGAGCAGTTCGGAGACGCCTTCCATAAGCGGGTTGTCCTGGTTGGGCGTGGAGCCGATGGCGAGCGACTTGTCGCTCTTGACGATGAGCCAGGCCCAGCCGCTGCCGAAGCGGCCCGCGCCGGCGGCTTGGAATTTCTCCTGGAAGGCCTCAAAGCTGCCGAACGCTTTGTCAATCGCTTCGGCAAGCGCGCCCGAAGGCTTGGAGCCGTCGTTGGCACCGAGGATGTTCCAGAAGAAGGTGTGATTCCAGTGGCCGCCGCCATTATTGCGCACGGCGGTGCGGATCTCTTCGGGTACCGCGCCGAGGTTTTTAACGATCTCGTCGATCGACTTCGCTTCCAGCTCGGCGTTGCCTTTGATGGCGTTGTTGAGGTTGGTCACGTAAGCCGCGTGGTGCTTGTCGTGGTGGATTTCGTTGGTCCGGGCATCGATATGCGGCTCAAGCGCATTGGCCGGGAAGGGAAGGGCAGGTAGTTCGAAAGCCATAGGTTTTAGATAATGAATACGCGGGAAGTATTGCCGGTGGTTTGAAAAATGGCAATGTTCCTTCCCTTCCCGCCATGAAGATCGTCATTGCCCCCGATAAATTCCGAGGTTCCCTTTCCGCCGCCGAGGCGGCTGCCGCCATGGCAGGAGGGGTGCGTGCCATCTTCCCCGAGGCTGAAACGGAGTGCCGCCCCATTGCCGACGGGGGTGAGGGGACGGCCAGCGCTCTTTGCGCTTCTCTGGGGGGCGAGTGGGTTACCCGGCAAGTGCGTGGTCCTCTAGGCGAGCCGGTGGAGGCGGGGTACGCGTGGGTGCCCGGCGCGGCGGGCGGACCCTTGGCCGTGGTGGAGATGTGCGCCGCCTCCGGGCTCGAGCTGGTACCCGAAGGGGGGCGCCGCCCGCTGGAGGCGACGACGTACGGCACCGGAGAGCTTCTGCGAGCCGCTATCGAGCGCGGGGCGGCCCGCATCATCGTCGGCCTTGGGGGGAGCGCTACGACCGATGGCGGGGCGGGGGCGGCTGCGGCCCTCGGCTACCGTTTCCACACCGGGGCGGGTGTGTTGGAGAACCCCTCGCCCGCTACGCTGCGGGGGGTGACGAGGATTGAGGCGCGGGAGCACGGCGCGATGCCCGAGATCCTCGCCGCGTGCGATGTAGGGAACCCTCTCTTGGGGCCGCGTGGGGCGGCGGCGGTGTTCGGCCCGCAGAAAGGGGCCTCGCCCGGAGAGATCGCCACGCTGGAGGCGGCGCTCGCCCATTTGGCCCACCTTGCCGTGCGGGATCTGGCTGCACCCGACCACCGCGAGACTCCCGGCGCCGGCGCAGCGGGCGGGCTTGGGTATGGGCTGCTCACCTTTTGCAACGCCCGCATGTGCCCCGGGTTTGAGCTGGTGGCCGAGATCATCGGGCTGGAGGAGGCGATCCGCGGGGCAGACCTTGTTTTCACCGGCGAGGGGAGCCTCGATGCGCAGACGCTGGAGGGCAAGGGCCCCGCCGGGGTCGCCGCGCTGGCGCGCAAGTGGGGCAAGCCCGTCATCGCCTTTGCCGGACGCGCCGGGCGCGAAACCGGGCTCGACGAGGTGTTTGACGCCGTCCTCCCCCTGGCCGATGCCCCCCTTTCGCTGGAGGCCGCGCTGCGCGACGCCCCCCTCCTTTTGCAGCGTGCCGCACAGCGCGCCGCCGCCCTTTTGCGGGTGGGGGGCAAACTCGGGCGCTGACTGGGCCCTCCGCCCCCGTATTAATTGGCCTTGCGCCCCCCTTGGAAAGCGGCTACATATGCGCGCTCAAATTTTGGGGGAGCCCCGATACTTATGGCGAAACCGAAACCACGCAAGGCGACGAATTCGAAGGTCACGAAAGCGGCGAAGGCGACAAGGGCGGTAAAGCCGGTTTCCCCCAAGGGGGGAACCCGCAAGGAGGCGGCACCCCGGAAGCCGGCCCCCAAAGCCAGCGCCAAGGCAGCTTCAAAAGCCGTCCCCAAAACGGCTTTGAAAGCAGCCACCAAAGCGACCCCGAAACCCACCCACAAAGCAACTTCCGGGAAAGTTGCCAAACCCCCCGTTTCCGCAAAGAAACCCGCCGCCAAAAAAGCAGCGCCCAAACCGACTCCCAAGCCAACCCGCAGCGCCCCAAGAGCCGATACCCGCTCCAAGGCCACCCCAAAAGCGGCCCCAAAAAAAGCGGCAGCCAAACCTGCCGCAGCCAAACCCCCGGCCAAGCCGGTAAAACCGCCCGCTCCCGCCGCCGACCAGAAGGCCCGAAAGCTTCCGGAGGCAGCCAAGAAACCTGTTCATCTCATGTCGAAAAGCAAACCCTCTCAGCCCGCCGCAGCCAAGACGCCCAAGGCCAACCCCGATGTTTTCCAGCCCAATGTGGCGGAGCCAGCCAGCAACGCCAAGCTCTCCCCATTTATGAAGAAGCAGAAGGAGCGCCTTCTCGCCCTTCGCGACGGCATGCTCGACTCCATGGCCGGAGTGGCCAAAGACAACCTCCGCTCCCGCGCCGAGGGGAGCGAAGCCAGCGCCTTTGGGCTCCACCAGGCCGATGCCGGTAGCGACGCTTATGACCGCGACTTCGCCCTGAGCCTCCTTTCGCAGGAGCAGGACGCGCTCTACGAGATCGAGGAAGCCCTCAAGCGCCTTGAAGGCGGCACCTACGGCGTCTGCGAAATGAGCGGCAAGCCGATCCCGCACGCCCGTTTGGAGGCCATCCCGTTTGCCCGCTACACCGTGGAATGCCAGTCGCAGATCGAGAAGCAGCGCAAGGCCAGCCGCGTGCGCCAGCCCGTCACCTCCCTCTTTGGGTTGAATGACGACGAGGGCGGCTCCGATAACGACGACGACGATTCTGGCCCCGACCTCAAGGAGTAGTCGCGATCCAGAGTAAAAAACCATTCGACAATTCCTTCCGGCCCCGGTAGGTTTGCCGTCCTTTTTTCGAACCAGACCCTTTTTTTATGCCCAGAGACACCATCACCCTGGAGTGCACCGAGGCCCGCGCCCTGGGGCTCTCTCCGTCGCGTTACATTTCCACCCGTAACAAGAAAAGCCCCAACACTCCCAACCGGCTGGAGAAGAAGAAATACAACCCGGCTCTCAAGCGCCACACGCTCCACCGGGAAGTGAAGTAACGCTCTTTTTTAGGGCAAGCCAAAATACTCAAACATGCAGCCGAAGACTCCTCAACGCCGTTCCAACTTCCGCCGGGCCAACCGGACGATGCCGCGCCGCCGCATCGACATCCCGCTTGAAGCCATCGATTACAAAAACCCGGAGATCCTCCGCCGTTTTGTGACGGAGGCTGGCAAAATTTTGCCCCGCCGCGTCACCGGGTTGCCCGCGCGCTTCCACCGCAAGATCACCCGCGAGATCAAGCGGGCCCGTGCGGTGCTGCTCATGAAGTAAGTTTCTTTTCTCCCGCTTTAAACAAAGGGAGAAAACTTTTAAGCGCCCCCGGCGGGAAGGGAACTTCCTCTCCGCCGGGGCGTTTTATGTTTTGCCGATGCCGGTTATCGAAACCCGCCAGCTCACCAAAGTCTACCGCGCTTACAAAAAAGAGGCGGGGCTCTGGGGTGCCGTGAAGGGGCTGGCCCGCCGCAAGTACGATGAAGTGCGTGCTGCGGACGGCATCTCCTTCTCCATCGAGGAGGGGGAGTTTGTCGGGTTCCTCGGCCCCAACGGGGCGGGCAAGACGACGGTGTTGAAAATGCTCTCCGGGCTGCTCAACCCCACGGCAGGGGAGGCCCGGGTGTTGGGGTTTAACCCGTGGGAGCGGAAGGACGAGTTTAAACGCCAGTTCTCCCTCCTGCTCGGGCAGAAGAACGCGCTGTGGTGGGACCTCCCCGCGCGCGAATCTCTCGAGCTTAACCGTGCCATCTACGGCATCGAGCAGCGGCGGTTTAAAGAGATCGTTGGCGGGCTCTCCGAGCTGCTAGGGGTGACGGAGAAGCTCAACGTCATGGTCCGCGAGCTGAGCCTCGGCGAGCGGATGAAGATGGAGCTGATCGCCGCGCTTCTGCACAGCCCGCGCGTGTTGTTGCTGGATGAGCCGACCATCGGTCTTGATGTCGCCAGCGCGCAGAAGGTGCGCGAGTTTCTCCGCCAGTACAATGCCGAGCATCGGGTGGTTACCATGCTCACCAGCCATTACATGGACGACATCGAGGCGCTTTGCCCGCGCGTCATCATCATCGACCATGGGCGGCTTTTTTTTGATGGGCCCTTGCGCGAAGTGGTCGACCGTTTCTCCAAAGAAAAGCAGGTCGCCTTCACCTTCGAGAAGGAGACCCCACCGGGGTTGGAGCGCTTTGGCACCATTGTCGAAAGCGGGCCGCAGACCGTGAGCCTCAAAGTCCCGCGCGCGCGGGTTGCCGAGATCTGCCGCGCTGTGCTCGCCGAGTATGTGGTGACCGATATTGGCGTCCACGAGCTCCCGATTGAGGAAGTCATCCGCCTCATCTTTCAGGAGCACCGGCCTGAGGGCGGTGGGTCGGCGGTGGCCCCGGCGGCGGTGGCATGAAGCGCGTCACCCTTTATACCGACGGTGGTTGCCAAGGTAACCCCGGCCCCGGAGGTTGGGCCGCCGTGCTGGAGTGGAACGGCCGGACCAAAGAACTTAGCGGTGGCGAGCCGGTCACCACCAACAACCGCATGGAGCTGCGCGCTGCCATCGAAGGGTTGCGCATCCTTAAAGAACCGTGCGCCATCGAGTTTTGGACGGATTCGCAGTACGTTCGCAAAGGCATTACCGAGTGGATCCACGGGTGGAAGCAAAATGGGTGGAAAACGCGCACGCGCCAGCCGGTCAAGAATGACGACCTGTGGCGCGAGCTCGACCACCTGCGTGGCGTCCACGAGATCTCGTGGCGGTGGGTCAAAGGCCATGCGGGGAACCTGGGGAATGAGCGGTGCGACCAGCTTGCCGGAGCCGCCATCGCCAAAGTCCGCAAGCTCTACTCCGCGCAAGAGCTGCGTGCCCTTGTGGCGCGTTATGGTGCGGAGGGGTAGTTTTTGATTGTCCACCCCGGGGGGAAACAGGGAGTCTGCCCCGAGCATGCAGATCCTCTACCCCCTACCTTCCCTGAGCATCTCCGAGCCCGCACCGGGCGGCTCGGTCACCGTGCTCGTCTACCACGTGGTCTCCACGGCAAAGTGTGGCGAGTTCCTCGATGAACTCAAGATCCTCCTGCAAACGTTGGAGACTTACCCCGGGGCCATGGGGAGCAAAGTCTTCATGCAGGAAGAGGGCGAGGAGCAGGTGCGCATCACCGTTTTGGAGCGCTTCTCGACCGCCGAGGCACACGCGGCGTGGCTGGAATGCGACGCTTTCCAACGGTGGAAGGGGAGTGCCGCTCAGGCCGAGCCGACGTTGCAATCCGTCCACCGCTACTCCGGCATGGAGGCGCTCTTTGCTGCCGGGCAAACGCCGGACGCCCCCGCGAGGTGGAAGATGGCCGTCGTCCTCCTCATCGCCGTCTTTCCGCTTTCGCTTGGCCTTTCCACCTGGTTTGGTAAGGCCCTCGCGCAGATGCCGCCGTGGCAAGGGGCGCTACTGAGCTCCCCCGCCATGGTGGTGTTGATGACCTACGTGATGGTGCCCGCTCTCTCCAAAATCTTCGGGCGGTGGTTGCAGCCGGAGTAGCGCGGGCGCTTGGCTGCTTCGATCTGAATGGGCCGTTGGTCATGAATATCTGACCGTCCATCAGTATCTTCTTTTTCGCGTCCGGACTTCATGGCAGACGAAGCGTTTTCCATGGAGCGTTTACAAAAAATCTTCTCTTTCAGGCGCTTCCGCCTGACGAGATGGTTTTGCCCCGCCATGGCTTTCCAGAACTCTCCTTGGCGTAGGTCCACTTTCTCCAAGGTAGACTCCAGTCGGGTGGCGATTGCCTCCCCTCTCTACTATGAATTCCACGTTCCTTATTCTTCAGAGAAATCTTGGTATCCTTGGCATTATTCTGGCATCCATCCCGGCGGTTTCGGCTCAGGATGTGGTGATCAATGGTGATGTCGACCCGGGTTCGGCGAGTTCACCCGTATGGGAGATCCCGGGCAACCTTACGGTAGGAAATACCGGTAGCGGCACGCTGGAAATCAGCGGCACTGGCAGCGTTTCCGGCAACAGGATCTCTATTGGTGCGTCGCTCGGGGCGGTTGGGGGCGTTACGATCAGCGGAGGTCGTTTGGCTTCTTCCGATGGGGTGATTGTCGGCAATGATGGTGGGAATGGAACGCTGACGATCAGTGGCTCGAGCACGGTGGAAAGCAATGGCCTTTTCATCGGCGCTTCTGGTATCGGGATGGGCTTGGTTCCGGTGCATGGAGGCACCGGCTTGGTCCAGATGAGTGGAGGCCGCCTGACGCTTCATAACGCGACGGATGGGGATGGCGGAACGGTGATCGGGTCGATCATGGTGGGCGTCTCCGGTTACTACATTAACTACCCGGATGTTCTTAACCCGGTGCCTGTCGCCGGTACCGGCACGTTGGAGATCAGTGGCGGCGAGGTCTCTGCCGGGGCAATGTACGTCGCATTTTCCAATGCTGCCGGTGGGACTGGTATCGTCAAGGCGACCGGAGGGACCGTGACGCTTGGGGAACTAACACTCGGGCAGGACGATTCAGATCCCTTTAACGCCACTTTGGAGATCAGCGGCTCCGCTTCCGTTACCAGTGGCGTTACCACCATCCGCAAGGGGGCCTCAAGTATCGTCAAGATGAGCGGCGGAAGCTGGGATGCCGGTTTCACAGCGCTCAATGGAACCTTGGAACTTAGCGGCGGCGCGTTGACCTCGGGGACTGTTATCAGCAACGGCGAGGCCAAAGTAAGCGGCGGGACTTGGGCCATGTCCGGCGATTTTTACAACTTCGGCAACCTTGAGATCAGCGAGGCTGGCGCGGTTTCTTCCAAAAACGGACTCATTGGGGCAAATCTTGAACACGACTCGACAACTCGAGTAAGCGACGGGACCTGGAATGTCTCCGAGACACTCGATATCGGTTACTTTGGGAGGAGTACGCTGGAGATCAGCGGTTCGGGGAGCGTTTCGGTTCAGAGCAAAATCAGTGTCGGCTACTGGGCCGACTCCATCGGTGTTGTCAAACTCCTTGGCGGCACCCTCGGCACCGGCAAATTGGAGAAGGGAGAGGGCTCGGGCACGATCATCTTCGACGGCGGGGTGCTCAAGGCGTTGCGGGATGAAGGCGATTTCCTTTCCGGCTTTGCCGCGGGGGATGTGCAGATTCAATCCGGCGGGGCGATCTTTGATACCAATGGGCATAACATCCTGGTCGGCGCGGCGCTCAGCGGAACGGGCGCTCTCGCCAAGCGAGGAGCCGGAATTCTCGCCCTCAGCGGGAGCAACAGCTATTCGGGTGGCACGATCATCGAATCCGGCACGCTCCAACTCGGGCATGCCGCTGCATTGGGCTCCGCCGGTGGCAGCTTGGCGCTGCATGGCGGCATTCTCGATCTTAACGGGCACGCCGTTGCGGTGGGTCTGCTCAGCGGCAGTGCGGGTACGGCCATCCGAAGCAGTGTCTCCGGGACCGCCTCCCTGGCGATTAACCAAAACAGCGACTCGACTTACGCGGGTAATATTCAAAACGGAACCGGGGTGGTTCATCTGACCAAGGAAGGCACCGGAACGTTGACGCTTTCGGGCAGCAACAGCTACTCGGGAGGGACCACCATCACTGCTGGGACCTTGGCGGTGAGGAGCAACCATTCGACTACGTTCGGAACCCTCGGAAGCGGAACCACCACCGTGCAAGGGGGCGGCTCCATTGGGCAAAGCGGGGGTGCCCTCGCCTTTCTCGACAGCGCCGATGCGGGAGCGGGGGCCTTTGAGGTAGATAGCGGGGCCGCCTTTGCCGCCGCCGGAGGTCTGATCCGCTTTGCGGATACTTCCACAGCGGGCAGCGGCCTCTTCATCAACCACGGGGCGCATCTTGCGGGGGCCGCCTTCGCGGTTACGAGATTCGAGGGGAGCTCCAGCGCGGGCAGCGCCACGCTCATCGCCAACGGGGGGAGTAATGGAGGGTTGGGCGGTGTCATCAGTTTTGTGGGAGACTCGAGCGGCGGCACCTCGCAGGTGGAGCTTTACGGCAACGGGGGGCTGGCAATCAGTCTTCACAACCCGGGCAGCGTGGCCATTGGTTCGCTAGCCGGTGAGGGGCAGGTCGTCCTCGGAAGCAACAACCTCGCTCTGGGTGGAAACAACCTGAGTACCACCTTCTCGGGCGTGATTGAGGGCGCAGGTGGGTCGCTGACCAAGGAAGGTACCGGAACGCTCAATTTGTTGGGGGTAAATACTTACAGCGGCAGAACGCTGGTGAGCGCCGGTACCTTGTTGGTGAATGGCTCGCTTACAGCCAGCGAGGTCACGGTGCAAAGCGGCGGCGCGCTTGGCGGGGCGGGCGTTATCACGAATCTTATCCTTGAGGAAGGGAGCATCCTTACGCCGGGCAACTCCATTGGCACCCTCTCCCTTGATACCCTGATCTGGAGCGGGGGCGCGGAGTTGCTCTTCGAGTTGGGCGCCTCCACGAGCGACCGCTTGAGCCTCAGCGGCGAACTGAGCAAGGGCGATCTTGGTATCTTCAATTTCACCTTTGAGAATAGCGACTGGCAGATCGGGCAAACCTATACGCTTATTGAATTTGGCAGTACCAACTTCGATTTGGAAGATTTCGGTTTCACCAACGGAGGCGGCTTCGACGGATACTTCGAATTGACGGACAACAGCCTCAATTTCACCCTGAATGTCATTCCGGAACCCTCCACATGGGGGCTCCTGATCACCGGGCTGCTGTTATCGAGCGTGGTCGCCCGCAGGAGGTCCCGGGGGTGTCGAGCCGAAGGGGTATGAGGGCTTCGTTCTCTGATGAAGCCGCTAACGCGTGGGCGGTCGAACTGAAGTTCGAATCCTGAGTTTTGGATTATTTTTGCTGACGCAAAAATGGCGGAGGGGGTGGGATGATCGTCTGCTGGTGCAGACGCTCCGCAAAGAGCCCGCATTGCGGGATTTTTGAAGCCGCTAACGCGAGGGCGGTCGAACTGAAGTTCGAATCCTGATTTTGACTTATTTTTGCTGACGCAAAAATGGCGGAGGGGGTGGGATTCGAACCCACGGAACCTTGCGGCTCTCCGGTTTTCAAGACCGGCGCGATCGACCACTCTGCCACCCCTCCTTTCTACGTCAGGCTACTAATTGCGCCGGTTTGGCGCGGGTTTGCAAGCGCAGATGCATGCTTCGTGGCGTTGCTTGGGAGAAGAGTGTACATCCGGGGTAGCCAGAGGCACTTCGAAAGTGCATAATCCGCTCGTTAAGGCACCCCCATGCGGCTTTCCCTTTTGGGAAAGCGTCGGCTTCCCCACACGCCTTTGCCCACTACCAACCAGAGTGATGAGTCAACCTTCCGAGCGCTCCCGCCCCACGCGGAGGGCCGCCTCTCAGGGGCGGTCTCCGGTGAACGGGCTTTTTGCTCCTGCGTTTGAGCAGGCTCCATGCGGCATGGCGCAGCTCGATCTGGAGGGGCGCTTCCTGGCTTGCAACCGTCGCTTGCGCGGGCTGCTGGGGGTGGAGAGCTTTGCCACACTGGAGCACGGTACGCTGGAGGATTTTGC
This sequence comes from Chthoniobacteraceae bacterium, assembly GCA_037189965.1. Classification (GTDB taxonomy): domain Bacteria; phylum Verrucomicrobiota; class Verrucomicrobiia; order Chthoniobacterales; family Chthoniobacteraceae; genus DATMFV01. The sequence goes on along the minus strand of JBBCKB010000119.1, from coordinate 8,760 downwards.
CGAGGCAGAGGCGACGGCGCGCTTGCAAGAGCAGCTCCGCGCGCTCATGGCGGGGGAGTGCGAGTGCGCCGCTGTACCCTGTGGGTTGATTGGCCGCAAAGGCGGGCGCACCGCCGTCACTCTCCGGCTTTCTTTGGTGGTGACACCCGGAGGCAAGCCGCTTGGCTTTTCGCTCGTTGCCGAAGAGGAGTCGGGGGTGGGAGCCTCGGGGGCAGACTATGGCACGCGCCAGTGGAAGGAGCGGTGCGAGATGGCGCTGCGCACGGCGCGGCTCGTTGTCTATGAGAGGGATGCCTCCAGCCACCGCCTGCTGATGAGCGAGAGCGTGCAGGCGATGCTCGGGCATTCGCCGCTGACGGGCGGGTGGCCTGCATGGATGGCGCTGGTGCATCCGGAAGATCGGCTTGCCGTGGAGCGGCAGCACCTCTCGGCCTTGCCGGGGGAGCCCTACCACCATGAATACCGCGTCTTCCGGGCTGATGGGCGGGTGGCCGTGGTGCGGGAGGAAGGGTGCCTCGTGGCCGACACGGTAGACCCCACGAACCGTCGCCGCCGGTTGGTAGCTCTGCTGAGCGATATTTCCGACCAGCGAGACCTTGCCCTGAAGCTCCAGCACGCGCAGAAGATGGAAGTCTTCGGGCGGCTGGCCGGGGGCGTCGCGCATGATTTTAATAACCTCCTCACCGTCTTTAGCGGCTACACCGATATGCTGGTGGCCGAGCTGGAGCCGCAGGACCCGCGCCACGAATACCTTGAGGAAATGCAGCGCGCCGCCGAGCGGGCCACGGCGTTGACTTCGCAGCTCCTTGCCTTTGGGCGGATGCAGCGCTCCCAGCCTGCGCTCGTCCATTTGGGCGAGGTGCTCACGGACCTTCGCAAAATGCTCCGCCGTTTGATTGGGGAGGACATCGAGCTGGTGACCAACGTGGCCGAGGGGCTGGGCATGGTCCGCGCAGACCCCCGGCAGATTGAGACGGTGCTTATCAACCTCGCCGTGAATGCCCGCGACGCCATGCCGCATGGTGGCCGGCTCTCCATCGAGATCGCCAACGCCCTCGTGCGCCCGGGGGACCGCCGCACCCGCGCCGGGTGGCAGCCCGGCCCCTATGTGCAGATGACGGTGGCGGATACCGGTATCGGTATGTCGGCCGAGCTTTGCGAGCGCGTGTTTGAGCCGTTCTTCACCACCAAAGCTCCGGGCGAGGGGACAGGGCTCGGCCTCGCCACCTGCTATGGCATTGTCGAGCAGAGCGGTGGGCGCATCGGCGTGGAGAGCACGCCTGGGCAGGGGAGCCTCTTTCGCATCTATTTGCCGCGCGTGCGGGCGGAGGCTGCGGCCCACGCCCGGCGCGAAGCCGTCTCGCGTGGGGCGGACAATGTCCCCCGGGGTAAAGGCGAGACGATTTTGCTCGTAGAAGATGACCTTGCCGTCCAGAAAATCTACAGCACCATGCTGCGCCGTCTTGGGTATAACGTTCTTTGCGGGTCCAATGGGGATGAAGCGTTGCGGATCGCCGGGCAACACCCGGAGATCGGCCTCGTCATCACCGACCTTGTCATGCCCTTCATGAGCGGGATTGACCTCGCCGAAGAGCTGCGTCATACCTCTCCCAATGCCAAAGTAGTCCTCATATCGGGCTACGCCTCAGAACCAGAGAACCTTAATTCGGCGCGGCGCATCCCATTTTTAGCCAAGCCGCTTTCCCGTGATACCCTTGCCTGCACCCTCCGAGAATTGCTCGAAACCGCGTGAACTCTCCATCCTCCTCGCGGAGGATGACGTTGCGGTTGCCCGTTACCTGACTACCGTGCTCAAAGTGCTCGGCCACCGCGTCGTGGCCGTGGCGGGGGAGGGGAACCGCGCGGTCGACCTCGCGGCCGAGCTTTCGCCAGACCTGGTGATCATGGATATCGACCTTCCAGCCATGAACGGCATCGTGGCGGCCAAGAAGATCCTGGAGCGGTGCAGCATCCCCGTCATCATTTCCACCGGGCGCACCGATAACGAAGCGCTGGAGAGCGCGCAGGGGCTCAATGTGCAGGCTTACCTCATCAAGCCCTTCAGCGCCATGCAGCTCAAATCGGCCATCGCCGTTACCCTCACCCAGCACGAGCTCCAGCTTGAGGCGATGCGCAAGATCGTCGAGCTTCAGGGCGCGCTGGAGAAGGGGCACGGCTTTGCAGATGCCGTCGTCCTTACCGAAGAGCGGCTGCGGGGCATCGGCCTCACCCGGCGCGAGGCCGAAGTGCTTCATTGGGTTGCGCAGGGTAAGTCCAACGGCGATATTGCCACCATCGTCAAAGTCTCCCCGCGTACCGTGGCCAAGCATGTAGAGCACATCTTCTTCAAGCTCAACGTCGAGAGCCGCACCGCCGCCGTGGCGGAGGCGCGCCGCCTTCTGGAGCAACAGGGGGCAGACGAGCGCGGGGGTGGCCCCGGCTCCATTGCCACAGGGTAAAACTTTCGTTTGCACAATGAGGGGCTGTGGTGGAAATTCCATGGCCAAGAGTCATGGATTCCCCCACGGGTCCCTTCAGAGGAACCCGGAGGGGTAGAAGCCCGCCTCCCGCGCGCCGGACGTCTATGCGCGCGCGGGGAGTGTGGAAATCCGCGAGCCCATGGCGCCTCCCATTTGTGCCCATGTATCTTCGAACCCTGCTTTGTGCCCTTTTGTTCCCCGTGGCCGCCTTTGCCGCAGACTGGAAGCTTAACCGTGTGGACGGGCGAGACTACGTTTCTCTGGAAGACGTCTCGCGCTTCTACGGCCTCTCGGCGGCGGATCATACGGCTGCCCCCAGTGCCACCCCTGCCGCGGCCGGTGGGGGCACCATCCTCCCCGTGGCCTACCGCTCCGGGGAAGAGAAGGAGGCGGAAATCATCCTCAAACGCAACTCCCGCGAGGCGATCATCAACGGCGTTGTCCAGTGGCTCGCTTTCCCCGTCAAAGAGGTGGACGGGCAGCTCCAGCTCTCCCGGTTGGACCTTGCCAAAACCATCGAGCCGATGCTGCGCCCCCAGCGCATTGCCAACCTGCGCCCGGTGGAAACCGTCGTCCTCGATGCCGGGCACGGCGGTCATGACCGCGGGGCTACCAACCGCTTCGGGCAGGAGAAGACGTACACCCTCGACATCTGCCGCCGCGTCGGCGCGCTACTGGAGGCCAAGGGGGTAAACGTTGTTTATACCCGCGAGAGCGATGTTTTTATCCCGTTGGAAAAGCGCCCCAAAACAGCCAACGGGCTGCCCAACTCTATCTTCGTCTCCATCCACTTCAACTCCGCCTCCACCAACGCCAGCGGGGTGGAAGTCTTCTCGCTCACCCCTCGGGGAGCCCCCTCTACCGGGGAGAACGGCGTTACCCTCCGCTCCTTCCGCGAGGAGCCGGGCAACTCGGTCGATGTGCCCAGCGCCGCGTTGGCGGCCTCTGTCCACCATGCCATGCTTGGCAAGCTGGGCGAGGGCGAGCCCGATCGGGGGGTCAAGAAAGCGCGCTTTGCCGTTTTGCGGCATGCCACCGTGCCGGCGGTCCTGGTCGAGGGGGGGTTCCTCTCCAACGGCGAGCAGGCCGAGCGCATCCATACCGAAGCGTGGCGGCAGCGCCTTGCCGACGCCATCGCGCGGGGCATCCTCGGCTACAAGGGGCTCTCCGAACTGCGCCGCCCGCCCGAGCTGGTGGCCGACTATCGCAAAGAAGCCGCCCAGCCCGGCTCCCAGGCCGTCCACAACGAGCCCGAACCACCCAAACCCGGGGGGTAGACAGGGGGGCGCAAGCTTGACAGTAGCTCCGCGGCTCTCCTATAAGGGCCAATGGAATGCTCAGGGGGCTTGCCGCACCCAGTCACCAACGAGAATCGGCAGCAATGGGCGGATATAGCGAAGGGGATCGCGATCCTTTTGGTCGTCATCAACCACACTGGCAGCGGGATATTCGGTTTTAGCCCCGATCTTGCCGGGCCCGGGTGGACTTATTTCAAATACCTCACCTACACCTTCATGGTGCCGGTGTTTTTCGTCTTTTCCGGCTGGTTTACGCAGTTGAGCCGGCGCAACCTCCCCCAGCGGGGGGAGGTGCTTGTTGCAAATATTGTGTATCCCTACCTTTTGTGGATGCTTATCCAGGGGCTGGTCTCAGGGATCTCAAAGGCCGGGAATATGGTTGTCACCTGGGAATTTGCTCCACAAATGATCATCGGCGGGTGGTTGCAATTCTGGTTTCTCCAGACGCTGATTATCCTTTTTGCTTTGGATATTCTCTACCGCTGGCTCGGCGTTACCCCTCGGGTGCGGATCTGCGTGGCAGCCGCCGTCTCGGCATGTGTTGCCATGGGGGTGCTTCCCGTCTGGTGGTGGCTACAGAACTTTGTCGCCAGCCTTATCTATTTCGAGGTCGGCGTCCTCCTTGCGCTGGTGCCTTTTGACTTTTGGAAGCGGCTCAACAAAGTCAGCGTTTTCATTGTTTCCAGCATCGCTTTGGTGACTCTGCTCCAGCTTGGAGCCGGATACCGGACACCGTTGAGGATGTTGGGAGCCTTCGCGGGCATTGCAAGCTGCGTAAGCCTTGCGGTGCTCCTCCAGCCATGGCGCTTGGTGGCAAAGCCGCTCGCGGCAATGGGGCGCTGCTCCCTGGAGATTTATGTGATCCATGTGATGGTTTCGGCCAGCTTCCGGGTTGCCTTCCTGAAGCTTGGGATAACGAATTTTGCGTTTAACGTCGTCGTTGGGAGCGTGGCCGCAGTCCTCATCCCCATGGGGGTTGTCTATTTGGAGGCCAGGCTGAAGATCCCGCTGTTCCGAGGAGGCAACTGGCTGAGGCTTTTCTCCGGCCGTAAGGCGCTTGCCTCGGGAGGGGCTTTGGAAAATCGGTGAAGAACTGTTTTTTTGGCTCTTCTCCAAGCATTTGGCCGGAATGATGGCGCTTTTTCACTGACTAAGAATGGACCGCCGGGCCATCCCTATCCTCGACCTCGAAGAGTACCGCCAGCCAGCGGCCACCCTGCGGGAGTTCTCCATCGACACGGTGGAGCACTCCATCCACAGCCACCCGAGGCGGGCGAAGCCGCATAGCCACCCGTTCTTCCAAGTCCTTATCAGCCGGGGGCCGGGCATCCTCATGCGCGATTTTGTGGAGCACCGGCTCTCCGGCGTCTGCCTCGCGTTTCTGGGGCCGGGGGAGGTGCACTGCATCCCGCGTTCGCCCCGGTTGCGCGGCTACTTTGCCTCCTTTACCCAGTCGTTTTTCGACGGGCGCACCCCGCCCCCCAGCCGTTTGCTGGAGGGGCCGTTCTTTTTCGGCAGCATCGCCATCCTCCCCGTGCTTGAGCGCGAGGCCCAGGCCCGCTTTAGCGCGGTGTTTGAGGAGATGGTGCGCGAGTACCAGGAGGAGCGCCCCGGCGGGCCGGAAGTCTTGCGGGCGCTGCTGGAGATTCTCCTCACCCGGGCGGCCCGGCTTTGCCCCGGGGGGAGCGGGGCGCTCACCCGGCCCGCGCAGCTTGCCCGCACCTTTCGGCTGCTCGTCGAGCGGCACTTCCGCGAGCGGCACCTCCCGGCGGCCTACGCGCCGTTGCTGGGTGTCACGGCGAACCACCTCAACGACACCGTGCGCGGGCAGAGCGGCCAGAGCGCGGGCGGCGTCATCCGCGAGCGGCAGGTGCTTGAGGCCAAGCGTTTGCTGCTTCATTCCGCCTGGAGCATCTCGGAGATCGCCTACCACCTCGGCTTCAAAGATCCCTCCTACTTCAGCCGGTTTTTTGCCCGGCATACCGGTGGCTCACCCGGGGCCTTCCGCGAAGAAATCCGTGAAAAGTACCTGCAAGGGGCGCTTTAATACCGGCTCGCGCGGTTGCCGGGCGCGCGGTGGGGCGTAAGCTTCCGCATCGTCGCATGAACTCCGCCGCCCGTATCGATGCCGCAACGCCCGAGGACGATTTGCAGAAGACTACGCTGCGCATTCTTTTTGCCGTCAGCTTCTGCCATTTCCTCAACGACACCATCCAGTCGCTCATCCCGGCGTTGTACCCGCTCTTCAAGGAGTCGTTCGCGCTGAGCTTTACGCAGATCGGGCTGATCACCCTCACCTTCCAGATGGTGGCCTCGATCCTGCAACCCGTGGTCGGCTATGCGATGGACCGCAAGCCGCGCCCTTACTCGCTGGCGGCGGGGGTTGGCTTTACCTTTGTGGGGCTGGTGCTGCTGGCTTGGGCCCCGAATTATCCCTTGCTGCTGGTGGCCTCGGCGCTGGTGGGGCTGGGCTCTGCCGTCTTCCACCCCGAGGCTTCGCGGATGGCGCGGGCGGCTTCGGGGGGGAAGCATGGGTTTGCGCAGTCGCTCTTTCAAGTGGGGGGCAATGCGGGCTCCTCGGTGGGGCCGCTGCTGGCGGTGCTGATTGTCTCGCAAGGGCGGTTGCTCTGGGTGGTGCCGCTGGTGCTCATTTCGCTGGCGGTCCTCTTTTGGGTGGGGCGCTGGTATGAAGGGCACCTTGAGTCGCTACGGGCCCGGCCCCGGAAGGCGGCGCAAGCTTCGGGGCACACCCTCTCGCGCGGGCGCGTGGCCGGGGCGGTGGCGGTGTTGCTGTTGTTGATCTTTTCGAAATACTTCTACCTCGCCTCCATCGGCAGCTACTACACGTTTTACCTGATGCACCGCTTTGGCGTCTCGGTGGGGCAGGCGCAGTTTTACCTCTTCATCTTCCTCTTCTCCGTGGCGGCGGGCACGCTGGCGGGCGGGCCGCTGGGGGACCGCTTCGGGCGCAAGCCGGTGATCTGGTTCTCCATCCTCGGCACGGCCCCCTTCAGCCTGTTGCTGCCGCATGTCTCGCTTTTCTGGACGTGTGGGCTCTCCATTGTCATCGGGCTCATCCTGGCTTCGGCGTTCTCGGCGATCCTCGTCTACGCGCAGGAGTTGCTGCCGGGCAAGGTGGGGATGGTGGCGGGGCTCTTCTTCGGGTTTGCCTTTGGCATGGGGGGCATCGGCTCGGCGGTGCTCGGCTGGCTGGCAGACCAGAGCGGCATCACCTTTGTCTACCAGCTCTGCGCCTACTTGCCGTTGATCGGCCTGCTTACCCTCTTTCTACCCAACCTCGAGCCGCAGCGCGGGCGGTGAAATTTGATCGCCCGGGAGGGGGGCTCCACGGCATCTTAGGGGCCATGCGCACGCTCTTCCTGCTCCTCTTTTTGGCAACCACCCCGCTTCAGGCCGAGTGGCAACGGGGTGAGGTGGCCGCCCGCCCGGTGCAGGAGGGGGTTACCTACTCCGAAGCCGTGGCGCGCCAGCCGGGCGAGAGCGTGCGGCTCCGCTGGGTGAAGTGGGAGCGCGGGCGTGCCACCCTGCGCGTGGTGCCGCTGGGCCGGAGCGAGAGTGTGGCCGCCGCCGCGCGCAAGGGGGGGGCTATCGCGGCGATCAACGGGGGCTATTTCCAGAAAGACAACACCCCATTGGGCCTGGTGGTGGCCGATGGCGTAAGCCTGCACCCCCGGCAGAAAAGCCGCATCCTCTCCGGCTTGTTGGCGGTTTCGGATAAGGGGGCCTTCCTGCGGCGCAACGCCGAGGTGCGCCCCGGCGCGCCGCTGCGGCAGGCGCTACAGGCTGGGCCGTTTTTGGTGGATGGCGGCAAGCCGGTGCCGGGCCTCAACGCCACGCGTTCGGCCCTGCGCACCGTGCTCGTCGCCGATGCCAAGGGCGTCTGTGCTTTGTTGACGACCGGGCCGGTGACGCTCGCCGCGCTGGGCGAGCTGCTCGCGACGCCCGGCGTGCTCCCCGGGGTGAAGGTGGAGCGGGCGTTGAACCTCGATGGGGGCAGCTCCACCGCGCTCTGGGTTGGTGGCGAGCCGGTGCTGCAGGAAGGTAAGCCCGTGCGCAACGCGGTGTTGCTGGTGCGGTAGTGTTAAGGGCACCTCTGGAGGCATTTAGGGCGTCTCGGTGAGAGGCCATGGGGTTGGACCGCCGTCTCACAGAGACGGCCTGCAATGCGCGGTTCGGCCCCGGCGGGTTTGCACCTCGGATCGCGAGATTTTGACCGGAACGGAGCAATACCGCCCCCCTACTTGCCGCGGGGCGGCGTGGGGACGGATTGGAGGGCGATGCGGGCCGAAGGCTCCGGCGCGGTGGGCGGCCTGCGGGCGGGAGCCTGGTCCTGCTCCTTGCCGACGTAGATGGCGTCATTAGGCCAGTTTTTGGTAATGTAGCCGTCTTCCATGTTGACGTTCATGACGTAGTTGCGAAGCACGCGCACCGGCGCGAGCAGGCGGATCGTGGAGACTTCGTCGATACACCCTTCTCCGTGGTTGCGCAGGAGGCTGGGAATCAGGCTTTCCTGCACGGTGGTGACGATGTTGGCATCGCTCTCGCCATCGATAAAAAGGAGCATGGCCACATGCCCGTCGATCTCAGCGACGTGGCTTTCAAAAATAAACTCCGTGAAGATGGAGCGCACGTACGGCTCCTGTTGGATGTCCTCCTGGATTTTGCGCGGCGTCATGCCGAGCCGGAACTTGATGATATAGAGGTGCCGCGCCGGGTATTGCCCCGTGCCCGAGGCCGAAAGATCAAGGTGCGTGTGGTAGCTGAGCACGCCCTCCTGCTCCATCCGCTGGCGTTTGCGGGAGACGGTGCGGACGTTGACTCCGGTTTGCTCTCCGATGCCGTTATCGCTCTCGCGGGGGTCGCGAATGAGGGCGCGGGCAATTAGCCGCTCCTGCTCGTCAAGTTCTCTCATGGCTACGTTCAAGGAAAAATCGAAGCTCCCCAACGTAGGGAAACCCCCA
>JBBCKB010000118.1:0-11288 GCA_037189965.1 Chthoniobacteraceae bacterium | reverse complement strand
AAGGGGGCGAGGGGGCCCCTTGAGCCGCTGGCATTACGACGATGGATCGTTTGAAGGTTCGGTGCGAGGGATGGAAATTGTAGGGCGTTTCTGTGAAACGCCATGGGGTTGGACCGCCGCCTCACAGAGGCGGCCTACCGTGGCAGAAGGTGCGGGGGAGGGGTGTTTCCCAGAAGCCGCCCGATCCCGCAAGGGATTCTCCCGCCAGTTCGCACCGCAGGAGGAAAAAGGGAATGTGGCTGAATCTCTTGTGCTTTGGCGCTTCTTGCTGGAAATGCTTCCAAATCACGCCAGATTAGGGAGTTTACGCTTCCCCCTTGTTCGTAATGTCCGAGTCCCCCTCTTCCCCTGCGCACCCTCCGTTGAGCACTCTGCGGCTCTTCCGGCTGATGTTGTGGGTCCATTGGCGCACCTTCCTCGCGCAGATGCGGAGCGTGCGTAACCGCTCGCCGATCCTCCTCTTTTTGCTTGGCGGCTTCATCCTCGGCTACCTTTTTGTCGGGTATTGGCTCTTTCGCTCGGGGCTGGAGTATTTATACACCTTCCCGTTGGTGGGGGCGCTCCTTTCGCAGCGCATCCTGTTCCTGATTTTCAGTTGCTTCTTCGTGATGCTGATCTTCTCGAACCTTATCATTGGCTACTCCACCCTCTTCAAAAACCGGGAGACCGCGTGGATGCTTACTCTCCCCCTGCGCCATCGGGATGTTTACCGGTGGAAGTTTCTCGAAGGGCTGGCTGTCTCCAGCTGGGCGCTCATTTTTCTGAGCGCACCGATGATGCTTGCCTTCGGGCGCGTCCACAGTGTTTCGCCCTATTTTTATGGGCAGGTCACGTTTGCCTACCTGCCGTTTGTCATCATCCCCGGGCTACTGGGTTCGTGGATCATCCTCGCTTGTGTCCATATCCTTACCCGGCGCTGGGCGAAGCGGGCGCTCCTCATTCTCGGTGGTCTCTTCTTTCTCTGGACGCTTGTCGGCATCCAGCCGGTGGATGAAACCCAGGCTGTGGCCGCCCACGAAGTCCTTTCGTTTGATAAGCTGCTGCGCCACACCCGCTTGAGCCAACACCTCCTCCTGCCCAGCTCGTGGCTCGCGCAAACCGTGCTTGCCAGTAGCGACCAGCTTACCCGCCAGGGGTCGTTCTTCTTCCTGGTGCTCGTGAGCAATGCCGCCATGGGCCTCGTCGTCTGCTTCAGCGTGGCAGACCGCTTTTTTTACCGGAGCTGGTCCACCGCGCTTTCTTCCCGGGCCGAGCTTTTCCATCGCGACGCTGCCATGAAGCGCCAGAAGCTCACCCGGCGCTCGGGGTTGGAGTGGCTGCTCGACCATATCCCCGGGCTCAGCGGGCCGATCCGCGCGCTCGCGCTTAAAGATGCACGCCTCTTCTGGCGAGACCCCAGCCAGTGGACGCAGTTCATCATCTTCTTTGGGCTCCTGTGCATCTACGTGATCAACCTGCGCAACGTCGCCTTCAACTTCCAGAACGTCTATTGGGAGACCCTCATCTCCTACCTGAACCTCGCCGCCTCCGCCCTCACGCTCTCCACGCTGACCACGCGGTTTGTCTTCCCGCAGTTTAGCCTTGAGGGGCGGCGGCTTTGGATCGTCGGGCTCGCCCCGGTGGGGTTGGAGCGCGTTATTTTACAGAAATTTTGGAACAGCTTCGTCGTCTCCAGCCTGGCCACCGTCACCCTCATGGTGGCGAGCAGCTTGATGCTGCATCTGGCGTGGACGAAAGTGCTCTTTTTTGCCGCCGCCATCGCCCTTTTGAGCGCCTCCCTTTCCGGGTTGGCTGTGGGGCTCGGGGCCCTTTTCCCGAATTTAAAGGAAGATAACCCGAGCAAAATCGTCTCCGGCTTTGGCGGCACGCTCTGCCTAGTCATCAGCTTTATCTACATTACCAGCTTTGTCGCGTTGACTGCCGTGCCCGCGCTGGAGGAGGCGGCCCAGATCAGCTCCCCATTGCCGGGAGGGGTGGCGCTGTTGCTGGCGTTGGCATTAAGCGCAGTCGTCCTCCTTCTTCCGATGATTCTTGCACTGCGACGGCTGAAAAATCTGGAGTTTTAACGCCCCCGGTTTTATTCTTCGTCGCTTCCAACCCGCGCCCTCTCTCCCTGCCTGTGAAACCTAACGAACCGTTCCTCGACCTGCCTGAAGAAGACCTCTCCTCCGAGCAGTTGGATATGCAGGTCCAGAAGGCGCAGGAGCAGCTTCTCTCCCTCAAGCGTCAGCAAGATCTCATTGAGAAACAGAAGCGCGAGCTCGAGGAGCTCAGCCGCAAGCAGGAGCAGCTCCACGAAGGGCGCACCGATATGGTCGAGCGGTTGACTCGCTCGCTCGTCGTTCTCGACCGCGAAATGTTTGAAGCGCAAAAGCGCGTCGAGCTGCTGCGGGAGATTCAGGAAGCCTTTGTGCAGCATTTGCAGGTACTGGAGTCGATCAACCCCAAAACGTGGGAAGGCTCCGACATCAACCGGGAGTTGAGCAAAGCGCTCAGCGCTGTGGACGACGCCCGGGCCGAATTTTCCAAATCCCTTCCCAAAATTCAGGAGGAAGCGGCCACAGCCGAGCTTGCACACCACGAAGAGGGGGCGTATGCTCCCGTCGCAGAGCATGATTTCGGGTACTGGCTTAAAAGTGGTTTTGCATTCACCTTGCCGTTGCTCGTCCTGGGGTTTGGCTTTCTCGTAATTTTGCTGCTGCGTTGAAACGTATGTTCAACCCTCGCAAACCTTCCCGCTCCACCCCCCAACGGCCGACCACGCCGTTGGACCTCAAGCAGAAAGCCCTCATCGAGAAAGAGGAGCAGCTGCGGCAGGCTTCGGAGCAGCTCCAGCGCCTCATCGAAGACGCGCCGCGCCGCAAGGAGGAGAACACCCGCCGCCGCCGCGCCAAGCTCGCGAGTGATACGCGGCTCTCCCGCTCTGCCCTCGTAGAGCGCCGTTACGACGCCACCACTACGGCAGATGCCTCCTTCGGCCACCGCCGCCTCCGCTCCGAGAAGAAAGACGGCAAGTGGCTCTTCCTGATTTTGAGCATCGTCTTTGCCGCGCTCATCATCTTCGTCGCCAGATTGGCGTTGATGCATTTCTAAGCCTCCTCACCTTTCCCCCACCGGGGGTGGTTCCACGGGGGTTGCCGTCAGCACGGGGATGTATCGCTCATGCAAGGTGCAGCGCCGTTGGGGGCAGAGCGCTACCGGTACTTCCGAAAGGTAGCGCAGCCCCGCATGCTGGCAGCCGGGCGCGGCCAGGAGGTTGCTACCCGCACAGAGCGCTACCCGCACATAAGGCACTTCCTCGAAGAGCGGCCCGGCTGGGTAGCGTTGCTCCGAAGCCATCTGCACCACCTCCACCCAGATCGGTAGCGCCAGCGTGCCCCCAAACCCACGGGCCATGATGGGCTGCGGCTTATCGAGCCCCACCCAGACTCCGCACGTCAGCGAGCGGGTGTAGCCGATAAACCATGCATCACGAAAGTCGTTGCTCGTCCCCGTTTTACCTGCCGCCGCCTTGCGCAGGCCGTAGCGTTGGGCACGCGACCCGGTGCCGACTTTGAGCACTTGCTCGAGGAGCTGCGAAGTCATCACCGCCGCAGGGCTGCCCAGCACCAGCGGAGACGTGGTGGGAGCGCGGTAGAGCACCCGCCCGTACGCATCCTCCACCCGGGCGATAAGGTGCGCGGAGACTCGCCGCCCACCGTTGGGGAAGACTGTGTACGCTGCCGTGAGCGCCCGCAACGTCGTCTCAAACCCGCCGAGGAATGCCGCAGGGTAGGGGGGGAGCTCCAGCCCCATGCGTGCCACTCGCTCGCGCACTTTGGGCAGGCCCACGTATTCGCCCACGCGCACGCTCATCGTATTGCGCGATTTTACCAGCCCCAGCGCCGCCGGGCGGAAGCCCCCGTACGCGCCGTCCGAATTCGCGGGCGACCAGTTTTTGGGGATATCGGGAAACTCCCCGGGGGCGATGCGTGAGTCGTCCACCAGTGAGCCGGGGAGCATCCCTCCCTCAAACGCAAGCGCGTAGATAAAGGGTTTGAATGTCGAGCCCGGCTGCCTGCGGGCCAATGAGGCGCGGTCATAGCGGCTCTGCATGTAGTCGCGCCCGCCCACGAGCACGCGGATCGCCCCCGTGCCGTTCTCCACCACCACGAGCGCCCCTTGTACATAGCGCGTGGGGCGCTGGGGCTTGCCCTCCGGAGCCGGCTCGTAGGCGGAGCGGCGAGGATGCTTCCACCACCGCTGGCGCTCCAGCCCGGCGAGCTGGTTCTCCAGCGCTTTTTCGGCCACGGCTTGAAGGGTGGGGTCCAGCGTCGTGTAGATGCGTAAGCCCCCGAGCGCGATCTTCTCCGGGGGTACGACAAGGGCCAGCTCCCGCCGCACGGCATCGAGCCCATACCCTTCGGGGTAGGGGAGGGCGCGGTCTTCCCTCGTGCCCAGCGGCTCGCGCAGCGCGCGCGCCCCTTCCGCCGGGGTGGCCGCTCCGAGCAGCACCATGCGGAAAATGAGCGCATCTCGCGCGGCAAGTGCCTCCTGCGGGTTGCGCGTCGGGTTGAGCCGGTTGGGGCTGCGGATCAGCGCGGCCAGGAGCGCCGCTTGAGAAAGCCTCAACTCCCGCGCCGAACGGCCGAAGAAAACCCTCGCCGCCCGCTCCACCCCGTACGCCCCCGCGCCGAAATAGACGCGGTTGACGTAGTCCTCCAAAATCGCCGTCTTGGGCAGCTCCTGCTCCAGCCGCCGCGCCAGTAGCGCTTCATGGAGCTTGCGCCCCAACGTTCGCTCGCTTAGGCCGTAGGCATTGCGCGCCACCTGCTGGGTGAGCGTGCTGCCTCCTTGCTTCACGGCCCCGCTGCGCAGGTTCATCCACGCAGCCCGGCCGATCCCCTGCACATCCACCCCGGCATGCTCCCAGAAGCGGGCATCCTCCTGCGCCACCACCGCGCGCAGAAACACCGGGGCCACCCCGGAAAGCGGCACTACGAAGCGGCTTTCACCGTCGATATACGCCTCTACCCGGCCATCCCCATCGTACACCACGGAGCGCTGCCTCAGGGTGCCGATCTCACCCACATCCACCAGCTCCACTTCCTGCCCATAGCGCAGCCAGAGCACCCCTAGCGCCGTCACCCCCGCCAGCGAGAGCACTGCCCCCGCCTTGCCCCCCAGCTTCAGTAAAGCCACCAGGGGGGAAAGAATTGCCTGTATCCGCGCCATGCCACCACCTCCTTCACCCCCCGTTTCGGCCCGGGCCACGGCGACGACCCCCGCTTACCCGGCTTTTTTTTCCTTCTCCCCGGGCAGTCGCCTTCCTATCTTCTGCCGGGTGATCGACCGTTACTCCCTTCCGAAAATGCGTGCCCTCTGGGAAGAGCAGCACAAATACGAAATCTGGCTGGAAATCGAAGTCCTCGCCTGCGAAGCCCAAGCGCAGATCGGCGTCATCCCCAAGGAAGACGCCGCCACCATCCGCGAGAAAGCCCGTTTCTCCCTGCCGGATATCCAGGAGATCGAGAAGCGGACAAACCACGATGTCATCGCGTTTTTGGAGAACGTCGCCAGCTACGTCGGCCCCGCCTCCCGCTGGATCCACCAGGGGATGACTTCTTCCGACGTTCTCGACACCACCCTTGCCGTGCAGATGAACGAAGCCTCCGGCCTGCTCCTGGAGGACCTGGAGGCGCTGCGCACCGTCATCGCCCGGCGCGCCCGTGAGTTTAAGGATACGCCGATGATTGGGCGTTCCCACGGCATCCATGCAGAGCCAATCACCTTCGGGCTCAAGCTCGCGCTCATGTACGATGAGTTTGGCCGCGCCATCGAACGCCTCAAGCAAACGCGCGAGCGCATCCGCGTCGGCAAGCTCTCCGGGGCCGTCGGCACGCACGCGCATTTGGACCCCCGGGTGGAGGCCGCCGTGTGCGAAAAGCTCGGCCTCATCCCCGCCGCGCTGAGCACCCAGATTGTCCAGCGCGACCGCCACGCCGAGTTCCAACAAACGCTCGCCCTCATCGGCGCGAGTGTGGACCGGTGGGCCACCGAGTTCCGCCACTTGCAGCGCACCGAAGTGCTGGAGGTGGAGGAGTATTTTTCCCCCGGGCAGAAGGGGAGCTCCGCCATGCCGCACAAGCGCAACCCGATCACCGGGGAGAAACTCAGCGGCCTCGCCCGGCTTCTGCGGGGGAATGCGCAGGCCGCGTTGGAGAACGTCGCCCTCTGGCACGAGCGCGATATTTCCCACTCCAGCGTCGAGCGCATCATCATGCCGGACTCGACGATCTTGCTCGACTACATGCTTGTCCTGCTCACCAAGCTGGTAGACCGCCTCATTGTCTACCCCGAGAACATGAAGCGGAACCTCGAAGTCACCAAAGGGCTATACTACTCGCAGTCCATCCTCCTCAAGCTCACCGAGCGGGGCTTGGAGCGCAAGACTGCCTACGAAGCTGTGCAGCGCGCCGCCATGAAGACGTGGCAGGGCGAACGCTCGCTCAAGGAGAACCTTCTTGAGGAAGCCGAGATCATGGCCCAGCTCACGCCGGAAGAGATCGGCAAATTCTGCTCGCTGGAGATCCACTTCGCCCACGTAGACGACACCTTCGCCAAGCTCGGTCTGTAAGCTCACCCCCGGGAGAAGCCTGATTTTCGGGCTTCTCCCGATTTCCCTGCTGTGAAGTTGGGGGGAGATCGTGTACCCTCCTTCGCGCCTCATGAAAACCCGCCTCCTGCTCACCTGCCTGGCCGTCGCTGCAATGACCACCCTTACCGGGTGCGACAAGGTGCAAAAAATGTTGCGCCTCAAACCGGCGGAAACCGTCACCGTCGAGCCTGCCGCCGCTGAAACCGCAGGGAATCCCGAAGCCGCTGCGGCTCCTGCTGCTGCCGTTCCGGCTGCGGAAGCCGCGCCGACCCCCGAGCCCACCCCGCAAGGGGCCAACCGGAGCGCCTCCGTCGTCGTCCTCTGCTACCACCGGTTTGAAGAGCCTGCGAAGGATGCGCTCGCCATCACCCCCGCGGAGTTTGAAGCGCAGCTTCAGGCCATCAAAGACGCCGGGGCGCAAGTCATCGGCATGCAAGATTTTCTGGCATGGCGCAAGGGGGAGAAGGCGATCCCCGAGCGCAGCGTCGTCATCACCATTGATGACGGGTATATCTCCGGCTACAACGTCGCGTGGCCGCTGCTCAAAAAGTTTGAGTACCCGTTCACCATGTTTGTGTACATCGAGTACATCGGCATCGGCGGCAAAGCCATCTCGTGGGACCAGCTTGCCGAAATGCGCGACGGCGGGGTTGATATCCAGTCGCACACCTACACCCACCAGGACCTCCGGGGGCGCGGCGTCATCCGCAAAGCCTCGGCTGCGGAGATCAAAAAGATCGGCTACGATGCCTGGGTGAAGAACGAAACCGCAGGCTCCAAGGAAGCGCTGGAGAACCGCCTCGGCATCCTTGTCAACACCCTTGCCTACCCGTACGGCAACCACAACGAGGCCGCTCAAGCCGCGGTGAAGAACGCCGGGTACGACGCTGCCTTCACCGTCTACGGCCAGCGTGTCGGCTTCGGAGGCGACCCATTCCGCATTGGCCGCTACGCCATCAGCTCCAAAGAGCCGCAGATCTTCACCGCCGCCCTCAAAGCGCTCGATAGCGGCCCCACCGCCGCCGATAGCGCAGGCCCCGCCATCGCCCAGATGGCCGCCGCCTCCATGGCCACCCAGCCGATGCAGGGGGAGACGATCTCCAACAACAAGCCCGCCCTTAAAGCCAACCTCGCCACCATGGGCACCATCGAGCCCGGCAGCGTGGAAATGCGGGTGAGCGGGCTCGGCGTCGTCGCCGCGACTTACGACGAAGCCACCAAGACCCTCTCCTTCCAGCCTTCCGAGCCGCTTGCCGACAAGCAATACACCGTCATCGTTTCCGCGCGAGTCGGCGGGCGCAAAGTCGAGACGAGCTGGCACTTCTACGTCAACACCTCCGGCGCGGCCACCCCGGCTGCTGCTCAGTAAAAGCCCATGTTCAGCCAGCTCTCCGACAAGCTCCAGGATGTCTTCAAAGACCTCCGGGGGCAGGGTAAAATCTCCGAGACCAACGTCACCGACGCCATGCGGGAAGTCCGCATGGCCTTGCTGGAGGCGGATGTCCATTACCAGGTCGCCAAAGATTTCATCGCCCGCGTCAAAGAAAAGGCGCTGGGCGAGGAGGTCTTGCGCAGCATCACCCCCGGCCAACAGATCGTCAAAATTTTTCATGACGAGCTCAAAGAGCTGCTCGGGGGCGATGCCGCCCCGCTAAACCTCGATAAACCGGCCCGCATCCTCATCGTCGGCCTCAACGGTGCGGGTAAAACTACCTCCAGCGCCAAGCTGGCCGCTTGGCTCAAGAAGCAGGGTAAGAGCCCGCTCCTTATCGCGCTCGACCTTTACCGCCCCGCCGCCATCGAGCAGCTTGCCACCCTTGGCCAGCAGATCGGCGTCCCCGTCTTCCGCCCCGAGCCGGGGGAGACCGATGTCCTCAAAACCGCCCGGCGCGCTGCCGAATGGGCCGATGCCCAGCACGGCACCATCCAGATCTACGACACCGCCGGGCGTCAGGAGATTGATGAGCCGCTCATTGCGGAGCTGCGGCAGGTTAAAGAATTTCTCACCCCGGGGGAGGTGCTCCTCGTGGCCGATGCCGCGACCGGCCAGCAGGCCGTCTCGGTGGCCACCCACTTCCACGAGGCCCTCGGCGTTACAGGGTTGGTGCTTACCAAGCTCGATGGCGATGCGCGGGGGGGGGCGGCCCTTTCCATGCGGCAAGTCACGCAGCGGCCCATCAAATTTGCGGGCATGGGTGAAAAGCTCGACCAGTTTGAGCCCTTTTACCCCGACCGCCTTGCCGGGCGCATCCTCGGTATGGGCGACATCGTCGGGCTTGTCGAAAAGGCCGCCGAAGCTATTGATGAGGCCGAAGCCAAGCGGATGGAGGAGAAGCTCCGTACCGCCTCGTTTGACCTCAATGACTTCCTCCAGCAGTTCCGCATGCTCCGCAAACTCGGGCCGTTGGAAAATATTCTTGGCATGTTGCCCGGAATGAGTAGCTTGAAGGGCTTCTCAGTGGACGAGAAGCAGATGCGACGGGTCGAAGCCATTGTCTTATCCATGACAATGGCCGAGCGCCAGAAGCCGGACATTATTAATGCCCGGCGCAGGCAGCGAATCGCCCGGGGCAGCGGCACCTCAGTCACAGAAGTAAATGACTTGCTCAAACGGTTTGACCAAATGCGAAAGCTGATGAAAAACATGGGCAAGTTTAAAAAAATGATGGGCCGCCCCGGTGGCCCGCGCATCCCCGGTTTGCGCTAGGCCCCCACCACAAGGCCCAACCGGGAAATACCACCGAAAAGCAGCAGACACCTTTAATTTTATGGCAGTATCCATACGACTCCGGCGCGAAGGCGCCATTAACAGCCCGTACTACCGCATCGTCGTCGCCGACGCCCGTAAACCTCGCGACGGCAAGTTCATCGAGCACATCGGCAACAACGACCCCAAGAAGGCCGGCGAAAACAGCTCCATCGACCTTTCCCGGGTTGATTATTGGCTCTCCAGCGGTGCCCAGCCTTCGGACACCGTCCGCAGCATCATCCGCAACGCCCGCAAGGCGGCCGCTTCCGCGGCGTAACCCCTCTTTGGGGTAAGTCTGCCCGCTTTTCAGGGTGGCCCGGCTGGTCTTCGTACCAACCGGGCCGCCCTTTTTTGCTGCGATTGTGGCATCGCTTGGGCTCTGAGCCTTGCCATCGGCGGTGGCATTGGGTAGACCAAGGGGGTAATGGAAGAGTTTCTGCGCTATGTCATCGGCAACCTCACCCACGCGCCGGAAGAGGCCGTCTTCCTCTCCCAGTCGGAGACTCCGCGCAAAGTCACCCTCCGGCTCCGGCTCCCCAAGAGCGAAGTGGGGAAGCTGATCGGTCGGCAGGGGCGCACCATCACCGCCGTGCGCAACCTCCTCTCCGCCAGTGCCTCCCGCCACGGGCAACGCGCCGTGCTTCAGATCGAGGAGTAGCCCCTCTCTCGCATTTTTTTAGTGAGCTAGCAGGGGCACCCAGAGCGTTCAAAGCGATTAGGGTGGGAGCGACCTCAACCGCCGTGGTTGGACCTTCAGGCGCTGACAAAGCCATTTGTGGCGCTTTCGCGGAACCGTTGGACGGAATTGTAGGGCGTCTCTATGAGACGCCATTGGTTGGACCGCCGTTTCACCGAAACGGCCTACAACTCCTGGTATCGGGCTTATTCGCCGCTTCTACCTCCCCGGGGCGAGCTCGAAGAGGAAGCCGCGCAGGTACTCTGTCTCCGGGAGGTTGAGGAGCACCGGGTGGTCCGCTCCTTGGCCAAAGCGGGCGAGCTGCCGGAGCGTCTTCTTTGCATCCACAGCGGCGTCCGCGGCGACTTCGCGGAAGAGCGCATCTCCCACGTGGTGCGAGCACGAGAAGGTGGCCAACAACCCGCCGGGGGCGAGGAGCTTCAGGGCCCGGAGGTGGATCTCCTTGTACCCGCGCAGCGCTCCTTTGAGGCTATCGCGCGATTTGGTGAAGGAGGGGGGGTCGAGAATCACAAGGTCGTAAGTTGCCCCGGTGCGTGAGGCTTCCTCTTCGGCGGCCTTGAGGTAGTCAAACGCATTGGCCTCCACGGCGTCGATCTCAAGGCCGTTGAGGGTGGCGTTATGGCGGATGCGGGCCACACAGTCGGCGCTGATCTCCACCGCGCGCACGGAGGCAGCCCCAGCAAGCGCGCAGGCGAGCGCAAAGGCCCCCTGGTTGGCAAAACAATCGAGCACCTTGCGGCCCTTGGCCCAGGCGGCCACGGCGGCGTAGTTATCCACCTGGTCGAGGTAGAAGCCGGTTTTCTGGCCGTGCAGGAGGTCCACCTCAAAGCGGAGGCCGTTGCTCTCTACGGGGAGGTTGGCGGGTGGGGCTTCCCCCCAGAGGAGGCCCACGATGCTCTCAAGCCCCTCGGCGCGGCGGATCGGCGCGTCATTACGCTCGATAATGCCCTTGGGCGAAAATAGGGTGCGTAGGGCGTTGACGATGAGGTCCTTGCGTTGGTCAAACGCCAGCGTGAGGGTTTGGAGGACGAGGTAGTCTCCATACCGGTCGACAATCAGCCCCGGGAGGCCATCGCTCTCGCTCCAGATGACGCGGCAGAGGTCGCCCTTTACGCCGCGCCGCTCGCGGTACTCCAGCGCCTGCCGGATGCGGCGGGTAAAGAAATCTTCATCCAGCGCTTGGCGCTGCCGCGAGAAGCGGCGCG
>JBBCKB010000117.1:0-26589 GCA_037189965.1 Chthoniobacteraceae bacterium | reverse complement strand
TACCATTTCTCTGAAATAGGGAGACTTTAAGGCGCAGGGATTTTTGAGCTAGGCAAGGCGGAGGGCGGAGGCGCTATCTCTGATAGCGACTCTGGCCGACAACGCCGCCTCGCTCAAAAAGAACCAGCTTAAAAGTCTCCTAATTGATGAGAGATGGTATAAAGGACGCGCTGAACAAAGCAAGCTCAGCCGCAAGCTGGCTTCATTTGTTCAGCGCATCCCGAAGAGATCAAGCCCCCCGGGGTGCTGAAGCTTACCCTTCGCTGACAACCTCGCCACGCCCACCGCGAATCTCCGCGGCGAGGTCGCGCCCCGTCCGCTTCGCCCACCAGAGCACGGTGGTCGAGGCGATGAAGATGGAGGAGTAGGTACCGACGATGATGCCAACCAGAATGGTGAAGGCAAAGTCGTTGAGCACCGCGCCGCCAAAGATGTAGAGCATGAGGACGCAGAGGAACGTCAGCCCGCTGGTAAGCAGCGTGCGCGAGAGCGTTTCGTTGATCGAGGCATTCATCAATTCCTCAAGGCTCCCCTTTCGCCCACCCTGCAACCCTTCGCGGATACGGTCAAAGACGACGATGGTGTCGTTGATCGAGAAGCCTGCGATCGTCAAAATCGCGCCGATCAAAGTCAACGAAAGCTCACGCCCCGTGAGTGCAAAGATGCCGACGGTGAGGACGATGTCGTGCAACAGCGAGACGAGCGCGCCAATAGCGAAGGAGACCTCAAACCGGGCGCTCACATAGATAAGGATGCCCAGCATCCCAAGCCCCAGCGCCCAGAGGGAGCTCTCTGCAAGCTCACCGCCGACGAGCTTGCCAACGGTATCGCGCCGGTGCTCGGTAAAGGTGGCATCGGGCAGCTTCTCGCGCAGCTCGGTGAGGATGGTGTCTGCCGTATCGATAGGCGAGCGGATGGTGATAAATTCTTTGTCGCCGGTCTTCTCAGTCTCTTTCTGGATGGGGATCTCCCCAAGCTCGATCCCTTTCACCACTTCGCGCACTTCGTCCACGGAGACTTGGCGGCCCGTGGCTTCAAGAACCAGGAGGTCGCCCCCCTTGAAGTCGATACCGAAGTTCTTCTCACCGCGGATTGCAAAGGCGATGACGCCTGCGATGAGCAAGAGCGTGGAAAGGAAGATCCACAGGCGGCGGCGGCCAAGGAAGTTGATATTCACCCCATCGGGGATCAACTGGCCGAGCTTCACTTTCTCCAAACCGGCCCGTAGCGACCACTCCAGCAAGTTGCGGCTCACCACCATGGCCGAGAAGACGGAGGTGATGACGCCAATCGTCAGCACGACGGCAAAACCGCGTACCGGCCCCGTGGCATACCAGAAGAGGATGCCGGCCATGATGAGCGTGGTGGCGTTGGCATCAAAAATAACGGAGAACGCTTTGGAGAAGGCCCCCTCTACCGCGGACTTAAGGCTCTTGCCACTGGCAAGCTCCTCTCGCAACCGCTCGAAAATCAGGATGTTGGCATCCACCGCAAGGCCGATCGTGAGGATCAACCCCGCAATACCCGGCAGCGTGAGGACGACGTTGAACATCGCCATGATGCCAACGAGCAAGATGAAGTTGATCAGTAGGCAGAAGATCGCCGTGAAGCCCACGTAGCGGTAGTAGACCACCACGAAGAAGAATACGAGAGCCAGCCCCGAGAGCCCCGCCCAGATACCGCTGCGGATGGCGTCTGCACCAAGGCTGCTGGAGACACTGCGCTCCTCGGCGATCTTGACCGGCACGGCCAGTGGGTTCTCCAGCACGCTGGCCAGAGTGCGCGCTTCTTTCTCGCTAAAGCGCCCGGTGATCGAGGCGCGCCCACCGTAGATGGCGTCATTAATGACCGGGGCGCTCTGGATTTCATCATCCAGCAAAATGGCGAAGCGCTTGCCGACGTTGGCCGCCGTTAGCTTGCCAAAGAGAGCCCCCCCCTCGGAGGTAAACTGGATGCCGACGCCCCAATGGTTATCATAGAAAGGGTAGCCGCTCTGGATGTGGTGCCCCTTGATGTCGGGCTCGGTACGTAGGAGCAGCTTGTTCTCATGGATCTTCCCGCCGCGCTCGATCTTCTCGGAAAAAACCGTCCACCCCGGGGGGGTGGCGGCAGCGCCCGCTTCGATCTGTGGGATGAGCTGGTCGTTCTGGTCATGGACCATCCGCATCTCAAGCTTCGCCACTTTCTGAAGCTGCTGGCGCGCTTCCTCGATCTTCCCGGTATCCAACCCGGGGATCTGGACGAGAATGCGGTCTTTCCCCTCGGGGGTGATGATCGGCTCGCTGACGCCAAAACTATCAATCCGCTTGCGGATAACGCCCACGGCCTGCTCCAGGACCTTGGGGTCCACCTCTTTGCCCTCGATCTTCTCCAAGCGGAGGAGGAACGAGGTGCCGCCCTGAAGGTCGAGCCCGAGGTTGATCTTCTCATCCGGCGGGTAGACGGCCTGAAGAGCCATCGCCATCGCCAACACGGTGAGGATGCTCCCCAAGACCCGTTTGCGCCGGGGCAAATCGGTAATGAGATACCAGATGAAGACGGCCAGAATAACCAGGCCAGAGAAGAAAGTGGCTACAGGGCTCATGGATCAGAGCAGGAAAAAGAGAGGGGGGACGGTTATTCCTTCGAGGCGTTTTGCACGGAGGCAACGGCGGACTTCTCAAACTCGATTTTGACGTTATCTGCCACCTTGATGATGAGCGTGCGCTCTTTGACATTGGCGACGATGCCGTGGATGCCGCTGTTTAAGATCACTTCATCCCCCGTCTTCACCGCAGCGACGAGGTTGGCATGATCTCGCTGGCGCTTCTGCTGCGGGCGGATGAGCAGGAAGTAAAAGATGATGGCGATGAGGATAAACGGCACGAACGCAGAAAGCGGGCTCTGCGGCGGCACGGCAGCCCCTTCGGGAGCGGCTTGGGCAAGTGTGAGGAAAAGGGAGTGAACCATGGCGTTTTAGTAACTGAAGATAAGCTTCCGGCAAGAGAGCCCACGAACCCCGCAAGCCCCCGTTTTTCCCGAAAAAAGGAGTGGTAAGTTAGGCAGGCTTTCTACGGTTCGTCTATTGATTTCTCCCGTTTCTATGCGGGTGTGCAGCGTGGGTTTGGGCGGTAGCACCATTTTTAGTGTAAAAAGAGCTGGATTTCATCTCCACCGCGCTCTATACGTCCTCCTCCCCGGCCCATTCGGGCTGTTTTATTGGGCGCGCTTAGCTCAGCGGTAGAGCACATCCTTCACACGGATGGGGTCGCAGGTTCAAACCCTGCAGCGCGCACCATCTCCCTTCCCCAGGTTCTGCCCAAAAGAATTTCGTCATCCCGTTCAGGCATGGTTTGTGTAGACTTGCCATAGGAAATGAAATGCTTTGCAACCAGTCTCGGAAAGATGCTGATGCATCTCCTCGCCGTTGGGTGGCTCATCCTTGCTTTCCGGCTCCTTGCCATCCTGTTTCTTGCCGGTTGTGCCGTGGTTTGGCTATGCACCCGCCCCAAACCGGTGCCCGCCGAATCAACCGGGCATTTGAATCAATCCGCCCCGCTCAAACGCCTTGTTTTCAAGTACCTTGTTTGGGCAGGCATCATTTTCATTCCTCTCTTACCTTTTGATGTCAGCTTTCGGAACCAACCGGGGCCGCCCCATTTTGTACCGGTCGTTATGGGGCTACCGAAGCCCTCCACGGTGGAAAAGGCGAAACGCGGTGAGGTTTTTATGGGAGGCTGCATCGTCAGCGGGTTCGAACCGAAGTGGATTCTGGTATGGTGAGAGCTTGACGCACCTCCATGCTTACAATGCTTCCTGCATCCCGTAACTCACAGGTTCATCCATCCTTTTGAGCGAAATATCTATCCCTTTTTTCGGGCTCGGCTCTACTCTCCCTGGGGTAATGAATGCATCCCTCTGGTCCTCGCTCTCCGCACAGGCGGATGAAATGGCCGCCTCGGCGCTTGCCGATATCTCCACCCTCCCCGAGTGGGAGGCCGCGTACCCCGCGCGCCATGAAGAGTTGTTTGCCGGGCTGGGGCTCTCCCCCCTCCCCCCGCGCTGCGATCTCCGGCTCACCGAATACGGCACCCTGCAAGGCGAGGGATACCGCGCGCGCAAGGTAGGCTACCAGATTTTGCCGGATTGCTGGGCCTCCGCCACGATTTACTACCCGCTGGCCGCACCCGCCAAGGTCCCCGGCGTTTTATACCTCTGCGGCCACGCTGCCAACGGGGCAGACCACTACCAGGCTCACCCGATCCGCTGGGCCCGGCGCGGCTACGTTTGCTTGATTGTGGACACCATCGAGCAAAGCGATAACCCGGGCGAACACCACGGCTACAACATGGGGCTGCATACGGCGTGGCTGGCGCTGGGCTACTCGGGCGGGGGTGGGGAGATTTGGAACTCGATCCGTGCGCTCGATGTCCTCGCGGCAGACCCGGCGGTGGATGCGGAGCGGCTGGGGGCCACGGGCGTCTCCGGTGGGGGCACGTGCAGCTTCTTTCTGGCAGCGGTGGATGCGCGGGTGAAAGCCGTGGCCTCGCTTTGCGGGGTGAGCACTCCGTGCGATGCGATCTCCAACCGCCACCTCTTTGGCCATTGCGATTGTTTTTACCCGATCAACCTCGGCCAGCGCGATTTTGCCGAGTACGCGGCGTTGATCGCCCCGCGCCCTGCGCTCTTCTGCAATGCAAATGAAGACCCGCTCTTCCACCCTACCGAGGTGGCAGCGTTTGTGGAGCGGGCCCGGCGCGTCTACGCGCTCTATGGGCAGGAGGCGGCGTGCCAGCTCACCACCACCCCGGGAGCCCATGGGGACCACCCCGCCTTTGACGATGCCGTAGCCGAGTGGTTTGACCTCCACCTCGCCAAAGAACCGCGCCCCACCGTGCCGCGCGGCCCGCGCGAGCTTTCCGAAGGCGAGACGAGCATCTTCAACGGCCAGCCCCCGGAGCCCAACCACCTCCACCTCCTGCCGCACCTTATCTCCCCACGCGGCACCGTGCCGCTACCCAAAACAGCCGATGAATGGCCCGCGCTACGGCAGGCGACCGTGGCACGCCTGCGCAAGCACCTCTTCCGCCCACCCTATACCCTGCCCAAGCTGGAGATGAAGCGAGACGGCTACTGGATCTGGAAGGAAGGTACCTCTGTACCGGTAGAGCGCGGCGAGATCGGCGGGCTCCCGCTCTGGGTGCAGCACGTCATTCCCGCAGAGCCGACGGCTTCACTCTACTCCATCGCCAACGCGGGGGAGACCATGCAGCAGGCGATGGCGGCGGCGGCTGTCATGGTCGACCGCAAGACCACCCTCTACGCCGGGGTCGAGCCGCGCCTTTCCGCAGACCGCTGGCCCGCCGCGCAAGAGCCGCCTTACCACCCCGGCTCGCGCCCGGCCCAGCCCCGCCAGCATTTGCTGCGGGCCATGGCACTGGTGGGCACCTCGCCCGTGCGGATGATCCTTGAGGATACCCTCGCCGTGGTCGACTGGCTCTTTGCCCAAGGCCACTGCCCCGCCGGGCGCCCCCTCTACCGCCAGGGCAAGGGAGACGCCGGAGTCGCCGCGCTCTACGCCACGGTGTTGGATGAGCGGGTCGCCGGAGTCATCGTAGAAGATGCTCCGGGCTCGCACCTCAACGGCTCGCCGTTGCCGGGTATCCTCCGCCTGCTTGATCTACCCCAAGCCGCAGGCCTGGTGGCCCCCCGCCCGGTGGCTTTAGTCAACCCCGTCTATAGTAACTGGACGTGGCCCGCCCGCCTTTACGCCCGGCTCGGCTGCCCGAAAAACTGGGTCTCCGCCGTCGACGCGCGCGATGCCCTTGAGCAAATGCGCCGCCAAAACACCCCTGCCGTGTAAACGGGAACGCGCCGTTGGTGGGGTGAGGCCCCATTTCCTCCCCCACCGCCGGGCCGATTTCTCCAAGCTGGGCGCTTGCAAAGCGGCGCGCGCTTCTCCATCTTTTGCAGCCGGGCCGACGTGTCGCGCCCTGCCTTTTTTTCGAATGAAAACCGTAGCCACCGCCTTATTGCTGGCCTCTCTTTGGTCCTTCGCGCCCGCCCTGCGGGCCGAAACGCTCGCCCATGCTGTGGCCGATGCCACCAGCGGCCATATTCTGGATTCTGCCAACGGCGAAAAGAAACTCCCCATCGCCAGCCTTACCAAGATCGCCACCGCCATGGTCGTCCTCGACTGGTCGGAGAGCAAAAAGCGCGATCTCAGCCAGCAAGCCACGGTGCCGCGCGGCATCACCTCCGTGGGCGGGGCAAACCCCATCGGCTTCCTGGTGGGTGAGCGCGTCTCCCTGCGCG
Organism: Chthoniobacteraceae bacterium; assembly: GCA_037189965.1. Lineage (GTDB taxonomy): Bacteria > Verrucomicrobiota > Verrucomicrobiia > Chthoniobacterales > Chthoniobacteraceae > DATMFV01. The sequence goes on along the minus strand of JBBCKB010000117.1, from coordinate 20,295 downwards.
ACCTTCTCTACGCCACCCTGCTCCAGAGTGATAACGTGGCGGCCTACATCCTTGCAGACCATGTGGGCCATACTTTAATGACGCGCACCCACGCCGATGCCGACCCGGTGGACCTCTTTGTCGCGCAGATGAACGCGCTGGCCCGCAAGCTCGACATGAAGCGCACCCGCTTCCTCAACCCCCACGGGCTGGACAACCAGGAGCGCCCCTACTCCACCGCGCACGACCTCGTAAAGCTGACGCGCTACGCCATGGAGCGCTCCTCCTTCCGCTTCTACGTCTCGCAGAAGCAGCGCCGCATCACCCGCACCCTGCCCGATGGCGAGCCGATCGGCTATAACCTCATCAACACCAACGAGCTGCTCGGGGTGGACTCGATTGATGGCGTCAAAACCGGCCGTACCGCCGCCGCCGGCCCGTGTTTGGTTCTCTCCGCCGCGCGCACGCCAGATTCGCGCCTCAATGCAGATGGCACCCACACCATCACCCCCCGGCGCCTCATCGTCGTCTCGCTCAACTCCACCAACCGCTTTGGCGAAAGCGCGCACCTCCTGCGGCGCGGCTGGAACCAGTATGACGCCTGGGCCGCCAAAGGCCGCCCCTTGGGCAAAAGCAAGGAATGAAGCGCATCGGCATCCTCACCAGCGGGGGCGATTGCCCGGGACTAAACGCCGTGTTGCGCGGTGTCGTACGCGCTGCCGACGGGCATGGGTGGGAAGTCCTCGGCTTTCGCGACGGCTTTGAGGGCCTCCTCGCCCCGGGAGACTACATTCCCCTCGACCGGCACACCACCGCAGGCATCATGGCCCGGGGTGGCACCATCCTCGGCACGACCAACCGGGGGCACTTTATCGCCAAAGTCCGCGGTGGAGAGAAGGCCCGCATCGCCCCCAGAGTCATTGAAGAAGCCCGCCGCACCCTTGCAAAGCTCAACGTCAGCGCGCTCATCTGCGTGGGCGGCGATGGCTCGCTAACGACCGCGCAGCAGCTCTATGAGGCGGGCATCCCCGTCATCGGCGTCCCAAAGACGATTGATAACGACCTCGAAGCCACCGCCATGACCTTCGGGTTCGACTCGGCGGTCGCCTTCGTCTCTGAAGCCTTGGACCGGCTCCACACCACAGCCGAGAGCCACAAGCGCGTCATGGTCACCGAAGTCATGGGCCGCCACGCGGGGTGGATCGCCCTCTACGGCGGCCTGGCCGGAGGCGGAGACATCATCCTCATCCCCGAGATCCCCTTTACGTTTGACCGCGTGGCTGAAGCCGTGCGCCGTCGCGATGCCGAAGGGTGCTTGAGCACGCTCATCGTCGTTGCCGAAGGGGCGCGCCCTAGAGACGGGCGCCAGAGCCGCTTCCAAACCGGCTCGGGCGAGTATAAGCTTGGAGGCATCGGCGAAGTCGTCGCCCGCGAAGTGGCGCGGCGCACACGCAAAGAAACACGGACCAACGTCCTCGGCCACCTCCAGCGCGGTGGCGTGCCCACAACGTTGGACCGCATCCTCGGCACCCGCTTCGGAGTCAAAGCCGTGGAGCTGATTCGCGACGGCTGCTTTGGCCGCATGGTCAGCTTCCAGAACGACGAAGTCTCCGACGTGCGTATTTCCGACGCCGTACACCACCTGCGCCTCGTACGCACCGATAGCCAGATGGTGCAAACCGCCCGAGCTGTAGGCGTCTCCTTTGGGGACTAGCGGTTCGGTGTGAGAGCCGGCAATTGTAGGGCGTCTCTGTGAGACGCCATGGGGTTGGGCCGCCGTCTCACAGAGACGGCCTACAGCTCTCCCAGCGGGAAACGAAAACGCTCCAGTGTGGTGATTTTTCAGGCATTTCAAGGCGTCGAGCGAAGCCGATATCCATAGATACCGGCTTCGCGAGCAACGCAGAAAGGCCGGAAAAGCGCCCAAAATAATGAAATGAATCTCTGACTCACCACACCAGAATTTGCCCCCTTGCGCGGAAGCTGCTATGGATGGCGGCTCCATGTTTTCCAAGTACCGGCAGGTCTTTAATATCGGCCTCCAGAATACCTTTATCTACCGGTGGAACTTCCTGCTCCGCTCGCTCTTCGGGCTGCTGCCGCTGGCCGGCACCGTCTTTATCTGGCGTGCCGTCTTTGATGAGACTAGCGGGACAATCGGCGCGTATGACTATGCGTCGATGATCTGGTACTTCCTGCTCGCCTTCCTGGTGGAAAACCTCGTCACCCCCACGGAGGATGAATGGCAGATCGCCTCCGACATTCGCGAAGGGCAGATCAGCGCGTACCTCATCAAGCCGATGAACTATCTTGCCTACCGCTTCTCGCTCTTTCTCTCGTACCGGCTCGTCTACACGTTTGTCACCATCATCCCGGTGGCGGTGGTCTATTTTATCTTTCGCGATGTGGTGGTGCTGCCCAAAGATTGGGTGACTTGGCCGCTCTTTTTCCTCTCCGTGGCGATGGCGGCGGGCATCTCCTTCCTCATCGCCTACACCGTGGCGCTCACGGCGTTTTGGCTGCTGGAGATCAGCACGCTCGTCTTTATCCTCTACTCGTTTGAGTATTTCCTAAGCGGGCAAACCTTCCCGCTCGACATCATGCCGCTCTGGTTTCAGGGCATCCTCAAGTTCCTCCCCTTCCCGTACCAGATGTTCTTCCCCGTGCAGATCTTTATGGAGAAGGTACAAGGGGCCGAGCTGGCGCAGGGGCTCGCGATTCAAGCCTCGTGGGTGGGGTTGATGTGGCTGGCCTCGCAGCTTCTTTGGCGCATGGGAGTGCGGAAGTACCAGGCCGTTGGGGGATAAGGTTCACCCAATCGGCAAACGCAGGCAGCCCGGGGAGGAGGATCGTTTTCACCTCCCGGTCATCATAGTATTGCGAGGTGAGCAGCTCCTCGTATGAAGGGGGAGCATCCACCAACTCCACGCCGTCTGCCGGGTTGGCCAGCGCCGCCGCGAGCGCTGCGTAAAGCGCGGGCCGCCCGTGCCCGTAGAGGCGCACCGGGCCGGGCTCGAAGCCTCCCCAATGGGGCAGCGCCTCCAAAGCGCGCAAGACATCGTGTATCCGCAGGGCGGCAAAGCTGTCACCCAGTGTCAATAAATCATCCGCATAACGGAAGAGCGTGTTGCGCTCCAGCGGGTCGCCGTTGATCTGCTGCGGCTCCAACGAGCCCATGCCGGAAAGGTCTACCACCAACACGGCCCGCCCGGCCCGTACTTCGCGCCGCAGAAAGGCATCATGCCGATCCAGCGCCCGCGTACCCCCCTCCCAAAGTGCAAGGGTGACGGGGAGCCGCCCGCTCGCCCGCCATGGGAAAACGAAAAGCCCGCTATTGAGCACCCCCCGCTGGCTCCACCAGAAACCGTTTTGCACCTCGACCTCGCCATACGGCTGGCGCGGGTGGACCCGCAAATTAAGCTCTCCCACTTCGCGCCCCCGGGCCACGGCCTCGCGCAGGAAGCCGAGCGCCGCCTCGCGCTGTGGAGCCGCTTTCGTGGCGAGATAGGCATCGCGGTTTTCCATAAACACCGTGCGGCTTTGCGGGAAATCTCCCAAGACCTGCCCGGTACGGGTGCAGCAGATTTCTGCCTCGGTAGGCGCGCGCTCCCCCGGCTCGGGTGCGGGCTCCGGCAAGGGCCCGAGGTGGCACGCAAAGAACTCTGCCGCCACGGCACCAAGGCGGTCGGTATATTGGTGGAGGTGCGGGTCTTCCGTCGCTTGCAAAGCTGCCTCGCGACCAAAAAGCCCCCACAATGGCCGCGCGGCGGCGACTTGCTCGCGCGTTCCTTCGATGGGAAAGAAATCGTACGCCACGCTTTGCACAGAGACGGGCTTGGGCGCAAATGCCGCAAGGAAATCGGCATGGTCGTACCCGGCCGCCGAGAAGCCGGGCCAAATCTGCTCGGCATCCTGGCCCATACCGGAATCGAAAATGGAGAGGCGCGAGGAGAGGCTCGTCGTCGGTGCGGCAGCGGCGATGCGGGGCTCCAGCGCCATGAGAAGAAGCGTCTGCGTGCCACCACCGGAGCTGCCTGTAACGCCGATGCGCGCAGGGTCTACCAACGGGTGGGCGCAGAGAAAATCAATGGCACGCATGGCATCGTGGAGCATGTAGCGCGAGAGGTTCTCCCCCCGTAGCGTACACTGCGCGCCGACGTACTCGTGCTCGCCCGTGCCGCAGCGGATGCGTGTTTTGCCAGAGGCGGCATCGTAGTAGCCGTAGCGCTCCCCCTGCCCAAGCGGGTCGAGAATGAGGACTGCCAACCCTCGCCGCGCCAACATGTGGCAGAGCTGCCGGTAGCGTGCCCCCCCCTTCCCCTCGTTGCTATGGCCGCAGAGGAAAAGGACAGCGGCCCCGGGCTCGCGGAGGTTTGCCGGGAGGTAAAGGTTTCCCGTAGCGTGGACGCCCGGGCGCGGCTCAAAGACCACTTTCTCCACCGCATAATCCGGCCGCTCCAGCCGCCCGGTGATGGTAAAGGGAGGCACCCCGCCCACCGGCCCCGGCAGCCCACCGACTCCTGCCAGAAAGGCCTCGCGAAACGCCGCCGTATACTCTGCCAACGCCTGCGGCGTGCGCAACGCTGCGCGCTCCGAACTCCGTACCGCCTGCGCCCGGGAGATCCGCCCTTTGAGGTGCTCCCAAAGTTGGTTACCGGTGTGAAAATAGGTAGTCGATTTTAGCGAAGAAAAGTTCATGGAGCGGTCAGATCACCGTTAGCGAGATTCTTTATATGGGTGCCGTGGTAGAAGGCCCCCTCCCTTGCAACGCCGCTAGTGGGGGCGGCGGTGGGCGGGTTGCGCCAGTCTCCCCCCACCGGGGTGAGGAGCCGCACGCTGCCATCTACAAAAAAGAAGTGCAGGCCGCGCCGCTGCGGGGAGCCATGGTAGCGGGCGACGGGGTATTGATTGCCCTCTTCGCCCACAGAGCCGCCATTCCAGACGGTGTCATTAAAGGCTGTCCACGAGTCCCACCCGTCCCAATGGTTCACTTCCCCCGCCAAGGCGACACGGTGCAACGGCGCGGGGATGCCTTTAAGCCGAGGGTAATAGTGGCAGAGCCAAATATTCCCCGCGTAGGGGAAGCGCTTCTGGCCGGGTACGTCATTCATTTTCGACGTATCGGCCAAGGGGCAACGCAGCGGTTTGTTTTCCTCGAAATACCCTGCGCGAACGAGGTCCTTCATATACTGCGGCTTGCCGGTAGTCGTCAGTGAAGAGCCCAAGCCATCCCAATACCGAAGCGTGCCATTATCTGTCACCATGGAGAGCACCGCCAATCCGTAGCTACGAATATTCCCCATGCACTTGGCCGTAAGGCTGCGTTGGCGAACGTGGTTTAACACCGGCAGCAAAATCACCAGCAGCACCGCCAGCACTGCGATGACAACCAGTGTCTCCACAACGGTAAAGGCTTGGCGGTTTTTCATAGCTCGACTTATTCAGTAGGGACCAACAGGCGCTCGGGCGATGCCGAGAGGTACGGAGGCACTCCCTTGAGGTAGATCTCCTTCTTCCCACCATTAAAGTCAACCCGCCATGGCTTGCCGTCGGCACCTTCGGGCACCTCCACTCGGTGCTCAAGAAACTGCTGCGCGCTCTGGCGGATCTCGGGCAGGTTCAAGCCCGCCCCCTCGGGGCCATGCACGCGGATGCGCAGCGGCTCATACGCCTTGGCTCCGAAGCTGAAGTGCTTGGTCCCCTTCGGCACGTAGAACCAAAGGCCTGCTGCGCGCCCCATCGGGTGGAGCCGCTGGGTGACGTCTCCGGCGCGGAAGACGGCGTAGCGGTTCTCCACAAAGATATCCGGGTACGAGCCGCCGGGCGAGAAGGTGAGCCGGTAGATGCCCTCGCTCCCGGCCTCGTAGTCAACAATCTCCGCACCGGTGGCCAACCCTTCGGCGACGACTTGCAGCTCGGGGTCGTTAAGGTCAAACGAAGTCTGGAACGCTTCTCCCCGAGCCCACTTCTGCTTTACGCGAATGCGCTCGCCCGCCTTGGCGTAGATCAGCAGCGTGGTGGGGCCAAACCGGGGCGCGACCTTCATGGCGGGGTCAAACTCCCCCCCCTCCGGGCGGTACGGTACCAGCCGCAAGTCTTCCTGCTCGGGCCAGAGCGGGTATTGCTCGCCGGGCTCCTCAAGCTTTACCGAGGCGAGCAGCGCCTCCATCTCGGCAGGCGGCAGCGGGGTGGCATTTTCATCAAGCTTGAGACCGAGGCGACGCATCCGCCGGTTGGTAAAGGCGGTGGCGTGCCGGTCGAGCGAGGCGACGACGCGGCCCAGTGTCTCCACCTCCTCCGGGGTGGCATTACCCGCGCGGAATTTCTCCACCAGATCCTCCGCCCAGAAGTAGGCGCGCAGGGTGTCCACCCGGGCGCGGGCTCCGGGGTCGCGCACGAGGCGGCCGGCCTCCTCCAGATCCTGCCGCATGGCGTAGCGGGTGCGGGCGTCGGGGTAGACGACGGCTTTGTCGAGCCGCTCGTAGTAGCGCTGCATCGGCTCGGCGGCCTCGGCGTAGCCGGTGCGCACAAAGTCGCGTTTGAGGGCGGCGCGGTCGGCCCATGGGTTCCACATCAATTTACCGGTGAGGTAGTAGCTATACCCCCACGGGCCCCAGGCGTTCTGTGCTTCGGTGATAATGCCCTCTACCCCGTGCTTGTGGTACCATGGGTAATCAGCCCCGTGCACATCGACTAGGGAGAGCGGGCTATACCCCCACCAGACGGAGAGCCCGTCGAAATCGCGAATCGCCAGCCGGGGCGAGGTGGTGGTGAACTCCTCGATCTTTTTGCGGTAAGCGTTATTGCTCATCGACTCCAGCGGCTGGAAGAAGTTGCGCACCCACGTGGTGGCAAAGACGACGACGCCGGGCCCCGCCTTCACCGTGGGCGGCATCTGCGCCTCGGAGTACGCGCCGTAGTAGCCAACGCTGTAGTGCGGGAACTCCTTGCGCACCCCTTCGGCAACCCGGTTGGCAAAGATCTGGAGGCGGTCGGAGATCGTCCCCATTTCGAGGCACTCTGCACACCGGCAGAAGCCGCCACCATCTGTGGGGCTGATGGAGATGAGCGAGTAATCCGCAATCGAGTGGCGGTAGCCGATGTGTTTGGTCTCTTTATCGCGGTCGGCCTCGCGCTTGCGAATTTCTTTGAGCGTATCGGCAATGGCCTGCTCGACCATGGCGTTGTTGGAGTGGCAGAGCTTGAAGTGGGGGTCCTCCCACTTTCGCACGCCATCGATCTCCGCATACCACTCGGGGTGTGCTTGCCCGTAGGTTTTGGGGTTGATGAGGCCGCTGTGGCCGTAGAAGCCGGAGCGGTTGTGCCGCTGGCGGCGGAACCACTCGCCCGCATCATCCCCCACCCATGCGATGTGCATCTGGCGCATGGAGAAGGCGGGCTTGTCGGTAAAGCGCCCTTCGGGCAGCGTGGGCCGCTCGGTTTTGGGGACGACTTCGCCCCACTCGCCGGGAAAGAGCCAGCGCACACCCAGCCGCTCCAGAAGCTCGAAGACACCGTAGGCGGTGCCAAACTTACTTCCGCCCACAATGCGCACGCTATCGCTAGTGACATCGAGCACAAAGCCATCGCGCCCGAGCTTCTTTTCCTCCACCACGGAGCCGAGCGCCTCATTGCCCGGCACCTGCCCGACATGGATGGCCACCCGACCTTCGGGGGCGCTTTCGACCACCGCGATCTCCTGCCCCACCACCCGGCCAAGGTAATGGCGCAAGTCTTCCACGGCCATTCGCTCCTGGTCTTCCGCCTTGGCGGAGAGGACGACGACCGGAGCGGCTCCGTCTGGGCTTACAAGCGAAAGGTCTGCCCAGCAAAGAGGGCTACCCAATGCAAAGGCGGCAAGGGTGAGTAAAATTGGCTTCATGGAAAGGTCTCCCGCAGGGGTTTGATATTTTCTACCTGTGCTCCTTTTACCGGGGCGTAGAGGAAGCCGGGCGCGGTGATGCCGCCGGTGCCCAGCTCATTGGTGCGGATATTGGCCACACAGAGCACGATCTCATTCTTCCCGGGCTTCACAAGGTCGGTAACATCCAGCTCAAATGGGGTGAAGGCCGAGGGCGAGCTGGTGCCTGCGAGCTTGCCATTCACCCAAATGCGGGCCGACTCATCCACCCCGCCAAACCAGAGGAAGAGCCGCCCGGCTGCATCCTTCTCCGGCACTTCCACACTCTGCCGATACCATGCCAACCCTTTGTAGTAGCGCAGCCCCTGGTCGCTCCACGAGCTCGACCATGAGGCGAAGGGTTGCCAGTTGCCCCCCTTTACTTCCGGGCTGAAGTATTGCAGATCTTCCCCCACACGCTGAGGGTCGAGGAGGCCCTGCCACTCTTCTTTGAGGTAGGCCACCGGGCGGTTTCCCCCCGTGGCACGCGCGCTCCCCTGCTCTACCGGCAGGCGGAAGAAGCGTTGCAGATACCGCTCGGCCTGGGTGGAGAGCATGGGCGGCTCCATGGCGCTGAGCCGCTCGCGCACGGCATCCATCTGCGCCAAGGCTTTGTTGGCGGCGGGCCAGTCTTGGCGGTCGCGCGCTTCGATCATTTGTGCGAAGGCGTCGCCATGCTCGAAGCCTTGGGCAAAGATGGCGACCCGCTCGCGTTGGGGCGAGGAGGAGGCTTCCTTTGTGGCTTTCTCCAGCAAAGTACGCGCTTGCTTGCGGACATCGGCTGGGTAGAAGGCGAGGAGATCAAACGCGCTGCCGGTGTGGTGGTCACCCTGTTCGAGGCGGTTGTTGATGAGGTTGAAGTAGGCCTCCATCGTCTTGCCCGCAGGGCCAAAGAGCTGCTTGCAGAAATCGGCCTGAAGGGCGGCGGGATCTGCCTTGGCGTCCCACATGAGCCGCCCGGCGATGTAGAGCGAAGGGCCTTGCACGGCCCACTGGTTGGTTACCTCCGTCCGGAAGCCTCGGATACCTTCCTTCGAGTAGTAACCGATTTCATCTGCCAACCGGTGGGTTTGGACAAAGGGCATGCCTGGGTCGGCGAGGTTAAACCAATAGCTCCGTTCGTAGACTTCGGGGAGGAGCTTCTTCCACGCCACGACGAGCTTCTTGAGGTACCCTTTCTCCGGGCAGATGGGGTTATTCATCCCGTGGATGCGGCAAAGGCCGATCGGGGCAAACGCACCGACGATGCGCGGGTCGGGCTTCACCTTCACCGGGGGGCGCATGTAGGTGTGGTAGATGTAGAAGGCGATCTTCTTGTCCGCATACTCGGGGCGGAGGCCTTCGAGAATCTGGTTGAAGAACCAGACGTAGCGATCTGTCACACAGGGGTCTGCGGAGAAGGGGTCCCAATCGTCCCCATCGAGCGCGCGGCAGCCGTCGCACTCGCAGAAGCCACCGCCATCCTTCGGCCCCATGCCGATCCACGGTACCTGCGGGTTTTCCTTAAAGTAAGCGCGTGTCTCTGCAATGGCACGACGAAGGACCTCGGGGTTGGAGAGGCAGACTTGCTTGTCTGTACGCACTCCTTTGACCAAGGAATAAAACTCGGGATGTTGCTCGAAGGTGCCATCCTCCCCCATTTTGATGCCGTGTGCAGGTGGGAGAAACGGCCCCCCCTCGCGCTGGTGGCGTTTCCACGCAGCGGTGATAGGCTCACTATCGTAAGCGTTGAAGCCAAAGTGCCGGGCTTCAAAGCTTGGGTTTTGCACGAGGCTCTGGTCGGCCACCTGCAATGTCTCCGCCTTGGGTGTGACGGTGCCCAATGGCCCCGGGAAGAACCAACGCATGCCAAGCTGCTCAAGCAGCTCGTGCACGCCGATCTCCGTCGCGCGGGGCGTTTCCCCCACGATGGCTACCACCCCCTCACCCGCCGTGAGCGCAAAACCACCGGGGCCCGGCTCAGGCCGCTTGCCAGGTAGCTCTTTACCAAGGGAGCCGAGTACGACGGCGCTCTTGCCATCTGCCCGCGCGGCTTCCAGCTCGGTGGCAAGCTTCCCGGCGGCTACTTTACGCACAGGCAAGGTGGCATTGCTGATGGTGGCCACGGAGGCGGAAAGCTCATTGGCAGCCTCCTCCACGCTGGAGGTCTGGAAGCGGATGCCCGGCCCAGCCTCCGGCGCTTCGGGGATGAGGATGACAGCCGAGGCCGTACCCGAACGTACAAGCGGCGTCTGGGCGCACATGGAAAAGGGGGCCGCACAAAGCAGCCCGGTGAGGAGCAATCGGATCATGGATAGTTGGGAGGAAAAGGGCACGGGGCATCGTAAGACGCCTCACCGTCTTGGCGTGCGAGCACGGTTTTGGGTTATTGTAGGCCGTTTCTGTGAAACGGCAGTTCAACCCCATGGCGTCTCACAGAGACGCCCTACAATGGCTTTTTGGGCTTCGGATAGGCTTTAACTAGCGACGGCGGCGGCGTAGCAGGGCCGCGCCACTTAGCAGCGCAAGGCCGCCAAAGGCGATGGAAGAAGGCTCGGGAACCGCCGCAACTTGGATAAGGTTGTTGGCGCCATAAGAAAGGGCAAACTCGTAGTCATTCCCACCAAAGGAGAGACTGAAGGTGTTGCCCACCAGGGCTTCGCCATTGATGCTGGAGATCAACCCGCTCACCGGGCCACCGGAGACGAGTGTGAAGGTCTCCCCATCAAGCGGTGCGTAGAGAAGCGCGAGGTCGAGGTTGACGTCGGACTCCAGCTCTACGGAAGTGGCGCTCAGGTGGCCGTATACGGTGCTGCTCTCGAGCGTGAAGGAGAAGGAGCTCCCCTCCTCCATCGTCAGCAAGCCACCAATAGAGCCGCCATTGCCAGAAAGCACGGTATCGTTCGCCATGCGTGCCCCGGCGGCAAGCGAGCCATCGAGCACCAGCGTGCCGGCCTGCACATCAGTGAGCCCGGTGTGGGTATTGACACCTTCGACCACCAGCGTGCCGACGCCAGTCTTTACCAACGCCGCGCCGCTGTTGAACTGCGCAAGGTTGCGCAAGGTGCCGGAGGTAAGGGTAAACTGATCGACCGAAATGGCATTGCCATTGAGATCAAGCGTGCCCCCGGCGAGATTGATCGAGGAAGTGATAGAGCCCCCTCCGAGGCCCTCGGCAATGTCCCCTTTTACTGAGAGCGAGCCGCCGAGCAACTGTAAGTTGGCAGTAATTGCGGCGGCATTATTGATGTGGGCGTGACGGCCCATGACAATACCGCTGTCCACCTCAACTGTGCCTGCACCAGAAACTGTTAACTCGCCAAGAACCTTTGCTGTGGTGCCGGACCCCGTACCAGTTGAGTCTCCAAGGACAAGAGTCGAAGTCTCAAACTCACCCCCGGCAACGAAGAGCTTCCCACTGGTTGCATTGTCAGTGGTACCACTGCCCGAAGCCGAGCCCAAGGTGGTGTCGCCAACGATCATCTTTCCAAGATCCATTCTAACAACGCCGTCGGCACGAGAAGTGGCACCCGAGGTCGTGGCCCGGCCCACCAACAGGGTGGTAATCAGGGCGTCCACTTCGCCGCCCGTCAGGTCAAGTTCCCCATACTGGCTATTGCTAGTACCGCTGCCCCGGTTGACACCCACACGCACGAGCTCCACGGCCCCATCTTCCAACCCGGTGCTAGCGCGCAGCTTGAGCGTCCCCCCAACGACGGAGCTGCCAAATTTCACCAGACCATTCGCTGAAGAAGTCACGCCGACGCCGATATCTACGGTATCCGTAAAGATCGTATTCTCCCGACCAAGAAAGAGCTTCGTTGTGGTGCTCGAAGGATCGTTGGAGAACCCTACGCTGATCTGGTTATCCGAAGTCACCGCCGCTACGCGGATCGTCCCTGCTGTGATGGTGTTGGTATCGGCAAGGGTGAGGACTGCAAGGCTTCGTTGGTTGGCTCCGCTGGGCTGCGTATTGGTCCCCACATTGAGGGAGCCAGCCGCCCCAAGGCTAGCGCTAAACTGGGCCAACCCTGAAAGATCGAGAGAAGCGAAAGACTGGGTGTTACCCGCGGATGCACTACGAGCATTGCTCACCAAGATCGTTCCGCCACTTTGGTTAACAACGAGTGCGCCATCTCCCTTAATCACTGCCGAGGTACTGTAAGTGCCCGACTGAAGGATATTACCCACCGTCAGCGCACTCGCCCCTCCGGTGATACCGAGCGTTACGCCGCTGGCGATCTCGGTAACGTGGAAGTTTGCACCGCTATCATACTGGTAGAGAAGGGACTGAACCGTTACATCCTCGGTGACTTGGTTGCTCACTAGCGATGCGTTGCCCACCAACCCGGCGGAGGAGAACGCCACGTCTTTACCGGCGGGGGAAGCATCATCCCCCCAGTTGGCATAGGCGCTCCACGCAAACGAAGGGGAGCCCCCGGCATCCCAAGTTGCGGAATAGGCAGCAAGGGGTGTCAAACAAAGGGCGGCAATGAGGGAACCAGGGATGCGAAGCTGGGGTTTCATGATAGCTAGGGGTTGGGGGTGAGATTCAGCGAATAGCAGCAGGCGTAAACTCCGCTCCGCAGGAGCGGCGGGTGATAACCCGGCAAGGGTAGACAAATTGCTTCTGCGAAAGTGAGCGGCCTTGGATGAGGTCCACTATCACCTCGGTGATTTTGGAGCACTCTTCATCCAACGCTTGGGCGGCAGTCGTCAGGTAGTACGGGGCGTAGGCGCTAAAGGATTCATTATCGAACCCGGTGACGGCGAAGTCTTCCGGGACACGCAGGCCCGCCTCAAACGCGGCGGAGAAAGCGCCTTTGGCCCACTGGTCGTTGGCGCAGACGATGGCATCGGGCAAGGCGTTTGCCGCGATCAACCCGCGCACGTAGCGGTAGGCGGGGATCGTGGAGTCGAAAAGCCCTTGCTCCTGCTCCAGCCGCACGAGGCGCCCCTCCAAACCCCTGCCAGGGCGGCGCAGCCACTCCGTAACAGGCTCGGGGTCGTGCTCGGCGATCAACCTCCCGCCGCAGGCGGCAATGCCTTTGGCAAACCCGGCGGCGCGGTTACGCATGGGGCGGCTGTCGTACCGATTGAGAAGCTGCACGATCCGCCGGTGGCCAAGCCCAACGAGGTGGTTGACCATTTCCTGAGTGGCCGACTCGCTATCTCCACAAACCACAGGGACACCGAGCATCTCATTACCCGCCAACGCTGCCACGGGGATGCCTGCTCGTTTGAGAATGCCGACTTCCTCCAGCGTGAAGCCCTCCGTCATATGGGCGATGATGACGCCCTCTACCCGGGCCTCCACAAGCTGCTCCACCGCGCGGCGGTAGCTGCCCGCGTGCCAACCGAGGTCAGCCACAAAAACTTCGTACCCGGTCTCCGCAACCGCTTGCGGCAGGTAGTGCGCCACCTGCCGGGAAACTTCGTACCCCATGCCGAAGTGGATGACGCCGACAAGATTACTGCGCCCCATGCGGATACTGCGGGCCGCCCGGTTGGGCCGGTAGCCAAGCTCCTCCGCTGTCTCCAGAACGAGCTTGCGGGTTACCTCATCGTAGCGCTGGGTGCGGTCTCCACGCAGGATATTGGAGACGGTGGAACGACCAAGGCCCAGGTGTTCGGCAATTTTCTTCTGCGTGATCATCAGGAAGCGGGGAGGAGAAGCGGATTCTTGAAAGCACGTGCTTACAATCTGCAAGCACGTGCTTACACCGTACCCCAAAGAAGGTCAACCGGATATTCTCAGGACCCCCCAAAAAAGTGCTCGGGAGGGCCAGAAAGCCGTGAGCTGTTTCCGGGGACCGGCGGTCCAACTTCATGGCGTCTCACAGACAATCCCCCCCAGACGTCGTTTGGCAAATTGTGGACCGTTTCGGTGAAACGGCGGTCCAAACCCATGGCGTCTTGCAGAGACGCCCCACAATCCCCCCCAGACGTCGTTTGGCGAATCGCAGGCCGTTTCGACGAAACGGCGGCGATCAGCAGCCCACTCTTGGCGAAGTCGCCTGGCTACAGGACTATACGCTCGCGCACGACTGGGCGGTGCAAACGCCGAGCGTTTTGCGAAGCTGCTTCACCGAGGGGGTGAGCAGGGTCATGAAAAGCCCTTCGCGCATGTGGCGCTGGGGGTGGCTATCCATGAGGAAGCCAGGGGCCCCGGCGTGCTGGAGCGCGGAGTACCCGGCGCGGTGGGCGATGTCGGCGGAGGCGAGCCGCAGCTCAAGGACTGCGCGCTGGTAGTGCTCGCTGGGGTCCAACGGGGTGGCGCAGAGGCGCTCGGCCTCGGCCTCCAGCCCGGCCAGTTCCTCCGCCAAGGCTTCAGGCTGGCCTTCGATAAAGCGGTTGATCTCACCGAGCTTGCGGTTGGCGCGCGCCATGTCGTCGAGCGCGCCGCGCACGACGCCAAAGCCGATGCCCGCCTGCAAGAGCAGGAAGCCGGGGCGGATCTTGTCTACAAACGGCTCTGCGGGGCGGCCCAGCAGGTCGTCATCCGAGATAAACGCCTCTTCAAATTTAAGGCTGTAGGTGGCGGTGCCCTCCAAGGCGGCAAATTTGCCGCTGGGGCCGATGCGCACTTGCTCGCCATCAATGCGTACGAGTGCAGCCACGCGCTCCTCCCCGGCATCGATCACGGTGCCAAAGAGGTGGCCGACGCCGAGGTTGGAGACCCACGGCAGCCCGCCATTGACAATATACCCACCAGAAACACGGCGGGCCTTGAGGCGCAAGTCCTCAAGGCCGCAGTAGTGTTTCATCGGGTTGGAGAAGGCCGTGCCCCCCATGATGCGCCCGGCGGCCACGTCTGGCAGGTAGCGCTCGCGCAGGGCGGCGTTATCCGTCAACGCGAGGTACCAGACGCAGGTGTAGTGGCACCAGAGCAGGAACGAGGTGGAGCCGCAGGTGCGGCCGATCTCTGTGGTGATGCGCACCGCCTCTGCCAAGCCTTCAAGCCGCTCTGCCGGGGCGCGGTAGGCACCCGCGGCGCCGAGCGCCCGGAGGAACGGTTCGGGGTAATACCCCTCCTGGTCAATCCGCCGGACATCCGGGCGGAGCTGTTCTTGCGCTAGCGCAATGTAAGGCGAAATGGCGGTGCTCATCAATCAGGCTCCCAACGTGAGAACTCTAAGCGGGCACTACGGTCGTGGGGACCGGGTTGCGCATCGTGTTGGCCACGGGGGACCAGCGGTCCGCATGGGCGATGATTTTGTCGAGCTCCTCGCGGGGTGCGTCTCCCTCGACCAGGGCTTTCACGCGGATGGCGCTGAAGCCGACGAGCTTGTCTTCGCTAAGATCGCCAACGCCCCAGACGCCGGTGATGTTGATGTCGGCCTCGAGCTCAAGCTCCACCTTGGTGAGCTTGACGCCGCGCATGACGGCGTTGGCATGGATGCCGACGGAGATGCACGAGCCCAGCGCAGCCAAAACGGCCTCGGAGGGGTTCGGGGCGGTGTCGTCGCCGAGCAGACCGGGCGGCTCGTCGATGACGTGGGCCTCAAGGTCGCGGATGTAGTTCAAGTGGCGGAACTTGCGCTCCAGCACGGTTTTGCACTTCAGGGTGCGGACGGCACCGGGGTTGGCCTTCCCCTTTTCGGAAAGGGCAATGAGGCCGTCTTTGTCAATGGGTTCGATTTGTGTGGTTTCGCTCATAGTGTGTGGGTATGGGAAAACGGAAAGAAAATCACGCAGCGGGGCTGGCCCAGCGCTGGTGCGCACGGCGAAGAAGGGAATCAAAAACGTACCCCAGGAAGCCGATGATGAGCAAGACGGCAAGCAGCTCGGAGTAGGCCAGCCGGTCCCTCGTATCGAGGATGA
Organism: Chthoniobacteraceae bacterium; assembly: GCA_037189965.1. Lineage (GTDB taxonomy): Bacteria > Verrucomicrobiota > Verrucomicrobiia > Chthoniobacterales > Chthoniobacteraceae > DATMFV01. Next base: position 4,613 of record JBBCKB010000117.1, on the reverse strand, counting down.
AGTAGCCAAGGCCCGCTTGCACGCCCAGCATCTCTGCGGGGACGAGGACGATCCACGCGATGCCAAGCGCGAGCCGTAGCCCGGTAAGCAGGTGCGGGATGATGGAGGGGATGATGACGCGGAAGACCGTCTCCAACTGCGTGGCGCAGAGGCTGCGGGCAAGGACCAGGTTCTCCGGGTCTACCCCATGCACCCCGGCAGCGGTGCCGAGCAGCAGCGGCCAGATGGCGGCGACGGTGATAAGGAAGATGACCGGCGCATCCCCCACCCCGAGCAGCATGACGGCGATCGGCATCCACGCCAGCGGCGAGATCATGCGGATAAACTGGAAGAGGATGGAGGTGGAGCGCTCAAACCTCGGCATGACTCCCTGCAAAATGCCGAGCGGGATGCCGATGAGCGCGGCCAGCGCCAACCCTTTGCCGACGCGCAGGAGGCTGGAGTTTAAATGCGGCCAGATCTCCCCCGAGCGAAAGAGCTCCCACAAGGCGCGAAAGGTCGGCCCGGGCTCGAAGCTGCGGGCGAGCACCCCCTCGCCCCGGCTGGTGAAAAACCACCAGACGAGCAACCCCACGCCGAATCCGGCGAGGGGTAGCAAGTGGTCACTCCAATGTGGTTTGCGTGGCGTCATCCAAGAACGATCTCTTCCTTGCGCACGAGCGACGGATCGAGCTTGAAGGCTCCGGGCCCGCCGATCTGCTCCAGCGCGGTGCGCACGAAGGAATCGTCCACAAGGTCTCTGGCGGCGAAGGCGGGGTCAAGCGTGGAAAGGAAGGCATTATCCCCCTCCACCTTGGTATCGCGCAGGGCGCGCACCAGCTCCTCGGTGTACGAGGGGTACGGGTACGGCTGGAAGCCGATGCGGGGCTCGTGCCAATCCGGGTGGCGGATGGCGCCGCTCTTGACGTACTTCTCCACATCGCGGTCGGTAAGCACGCGCTCCAGCGCGTCCAACGTGTGCGGGGTGTACTTGTTGGCCCCTTCCTTGGAGAGGAGCTTGGCGGTGGCTTCGCGGTTGGGGAGGCTCCATTGCTGGGCCTTGACGACGGCGTTGACCACGCGCTGCGACCACTCGCGGTTGGTGGTCGTATCTTCCTCGCGCAGGAGGACGACGCAGCAGGCGTGGTCGCGCCAGACGTCTCCGGTAAAGCGGAGCACCTTGCCGATGCCGAGGTTCTCGGCGGCGGCGTTAAAGGGCTCGGCAACGATGTACCCCGCGATGCTCTTGTTGGCGAGCGCGGAGATCATGTCGGAAGGCGGCAGGATGGAGAGGCGCACGGCATCCTTGGCCACTTCGCCGGTGGAGCGGGTATCGAGCTTGAGCCCGGCGTTCACAAGGAGCTTCTGCAACACGAGGTTGTGGATCGAGTACCAGAAGGGGATGGCGACGGTCTTGCCCGCAAAGTCGCCGACTTCCTGGATCTCGGGGAGCGAGGTGAGGGCGGAGCCGTTGGTGTGGTTCCACGCGACGACTTTGGCGGGGAATTGCTTCCCATAGCGGAGCCAGACGGTGACAGGGCTCAAGACGTGGATGACATTGACCTGCCCGGCCACGAAGGCCTCGGCGATCTGCGCCCAAGAGCGGAAGAGCGTCGGCTTTTCAACATTGAGCCCCTCGGCTTCGTAAAGGCCGTTGGCATGGGCGACCAGCAGCGGCGTGGCGTCGGTAATCGGGAGGTAGCCGATCTTGACCGGTTGGTTGACCCCCTTGCCGGTCTTGCTCTGGGCAAGGATCTGGAAGGTGGGCAGCGCCGTGGAAGCGGCGGTGGCGGCCAAGGCGAGGCGCAGGAAGCTGCGGCGGTTTAGGTCAGATGGCATAGTCGTTGGTAGTAGAGGTGTTGGAGCGGATCAGGCCCGCGACTTCGGAAAGCGCGGCGAGAATGGTGTTGCGCAGGGGGAGGAGGACATCCAGCGAGCCAAAGCGCGGGCGGGGCGCGGCGATCGTCCACTCCGCGACGACGCGGCCAGGCTGCCGGTCCATCAACAAAACGCGGTCGGCAACGAGCAACGCTTCGTCAATATCGTGCGTGACCCAGAGGACGGCGATGCCATGGCGGCCCGCAGCTTCGAGGATGAGCTTCTGCATTTCCAGGCGGGTGATGGCGTCGAGCGCGCCGAGCGGCTCGTCGAGCAACAACACGGCGGGCTCGCGAGCCAGCGCGCGGGCCAGCGAGACGCGCTGGGCCATGCCGCCGGAGAGCTGCGAGGGGCGCATCTTGCCCGCGCCATGGAGGCCGACATCGTCCAACGCGCTATCTATCCGCGCATGCAACTCGGCTTTGGTGAGCCGGGGGCTTTGGCTCAGGGTGAGGCCGAAGCGGATGTTGCGCCAGACACTCAGCCATGGCAAAAGCGCCGCTTTCTGGAAAACAAAGCCGATCTTGGGGTGCGGGCCACGGACCGACTCATCCCTCAGAAAGACGCCGCCATCGTGCGCGGGCACCAGCCCGGCAAGCGTGCGCAGGAGCGAAGATTTGCCGCACCCGCTCGCCCCGAGCAAGCACACCACCTCGCCCTCTTTGACGGCGAGGTTGATATTCTCAAACACATTTCCCCCCGCACCCGAAACGTGGCGGCCCGAAAGCGCCCGGGCCTCCAGCACCGGAGGCTCCGGATAGGAGGGGGCGGGGTCCGCTTCAGCACGGTTGGCAAGGGTAGCGCTCATGGGCAAAAAACAGGGCAGAACATCCGGCGAATTGCAAGCTACAGGTTCTTCGACCAAACCCCGGCTCGCCGCCCGCTGTTATTCCCTACTGAAACGATGGGTTTACTCGCCTTATGCGGTCTTGGCAACCCTTTTTTTGATTTGGCGACGAAAATAAAAAGAGTTTCTCTCCGTCCGCATCCCGGCATAGATTCTTCGTCCACCCTTTTCCCTATCGCCCTTATCTTGAGCAGCAGCTACCAGGTTTTTGCCCGAAAGTACCGCCCGCAGACGTTTGATGCCGTCATCGGTCAGGAACACATTACGCAAACGCTCCGCAATGCCATTGCGGCGGATCGGCTGGCGCACGCCTACCTTTTTGTTGGCCCGCGCGGCACGGGCAAGACCTCTACGGCGCGCATCCTGGCCAAGGCGCTCAACTGCATCCACGGGCCGACGATCAACCCCTGCGGCGAGTGCGATGTCTGCCGCGAGATCGCCGCTGGCAATTCGCTGGACGTGCTGGAGATCGACGGTGCGAGTAATAACGGTGTCGAGCAAGTGCGTGAGCTACGGGAGAATGTCCGCTTTGCCCCTACACGCGGCAAGTACAAGGTCTACATTATTGACGAGGTGCACATGCTCACCTCGGCGGCGTTCAATGCCTTGCTCAAAACGCTTGAGGAGCCACCCGAACACGTGAAGTTTATCTTCGCGACGACGGATGTGCAGAAGGTGCTCCCCACCATTCTTTCGCGCTGCCAACGCTTTGACTTGCGGCGCATCCCTGCGGAGCTGATTGCGGGGCATCTGGGCTACATCGCGCAGAACGAAGGCATCTCGCTCGCGCCCGAGGCGGCGCGCACCGTGGCACGCGGGGCCGAGGGGGGGCTGCGCGATGCGGAGTCGATGCTCGACCAGCTGGTCGCCTTTTGTGGAGAGCGGATCGAGGAGGAAGATGTCCTCTCCGTCTTCGGCTTTACGGCGGCGGAAACGGTCGCCTCGCTCTGCGATGCGCTGCTGGATGGGGATGCCCCCGCAGCACTCGGCATCGTACAGGAGCAGGCGCAGGCCGGGCGCGATCTTTCGCGGTTGATGGCCGACCTTATTGGCCACCTGCGCAATCTTCTCGTCGCCAAGGCGGACCCGGAGGGGATCAAAGCCGAAGTGGGCGAAGCCGAGCTGGCCGTGCTGGAGGAGCAGGCCGGGCAGATCAACCTCGACCGGTTGCTGGAGTTGATCGAGCAATTTGCCGCCGCCGAAGGGCGGATGAAGTGGGCCCCTAATAAGAAGCTCCATTTTGAGATCGCCGTTATCAAAGCCATCCAGACGCTGGAGCAGGCCAGTTTAACGGAGGTGATCGCCGCGCTTACGGCGCTCAAGGAGGGCAAGGAGATCCCCGTGCGCCCCGAGCGGCCCAAGCGCGAGCGGGCACCGCGCCCCGTACGGCCTAAAGTCGCGGCGAGGGAAGCGGTGCCGCTGCCGCCACCCGCGTCAGTGGTGAAGGCGGTTGAGCCGAAACCCGTGGTGGTTGAAGAGCCCGCTGTTGTTGCTGCGGTGCCTTCGGTTGTGATTGAGGAGCGGCCGGTTGTGGAGGAGGTGCTTGTAGAGCCGGAACCCAACCCCGCGGACGACACGGAGGTCGCCCCTCCAAGCGCTGCCGCGCCAGTGGTTAATGCGGAGCGGGAGGATTCTCTTTTTGGTGCGCCGGAGCCCAGTCTCACGGACGAGACGGAGGTCGCCCCTCCAAGCGCTGCCACGCCAGTGGTTGCTGCGGAGCGGGAGGATTCTCTTTTTGGTGCGTCGGAGCCCAACCCCGTGGACGACACGGAGGTCGCCCCTCCAGGCGCTTCCGCGCCAGTGGTTGCTGCGGAGCGGGAGCTCCTGGAGGGCGGACCTCTGTGTCCGCCGCCCGCGTTGGAGCCCGAATTTGCACGCGAACCCGAGTTTGAGTCGTTGAGGGAGCCCA
>JBBCKB010000116.1:0-15372 GCA_037189965.1 Chthoniobacteraceae bacterium | reverse complement strand
TTCCATAATGAATGGCGCGCTCTCTACGACCCGGTGGCAACACCAGGGGGCTTGGGGGCGCGCAGAGGTCGTCTGCACCGTGGGGGAAACGGCGGGGGGGTGGTTTGCCGAAGAAGCGCTCGACTGGCGCTACTACGCGGCGGTGGAGGAGGGGCTCCACGAGGGGTTTGCCTATCGCTATGCGGTGCTCACTTCGCCTGATGGGCGGGAGCAGGCGGTACAACCGTTCTTTCTGGTCGAGCAGGAAATTTTTGCCGGGCTACCCGAGTGGCTGCGGCTTCCCTTACGGTTGCGGATGTTGATGGTCGGCTGTGCGGCCGGCGAGGGGCGGCCCGCAGGGGCGGCTCCATGGGTGGTACAAGCGCTGGCCGGGGCGTTGGAGGCGCAGGCTCAGGCCGAAGGAGCGCGGCTCGTGGTGCTCAAGGAGGTGCCGGGGCAGTGGCGAGCGGCATTGGAGAAGCTGGAGGGGTACCGCAGGGTGCCGAGCTTCCCTGCGGCGGCGCTGCGGCTCGATTTTACGGATTTCGAGAGCTATATGGCTACCCGGCTCAGCCGCGCCTACCGCAAGGGGTTGCGCCGGAAGTTTCGCGAGTGCGAGCGGCAGGGTGGGGTGGAGATGGAGGTGCTCTGCGAATTGGGGCCACACCTCAAGGCGGTCTACCCGCTCTATTGCCAGACGTGGGCGCGCTCGCGCTACCGGTTTGAGCGGTTGACGCCGGAGTATTTCCTCGCGCTGGAGCGGTGGCTGCCCGATCGCGTGCGCTTCTTCCTCTGGCGACACAAGGGCCGGGTGGTGGCGTTTGCGGCATGTGTGGTACATGAAGGGGTGCTTCATGATCTGGTCGTCGGGCTGGAGTATGAGGTGGCCCTGGAGCTGCACCTCTACTTTGTCACCTGGCGCGGCTTGGTAGAGTGGGCGCTGCGGGAGGGGCTGCACACGTACCGCACCGGGCCGCTGAACTACGACCCCAAGCAACACCTGCGGATGCGGCTGGAGCCGCTCGACCTCTATGTGCGCCCGAGGTTTCCCCTCGTGGGTGGGTGGCTCGGCGCGGCTTTGCCGCTACTGGCCCCGGCCCGCTACGACCCCGTGCTGAGGCGCTTCCCCAATGTGGGGGAGCTTTTTTAAAGACCTGGCCCATCCACGGGCGGGGCGGCATCCGGTATAGCTTGTGACGGCACGGATGGCCGGTAGAAGAAAAAAGCGTGGCGGCGGGGATTGGGGGAGTCCTTGCCGCCACGACTTTTTCACCCATCAAAGCATCACGATGGGTCTATTTGTCATTGAAGCGTGGAGCGTTCCAAGCTATCCACGGCTATGGCAACCCTTCTTGAGCAACACCCGCTGGCCCGCCTCCTGAGAGAGCGCATCGTCTTTATCGACGGAGCCATGGGGACGATGGTGCAGCAGTACAAGCTCACCGAGGCGGATTACCGGGGGGAGCGCTTTGCCCACCACCCTTCCGACCTCAAAGGGAATAACGACCTGCTTTGTTTAACCAAGCCGGAAGTCATCGAAGAGATCCACGCCCAGTACCTCGCGGCCGGGGCGGATATTATTGAGACCAATACCTTCAACGCGCAGACGACCTCGCAGGCAGACTACGGTCTGGAGCCGATCGTCCGCGAGCTAAACCTTGCCGCTGCCGCTTGCGCGCGCCGGGCAGTGGAGAGGTGCGGCCGGCAGGCGTTTGTGGCCGGAGCCATCGGCCCAATGAGCAAGACGCTCTCCATCTCCCGCGATGTGAACGACCCGGCCAAGCGGGAGGTGACGTTTGAGGAAGTCAAAAACGCCTACCGCGAGCAGGTGGATGCGCTCATCGATGGCGGGGTGGATACGCTCTTGGTTGAAACCATTTTTGATACGCTCAACTCCAAGGCGGCGATCTTTGCCATCCTCGAGGCGTTTGATGAAAAGGGGATTCCGCACGGGCAGATCCCGATCATGATTTCGGGGACGATTACGGACCTCAGTGGCCGTACGCTTACGGGGCAGACGGTGGAGGCATTCTTCATCTCCATCTCCCATGCGCCGATCTTGAGCGTGGGGCTGAACTGCGCGCTCGGCCCCAAGGAGATGCGCCCTTATATCGAGGAGCTTTCGCGCATCGCGCCGATGGCCGTGAGCTGCTACCCCAACGCGGGGCTGCCCGACCCGCTCTCGCCCACCGGCTTCCCTGAGACGCCGGAGACGCTCGCCCCGCAGATCCGCGATTGGGCAGAGCAAGGGTGGCTCAACATCGTCGGCGGCTGCTGCGGGACGACGCCGCCGCACATCGCCGCCATGGTCAAGGCGCTGGCCGATTGCAAAGCGCGCGCGGTGCCCGAGGTGCCGCCGCTCCTGCGTTTGAGCGGGCTGGAGCCGCTCGTTGTTACCGAGGAGAGCGGCTTCCTCATGGTGGGCGAGCGCACCAACATCACCGGCTCACCGAAGTTCTCGAAGCTGATCCTCGCCGGGGATTTTGAAGCGGCGCTGGCGGTGGCAAGGCAGCAGGTGGAGAGCGGGGCCAACATCCTCGACATCAATATGGACGAGGGGATGATCGATTCGGAGGCGACCATGGTGCGCTTCCTCAACCTCGTTGCCACCGAGCCGGATATCGGGCGCATTCCGATCATGATTGATAGCTCCAAGTGGAGTGTGCTGGAGGCCGGGCTGCGGTGCGTGCAGGGCAAGGGCGTGGTGAATTCGATCTCGCTCAAGGGTGGGGGGGAGGAGTTTAAGCGGCAGGCACGGCTCATCCGCCGCTACGGGGCGGCGGCCATCGTCATGGCGTTTGATGAAAAGGGGCAGGCCGATAACCTGGAGCGTCGGCAGGAGATCTGCGGGCGGGCCTACCGCATTTTGGTGGAGGAAGTCGGTTTCCCACCGCAGGATATTATTTTCGACCCCAACATCCTCACCGTGGCAACGGGGATCGAGGAGCACAACGACTACGCTGTCTCGTTCATTGCGGCGACGCGCTGGATCAAAGAAAACCTGCCGCTGGCGAAGGTGAGCGGCGGGGTCTCCAACGTTTCATTCTCCTTCCGGGGGAATAACCCGGTGCGCGAGGCGATCCACTCCGCGTTCCTCTACCATGCCATCCGCGCGGGGTTGGATATGGGGATCGTGAACGCCGGGATGCTCGCCGTCTACGAAGAGGTGCCCAAGGATCTTCTGGAGCGTGTGGAAGATGTGCTCCTGAACCGCCGCCCAGACGCGACGGAGCGGCTCGTCGACTTTGCCGAGACGGTGAAAAGCGCCGGCAAAGAAGTCGTGAAGGACGACGCCTGGCGACGCGCCAGCGTGGAGGAGCGCCTCTCGCATGCGTTGGTAAAGGGGATTGCCGACTTCGTAGAGGCCGATACCGAGGAAGCGCGCCAGAAGTTCGCCCGCCCCTTGCAGGTGATCGAAGGGCCGCTGATGGCTGGTATGAGCATCGTGGGCGACCTCTTTGGTGAAGGCAAAATGTTCCTGCCCCAGGTTGTGAAGAGCGCGCGGGTGATGAAGAAGGCCGTGGCCTACCTGATGCCCTTCATGGAGGCCGAGAAGACGGCAGACTCCCGGGCACAGGGCAAGATCATCATGGCCACGGTAAAGGGCGATGTGCACGACATCGGTAAAAACATCGTGAGCGTGGTGCTCCAGTGCAACAACTACGAGGTGATCGACATGGGGGTCATGTGCGCTTGCGAAAAGATTCTCGACGCAGCACGCGAACACGAGGCCGACATGGTCGGCTTGAGTGGGTTGATCACCCCCTCGCTGGATGAAATGGCCCACGTGGCTTCCGAGATGGAGCGGCAGGGGATGAAGCTGCCTCTCCTCATTGGTGGGGCAACGACAAGCCGCGCGCACACGGCGGTGAAAATCGCGCCAAACTATAGCCAACCGGTCGTGCACGTGCTGGATGCCTCGCGCGCGGTGGGGGTGGTGAGTTCGTTGCTTAGCGATGAGCAACGGGCCGGATATGTGGAGACGCTTAATGCCGACTACGAGCGCCTGCGCGAGGAGTATGCCAACCGCTCCCGCGAGAAGAAGATGCTCTCGCTGGAAGGGGCGCGCGCCAATCGCTCCGAGGTCGACTGGAGCACTTACACCCCGCACCAGCCGTGTTTTACCGGGGTGCGGGAGGTAACGCCCTCGCTAGAGACGCTTATTGATTTTATTGATTGGTCGCCCTTCTTCCACTCGTGGGAGCTGCGGGGGCGCTACCCGAAGATTCTCGAAGATCCGGTGGTCGGCCAGCAGGCGACCGAGCTTTTTGCCGACGCGCAGAAACTCCTCCAGCGCATTGTGGAGGAGAAGCGCTTCCAGCCGCGTGGCGTCTACGCCTTCTGGCCAGCCAACGCGGTGGGGGATGATGTGGCGCTCTACCCGGATGAAGCGCGCACCGAGCCGTTTGCCCACTTCCGTTTCCTGCGCCAGCAAATGCAGAAGCCCGAGGGGCAGCGCAACCACTCGCTCTCCGACTATGTGGCCCCTAAAGAGACAGGGCTGGCAGACTACCTCGGAGCCTTTGCCGTGACGGTGCACGGGGCCGATGAGTTTGCGCTGGAGTTTGAGAAGCAGAACGATCCGTATAGCTCCATTATCGTCAAAGCATTGGCGGATCGCCTAGCGGAAGCATTTGCCGAGTACCTGCACTACGAGGCGCGACGGGATTTGGGGTATGGGAAGGAGGAGGCGCTCACGCGGGAAGACCTCATCCGCGAGCGTTACCAGGGTATCCGCCCCGCAGCGGGCTACCCTGCCTGCCCAGACCACACGGAGAAGCGCCTGCTTTTCCAATTGCTCGCAGCGGAAGAACGCGCGGGGATGGTGCTCACCGAGTCTTGCGCGATGTGGCCGGGCTCTGCGGTGAGCGGGCTCTACTTCTCCCACCCCGAGGCGAAATACTTTGCGGTGGGTAAGCTCAATGAAGACCAGATCCACGACTATGCCGAGCGCAAGGGCGAGAGCATCGAGTTTGTGGAGAAGTGGCTGGCTCCGAATTTGAACTATGCCTAACCCACCGAGAAGGATCGACTTGGAAGTAAAATAGAGACCGCCGTTTAAACGGGCTGTTCTTGCTGGTGCGGATGTGGTGGAATCCCCGTTCATGGAAGAAGGGATTCCACTGAGGAGCACGGATGTTTGCTATGCCCATGCGTTGCCGGGTGCCTCCGATCGGCACGGGTGGGAGCCGCTCTTCACCCCCTTTGGCGCGGGGCCGGGGGAATGTGCGGGCCGGGAGTGCGGGGCCTGCCAAATGCTGGATTCTCAGCATGGGCATTTAAATAAGGTTGCGTGGCTAACCTCCCGGTTTGCCGCGGAGATGTCTGTAGATCCTACCGAGCAGGAGTGCCTTGCGCAATGGGGCTACGTGCTCGGCCTTTGGCATGACCTCGGGAAGTTTGCCCCGCAGTGGCAACGCTACCTCGCCCGCAAGGCAGGGGCCGACCTGGAGCGTGAAGAAGTGGGCGGCGTGGTAGACCACTCCACCGCCGGGAGCCAGCACGCGCTCGCTCGGGAGCCGATGCTCGGGTGGCTTCTGGCATTCGCGATCCAGGGGCACCATGCGGGGTTGCCAAATGCCGTTGCGGGAGAGGCGGCGGCGGAAGCGCGGTTGCGCAAGGAGGTGTATGCGTTTGCCCAGGCACCCAAAGCCTTGCTGGAGTGGCCGGTGCCGGGGCTGCCTCGCTCCATCCGCAGCGCCGTGGCACGGAGAGACGCGGTGGCGGTGGCCGGGTATGTAAGGCGGCTTTTCTCCTGCCTGGTGGACGCGGATTTTCTGGCCACAGAGGCCTTTATGCAGCCGGAGCAGCGGGTAGCCCGGGGAGGGGGTGAGGAGGGAGTGCTGGAGCGCATGGAGGCATTGCTCGCGGCAAAGGTGCGGCAGTTTGGCGAAGCATAAGACCGCGTTTCCACCGCGCGTAGAGAAGTTTATGCGGCTTGTGTGCGGGAGGCGGCTGGGGAGCCCGGGTTCTTCTCGCTCACCGTGCCGACAGGCGGTGGTAAGACGCTTTCTTCCCTCGCCTTTGCCTTGCGCCACGCGGTGGCAAATGGGCTACGGCGGGTGGTCTATGTGATCCCGTTTACCTCCATTATCGAGCAGAATGCGGCGGTGTTTCGCGAGATCTTTGCTCCGCTGGAGCGCGAGCTGGGGCGGCCCGTGGTGCTGGAGCACCACTCCAACCTTTCCCCCGAGCGGGAGACGACGCAGAGCCGCCTTGCTGCGGAGAATTGGGATGCGCCTTTGGTGGTCACCACGGCGGTGCAGTTCTACGAGTCGCTCCATGCGGCGCGGACATCGCGCTGCCGCAAAGTCCACGCCATGGCGCGTGCAGTCGTCATTCTCGATGAGGCGCAGTGCCTTCCGGTGGATGACCTTGCGCCGTGTCTGGATGCGCTCCGCGGGTTGGTACGGGAGGCGGGCTCCAGCGTGGTGCTCTGTACGGCCACGCAGCCTGCGGTGGCCAAGGAGGAGTGGTTTGGGATTGGGCTGGAGGGCGTGCGCGAAATCGTGCCAGACCCGGGGGGGCTCTATAACACGCTCAAGCGGGTGCGGGTGCCGCTGCATCATCTCGATGGTATCGTCTGCTTTGGGTGGGAGGTGACGGCGAGCGCCGCATTGATGGCCGCTTGTGCCGAGGCGGGCGTCGCGCTCTCGTTTCATACACCCCATGGGAAGTTCCTGGCTGCCGTGAATGGATTTACCCCGGGCAATATCCTGCTAAGGCGGGCGCAATATCGCCTCGCAGATGAGGCTGCGGCCACTTTGGGGCTCGCCCGAAACATGGTTGAAACCAAGCTCTTCAACGCCCGCAAGGTCTTGCTGCGCGCCGTTCGAGACCATGGAGACCGGGGTGCCGAGCGGGTGGAGGTATTGGAAAGCGCAGCCCGTGCGCTGCAAAATCGGTATGAAAACTTGAGCCGGGCGCAAGGGCTTGATGAACTTCGCGGTGTGGAAGGCGAGGGAGCAGCCACCTATTTTGCCGCGTTTCCCCAGTTGCTCACGCAGGGGGAGGGGGAGCTATTTATGAATGGGCGAAACCGGCGCCCTCCGCTTGATCCTGTGAACGCCTTGCTGTCCTTCCTCTACGCATTGTTGGCGCATGATTGCCGCTCGGCACTGGAGAGCTGTGGGCTGGATTCCCAATGTGGCTACCTGCATCGCGACCGCCCGGGCAGGCCCTCGCTCGCATTGGATTTGATGGAGGAATTTCGCCACCCATTGGCAGACCGGACGGCCTTGGCATTGATGAACCGTCGCCAAATTGACGTGGGGGACTTCGAGCAACAGGAAGCCGGTGCTTGGGTGCTGAAGGAAGATTCCAGAAAAGTCGTCTTGGCAGCTTGGCAGGAGCGGAAGAAGGACACCCTTTTACATCCATTTTTGAATGAGAAAATAACGGTCGGCCTGCTGCCGCATTTGCAAGCGCGGCTGCTAGCTCGGGCCATTCGGGGCGATATTGATGCCTACCCCGCGTTTCTTTGGAGTTGAGCCATGTATCTACTGATCACATACGACGTATCCACGGCGAGTGAAGGCGGGGAGCATCGGCTACGGCGAGTAGCCCGTGCATGTCTGGACTACGGGCAGCGAGTTCAGAATTCCGTATTTGAGTGCGAGGTAAATGGAGCGCAGTTCGTGGAGCTGAAGGCTCGTTTGCTTGCGATTATTGAGGAAGAGCATGATTCGCTCCGGTTTTACCACTTGGGTACGGAATGGAGGAAGCGAGTCGAGCATCATGGTGCAAAGCCAGTGGTAGACCTTGGCGGCCCCCTTATCATTTGATATCCGTGCGAACCGGAGTTGAGCATGCAATAGCCTGAGAGGTTCGCAATCGGCACAACTCATTGGAGCCGAAGGTCTTTGACAAAATCGAAACGAAGGTTTGGGAGGCATTCCTCATGAAAGGCAGAGGTTCGCAGAAATTTTGGTTTGAAGTGTTATCAAGCAAGCACTTACAACCAAACCGTCGCGCCCCACGCGGGCGCGTGGATTGAAATATGGCTTCCGTGGATCGCGCAGAGATCCTTGACGGTCGCGCCCCTTCCTCATCGGGCCTATGCAACCAGCTGCACTGGTGCCCTCGCTTTGTCTCTGAGCTGCTTTTTCCTAGCGGATAATCCCGCGCTCGGTGGTGGCGAGGAAATCCAGGAGGTGGGTGATCTCGGGGAGGGGGCGCAGCTTCTCGCGGATCTGCTCGGCGGCTTGCTTGACGTTGACGTCCGAGCGGTAAAGGTGCCGGTAGGCTTCTTTAATTTCGCGGACGGTTTCCTGCGGAAACTCATGGCGGTCCATGCCGACTTTGTTGATCCCGCGGATCTCCGCCGGGTTGCCATCGGCAATCATGAAGGGGGGGACGTCCTGCACAATCTTGGTGCAGCCCCCGAGGATGGCGAAGCGGCCAATGCGGCAAAATTGGTGGATGGCGGTAAGGCCACCGATGATGACATGGTCTCCCACTTGTACGTGCCCGGCGAGGGTACCGTTGTTGGAGAAGATGACGTCATCCCCCACGACACAATCATGCGCGATGTGGACGTAGGCAAGGAAGTTGCCCCGGTGGCCCACTCGCGTGGCATCTCCGGGGAAGGTGGCGCGGTGCACGGTGACAAACTCGCGGAAGGTATTGTCATCCCCAATCTCCAGATACGTGGGCTCGCCTTTGTACTTGAGGTCTTGCGTCTGCTGGCCGATGGAGGTGTAGGAGTAAAACCGGTTGTTACGCCCGATTTTTGCCGGGCCGCAGAGGGTGACGTGGTGCTGTAGCCAGCACCCGTCTCCCACAGTGACGCCGGGGCCAATGATGCTGTAAGGGCCAACGGTGACGTTTTCCCCAAGCTGGGCGCTGGGGTCTACGATGGCGGTGGGGTGGATCTGCGTCACGACGTTAAAAGAGAAGGGCGGCGGGCTACTGGGTGAGGAAGCCAAACATCATATCGGCCTCGGAGACGACTTCGCCATTCACAACGCAGCGGCCGCTGGCTTTGGCGATGTTGCGCTTGGTTTTGGTGACTTCAACGTGGATGAAGAGCGTATCTCCGGGGAGGACGGGCTTGCGGAATTTCACGTTGTCGGCACTCATGAAGTAGCCGATTTTGGAGGTGCTGCCGCCTTGCTGTTTGATGAAGGCAATGCTGGCGACCTGCGCCATGGCTTCCAACTGGAGGACGCCGGGCATGACGGGGTGGCCGGGGAAGTGCCCTTGGAAGAAGGGCTCATTGATGGTAACGGATTTAACCCCGGTGCACTTGGTATCTCCCTCAAACTCGACCACTCGGTCTACCATCAGGAAGGGGTAGCGGTGCGGTAGGAGCTGCATGACGTTGTTGATATCCAACACGCTGCCGCCCTTTGGCGTGATGGCGGGCGGCACCATGGCGAGGAGCTGGGCCTGCTTTTTGGTGAGCATCTTGGCCAGCTCGGTGTTGGGCCCGTGCCCGGGGCGCACGGCGATGATGTGGCCTTTGAGCGGGCGGCCAAAGAGGGCAAGGTCGCCAATGATGTCGAGGATCTTGTGCCGGGCGAACTCTTCCTTGAAGCGCACGGGCTCTTTGCTCAAAACGGCATCCCCCCGGACGACGACGGCGTTCTCCAGGCTGCCACCTTTGATGAGCCCTTTATCGAGCAGGGGCTTGACGTCTTCGTAGTAAACAAAGGTGCGGGCGGGGGCGATCTCTTTGATGTAGATCTCGGGAGTGACTTCGGTGCTGTAAAACTGGGTGAAGCGCCCTTCGGGCCCGACGTTGGTGCACGAGATGCGAAATTTATCGTCGGGCACAATGGTGAGCAGGGAGCCGCTCCGGGTCTCAAGGTGGATCGGCTCGTTCACGGCGTAGGGGATGCGCGGGGCATCCTGCGCGACGATGCCCGCCTGCTGGATAAGCTGCACAAAGGGGAGGGCACTGCCATCGCCAATGGGGGGCTCGTTGGCGTCCATCTCGATCAGCGCATTATCCACGCCGAGCGCGGAGAGGGCGGAGAGGACGTGCTCGACGGTTTGGACCTTGACGTTGCCTTCGCCCAGGGTGGTGGCGCGCTCGACAGTGCGGACGTTGGAGCAGTGGGCATCGATCGTCGGCTCATCCGGCAGGTCTACCCGTTTGAATTTGCGCCCGAAGCCGACGGGGGCCGGGTGCAGGGTAAGGGTGACTTTCTCTCCGGTGTGCAAGGAGGTGCCTGCCAGTGAGGCGGAGGCGGCGAGGGTGTGCTGGACGTCGGGCATGGGTGAAAAAGGGGCAATTTTTAACAACGTTACCGGTGGGCCGGAAGGATTAATTTTCGGCCTCGGGGTGGTCGAGCATTTCTCCGGTAAGGTGTTCGTACCCCTCAAGGTGGTCTGCCCGGAGAGGCTCGGTGATTTTATAGTCTTCCCCGAGCCAGCGCCCGAGGTCGATCGTTTTGCACCGGGCGCAGCAGAAGGGGCCGGTGGGCTCGGCAAAGAAGTCGTTCTCTTTACCGCAGATGGGACAGGAGATGGGGGTGGCCATACTTCGATTTAAAAAGGGTTGCCGCCGGAGACTTGCCACTCCTCTACACACGTCTCGGGGAGCTCTTCCAAAAAGCGGGAGGGGCGCTGGAGCATGTCTCCATAGCCGACGTTGCTGCGCATGAGGGGGTAGGTGAGGTAAAGCTCATCTTCCGCGCGGGTGACGGCGACGTAAAAAAGCCGCCGCTCTTCTTCGATGGCGTCGGCATTGTCGAGCGCGCGCGCGCCGGGGAACATCCCCTCGCTCATCCAGATAACGAAGACGGCCTTCCACTCCAGCCCTTTGGCCTGATGGATGGTGGAGAGAGTGACGCGCTCGGGGTCATCCACAGAGCTGGCGGCGGGGCCCTCGGTATCGAGGCTGGTGAGGAGGGCGAGCTGGTCGAGAAAATCCTCCGGCGTGGGGTATTGGCGGGCGAAGTTGCCGAGGGTGTTTAAATCTTCGAGCCGGGATTCGTGGTTGGGGTACTTGGCCTGCACGTAGTCGCGGTAAACGGCTTCGAGGACGCTCTCCAACATCTCTGCCGGGGGGCGCGGGGTGCCTTGGGGGGCAAGCTCCTCCAAAGTGAAGAGAAGCTGCTCCCACGGTTTGCGGGCTTTGGCGGGGATTTTGAGGGAGCCGAGCCGCTCGTGCAGGCCCACCATGCTCTCTACCCCGACGCGGTCCACCCCGGCCCAGAGGTTCTCGGCAGTGCGCGCGCCGATGCCTGGCAAGAGGCGCACCATCCGTTTGAAGGCGACTTCATCCCTCGGGTTGAGCGCGAATTTGAGGAACGCGGCGGCGTCTTTGATATGCGCCTGCTCAAAAAAGCGCAGGCCGCTGGTGATGGAGAAGGGGATGCCGTGCCGCGTCAGCTCCATCTGCACTTCCATGGAGTGGTAGTGGGCGCGGTAGAGGATGGCGATGTGCCGGAGGTCGAGCCCCTCATCTGCAAGCTCCAAGATGCGCTGGGCGACAAAGAGGGCCTGCTCGTTGGCATTGCCAAGGCGTACGAGGGCGGGCTTTACGCCGCGCGCGGGCCGTGCGGGCTGGAGCTCCTTTTGGAACTGCTGCTCGTTGGCGGAGATGGCCGCATTGGCAAGGGTGAGGACTTCGGGGATGCTCCGGTAGTTCGTCTCGATCTTGTGGACTTGCGCGCCGGGGTAGTGCTTGGGGAAGTCCAGAATATTGCGGAAATCTGCCCCGCGCCACGAGTAGATGGACTGGGCATCATCCCCCACGACCATGACGTTGCCATGCCGCTCTGCGAGGGCGTGGATAAAGTCTGCCTGGAGGTGGTTGGTATCTTGGTATTCGTCTACCAGGATGTACTGGAACTGCTCTTGGTAATGGGCCGCGATCTCCGGGTGTTGGTGGAAGAGGCGGAGCGGCTTCTCCAGCAGATCGTCAAAATCAAGCGTGTTGGCGCTTTTCTTGCGCGCCTCGTACTGCTCGCGGAGGGTGCGGATCTCTTCTTCAAAATGGGAGAAGAAGGGGTACTTCTCATCCAGCACTTCGGCCAGCTCGCGCCCGGTGTTGAGCGCGAAGCTCAAAATATCAGCGACGACTTCGCCTTTGGGGAAGCGCTTCTCCTTGGGGTTGATACCGAGGGAGGCGATGACGGAATCGAGCAAATCAGCCTGGTCCTCCCGATCCATGATGGAGAAGCCGGGCTGGTAGCCCGCGGGCTCGGTGTTGCGCCGCAGGATGCGGTTGCCGATGGAGTGGAAGGTGCCGCCCCAGAGCCCGTTCGTCTGGTCGGGCAGCAGGGCATCCACCCGCTCCAACATTTGCCGGGAGGCTTTGTTGGTAAAGGTGAGCAGAAGGATGCGGTGCGGGGCGATGCCCTGCTCGAGCAGGTAGGCGACGCGGTAGGTAAGCGTGCGCGTCTTTCCGCTGCCCGCCCCGGCAATGACAAGGGCGGGCCCGGGCGGCGCGGTGACGGCCGCGAGCTGCTGGGGGTTGAGCTCGGCGGCGTAGTCGATCCGCGAAGGGCCGGGTGGGGGCGTCCGGTGGAGCGTGTATTGGCGGGCCATGGGGTTCTGGGAACTATTGGCCGGAAGCGGGAGCCCCGCCAAGCGCTAATCTGCCGTCAACGCAGCGCGGTCGTTCATCGCGCCGGATTTTTCGAGGAAGTAATCGTACCCGCCGGGGTAGGGGGCGACTTTTCCTCCGGTGACGTGGAGCACCTTGGTGGCCAGCTTGCGGATGAAGTGCACATCGTGCGAAATGAAGACGAGGGTGCCCTCATACGCCTCCAGCGCGAGGATGAGCGACTCGACGGTGTGGATATCCAAGTGCGTCGTCGGCTCATCCATGAGGAGGAGGTTCGGCGGGTCTACGAGGAATTTGATGAGGTTTAGCCGGCTCTTTTCACCACCGCTCAATACCTCCGTCTTTTTATAAATCTCATCCTTACGGAAAAGGAAGGTGCCGAGGATGCCGCGTGCTTCATCCTCGCGGATCTGCGGGGCGACGTTGAGCACTTCCTCCAGCACGGTGGCTTTGGGGTCAAGCGCATCGGCCCGGTGCTGGCTAAAGTAGCCGATCTTGGCATTGTGCCCGAGCTTGAGCTCGCCCTTCTGGAACTCCAGAACGCCTGCCATGATCTTGAGCAGCGTGCTCTTGCCCGCGCCGTTGGGGCCGACGAGGACGGTGCGCTCGCCGCGCTCCACCGTGAGATCGAGCCCTTCGTAGACTTTGTAGTCGCCATACGCCATGTGGATGCCCTCCAGCGTGATGGCGCGCTGGCCGCCGCGCGGCGGCTGGGGGATCTGGAAGCGGAACGGCTTGCGCGGGGGGAGCGGCTTTTCCACCAGCTCCATCCGCTCGATCTGCTTGAGCTTGCTCATCGCCTGCGAAGCCTTGGAGGCCACGGAGCGGAAACGCTCGGCAAACTCCTGAAGCGCAGCGATCTCTTTCTGCTGGTTTTTGTAAGCGGCGGCCTGCTGCTCGAAGCGGGCATCCCGCTCGGTGAGGAAGGCGCTGTAGTTGCCCGTGTAGGAGATGAGCTTCTGCTGCGAGATCTCGTACACTTTTTCGACGACTTCATCCATAAACTGGCGGTCGTGCGAAATGAGGAGGATAGAGCCGGAGTACGTCTTGAGATAATCCTGCAACCAAAGGAGCGAAAGGAGGTCCAGGTGGTTGGTCGGCTCGTCCAGCAAAAGGAGGTCGGGCTCCATGACGAGCAGGCGCGAAAGGTGGGCGCGCATCACCCAGCCGCCGCTCATTTCTTTGGCGGGGCGGTCAAAATCCGCCTCGCGATAGCCGAGCCCACGGAGCATTTTCTTGGCTTTGGCGTCGACCTGCGGGTTATTCAGCGCCTCATACTTGGCATTGGCTTCGAGGTACTCGGCCGTGTCTGTCTTGCTCGAGGCCTCTAGCGCGGCGAGCGTTTTCTCCAGCGCTTGCAGCTCGCCCGCGCGGCCGGTGGCGATATCGAGCACGGACTCTTCCCCCACGGCCTCGGCCTCCTGCGGGAGGTAGCCGATCATCGTCCACTCATCCCGCTCGATCGTGCCGGAGTCTGGCTCGTCCTGCTTGAGCAGCAGCGAAAAAAGCGTCGATTTCCCGGCGCCATTGGGGCCCACGAGGGCGACTCGTTCGTTGTAGTTGACCTGCATGGCGGCGTTTTCAAACAACGTACGGCCGCCGTGGCCTTTTTTAAGATCGCGAATGGTGAGCATGAGAAAGGAAAATTGGGGGTGTGACTTAAACGGACTTTGCCCCAAAGGGCCAGAACTTATCGCCCGCCTCAGGGTGGGGCAGGGGGGAGCGGCCGGAGGGAGGCCGCCCGGGCAGGCGGCCCTAAATGTCGAAAGCGAGCGCGCTATCGGGGCTCATCCGGGCCAGGTCCTCGATGGTGCGGGTATCTAAAAGCGAGCAAATCTCTGTGCGCACCTCGGTCATCAACAGGCGGAGCGGGCAAGTCACCGGGTCTGGGCAGGAGCAGGTTTCCGAAGGTTGCGCCGCAGCGCAGGGGACTGGGGCGATCGGCCCATCCATCGTCCGCACCACATCGCCCACGCGGATCTCCACCGGGTTTTGCCGTAGCGTATAGCCGCCGCCCACCCCGCGCTTGGCAGAAAGGTACCCGGCATTTCGCAGGGCGAGGAGGATTTGCTCGAGAAATTTGACCGGGATGGCCTCTTGGGTGGAAAGCTCATGGATGCTCCACGACCGCGGCTTGCGCGCCATGGCGATCAGGGAGCGAATGGCGTATTCGGATTTACGGGAGATGCGCACGCACTAGCCTCGGGGTGAACGTGGCGCAAGTCGAGCCGTTTTTTCTGATAAGGCAGCTTGCACTTGGGCGGGGGAGGGGTAAAGTATGGGTACCCAGCAAAAAGGGGGCGTACTGGTTTCGACTCCAAGCCTGAAGCTTACGCCGCATGCCGAGGATGGTTCGTTGGCCTCGTTAAACGTCGGACCAAAACAAATAAATGCAGAGTCGGAAGACCTCGCTCTCGCGGCTTAATTGACCGTGACGCCCCTGGCAGGACGCCTGCTACCGCCGGGGGTGATGACAGCAGGCTGGCTTGAGGACGGGGTGACCGCGTCTGAAGGCGAGATCATTTCGTGGCCACTCGGGTGTCGGAAGCGCGCTGGTCCGCAGTCGCCACCTTAAATAGTAGGCCCGATAAGCATGTAGACGCGAAGATGGATGGTTTGAAGGACAGGGGTTCAACTCCCCTCGCCTCCACTCTTATTTCAGAGTAAATTTTGGAGATGCTTGAAAGATCGTTGAAAAAGCGGTGCCAAATCGAGCCATGGCTCGTAAAACAGGCTCTCCCCCAAAGAATGGGGACATGGAGAGGGTTAATCGTTTGGTGTTGAGGTGGTTAGGTTGGATTTGAAGTTCACCCGCAGTGAGCGATCACTCGCAGGCGGTAGTTCTCAAAGTTTCGAAAGCCGTAGGCTCTTCT
>JBBCKB010000115.1:0-35015 GCA_037189965.1 Chthoniobacteraceae bacterium | reverse complement strand
CCCGGGGGGCTTTCACACGACTTGGCGGGAGTTTTACTCCGCTGCCGGGGCTTTTGCCTCGGAATTCTCGGAATCGGAAGCGGCGGCAGCTTCATTGCGATCTTTCATCGCGGCCTTGCGGCTGAGCTTCACGCGGCCTTTTTCATCAATGCCGATGCACTTGACCCAGACGGCGTCGCCAATGCGCACAACGTCTTCGGTCTTGTTGACGCGGAAGTCGGCCAGCTCGGAGATGTGGACCAACCCTTCCTTGCCGGGGAGCACTTCGACGAACGCGCCAAACTCCTTGGTGGAGACGACGGTGCCGTTGTAGACCTCGCCGACTTCGATCTCCTTGGTCAACCCGGAGATAATCTCCTTGGCGCGCTGGAGGCTCTCGCCGTTGTTGGAGTAGATGTGCACGGAGCCGTCGTCCTCGATGTTGATTTCGGCGCCGGTCTCAGCCACGATCCCCTTGATGGTCTTGCCCCCGGGGCCAATGAGGAGGCCGATCTTGTCTACGGGGATGCGGACGGTCTCGATGCGCGGGGCGTAAACACTCAGCTCGGTACGCGGGGTCGCGAGCGCGCCCGTCATCGTCTCGAGGATCTTGGTGCGCGCTTCCTTGGCCTGCTGGATGGCCTCCTTCATGATCTGGTGGCTCACGCCGGGGAGCTTGAGGTCAAGCTGGAAGCCGGTGATGCCGGTATCCGTCCCGCAGATTTTGAAGTCCATATCGCCGAAGTGGTCTTCGGAACCGAGGATGTCCGTGAGGGTGGAGTAGCGGACAAGGCGGTCGCCCTCAAATTCGGTGACAAGGCCGACCGAAATGCCGCCCACGGGCTTGCGGATCGGTACACCGGCATCCATCAACGCCAGCACGCCGGAGCAGACCGACGCCATGGAGGTGGAGCCGTTGGACTCCATGATCTCGCTGCTGATGCGGATGGCGTAGGGGAAGTCCCGCTCGTCCGGAATCACCGGGGCGATGGAGCGCTCTGCCAGCGCACCGTGGCCGATTTCGCGGCGGCCCGGGCTACCGGTGCGCCCCGTCTCGCCGACGGAGAAGGGCGGGAAGTTGTAGTGGAGGATGAAGCGCTTCTCGAGCTCGCCACCGGTGTAGCCGTCGAGATTCTGCGCTTCGTCTGCCGGGGCCAGCGTGGCCAGCGCGACAACCTGCGTCTCCCCGCGGGAGAAGAGGGCCGAGCCGTGCGAACGCGGCAGCAGGCCGACTTCCGCCGTAAGCACCCGCAAGTCGCGGAAGCCGCGCCCATCGGGGCGGACCCCCTTGTCGAGCGTGGAGATGCGGAAGGCTTTCTTCTGCAAATAATCAAACGCCTGGTTGATGTCGAAGGAGGTGGACTCGGGGAACTTCGCGAGCACGGCTTCCTTCACCTCGGCGCGGAGGGCTTCCACGGCCTTGTTACGCTCCACCTTGCTGGGCGCGTAGATGGCGGCCTCGATGCGGTCGCCCGCGACGCTGTAAGCGATTTCGAGCACTTCGTCCTTCACGACGAGGAGCGGGAGCTGGCGCTTGGGCTTGTTGACGCGCGCGGCGAGTTCCTTCTGGGCGGCCACGAGCTTCTGCACGTGGGGCTGGGCAAACTCAAGAGCGCGGATGAAGTCTTCCTCGGGCAGCTCGTTGGCAGCGCCTTCGATCATGATCACTTCGGTCTCGGTGCCGACGTAGACGAGATCAAGGTCGCTCTGGGCGCGCACGGAGTGGCCGGGGTTGACGACGAACTCGCCATTGACCCGCCCGATCCGCACCGCACCGACGGGCCCGGCAAAGGGGATGTCAGAGACCATCAACGCGGCCGAAGCGCCGTTGATGGAGAGGATGTCAGGGTCGTTCTCGCCATCGGCGCTCAAGAGGACGCTGATGATCTGGGTGTCGTAAAAGTACCCTTTGGGGAAGAGGGGCCGCAGGGGGCGGTCCGTCATACGGGCGGTGAGGATTTCCTTCTCGGAGGGGCGGCCTTCACGCTTGAAGTAGCCACCGGGGAATTTGCCGACGGCGGCGGCTTTCTCGCGGTAGTCTACCGTGAGGGGGAACCAATCCTGCCCGTCTTTGAGCGAGGTGGCGGAAACGGCGGAGACGAGGATGATCGTCTCTCCGGAGCGGACGGTGACGGCGCCGTCGGCGAGCTTGGCCAGCGTGGCCGGCTCAATGGTGATGGGCGCTGCGCCCACGTCGGTGGTGATGATATGATGCATGATCTCTTTGGCTTTGAAGTCGATGCCGCAAGCCGGGGGAGAACCATCACCGGAGCCAGAGAACCAAACCGGGATTTATGAAAGAGAAAGCAACCGACAGCTGGGGCCCTTTGCTTCCTGTTTCATAAAACTCCGGTGGAAGTCTACCTCCGGCAACGTTCTACCGCTGCCGCATCAGGTTCTTCGGGTTTTTAGGGTGCCCCGCCTCTGGGTGCAAACCCGTGAGGGCCGCGCTCTCAGAGAGGAGGGGCATTTGGGTTTCGAAAATGGCGAAGGGTTTCAGCTTCCCTAAAAAACAAGGGCAAGCCCCCTCCGCCAGCGATTCTTCTGCCTTTACGGGCAAACCGGAGCCCCCGTTTCCTTTTTGAGTGGAAAACGGGGGCTGCGACCCCGGAAAGACGGGGAACTACTTACGGAGGTTGAGCTTCTCGAGGACGGTCTTATAGCGCTCGTCGGCGGTGCGCTTAAGGTAGTCGAGAAGGCGGCGGCGCTTGGCCACCATCATCAGCAAACCACGGCGGGAAGCGTGGTCTTTGCTGTGCTGTTTGAGATGTTCCGTCAGCTGCGTGATGCGCTGGGTCAACAGGGCCACCTGCACGTCGGCGCTGCCGGTGTCTTTTTCGTGCTGTTGGAAGTCCTGAATTTCTTTAGTCGTTGCCATAAATCTTTTTGAAGAGCGTGCCAGTATCGACGACTCGGCTCCTTTGGCAAGCCGTTTTTGCCCTTTTCCTCCCATCGGGGTGTCTGGCACGGTTCATGCACTCTTTTCCGGAGCCACCCTCTGAAAGATTTGCCTTCGGGCCCTGTTTTGGAGCACCTTTACCCTCGTTTAAAGCCTTCCCACCATGATGACCTTTGCTTACCAGGCCCGCGATGCGCAGGGCAAGACCGTCTCCGGCGTAGCCGAGGCGATCAACGAAGAAAACGCCATCAACTCCCTTACCGGCCGGGGGCTTATGGTGCTTTCGATCGAGCAGCGCGCCACTTTCTCCGCCTCGCGCAAGGCGACCAAGGTTTCCGATTCCGACCTGGTGCTCATGACGCGTCAGCTTGCCACCATGGTCGAAGCGGGCCTACCGCTCGTTTCGGGGTTGACGGCGCTCTACGAACAGGCAGACCCCCGGCGCCAGGCAGGCCTGCGGGCGGTCATCGGCGAAGTCATGCAGCGCGTCCAGCAGGGCGATACCTTTAACGAAGCGATCGGCAAGCACCCGAAAGTTTTTAGCCGGCTCTATATCTCGATGGTCCGCGCGGGGGAGACAGGCGGTATGCTCGCGGAGATTCTCGACCGGCTCGCAGGCTTCCTCGAAGACAGCGCCCGCCTCAAGAAGAAGGTGAAGTCCGCGATGACCTACCCGATCATCGTCATCTGCATCGCCCTCGCCATCACCGTCTTCCTGATCGTCAAGATCGTCCCGGTCTTCGGCGGTATTTTTGCGGATTTCGGGGCCAAGCTTCCCGCGCCTACACAGTTCCTCATCGATCTGAGCGATCTCATCCGGGGGAACTGGTATTGGCTGATCCTTGTCATCGGCGGCGGCTTCTACGGAGCCCGCACCTTCCTTCACACCCGGGCAGGCACCGAATGGTGGGACCGCTACAAGCTCAAAATCCCCGTGCTCGGTCCTCTCACGCATAAGATTTGCATGAGCCGGTTTGCACGGACGTTCGCGCAGCTCATCCGCTCGGGCGTGCCGATTCTGGAGGTAATGTCGATCGTGGGGGAGACTTCCGGCAACACGGTGGTGGAAAAGGCGATCAAAGGCGTGGCGGATGATGTGGAAAAGGGCGACTCCCTCGCCGTGGCGATGACGCGGCAGCCGATCTTCCCGCCAATGATGTTGCGAATGGTCTCCGCCGGCGAAGCCACCGGTAAGATTGACGCCATGCTGGAGAAAATGGCCGACTTCTGGGATGAAGAGATCGAAGCGATGCTCGACGCGCTGACTTCGTTGATCGAGCCCTTCCTCATCGTCTTCCTCGGTGTGGTGGTGGGCGGCATCGTCATCGCCATGTTCCTGCCGATCTTCAAGCTCAACGACATCGTCTCCGGCGCGAAGTAGCAGGCCCTCCCCTCCTATCTATAGAGAATCGACAGCCTCCTCTCCCACGAGGCAGCTCTCGGAGACGGCCCCTGCCCCTTTTTCACGCGCCCTCCCCCCACCCAAAGCTCCGGGTTTCCCGGAAAAATTGGGACTTGCCGACCAGGCCGTACCACGTTATGGGTCTAAGCAGTTGTCAGGTCTGCCGAAAAGGGGCTTTGCACGCTTCGGCGCTATGTTCTTCCATATCAGTTGGTGGGTTTTACCAAGGATTCACCAATCCCTGCGGCGCATCAAGAAATGGCCGCACCCAATGGGGATGTGTGCGCCACGTAAGCGGCTACCCCGTACCGAAGGACCAGCCAACACCCCGAGAGGCGAAGTTTTACGAAGCGGGAGGGCTCTCGTCCGGATCTTTTTGCGGACGCCCCACCCCTGCTTTGAGCCGTGCATGGTCCGCCATGCGCTTCGCCCCGCTACAACCAAACGCGCGGCGCAAGCCCAAGCTTGCCCGCCACCCGATACCTACTGATCGAAGCTCGTTCTATGAGATCTGAAACCCAGCAGACCGGCCGCCGCAGACGCGGAGGCCGTCGCCACCGCAACCCCCGCGGCCCCCAGAGTGGTGCCAATGGCACCCCCCGCAACGGCTCCTCCAGCCACGCCTCCTCCTCCCCCAAAGCCCCGGCCAAGAAGAAAGGTTTCTTTGCCCGGTTGCTCGCCTTCTTCACGGGCGAACCCAAAAAGCAGGAGCCCGGTAAAGTCTATGGCCGCGTGTTGGACGGCCCGGTAGAGCGCCCCGAGCGTTCCTCCGACCGCTCTGACCGCTTCTCCGATCGCCCGGAGCGTACCTCCGAGCGCCCGCCCCGCGCCCCGCGTGCCGAGCGTCCGGCTGCGGAGGCCACCTCCGAAGCCCGCCCCCCCAAGCCCGCGCGCAAGCCCGAGCTGGTGGAGGTAAACTCGCCCAAGCTCTACGTTGGCAACCTCTCTTTCGATGCCACTGAGAGCGACCTCACCGAGCTTTTTGCCGGTGCAGGCCAGGTGCAAAGCTCCGAAGTCGTCTCCCACCGCGAGACCCAGAAGTCCAAGGGCTTCGCCTTCGTAACGATGGCCTCCGTAGAGGAAGCCAAGCGTGCCGTCGCCGAGCTGCACGACAAAGAGTTCATGGGCCGCCAGCTCGTCGTCAGCGGGGCCAAGACCTCCGACGTCCGCTAAAAAACACCACCCGATTCCTTAACACCGCCCGCCCTTCCACAAAGAGGGGCGGGCGGTTTTGTTTTGCTCGCTCTTTGCGGAAAAAGGAGGCACCCTCCCCCGTAAGAATCGTGGAAGCGCCCCCCGTCATCCTCGTCCACGGCATGAAGGACGACAGCCGTAAAATGGCACGGCTTGCCCGGCACCTGGAAGCCACAGGGCGCACCGTCTTTGCCTGCAACCTGCGGCCCAACCTCGGCCAAGTACCCGTAGAGGAGCTTGCCAGCCAGCTCCAAGCCTACCTTGGCACCACCCTCCCGGGGGAAGAGCGGTTTGATCTCGTCGGCTTCAGCATGGGCGGCCTTGTGAGCCGCTACTACCTCCAGCGGCTCGGGGGGCTGGGGCGGGTGCGCCGGTTTGTCACCATCTCCACGCCGCACCGGGGCAGCCTCATGGCGTACCTTGTGGGGAACACCGGCTGCCGCCAGATGCGCCCGGGCAGCCCCTTCCTCAAAGACCTAGAGCGGGATGCCGCGCTGCTCGAGCAAGCCGCCTTCACCAGCCTCTGGTCTCCGTTGGATTTGATCATCCTCCCCGCCAACAGCTCCGTCATCCCCCAAGCACGCTGCCACAAGATCTGGTGCCTCGCCCACCCCTTCATGGTGAGTGACCGCCGCTGCCTGCGCGCTGTGGAGGAAGCCCTCGTCTAAGAAAACCGCCCTCTCCCCCGTAGAACCTCTTATGAACCCGATCCTCGCCCTCTCCGCCGCCCTCCTTGGCTCCGCTCTCCCGCTTTGGGCACAGCCAGCCATCACGGTCTACAACCAGAACTTCGCTGTCGTACGCGACACCGTGCCACTGGAGCTGCAAAGCGGCGTCAACGACATCGCCTTTACCGACACCACCGTCCACCTCGAGCCAGACTCCGTGATCCTTCGCGACCCGGCGGGCAAAGTCGCCCTGCAAATTCTGGAGCAGAGCTTCCGGAATGACCCCATCACCCAAGCCCGCCTCCTCTCCGCCTACGAGGGCGAAGTGATCGATTTTGAAACCACCAACTCGCTGGGGGAGAAAAAGACGATCAAAGGCAAAATCATCCGGAGCGGCTATAACATCCATTCGCAGGAAGCCATGCAGCGCTATGGGAACCGCTACATCATGTACCAAAACATGGCAGGCAACGCGAGCCAACCACTCATCGAAGTCGATGGCAAATTGCAGTTTAACCTCCCCGGGCTCCCGCTCTTCCCCGCGCTGGCGAGCGATTCACTCCTCAAACCCACCCTCTCGTGGAAGCTGCGGGCCGACAAAGCCGCCAAGCTCGATGCCGAGATCGCCTACATCACCAGCGGCATGACCTGGGAGGCCGACTACAACATCGTCGCCCCCGAAACGGGCGACTCGCTCGACTTCATTGGCTGGGTCACCATCGACAACCAGAGCGGCAAAACCTTCAAGGAAGCCAAGATCAAGCTCATGGCGGGGGATGTAAGCAAAGTGCAGCCCGAAGACGCCCGATTTCGCGGAGCCATGTTCGCCATGAAGGATATGAGTGCCCCCGCACCAGTGGTGTCGGAAAAATCGTTCGACGAATACCACCTCTACACCCTCCAAAACCCCTCCACCCTGCACGACCGCGAGACCAAGCAGATCGAATTCATCCGCGCCACCGGGGTAAAGAGCGAGCGCATCTACCTCTACGACGGCCTCCAGCTCGACCCCAACCAAACCCGCGGCATGCGCATGGAGCACATCCGCAACAACGAGAACTACGGCACCGAGTACCAGAGCAAAGTGGCCGTCATGCGCGAGATCAAAAACACCGAGGCCAACCGGCTCGGCATCCCGCTCCCCAAGGGGAGCGTGCGCTTCTACCAGCAGGATGGCGACCGGCAGCTTGAGTTTACGGGGGAGAACACCATCGACCACACCCCACGCAACGAGACCCTGCGCATCTACACCGGCAACGCCTTCGACCTCGTGGGCGAGCGCATCCGCACCAACTACGAGGTGGATAACTCGCGCCGCACGGTCGTCGAGTCGTTCGAGATCAAACTGCGCAACCGCAAGAAAGAGGCGGTGGAGATCCGCGTCGTCGAGCATCTCTACCGGTGGCTGACGTGGGAGATCACCGAGAAGAGCGACCCGTTTATAAAGACCGACGCGCAGGGGATCGAGTTCCGCGTGCAGGTAAAGCCGGATGAGGAGAAGATCATCACCTACACCGTCAAATACACCTGGTAGAACGCATGAGGGCGCTGCTGCTCGCCTGCTGGCTCGTGCTCTGTGGAGCCACCCTTGCCGCCCCCCCGGTGGAGTACCTCGGGCCCGGGTTGCAGGATGGCGACGGGGTCGTCTGGGCCATTGACCGGCACTCCCCCACGCGGCTCCACGCCTTTCGCGATGGCGCTTGGGTCGCTTACGTACCGCTGGAGCCGGAGTTCCCGAAAACCGCCACCCCGCAATGGCTCACCGCGCTGCCGAGCGGGGAAGTCGCCTGCTTCTGGCGGCGCGAGAAGGAGAGTGATGATTTCCTGATCACCCGGCACCGGGGCTCCACCTCCAGGCCGCTGGTGCGGACGCGCCTTGCCGTCCCGGAATCGAGCCACCGCAAGCCGGTCTTTACCGGAGACTCAAAGGGGCGGCTCTGGGGCAACATCGGCCCCAAGCTCTACCGGATCGACCCGGATAGCACCACCACCCTCATCCACACCCTGCACACGGGGGAGACATTCCTGGCCTCCAAAGGCGGCTCGCGCTCGGCCCAGAAAGAGCACAACCCGCTGCACGGGGTGGAAGACGCCGCCGGGAGGATGTGGTTCTGGAGCGAGGGGTATAGCAACTCGCTCTCCCTCACCGGCCTGTTGCGGGTGGAGGGCGAGGCGGCGAGCCTCATCACCTTCCCCGAGCTGGAAGTGCCACACCGGTGGCTCTCACTCCACCCCCGGGAGGATGGCACCCTCTTTTTACGCAGCTTCAACCACGGCGTCTTCATCCTCGACCCGGTGGCGCAGAAGCTCACCCCTCTCCCCGGCCCAAAGGCAGGCGAGCCGCTCCTCAAAGTCTCGCAAATCCTGCATGCAGGGGGCGGCTGGTACTTTATCGCCAATCGCGACGCCGACACCGCAGCAGATGAGAGCACCCTCTGGGAGCTACGCAACGGCAAATGGCGCGAGCACCTCGCCCCAAAAGGCCACGGCTTCCCCCGGCACACGCAGGGAGATGTGCGCCTCCTCCCCGTGCCCAACGGCCTCCTCTGCATTTTTGATAATGAAAACCCGTGGTTCCTCGGCAAAGGGGGTGGGCCACCCGCGCGCCTCGGGTGGGAAAACGGCTTCCCCCTGCACCACCCGCGCCACTTCTTCCGCCTCAAAGACGGCACCTTCCTCGCGTGGGATAGCAATAGCGGCACCCTCCACGGCCCGCTGCGCCTCCCACCCCGCCCAGCCCCCGCGCCGGGCACCTCAGTTCTGGAGCAAGTGAGCCATCGTGCGGGCCAATGGTGGGTCTTGCATAGAGACTCGCGCCACCTCTACCACGGCGACCCCGCCTCGCCAAAGAAAGTGGCCCTGCCCAAAGAGGTGCCCAACACCGACTCACTCACCCTCGCCCCCGAGGTAAACGGGCGGCTCTGGCTTTTACCCCGCAAGGCGGAGCAGCCCGTCTTCATCCTCACCCCAGCCTCGGGCAAGTGGGAGCAGCACGCCACCCTCAAAGAAGCCGTGCAGGCCTACCTGGGCCGCCCGCCCCATTTCGAGCCGCTCGAAGAGCTCCGCTGCATCCCCGCCTTTACCACCGACGGCCAGCGCGCCGTCTTTCAGGAGGCTTATAAAACGATCCACTACTTCGACGGCAGCCAATGGCAGCAATGGACGAAAAAGGAAACCGGCACCTACTACACCGGCTACCCCTTCTTCGATGCGGATGACCGGCTTTGCACCATTGTCCTCGCACACCTATGGGTCTACCACCCGAAGGAGGGCCGCTGGGTGTGCGAAGCGCCCAAACGCGAAGGCAGCTTCCCGCGCGAGCGGAGCAACCGCGGTGTTCCTCGCGAATACGGCAAACGCCCCCACCCAACCGGCTATGCCTGGGATGAGGAGGGGACCTTCTGGTACGTCCAAGACCGGGAGCTCTACCGCCTACGCCCCGGGCACGAGCCGGTAGCGGTTTTCGAAAAGGGGGTAAACCACCCATTCCGCGAGTTCCCCCAGTTTTTCCAGATCTCGCGAGATGCTTTTGGCAACCGCATCTTCGGGCGGGAGAACCTCGTCATCCTGAGCCCCAAAGCCACACCGCGCGCCTCCGCGACAGCGTTTCTCCAAGAGAAGCGCAACAACACCGTCCACCTCCAAAATCGCGCCGCCATCGAGATGCAATGGCGGATCGACGGGGGCCCATGGCAAGCATACTCAAGAAGAGGCATCCCGATCCCCCCCGGCGAAAGCGTGCTGGAGGCGATCGGCTTCAACGCCGGGCTCAATGTAGAGCACCCGCCCGCGCGCTTTGGACTCACCTACACCGCCAAGGTGCCCCCCGAAGCCCTCGTCTCCGTACCCCGCCCGCCGGTAGAAGCGCTCATCCACCAACTCCGCCACCCCGACTTCGCCATGCGCCGCCGCGCCATTGCACACCTCGCCAAACAGCCGGAAGCCGCCCTCCCTGCGCTACGCGCCGCCCGTGCCACCGCCGAGGGCGATGCCCGCTGGTGGATCGATGCCGCCTTGCAGGAACTCCACCCATGAAGACACTCCTCTTCCTCCTGCTCTTGGGCCCCGCGCTGCTCTTGGCCTCGCCCCTGCCAGTCGCCGCACCTACCGCAGCCGCTACGGATGGCGATGGCACCCCGTGGCTCATCCTCTCCGGGCAGCTCTACCGCTATAAGGGCAAAACGTGGGAGCAGACCCCGCCGCCCGAAAATCCCGGCCGCCCCTTCCCCACTCCGCTTGCCCTTGCCAAAATGGGAGATGGCCGCATCGCCTGCCTCTGGCGGCTCGATGAGGAAACCGCCACCCTCACCCTCCACCCGGCCAACCAGAGCGAGCCTCCCCACCCCTTCCCCCTGAGCCTCCCCGACAAGGCGGTACACCGCCTTTTTTGCGACCCCACAGGGAGCCTCTGGATCACCGGAGATTCCCCCCTCCTCACGCGGCTGATGAGGCTCCCCCAAGGCGGGTGGAAGCTCTGGCAGCACCCGCTCCCCACAACCGCCTTCGCCGGGCCCACCTTCTGGAAAAACGGGAGCAACTGGAAAACCGGCACCACGCCAATCCATGCCACCGCCGATGGCCGGGGGCGTGTCTGGCTCTGGGCCAACCGGGCCGAGGGCGCGGCCAACTTCGCCACCTTGCGCGGTGCACTCGTCTTTGACGACTCGCCCCCCCTCACCCCCTACCCGCTCCAAGGAGCCACGGGCAAAACCCTCACCTTCCTCGCCCCGCGAGATGAAGCAACCCTCTGGGCCGGGTTCTACAATGATGGCCTCTATATTGTGGATGCCGCCACCGGCACCCTCCGCCCCTCCACCACCGACGAGGCGTTTCACCACATCGAGGCCCTCTACCTCAATGGTGAAGATTGGCTCGCGCTTGTCCGCCAGCCGGGCCGCCGCACCCTCTGGCGGCTCCGGGGCGAGGCCGGGTGGCAACCTTTGATCGACCCCGTGGAGCCAGCACATCCCGATGAAGCCCCACCCTCCCCCCGGGCTACCGCGCGGCTGGCAGACGGCACCTTTCTCCTCGCCACGGCGGCGGAGGGGCTCTGGGCCATCCCCCCCGGGCAGGAAGCCCCCCGCCGGGTGGATTGGCGGCACGGCTTCCCCCTGCACTCCGTCAGCCACCTCCTCCCCCAGGCAGACGGAGGGCTGCTCGCCTTTGGCAGCGGCGGCACCCGTTATACCGGGGCGCTCCCCAACGAGCCGGAACGCGAAAGCCGCGTGAGCGAAGTCGCCACGCGCGGCAACGCCTGGGAGCCCACCCCCGAGGGGCACCTTTGGGCACTCCTCGCCGGGCATGAAAATGCGGTGAGCCAATGGACCGGCGAAAAATGGCTCCACCACCCGTTGCCCAAGCCATGGCAAGCCACCCCGGTGGCAGACCTCGCGTGGGAAGCCGACGGGCGGCTCTGGCTCCTGCACGACTCCAAAGACCACCCCACCCTCATCTTCACCCCCGCCACCGGCCAATGGGAGGAGCACCCCACCCTTGAAGCCGCCGCCCTTGCCCGCCGCGATACGCCGCCAAAATGGACAGGCCGCCTCGACCGCCCGCGCCTGCCCGCCTACAGCGCTGATGGCGAGATTACCTTCCTCCTCAACGACCACCTCCTCTACCACGACGGCAACCGCTGGCGTAACGACCACCGCATGAGCATCGCACGCAACAGCACCTCCGACATCGGCGCGCCGTACTTCGACAAAGACGGCCACCTTGCCATCCCTATCGGCAACGAGTGCTATGTGCGCAACGGCAAGTGGTGGCTCAACCAGCGGCTAGACCCCGACCTTCAGGCCCGCTACGGCCCGTGGCGCGAGCCCAACCGCCCCGATACCAAGGGGCTGCGCCTCCCAGCGCACGATGGCATCACTCAAGATAACCGGGGCACCCTTTGGCTCATGACACCGGAAGGCCCCCTCATCCACCAGGAAGGGCGCAGCACCCCCCTCTTCCTCGCCCACGAGTTGCACCCCTTCCGCCCCACGCCGCAGCTGCGCGAGGTGTGGGTGGATGCGCTGGGGAACGCCTTCTTCCTCACTGCCGGGCCACATCCCCGCCGCTACCGCGTCGCCCCGCGCAACCCGCCGCCCAGCACGCAAATCGCCGTGCGCGAGCTCGGCGCGGGCCGGATCGAAATCTCGTTCGACCCGGGCTCCTCCGGCATCGTCACCACCCGTTGGCAGCTCGATGATGCCCCCGAGCAGACCACCCGCGAGCGCACCCTGCACCTCGTCTTCTTCACCAGCGGCACCCACCGGCTCCGGGCCACCTCCACGAATGAGGAGGGCTACGCCGACGCAAAACCTGCCGAAGCCACCTTCACCGTGCAGGCCGACCCGGAGGCGCTCTGGGCGGCCCTCCTTGCTGACTTGCAAGCCCCGGACCACGCCGTGCGCAAAGCCGCCATCGCCACCCTCGCCCGGCACCCCGCAGAAGCCCGCCCCCGCCTGCTCGCCGCCCGCGAGCATGCCGAGGGCGACTTCCGCTGGTGGCTCGAAGCCGCCCTCACCGAGCTGGATGCCGCTCCGCGAAGGGTACCTCCGCCACGCTCCGACCGGGGTGAAAGTCCGGGATGATCCGCGTACTCTGTGCGCGCCGCCGCCGGTCGATACAGCCAAGAATCGCCCGCACAAACCGCTTCGGTGTGGCCGCAAGCTGGCGGTAGTGCGCCATGCGCGGGTAGAGGTATTCGAGCGATTCGCTGTAGTCCCGGCTAATCAACGAGACATCCTCCGGCACCCGGAAGCTGTTTTTCATCAGCCACGTCAACGTGCCAGCCACCCGCTTTTCCGTGGCCACCAGCAGCCCGGTGGGTATCGGCTTGCGGTGGAGGAAGATGCGCTCCAGCGTCTGTACCAGCCCCTCGGGCGAACCATCAAAGACCTCCACCGGCTCCCACCGCTCGCCGGGGTCGATCCGCTCCAGCACCGCCTCGCGAAAAACCTCGAAGCTTCGCGGGTTCACCCGGCGGCTGTGCTCCGCCGAGACCAACGCGATATGGCGGTGCCCCTTGCCCTGAAGGAAATGCACCGCATGGCGGTAGAGCGCCTGGAAATCGACGTTAAAATCCGGCAGTACCACCCCTTCCACGGCCACGCCGTCGAGCATGCACGGGAGCCGCCGTTCGGAGAAAAAATGCTGAACCTCGGCAGGCGAACCAAAGAGCACCCAGCACTCCGCGCTTTCATAAGCTACCAAGGCCTCCAGCTCGGCAAGCTGCTGCTTTCTGGAAGGGCCCAGGCATTCGTAGCTGCGGATGTGGAACCCCAGCTCCTGCAACTCGCTGGCCACCACCTGGTAATACTCCGACCCGGTGATCCAGTTTTTCGTAAAGGTCAAAAAGACCAGTTGCCGGGGCTTCTCCCCGGTGGTCGCCAGACCCGGCGCGGGTTTGAGAATGCGCGGCCTGCGGCCCCGCCCCGTCTCAAGAAGCCCCTCCTCCCGAAGGAGGTGCACGGCATCGAGAATGACCGGCAGGCTCACCTTCAGCTCCCGGCTCAACGGCCGCAGCCCCGGTAGCTGCGTGCCAAATTCTCCGGCACGGATCGCGTCGCGCAGTGTCGCAGCCACTTCGCTGGCAAGAGAGGGGCGCACCAAGGGGTTCACCCCGCTTTCTTCGACCGGGCGGGTAAACTATTCAAGGAAAATGAATAGTTTCTCTCCATTGAAGCGCACCCTCAAATGGGCGAAAGAGATAGCACGCAAACACTGCCCCCCCTTTGGCTTCTGCGGGCTCTGAGTCGCTTGTTATGGATTGTTTTCCCCCCGAAATTCCGCTCACCCGTTGTGGCCCCCGTCGCGAGGCCGGGTTGTGGATGCTCTCTTTGCCATGGCCCAAGGGAGCGGCCTCGGAGGCTTTCCAGCTTGAGGGCCGGGCCGCCACGGCGCTCCCGCTGGGGCGTTGGCCGGGCGAAGCGGAGGCGGCACCCCGACGGTGGCTCCTCTGGGCCGATGCTGCGGGGAACGCACCCGAACAGATCCGCCTGAGCCCGGCAGCCGCCCCTCCTGCTCAAACCGTGTCGCCTCATGCCACCATGGAGCTGCTCGGCGAGGAGGATACGCCGTTTCGCAAAGAAACCCACCGGCTCACACTTCACCACGAAGGGCGGGCCTTTGGCATCGCCCTCGGCCTGCGAACGCAAGGGCAGATCCACTGGTGGGAAGCCTGCCGCCTCGTCGAAACCGCGCAAACCCCAGGCTGCCGGGTGGTGGAGATGGGCGGCACGATCCAGGCCCGCCCCATGACCCCCGAGGAAAGCCGCATGGGCTACCTCAACCCGCACCTCCACCGGCACAACTGGCTCAACGGCCGCATCACCGCCCGGCTGCATGCCAACGGCGTCTGCGAGCTTTTCCTGCGCCATATTAACAGCCGCTTTTTTGATGACGGTGCGGACCTCGAAGATGTCTGCCCCGTCGTCGGCTTCTTCCCCGAAGCAGGCACGGCACAAGGCCCGCTGCCGTTGTGGGACGGGCTCACCTCCGAGCTGGCCGTGGGCAACGTCCGGCTCGACCTCGAGGAAGCCGCCCGCCTGGCCACCCCGCAACAGCCGGGCTCGCTCACCTGGGAGGAGGGGGTGCTCGTTTGGCAACCGTACACCGGGGCCGAGCTTTACGGAGGCGACTACCCCCACGCCACCACGGGAGACCCCTTTCTCTGCCATGCCGAGGCCCACCGCTTCCCGCGCGGCATGGCGCGCACGCTCCGCTTTTCGCTCAGCCTTTCGGAGCGCCACCCGCGAGTGGTCCGCTACCTCCCGGGGCGGGAGACCTACCTCGCCGCCGGGGAGCTTCCCACCGATGCGCAACCCGTCCCCCCCGGAGACCCCGCCCTCGTGGAAGCCGAAGCATGGGTGTGCCAACACATCGTCACCGGAGGGTTTGAGGATGGCTCGCTCCCCCGGCACCCGCGCACGCCTCGCACCGCCAAGGGCCGCACCCGGCAGGAGCCCGGCTGGGAGGGCGAGCTGCCCTATGCCATCTTCCTACGCGCGTGGAGCACCGGAGATGCCACCCTCCATGCAATCGCCCTGCGGGCAGCCTACTACTTCGCCGACGTGGCGATCGACCACGCCTCCAAACTCGTTCGCATGCACGGCTACCCCGCGCCCGCTGCTTCGCTGCCGATGAATCGCGTGCAAGGCCCCCTCGCCGCATGGCTGGAAACGGGCGACCCATTCCTCCTCGAAGAAGCCGAAGCCGTAACCACCGCCGCCCACGCGCTCCACCGCAACTCGTGGCCCCGGCTCGCCGTGGGGCGCGATGCCT
The DNA here is from genome assembly GCA_037189965.1 of Chthoniobacteraceae bacterium. Classification (GTDB taxonomy): domain Bacteria; phylum Verrucomicrobiota; class Verrucomicrobiia; order Chthoniobacterales; family Chthoniobacteraceae; genus DATMFV01. The sequence goes on along the minus strand of JBBCKB010000115.1, from coordinate 19,600 downwards.
GCTACCTGCGCAGCGCCCTGCTCCTCTACCGCTATGGGCGGGGCGATTTCTTCCGCCAGATCGCCCACGAAGGAGCGCTCCATGTCGCCGCTTCCCAACGGGCCAACGGCAGCTTTGGCGACCAGGGCGGCGGCAGCGGCATCCACGCCTGGAGCTCCTACATCTCCAAACCATGGATGGGGCTGCTGGCCGTCACCCCGCTGCTGGATTACCTCGACCTCCACCCTCACGAGCCCGAGCTCGAGGCCACCCTCCTGCGCTTTGCTGATTGGCTGATGGCCGAGCGCGGCGAGCGCAACGGCGCACAAACCTGGAGCTACCAGCACGACTACAACGGCCAGCGGGGCTACTACGACCCCTTCCTCCTTTGCTGGTTCGACCTTCCCTCCGCCAACATCTGGCACCACGAAACCCTTGGCCGCCTCCTCCACCACGCCTCCCGAGCCACGGGCGACCCTCGCTACCTCAGCGCCTGGGAGGAGAGCCGCCGCGTCGCCCCGCTGCCGGATCTCGACCACGCCGTGGCCGCAGCGCTCCAGTGCCTTAGTAGCTCCACACCATGAACCGCCCATCCCCCGCCGCCGCCACCCTGCACGCGGGCGTCACCCTCGTGCAGATGGTCTTCATCGTCGCTTTGATCGCGCTGCTCACGGCGCTGGCCTTTCCCCTCTTTCATTCTGCAGTGGAGCAAACCCACACGGCCAAATGCCTCCACAACCTCCGCCTCCTGGGCACCGCCATCCAGCAATACGCCACGGAGCACAACGACCTCCTGCCTCGCGGCGATGTACCCCAGCCCAACGGGGCCTACACCTTCTGGCCGGCTCCCCTCGCCCCCTACCTCGGCTACGAATACCCGCAAGTCGTCGCCACCCAGGCCACGATGCGCCGCTCCCCGCTAGCCTGCCCTGCCGAGAGGGAGCACTCCGGCTTCCACTACGCCCAAAATCGGGAACTTAACGAACGGCTCTACGGCGCGAATGCCTTCATCCGCCAGCGACAGGTGAGCACCCCCTCCCGGTATGTCCTCCTCTCCGACGCCTTCCACGACCGGACCATCTTCACGGATTTGCGCTCCAAGATGGTGGGGATGACGCGGATGACCCGGCGGCACAACGGCAAGCCCAACTTCCTCTACGCCGACTCCCACGCCGCCCCGTTTGGCGAACCGATCTACGGCATCTCCGACACCGAGGGGAAGAGCCCCTTCTACCAAAGTCTCTGGCGTGCCCGCTACCCGTAAACCCGAAAACCCCGCCCCTAACATGAAAAAACTCCTCCACTCCACCCTCGCCACCTTCCTGCTCGCCGCCTCGGCCTCTGCCTCCACCCTGCTTGGGGTCAGTTGGGGCGGCACCGGTGTCGCCACCTCCTCCCAAACGCTTTCGCTGGGTACCGCCTCCGATACCGGTGGCTACCGGGTCTGGCGGGCCACCGGCTCGCCCATGGTCGCCCCCTCATCTTCCTACCTTGCCCAGCCGTTCTACGGCATCCTGCAAAACCAGAACGGCAGCTCGCCGCAAAATTTCGGTACCGCCTCGGTCATCCACCACAACATGGGCGACTATATCGACCTGCGCGGCTCGCTCCGCGACGCGGAAAACCCGGTCGACCGGAGCATCGCCGGGCTCATCTACTTTAAAAAGGAGGACTTCCTCAACGGTCTCTCCACCGCCGGGCCGCTCAGCTTTGCGAGCGACGGGCAGCTCTCGCTCACGGTCAGGCAGCTCAACTCCGGGGGCACCCGTGTCGGCTACCTTGCGGTGCTCAATGATGGCGTCTGGTATTTGTCCACCCGCTTCAATGGCGTCACCACCGTGACGCTGAGCAACCCCACCACCGCCAATTGGGCCGAGTGGGACCCCTCCTCCTCGCCGCTTCCCGAATCGCCCACTCTGTTCAATATCTCGGGGAGCACCTTCACGAATATCGAGGCGGTCGGCTTCTACTTCTTCAACTCCCAACCTTCCTCCAGCGCCAACCAACCGATCTTCCAGGCCAGCGCTTTTGAAGCATCCTTCGCCGTGCCGGTGCCCGAGCCTTCGCAGCTCCTTCTGCTCGCCCTCGGCGGCGGTGTCGCCCTCGTCCTCGCCCGCAAACGTTCTTTGGCATGAAGACCCTTTTCTACGCCGCGTGCGCCTTGCTCCCCCTGGCCCAGCTCTTCGCAGGCAAGCTGGTGCTGGTTGAAAATGGCAAACCCCGAAGCGCCGTCATCCTGCCCGGAGCGGATGCAGCACGCTACGAACCGCTTGCCGAGCACTTCATCCGCATTGTCGAAGCCTCCACCGGGGCCCGCATCCCCGTCGTCACCCGGGAAGACTTCGCCAAGCTCCCCTCGGGGACAACCGGGCTCTTCCTCGACCCGGCGGACTTCCCCGACCGGCCCGAACTCCCCGAAGAGGCCTACCGCATCCTTCCGCGCGCGGGGAATCTCTACCTCTTCGGCCACCGCCCAGCCGGAGCCACCGTCTCAGAGCCGCTGCGGTGGGCGCTCAACCATCTGCTCGAAGAGAACCTGCAAGTTCGCTTCCTCTGGCCGGGCGAGCTGGGCACCCATACCCCGGCGCGGGCGGAGTTTACCGTCCCCGAAGAAGAGGTGAGCTGGCAACCCCCGCTCCTCGTACGAAACCTGCGCATCCCCCTCTCCTACGGCTACAAGGGAGAAAAGAGCCCGCAATATGTCCGCATGGAAGAGGAGGCCGAGCAATGGGCCGCCAACCACCAGATGGGCCGCCGGGGCGGCATCCGTTACGGACACGCCTTCACTCACTGGTGGGCGCGCCACTCCAAAGACCACCCGGACTACTTCGCCACCCCGCCTGCGGGGATGCCCAGCCCCGTGGACGAAAACTCCCCCTACCCGGCCCGCTCCGTGAAGCTGCGGCTCTCCAACCGGGCGGTGATCGAGCAGATCGCCCGCGACTACGAGCAAGCCGGCGCGCCCGATTTCTACAACGTCTGCCCCAATGACGGCGTCGGCTACGACCTCACCCCCGCCACGCTGGAGTGGGACATCCCCCAAGGCCAACCGCTTGAGGAGATCTGGAAAGGCACGCAGACCGTGCAGCTCTCCGCGCGCTACGTGGAGTTTTGGAACCGGCTCTCCGCCCGGCTCCGGCAGATCAACCCCAAGGTCACGCTCCTTAGCTATGCCTACTCGTCCTACCGCATGCCGCCCCCGCCGCAGCGCCCGCTCACCGGGCCGATGATGATCGGCATCGTGGATAGCTGGGACGCCTACGACTCCTGGAAAGGGTGGCGCGACGCCGGGGCCACTCTCTTCCTGCGCCCCAACTGGGGGTACGCCGCAGCGGGCGGCCCCTTCCTGCCGCTGCGCGAGATCCACCGCTTCCTCCAGTTTGCCGGGCGCAATGGGCTCGCCGGGTTCGACCTCGACCAGATGATGGGCTATTGGGGCACCGAAGGCCCTCTCTACTACCTGCTCGCACGGATGTTGGAGAACCCGGAGCTTCCGCTGGAAACCATCCTCGAAGAGTACACCTCCGCGTTCGGAGCCGCCGCGCCACACATCCGCCGCTACCTCGACTACTGGCAAACCCGCGCCGAAGAGATCGGCACCCCCGGAGGCGCCGGAGGCACCACCGACACCACCCCGAGCTACTACCGCGAGCTGGTGCGCAGCGGCAAAACCTCCGGCAACTTCCTGCATGGCCCGTATGAAGCGCTCCAATACCTCTTCCCCGAAGAGACGGTGAGCCCCGCACTCGCCATCCTCGACCAGGCAGAAGCCGCCGTGGTGCAGAGCGACCGCAAGGCGTGGCAGCGCGTCAACTTCCTCAAGCAAGGGCTTGAACAGATGCGCCTCGCTCGGGATGCCGCCGCCCTCGGCCACCAGATCAAAAACGCGGGCACCGCCACCGACGCCGAGTGGCAGGAATTCGAAAAGCGCTCTGCCGCGCTGGCCCGCTACCGGGGCACGCTGGCCTCCACGCAGGTCATGTGGGTCCCGTTCATCAACTACTACGAAAACCGCTACAAAGTCGCCATTCGCCCGCGTAACCTTCCCCAACCATGAGGCTTCTTTTCGCCAACCTCGCCGCCGGGCTGCTTCTTGCCGCATCCGCCTGGGCCGATACCCAGCCAATCATCCAGCTCGACCTCTCCGCACTCCCGGAGAATGAGGAACTCGCGGGGGCCCCTTTCGCCGGCTTCCCCCTCTCGCGCCCCAGCTTCGTCCACCCCGGAGAGGGGAACGAAATCTCCATTGCCGAGAATGCCGAGGGCGGGGGCAAACTCCTCCGCTTTACCAAAAAAGCGGGCAGCCCTCGCGCCGCCTTCGGCTTTACCTGGCCCCCCGGGAGCATCCCGCCAACGGGAGTTACCACGCTCCAGCTTCGGTTGCGGCTCGCCGACGAATCGGCAGCCAACGGCAATGTCACCTTCACCCTACTTGCCAACGAAGGCACCCTTGCCACCGTGCAAATCGGCAAGACCGGCGCGCTTCTTTTGGTCGTTCCCGAAGAAGGCACCCACCGCACCATTACGGCGGGCCGCCTCTCTCAAAATGGATTCCAAATACTGGAGCTACGGCTTGACCATGGAGCCCGCGAACTCCGCCTCCTGGTCAATGGCCAACCGGTGGGCGAGCCCGCCCCTCTTGAGCCCGCGCAGTCCGCAGCTTCCCTCTCCTTTGCCTCGGCCACCTTACCGGAAACGGCCCGGTGCATCGAGTTTCAGGAGATCACCCTCACCCACCAAATGGGCGAAAGCACCCATTGAGGGCAAGGGCGAAAAAATCGTTCCAAAAAAAGCTTTGAACCGAGGGAACGCAGGCGTAGTTTTGCCCCCTTTCTCTTGCTATGATCATCGTCACCAAACCTGGCACGACTGACGAACAGATTCAGCACATTGTGAACCGGATTCACGAATGGGGCCTGAAGACTGAAGTCAGCCACGGAGCCGTCCGCGTCGTCATCGGGGTCATTGGACCCGAAGATGTCATCCGTGAAAAACCGCTTGCCGCCATCCCTGGCGTCGAGTCGGTAACGCCCGTGCTCAAGCCGTATAAGTTGGTGGCGCATGAATTTCGCGGCACCCATTCCCCGGTAAAGGTTGGCAATGTCGCCGTGGGCGGCAACCAAATCGCCGTGATGAGCGGCCCGTGCTCTGTCGAGAGCCGCGAGCAGATCATCTCCATCGCCAAAGACATCAAGGCCGCCGGGGCCACCATCCTCCGGGGTGGTGCCTTCAAGCCGCGCACCTCGCCCTACAGCTTCCAGGGCTTGGGTGTGGATGGCCTGAAGCTCCTTGCCGAAGCCCGCGAGGCCACCGGCCTGCCTGTGATCACCGAGATCATGGACACCAAGGACCTCGAAGCCGTCGAGCAATATGCCGACTGTTTGCAGATCGGCGCGCGCAACATGCAGAACTTCTCGCTGCTCAAGGAAGTGGGCCGCAGCAAGCTCCCTGTCATGCTCAAGCGCGGCATGAGCGCGACGATTAAAGACCTCCTCATGAGTGCCGAGTACATCCTGAGCGAGGGGAACTTCAACGTCATGCTCTGCGAGCGCGGCATCCGCACTTTCGAGACGTACACCCGCAACACCCTCGACCTGAACGCCATCCCCGTGCTCAAGGCCGAGACCCACCTCCCCGTGGTGGTCGACCCGACGCACGGCGTCGGCCTGCGTGAGCACGTCGCCGCCATGGCGGTGGCCTCTGTCGCCGCCGGGGCAGACGCCCTCATGGTCGAGGTGCACAACTCCCCCGAGCTCGCCAAGAGCGACGGTGAGCAGGCGCTCCTGCCCGACGAATTTGCCTGCCTGATGAACCGGGTACGCGCCGTCGCCGAGGCCGTGGGCCGCTCGCTCTAAACACTTCACCAACACTTCCCACTAGAAGGGTCGGGCTTTGCAAAAGGCCCGGCCCTTTATGGTTTTTGGAGCCGCCACTCGGCAAACTGTAGGGCGTTTCTGTGAAACGCCATGGGCGTTGGGCTGCCGTTTCACAGAAACGGCCTACAAATTCACCCATCTCGCGTCTTCGCGAAATTCTGTAGAGCGTTTCTGCGAGACAACGTGGGGTGGGGCGCAGCCCCCCCCCCCCGGTGGGAAACTTGTCACTCGCCATCTCCACCTCGTTTTGCCTAGAGTGCGCGCATGTTCAAGGAATTCAAAGAATTCGCCCTCAAGGGGAATGTGCTCGATATGGCCGTCGGTATCATCATCGGCGCGGCCTTTACCAAAGTGGTGGACTCGTTGGTCAAAGACCTGCTTACCCCTCCGCTGGCATTGCTCCAGTCTGGCGCGGGAGATTTCTCGGCCGTGGTCGTCCCGATCACCCCGGATGGCAAAACGGTCCTCTCCGTCGGCGCGTTTGCCAATAGCCTGATTCAATTCCTGCTCGTGGCGTTTGCCGTCTTCCTGCTGGTGCGCGCCGTCAACCGCCTGCGCCGCAAGGAAGACATCGCCCCCACCCCCACGCCGACCACCCGGGAGTGCCCCTTCTGCGTCTCGTTGATTTCCAACAAAGCCACCAAGTGCCCTCACTGCACGGCAGACGTGGCCTCGATTGCTTAATCGAATAGCGTCTTGGAGTGCGGTCGCCCCCGACCGCTTTTCCGGCGGGCGCTCAAGCGCTCTCGATAATCCGCTGGCGCTGGGCGGTGTACTCCTCCTCGGAGATCAACCCCTGCTGCTTGAGATGCTGGAGCCGGCGCAGCCGGTTTTCCAGCGTTAGCGGCGAAGTCGGCTGTTGCGGAGCCTTAGGGGTGAGTTGCGCCTCGTCCAAAGCATCCTTGACCATCGCCCCGCCCATTCGGCTCCATGGCTCCAGGTCTTTACGGGCCTGTTGTGGGTCGAGAATCAGCCCGCCGCCCGCCACGCCTCGTGCGGCAATATGGCGAACTCCTTGGCCAGCACCAAGTAGCATTACCCCCCCAAAGGCCCGGATGACAAAGCCCACCATTGAGAACGAGCCGAAGAAGGCTGCCCCCTGCGGCAACCCGGTTGATAAAGGGCCTGAGTTGCTACCAAGCGTTGCCATAAGGAAGATGATGAAGTTGGAGAAAAATAGCACCCCGCCCAAAATCATCATGCCGGTGCCGACGTTGAACCAGAATTTCCTCTCCGGCGCGATAGTAGCCATGGAGGCACTTTCTACTCCTCGGGCTCAACGGCGTCGAGCCCGTTATCTACGGCCAACCCCTCTGAAGCCGGGCCGGAGAGTACCTCCCCCGTGGGGGCAAAGCGCGCCCCATGGCAGGGGCACTCCCACGTTTTTTCCAGCGCGTTCCACTCCACCACGCCGTGCTGGTGCGGGCAGATGGCCGAGCAGACGTGGTACGCGCCCGCCGCATCCCGGTACACCGCCCGCAGCGCCGCCCCCCGGCGCATGACGCCGCCGCTGCCGGGGGCGATATCCGCCTCGCTCACACACGGAGCAGGGCGCAGGTGCGCGGCGTAGCAAGCAGCGGTGCGGAGATTCTCCCGTAGCCAGCGCGGGCCTGCAACGCGCGGGCGCGAGGGGTCGTACAAAGAAGCCCAGCGGTTGGGGTGGCCCAGCACGTGGTCGCGCAGGAGCAGCCCGGCGAGGGTGCCATGCGTCATCCCCAACCCACCAAAGCCGGTGGCAATGGCGACGTTGCCCACATCCCCCGGGTTTTGCCCGATGAGGGCGAGGCCATCATGCGGCTCCAGAATCTGCCCCGACCACCGGTGGGTGATTTCGCCCACGTGCGGAAACCACGCCCGCGCCCACGCCTCCAGCCGGGCAAAGCGCTCGGCAGCATCATCCGCCCCCCCGGCGCGGTGGTCTTCGCCGCCAACGATCAGCGTCTCTCCCCCCTCCCCCGAGCGCAGGCGGGCGTAGTGGGGCGGGGCCTCCAGATCCCACCAAAGCGCCCGCGGGAGCGCACCCGGGGGGAGGCGCGCGCCGATGGCATAGGTGCGATGAGGCACCTGCCGGTCGTGGATCGCCCACCGGTCTACAAACGGAGTGTGCGTGGTGATCAGCAGGTGGCGCGCCTTTACAACATGCCCCCCTTCCGTAAAGACCTGCCCTTGCGGCCCACCATGCGCCTCGCGCACGGCGGTATGCCCAAAGAGGAGCCCTCCCCGGCGCCGCAACATCGCGCGCAGCCCCTGCAAATAGCGGAGCGGGTGGATCTGCGCCTGCCGGGGAAAACAAAGCGCCCCCTCCGGCTCCCCCGCCAGCCCCGGCACGGTGGTCACCGCCTCCACGCCATGCAACCCAGCAGCCTGCGCAGCCCGCAGCTCGCGCCTCACCGCCCGGGCCGTGCCAAACAGGTACCCCGGCACGCGCTCGAAACCGCAGCGGATCTGCTCCTGCTCCACCCAGCGCTCCACCTGCCGGATCGCCGCCGCATGGCTTTCGGCAAACCGGCGCGCCGCCGCCTCGCCGTGGGTGCGAACCAAAGGGGCGTAGCCGCCGTCAGGCACTGAGGAGAGGTGGGCCGTGGTGCGGGCGCTCTCGCCATCGCCCATCGGCCCGGCATCGAGCACCACTACGAAGCGCCCCGCCTCGGCCAACAGGCAGGCGGCGCTCATCCCCGCCACGCCCGCGCCGACAATGCAGACCTCTGCCGAGTAGTCGCCATCGAGCGGGGGGGCCTCCAACCCAGCGCGCGCGCCTTCCCAAGGGGTGGGGTTGATGGCGCGCTCCATGCCCATCGTTCGGGGGCCGCCCCCCAGCGAGGGGGCACCCGTGGAGGCTGAACGCGCCCCCGGGGCTTCCCCCATTACACCCCCGCGCCACCCGCTACGGCACGCTGGAGCGCGATTGAACCATTGCCATGATCTCGCTCTCCGCCCTCTTTCTGCCGCCCGCAACCGGGCCGCTGCGGCAGCGCCGCCGCTCCATGGCGGCGGCGGTAATGGTTGCTCCGGGGCATTTTGAAGCCCGCCGCCTGAGCCTCCCCCGGCCAGGCCCGGGGGAGGTGCGCATCCGCGTGGAAGGGTGCGGCGTCTCGGCCCTACCGCCCAACAGCAGCGGTGCGCCCGGCTGCGAAGGGTGGGGGCAGATCGAAGCGCTCGGCCCCGCCGTGGAGGGGTGGACCACAGGAGAGCGCGTCGGCTTTCTTGGCGGGCAGGCTTATGCCACGCATACCGTCGCCCCGGCAGAGACCCTGGCCCGGTTGCCTGAAGGGTGCACCCCCTTTGCCTCGCCACTGCTGGCCGGGGCCGTACACCTCTTCCGCCGCGCCCGCATTGCCAAGGGCGAGCGGGTAGCGGTAGTGGGGTGCGGTTTTCTGGGGCTGCTCCTCATCCAGCTTGCCACGCTGGCGCAGGCGCGCGTCATCGCCTTTAGCCGCAGGCCGTATGCGCTGGAGCTGGCGCGAAAGGCCGGAGCCGAAGCCGCCTACCCTCTTTGCCCACCGGAGGCGGCCATCCCCACCGCCCATGCGTGGGGTGGCGGGCACCTCTGCCACCTTGCCATCGAGGCGACCGGGCATGAGGCACCCCTCTCGCTCGCTGCCCGCCTGCTGCAACCGGGGGGGCGGCTCCTCATTGGCGGGTTGCATGAAGATGGGGCACGCTCGATCGACCTCCGGCTCTGGCGTGAGCGAGGGCTCCACCTCACCCCCACCCACCCGGGCGGGCCCACCCAGCAGCGCGATTGCCTGCGCGAAGCCGCTGCCGCCGTGCGCGCGGGGCTCATCACCCCCCTTTACACCCACCGCTTCCCGCTCGACCGGCTCGACGAAGCCCACGCCCTCGCGGAGCAACGGCCGGAGGGGTTTCTCAAAGCGTGGATCGACCTCAGCCCGTAGCCTGCGCTACGGAGTTTCCGGGGTTGTCACTCTTTGCACCGCAAGGTTACACTCCCCCTTTGTGAAAGCGCCCCGCCAACCGACTCCGCCCGCCACCCGCTCCACCCGCGAAGAGCATTCGCAGGAAACGGCGCAAGACTATGTGGAGCTGATCGCCGAACTGATCGCCGAGCACGGCGAAGCCCGCGTGATCGACCTCGCCCGGCGGCTCGGCGTCACCCACGTCACCGTGAGCCGCACCATCCAGCGGCTTAAAAAAGCGGGGTTGGTGACGGCGGAACCGTACCGCTCCATCTTCCTCACTGACGCCGGGCGGCAGCTCGCCAAGGAATCGCGCGAGCGGCACGAGATCGTGGTGAACTTCCTGCTCTCCTTCGGCATCTCGGAGGAGGTGGCGCAGTCCGACGCCGAGGGGATCGAGCACCACGTGAGCAAAGAAACGCTCGATGCCTTTGTGCGCCACCTCGCAGGCAAGCCACCTCTCCAAAGGTGATGATTATTGGCCGATTTTGCGGCGATAATAATGATAATAAAGCCCCCGCCCCGTTGTCCCAAACGCCGCCACGCGGGATGGTGGAGGCATGTCTCCCGCCCGAGTTTTTGCCCGCCTGCTGCTGGCCTGCGCCCTGAGCGCTCGGGCTGTCGTCGCGGCTTCGTTTGAGTACGACGCCAAGGTCCCCCCCGAAGATGCCACGCCCAAGTGGGCGCTCGTCTTCAAGCAGGGCGAGGCGGTGGCAGGCCCCGGGGGGCTACGGGTCGAAAGCCCGGAAGCCGGGCGGCACCTTTACGCCATCGGCGTCAATGAAGAGGGCGCGCCATTTGGCGAAGCTGCGGCGTGGGATCTTTCCAGCGGGAGGGTGGAAGTCGTCTTCCGCCTCCGGTGTGAGACCGAAGACCCGGAGATGGAGGTCTTCCGCCTCATCCTGCGCGATGGCGCCCGACAATGGCAGGTCCCCTTCACCAAAGGCTCTGTCTACCGCAAGCCGATCGATACCACCGAGTGGGATACGTACACCGCCACGGTAGAAAACGGCACCCTGCGCCTCTCTTCCGAGCGGCACGGGCTCATCGTCGAAAATCGCAAGGCCCAGCCCGATGCCCGGGGCCACGCCCTCTACTTTGGCAGCTACGCCTATAGCAAAGACGGCTCCACCCGTCCGCGCGCTTGGGAGCTGGCATTTCTCCGCTGGTCAAACGAACCCTCCACCCCCTCCAACCCATGAAACGCACCTCCCTGCTCCTCACCACGCTCCTCCTGGCCTCTGCCGCGCATGCGACCAATTACAGCGCCACCACCTCTTCCACCATCCGCGATTGGGAGGAGATGACCTGGAGCCCGGCCAGCCCACCTCCCGGCTCGGGGGATGATGTGCTCGATATCAGCCAGCAGAGCGAATCGACCCTCTCCCTCTACCTTGCGCAAAGCAGCCGCACCCTTCGCTCGCTCGGCAAGACGAGCGGTGGCAATGTGCGCATCTACAATGGCACCAATGCCAGCGCCTACGACACCACCTTCACGCTCACCAATACCCTCTCCCTCAAAGCGGGCAACTACCTCTTCCGCAGTGCCAACACGACGACGCGGCTCACCGTCAATGTCGGCAACCTGCAGATCGGCGATACAGGGGCGACCGGGCAAGTCTCCATCGGGGACCAAACGGCCAACCAAAACGTCACCTTCACCGTTTCGGGGACGACGCTGCTTACCGGCAGCTCGCCCCGGCTCGCCATCGCGGGCTCCTCGGAGGCCAATGCCAAAACGTACGTAAACCTGGGCCACGTCATCCTTCGCGATACGGCGACCTCCGTCGGCACGGCGGGGATCAGCGCCGGAGCCGCTGGCGTGAATGTCGAACTCAAAAGCCTGCGCACCGAAGGCACCGTCTATGCCGCAGCGGCTCTCAGCGGAGCGGGCACCTTCCTCCTTACGGGGATGCAGGCCGACCCATTGCAACCCACCGGGCGCAACCGCTACGAAAGCAATATTGTCGGAGCCGTTTCAATCCGCAAAACGGGAGATAACGTGCAGGTTTTCGCCCGGGGGCGCGGCGCAAGCTACACGGGGGGCACGGAGGTTGGCGGCGGCACGTTGGCGATTTCAAACGCCCGCTCGAATGAAAGCGCGCTCGGCACCGGGGCCGTTACCATTCGAAACGGCGGCACGCTCGCCGCAGAGGGGACCGGCATCGTACGCCTTGGCTCTGGTAATACCACCACGGTGGAGAGCGGCGGCACCCTCGCCCCGGGGGCGCTGGGCGATGTGGGCTTTGCCCGGCTCGCCTTCAACAGCGCTGCCAGCGGGATCGCGCCCGCGCTGAAGATGGAGGCGGGCGCGGAGTTCACCTTCCGGCTCGGGCCGGGCGGCGCGAGCGACCAGATCTTCCTGCTCGGCTACGCGGGCGCGAGCGACCTTGTTCTCAACCACAATGTCGTCAACCTCACCGGCACCGTTGGCGCGGGGATCTACGATCTCTTCGTCTTCAAAAGCAACGAAAGCGCCAACATTGATCTCGATGCCCTCAGCTCCATCGCCAGCGGCCTCACCAGCGGGCTGGCCACCGGCAGCGGCTTCGATGGCTACCTCGCCACCTTCCACTACGACAACCCACTCTACGGCGGCATCGGCACCATTTCGCTGGAGCTGACGGCGGTGCCGGAGCCGGCGGCGCTCCTTCCCGCGCTCTTTGCAGGCGGCGCGTGGCTGCTGGTGCGGCGGCGTAAACAGGGGTGATTTTCTTCCGCAAAGGAGCGATCTTCCCTCTCCATGATGACTCCCCCCCGACAGACTGGTTTCACCCTCTTGGAGCTACTGGCAGCCCTTGCGCTGCTGGTAGTTCTGGCCGCGCTCCTTTTCCCGGTGGCGGGGCGTGTCGCAAGCAAGAGCCAGTCCGTACAATGCGTGGCCAACCTCCGCGCTATTGGCGCGGCGAGCATGGCGTTTGCGGGGGAGCACCGGGGGCTGCTGCCCAACTTCTACTACGCCACCGAGCCGGGCGGTGCGGAGCAGACGCCCAGCGCCACGGTGGGCCAGTGGTTCTGGCACCTCGCCCCCTACGTGGGCGTACCGCGGTGGGAGCGCGCACGGATGAACCTTGGCGAGCAAAACTCCGACGGCGTACCGCTCCCATGCGTCTTCCTCTGCCCAGCGGCCAACGCAGAGCGCGAAGACCAGGAGGAGCGCTTCATGAAGAGCCCGAGCATCCGCCCCGTCACCTACGCCCCGAGCAGCCGCGCCCGGGGCGAAGCGATCCCCCCGCCTGCCGGGCTGGAGATGCCGCCCACGGTGGCGACCATCTCCCCGCCCCGGCTGGGGGCCGTACGCAACCCGGGTGGGAAGATATGGATCTCCGACTCCGTGGGCGCGGGCATCCTCAACATCTCCGCCGCGCGCTGGGCCGAAAGCTACGGGCGTGCCGCATGGCCCTACCAGGCCTTTACACGGCACCAGGGCGGCGGAAACGCGCTTTTCTACGATGGCCACATCGCCTGGGTGCCGATCACCCGGTTTACACAATCGCCCGAAGAGTCGCTCCCCAAAGCGGTAAGCGCCCTCTTTTCCCCTGATACTGAATGATCCTCCCCCTGCTCTGCTTCCTTCTTTCGCTAAGTGCCACGCTGCTTGGTGCTGCGCCGAGCTATCACGTCTCGCCGGCTGGCGGGGCCGAGGGGGCCGATGGCTCGTACGAAAAGCCGTTTGGCTTTCACCAAGCGCTGGAAGCCGTCGGAGCCGGGCCCGCGAAGCTGCTCATCCTCAGCGGCACCTTCGCCCACCGGGTCGATCTCCCCGCCGTGCCGGGGGCGGGGGCGCTACACCTTGCCGCCGCGCCGGGAGCCACTGTTGTGTTTGAAGGAGGGAGCCCCGTGGCAGAGTGGGAGGCAAGGGGGAATCTCTTCGCCTTTCGTGCAGAGGGGGTGCGCCCTGCCTATTCTTCTGAGCCCACATGGCTTGACGTGTGGGAGGCCGCCAACCGCCGGCGCTACCGCGTGCAGGCGGACGAAGCGGGCACCCGAGCCTACCCGCACAGCGCCACGCTGGCCCGGCCGGGCCATGTCCTCGCCCGGCTTGCCGAAGGAGCCACGCCCGAAAGCGTGCAGCTCTGGCGCAACCGCGAGGGCAACGGGCTCGACATCGAGCGAGACCACGTGACGGTGGAGGGCCTCGCCTTCCGCAACTACACCGGGGCGCGGCAGGCGCGGGCCATCACGGTACGGGGGAGCGGTATCACCCTCCGCCACCTGCAAGTGCACAACGCCGTACGCGGCATCGTCATCTCGGGCAGCGGGGTTCGCGTGGAAGCATGCGAGCTGCGCGATGTCGGCCAGGGCATCTCCGGCATGGGGGTCGATCTCGCCATTGCGGACTGCACGATCGAAGCTGCCACCGGCCCCTTCGCCTTCCCGCTGCTCAACCCGCACCTGCGCAACGGCATCCGCATCTACCACCCCGCCGTGGGGGCGCGCGTCGAGCGGTGTACCACGCGCGGCTTCTGGGCGGGGCTTTACATCAAGACCTCCCCGCCGCTCGACCCGGCACTCGCCGAGCGCCGTTTCGACATCTCTCACAACACCTTTCTCGACGGCATCCGCTGGGGTGGCGGCCAAAGCCTCGCAAGCTACCGGAGCAACCTTATCGGCCCGGATGAAGAAGGCGCCAACCCGCTCGCTCAGCTCCCCGGGCTTGGTGCGGTGTTGGAAGGAAATTACTTTTTCAATACCCACCCGGGTAATGAGGCCAACCGAGCGGGCGGCTCCCCCTTTCGTGATAGTGCGGCGGGCGATCTCCGGCTCAAAGATGGGGTGGCTCTCCCCCCCGACATCGGCAGCGGAGCAGAGCGGGTAGCGTGGCTAACCACGGAGGAGCCTGCCGCCAAGGCAGCGGCCACCGGCCCGCTGGTGCAGGAGGTGGTGGCGGCCAGCTCGCGCGTGGGGGCTGTGATCACTGTACGCCTTTCGCGCCCGGCTTCAGGGCGGCTCCGCTACCGAGCCAGGGGCGAGGCGACCTGGCAGACCGTACGCGGCCTGGCCCGAAACCAGCCAGAGCCCGCGATTGTCTTCGCCCTCACCGACGAGCGCCTGCTTCCCGAGACTTCCTACGAATACGAGCTGGCCCTCGCCGGAGACGAAGCGCACCACCCCGGCAGCTTTACCACCCAGGGCGGCCCCAAGACGCTGGAGGTGGCCTCCGGAGAGGAGGGCGCGCTTCAGGACGCGCTCGACCGCGCCTTGCCGGGCGATACCGTGCGCCTGGCCCCGGGCATCCACACCGGCCAAGGCGCTCTCTTGCACGGGGGGCAGAGAGAGGCACGCATCACGATCGAAGGGAGCGGCGCGCAAGAAACAATCCTCGATGGCGGGCATACCCCGGAGGCGCTGCTGGAGCTTCGCGAAGCCCCATGGGTAAGCGTGCGCAACCTCGGTCTGCGCTGGTTCCGCAAAGCAGGGGTCTCCGCGCTCAAGAGCGAGGGGCTCGTGGTGGAGGGGTGCCGCTTCCAGAACACCCCGCTGGCGGGCGGGTCGCCCTTTGGGCACGGCGTCTTCCTCCGCGAAAGCCCCGGGGCCACCCTCGAAGGCAACCTCTTTACCCGGCTCGAGTACGGCCTGATGGCGCACGATTCGCCCCGGCTGCGCGCCTTGCGCAACACGACGTTCCTCAACCTCTACGCGGGCATCTACCTCTACCGCTCGAGCGAAGGCTCTGAGCTGCGGGGCAACTCGCTCACCTTTACCGGCAATGTTTCGCTCCGCATCGTCGAGCCCGATGCCGCCGCCTTTGCCTCGCTGGTGAGCGATGAAAATAACTTCGCCGCTGCGCTCGCCCCGCTCAATGAAGCAGCCCGCCGCGCCTACGCGGCCAAGGGGATCACCCCCGAGCAGCCGGAGCTGCGCCTCACCCCCGCAGGGCACTACCAGCTTGGCACGCGCGGGCAGAGCAAGCGGCTCATCACCGCGCAGGTAGGGAGCGCGGAGGCCACGCCTTACTTCACCCTCGAAGCTTGGCAGCACGCTACCGGCAAGGATGCCCGCTCCCTCTTTGCCGACCCACTCTACACCAACCCGCAAGAGGGCGACTTCACCCTCCTGCCCACGAGCCCCAACCTCCTGCCGGGCGGGCGCGCCGTGGGAGCTTTCTCCACCGCGAAACCATGAAAGTAACCACCCAGATCCCCAGCGGCAATGGCCGCCTGCTGAGGGCCGACGCCGGGGCCATCGAGCTGGAGCTGATCGCCTACAGCAAAGGGGCTCGCTATGGCTACCTGCGGATCTCCGGGGTTAGCGAAGCGCGCGAGCAACTCCTCATCCTGCGGCCCGACCGCCACTTCGCACTCAAGAGCTTTGCCTACAAGCTCCACTCGCGCATCTGGGTGCGCCACAGCCTGCAAGGCCGTTGGGAGGCGCTGCCCGAAAGCATGCTGGAGCGCACGCCGGAGGCCGTGCGCGCCTGGCTCCCCCTGCGCGCGGGGGCCATCTGCGAAGTCTGCACCGAGATCCCTCACCCTTATGCCGAGGTGGCTACCGAGCTGGCCGAGCTGGTCCGCACGCACCACGAGCTGGCGCAGCTCCACTCCCCGGGGGCATCGGAGGAGGGGCGGCCGATCTTCGTAGTGCGAGTCACCGCGCCGGAGAACCGGTGCGAACCGGGCGAGGAGGCGCGCCCGGTCATCCACACCGTCTGCGGCGAACACGCCACCGAGTTTGCGGGCGAAGAGATCGGGCGCGGGATGCTGGCCCTTGCGCTCGCGCAAAGCCCGGAGGCTGAGGCGTTGCGCCACGCGTTCATCTTCGACTTCATCCTCACCGCCAACCCCGACGGCAACTTCCACGGCTGGCACCAGTACAACCTGCGCGACTGGCTCGCCCACAACTACACCGACGGCAAGGACCGGAGCTGGCACCACGAGTTTGCCCCCTGCCTGCTCGGAGAGCCGGGAGAATACTCGGCAGAGACGGTGGCCCTCATCGGGTGGTTGCGCCGCACCCGCCCAGCCCTCTACCTGAGCATGCATAGTTGGGAAGGGCACGACGGCCACGCCGGGGCATTCCATACCGCGCCGGAGAACCTCCCGCCCGAAGGGTTTGCCGTGGTGGAGGCCCTCAATGCCCACGCCATCGCGGCGGCGAAGGAGCTGGGCGAAACCTTCCTTACCCGTGCCTCGCGCCAGAGCGAACGCCACCTGGGTGAGCTGCTCATGGAGCGCGGCATCTGCGCCGCCTACCTACCCGAAGGCCACGGCAACTGGGGGCCAGAGCGCCTTCAACGCTTCGGCGCAAACCTGCTTACCCGGCTGTTGCAGGATGAAACCTTGGCCCTCTCCAACTACGACCCCGCCCGGTGGGAGGCCCTCGTTCACGAACATGCACTGGCTTGAGACACCCCCGCCAAAGCGCGGCGTGCGCATCACCTTCACGGGAGATTGGGCCCCCACGCGCGCCTACGAAGCGCCGATGGTCCACACCCCCGCCGCCGTCTACGGCGACTTGCTCCCCCTTTTCAACGAGAGCGACCTCAACATCGTCAATGTCGAGTGCGTATTGGGAGATTGCGGCACGCCGATCCCCAAAGCAGGCCCGGCTTTGCGCGGCCCGGCAGAGGCACTCGGGGCGCTGGCTCCTTTCCAGATCGCCGCGCTGGCCAACAACCACTCCATGGACTATGGGGCCGAGAGCCTGGCGCACACCCTCCGCCTTCTCCAAAGCGCGGGGTTGCAGACGCTCGGCGCGGGCAACACGGCTGCTCAAGCAGCCGAGCCGCTCAAGCTCCAGCCACGCGGCGGCCCAAGCCTCGGCATCCTCAACTACGCCGAGGCCGAGGCATGCGCCGCGCTCTTTGGCGGGCCGGGGGCCAATGTGTACGAGGCTGCGCGCGCAGAGGCCGAAGTGGCGGCGCTGCGCGAGGAGGTGGAGGCCGTGCTCGTCATCTTCCACGGCGGGCGGGAGCACGCGGCGATGCCGCCGCCCTACGTCGTCACCGCGCTGCGGCGGCTGGCACGGGCGGGGGCCACGGCCATTATCGCGCACCACCCGCACGTCCCACAAGGGGTGGAGGTCTATGAAGGCACCCCCATCGCCTACAGCCTTGGCAACTTCCTCTTCGACCCGCAGAGCGAAGTCACCTCGCTGCGCACCGGGTACCTCGCGCACCTCGATTTTGAAGGGGCGCGCCTTGCCGCCGCCTCGCTCACCCCATACCGGCTCGGGGCGAGCGGAGTCCAACGGCTTGCGGGGGCGGAGGAGCGCGCCTTCCGCGCCCACCTGGCCCGGCTCTCGCGCCTGCTGGCCGACCCGGAAGCGGTGGAGGCCGCGTGGTGTGGCTTTATCGATACCTTTGGAGATGCACCCGCCAGCATCGTGGCGCAGCTTGAGCGAGGCTTGCGCACCTATGCGGAAAATCCGCTTTCCGGCGCGGCCCGGCTGCACCACTATTTCTTTTGCCCGGCCCACCGGGAGTATTTCCAACACGCCTTTGCGCGGCTGGCGCGCGGGCGCTTTGGAGACGCCCCCGAATGGGCCCGCCAGCTCGCCTTGGAGACGCGCACCCGCACCACCCCGTTTGCAGATGACGATCCCGGTTGAAACCCTTCTCTCCCTCTTCCCCAAAAGCCGCCGGGGCCAAAAGGTGGAAGACGTGGTGGCCGCCACGCTGCGCGAAGCGATCCGCACCCGCAAGCTGGAGCCGGGCAGCGCCCTCCCCTCTACCCGGGAGCTGGCGCGCGTGCTCAAGGCAAACCTCAACGCCGTGAACCGCGCGCTCGCGCTCCTTGCCGCCGAGGGGTATCTGGAGCGCCGCCGCCATGTGGGCACCCTCATCGCCGAGCCCGAAAGCCGCCAGCGGTGTGTGGTTGCGCTCATCGGGGGTGACCTCAGAGCCGAGTTTGCCTTTATGTCGCGGCGCTTGTACCAGCTCATCGAAGAGGAGCTGGCGCGGCGCAACACCCGCCTGCGCTGTATCGACAAGCTCCACGCCCTTGCCTCGCCCGACCCGAAGGTCGCCGCTGAAGCGACGGATGCACTCATTAAAGAGCTCATCCATGCCTCGCCCACGGCGCTGATCTTCGACCGCTTTGCCCTGGAGCGCCACGCCGAGCTACACGAGTTCTTCACCCTCCCCGGCATCGTGCGCAGCGCCCGACCGGGAGATGCGTGCGCCGTCACCTCCCACAAGGAGCAAATCGTGACGGAGGGCATCCCCTACCTCAAGCGGTGCGGGTGCAAGCGGCTGGTGCTCGTCACCCTCTCTTCGGTGACTAACCCGGACAACCACTTCTTCTCCGCGTTCTGGAAGCAGCTCAAGACCTCGCGCATGGAATGCGAGCAGATCGTGGAGCTTTACGATGCCCAGCTCAAGGAAGGAACGACGCACGAGTGCCACCTGCGGGTAGAGGAGCTGCTCGCCCGGCGCGCCCGGCAGCCACCTGAGGATCGGTTTGACGCCCTCATCGTACGAGATGACACCGTCATGCGCGGGGCCGCCACAGCGTTGCTCAAAGCCGGGGTGGATGTGCCGTTTGAGGTCCGGGTGCTCGTGCAGACCAACCGGGGCATCAACCACTACTACGGGCTGAATGTCGACCGGCTGGAGCTGCCGCTGGAGAGCATTGCACACGAGCTGGTCGAGGCGCTGGAAGAAAAGATCATGGCACCCTCGCGGCCTCAGAAACCCCGGGTGGTACCCGCGATCCTTAAGCCGTGTGTGATCCCCCCCTCCGAAGCGCGTGCCCGCGAAGCCGCCACGCGGTAGTTGCGCGGCGGGCGCTTCCGGGGAAAACTAGGGGCGTGTTTTGCGTCCTCCTGCTCCCTTCCTTCCGGCTGCACGCCGTGCTGCGCCACCGCCCGGAGGGGTGGCGCGAGCCG
>JBBCKB010000114.1:0-20594 GCA_037189965.1 Chthoniobacteraceae bacterium | reverse complement strand
CTTTCTTTGCGAGAAGGGCGTTCACCCGCTCCAACGCCACCTTCTGCTTACCCACGCGCACCGCCGTCTCCAGGTAGCTCTTCCAGAGATCGGCAGCAGGGTAGGCTGTCAGCACCCCATCCAGAAAATCGAAGTACGCATTGGCCTGCCCACCGTATTGGAGAACACTTGAAAGCGGGCAATCCAACTCCTTCTCCTGCTTCAACAGGGCCGATGCGCGTTTAATCGCCTCCTCCGTCTTCCCCTCCACAATGAGGTGAATGATGTAGGCATTCTCCGCCGAGAGCCGCAGCTCCTCGAGCTTATTGCTTTCCCCCCCTTTGGCGGGTGTGGGGAACTTCTGCTCCAGCGCTTCGAAGAGCGCCGCTTGCTCCGGGGTAGCCGCGAGGCCCCATTGCGGAGTCGCCATTTCCTCTAAATGCCGAAGCGCCAGCGCCCCTGCCCATTCGCTAAATTGCCGCCCCCGCACCTCTGCAACGACATACCCCGGCTCCTTGAGCAGCCGCAGCAGGAACGCATCCCGCTTCTGCGCATCAGCCCCGAGGAGAATGGGGGGAAGCTCCACAGGCTCGTTGCCTGCGGGAGTGGGCAACTCCTTCTCCCACTGGGCAAGCCACTCATCTCCATTGTAGAAGTTCCCCTTGCGCACCTGCCGCTCCACGCCGCTTCGTACATCGCTCGGCAAAGCAGCGCGCCCGGCCTCCCACTGCCGACGGCTCCCTTCCTTCCCCGCCACCAATGTCTCGGCGAGCATCCGCAAGCCCAGCTCCCGCGTGGCTTGCCGCGTGTCGGCAGCATCCGCCGCCGGGCGCTTGCGTACTAGCTCAGCCAACGCATCCCAAGCGGCAGGGGGCGGTAGCGCCCTGAGAATGGCATCACCGGGATCACCATCATAATCAAACTCACCCCCTCTTTTCCACGATGCTTCCAGGATCTCCAGCCACTCCGTTGCGGCCGCTTGCGGAGAAAGCGCAGCCGGGTTGTAGGCGCCCAACCGCTCCGACCACGGCACCTCTTTCTTCAAAGCCTCCTTCCCCTTAGCCTCGGCGAGCACCGCCTTGGCACCAAGGTAAACCGGCTCCTTCGCAAACATCGGCCCAGCCAGAGCCAAAGGGAGTGAAAAAACCATGAGCCGCAACAGGGGGGAGTGCAAAGAGCGCATAGGGCGGCATTTTACCGGTCTTGCGGAAGAAGGAAATCCCCAATAACCCCCCATTGCGCAATGACGCAGGCTCCCGTATAGTCCGCCCCATGGAAAAACCGCAGATCACCGCTTACTTGAAGACCCATTGCGGCTGGAGCCGTGGCGTCCGCGCCGTGCTCGCCAAGTACGACCTACCCTTTACCGATAAAGACATCATCCTCAACCCCGCCTTCCGCTGGGAGATGGAGCAGCGCAGCGGCCAGCCGCTCTCGCCGTGTGTCGAGATCAACGGCGTCATGCTGCCCGACATCAGCGGCGAAGAGGTCGAGGCCTACCTGCTTAAAGAAAACCTCGTCGGCACCACGGAAAACACCACCAACGTACCGCTCAACTCCTCGTGCACCGATGCCGAGCACGCCGCCATGCTGCGGGGAGATGCCCCCATCTCCCTCAAGCCGCAGGCGTAAGGTCATTCCTTATTAAAAAACGCCCCCTCCCGGTACCCGGGCAAGGGGGCGTTTTTTCTGCGAGCAGTGGCTGCGTGAATGTTACGGCTTCTCCTCAGGGATCTCGCCGCCTGCACTCCCCTCTTCCTTCACGGGCTCAACCGGCGGCAGAAAGGCAGAGCCATTGCCAAAGAAACGCAGGACGTGGAACGCATAGCCCGAGCGTGCGCCGATAGCGTTCGACTCGCGATAAACCGGGCTGCCCGCAGGGGGCATCCCCTCGCGAACAAAGGTTGCCAACGCTTCGTAGCCTGAGAGATCCGCCGCAGACAAATCCCCCGGCTGGAAGCCCTGTAGCGTCTCCGCCGCAACGCGCAGCGCATGGGCGTCAAACCTCTCCGCAGGCACCTCCTGCCCCAGCGCGTACGCCACGGCGTAGAACTCACCCAAGCCCGGAGTAGGCGGCTTATGGTCCGCATTGGCGATCTCGCAAATGGCGTCGAGGTAGGTCTTATCCCCCGTCGCCTCGTAGAACTCCGCCAGCGTCTGCACCCCTTCGTCGTGCCCACGGATATTGTGGAAATAGATCGAGGCCAGTCGCGAAACTCCGCGAGCCTTTGCCTCCGGGGTTTCCTTCCAATAATCTCCCGCTCGCTCCAGCATCTTATGGGCAAGCGCCAGGTCTTCCGGCTTGCGCGTTTCCATATAGCGGAAGATCCACGCCTGCCCCGCGTAAGAGGATGCGGGCACCTGCTCACTCCGCAACAGATAGCCACGAAGCTCCGCCAGCCCATCGGCCAGTCGCTCGCCCCCACCGAGCCAGCTCGCAAGGTAAAGCCCCCGCGTGGCTGAGTACTGCATCTGCGGGGAGCCGCTCCAATGGTCGCGGTTGCGGCGGTGGAGCCCACCGTCATCCCCCACGGGCGGAGTCCAGAAAGACCCATGCTGCAAATCCACATCCGCCACATGGCGCGCATAGTCGAGCCCCGCCAAAAGCAATGCCCGGTCATCCAAAAAGAGCCCCGCCTTGAGCATCTTGTCATAGACGCCGCCCCCGGAGCCGTTGCGCCATCCATAGCGCCCATGCAGCGCCCAGCGCCCCGCGACAAGTCCCCTTTCGGCGTTATTGCCATGCGCGAAGTTCGTCCGTACATCGCCAAAATTGGCAAAGCCAAACCAGCGCCAGTGGCTTCGCGAAACGAGCAGGAAATGCAGGTTAGCCTGCAACGCACGGAAGTAGTCGGCATTCTCCGAAAGAACGTTACGCTGGAAAGGGCCCAAGGCCTGAGTCCGTTCGAGATCTTCCGCCGTGGCAAACCAAAGGCCATTGCGCCGGTTCTCCCACTCCGCAAGCGCCCGGTTTGCTTCCGGGTCGCTCCCAAATACGAGGCTGGCTTCGGTGGTGCGAGCCACGCCCTTTCCGTTGGAATCGAGATCCACACCCCGCATTCCAAAGTCATCGCCCTTGTTGCTGCTGCGGCGTAAATCGAGCGCGAGGCCGGTGCGCTCCGTCCACGAAGCAAGCTCCACCCCCTTCTGGGTAACCAACAGATGGTTTGGCCCAAGCCGGAGCAGATCCGGCACGGCGATGGACCACTCCCTGGCCCCTCCTTCGGGGCGCAAGATCGCTAGTGCATCAGGCGGGTTTTCCTCCGCCCCCCCCGGCAGTAGGCGTGCGCTGCCGTTAGGGTTCGCGATCACCCCCCGGGCCTCCGCTCCCTCCCGGGAGCCGCCATCCGAAATCACCAGCTTGGCCGAGGCAAGCGCATAGCGCTCCGGGTTCCACCGCATCTTCCAGGTCATCTGCAGCCGCACCAACGGCAGCGAGTGGTAGCACCGGACCCGAAGCTGCCACTCCAGATCCCGGCCCACGCTATCCGTGCCCCCCATTCCACGGAAAAGCCAGAGGGTGAAAAGGGAGTTCTCCTCCTCGATGCGGCCCTCTCGCACCACGGGCGAGAGAGCGTGGGTTTGCCCCTCGGCATTGATCGAGGCGATGGGCACCGCCCATGCATATTGGCCCTCACGATCGAGAAACTCCGCGTCTGCGGGCTGCGGCTCTTTGGGCAGGCGTACGGGCGCGTAGGCTGCCTCCGGCGTAAAGGTAAAGAGAAGCTGTTTCTGCGCGTCGCGCAGCTCAATCGATCGATCATCCCAAGTAACCGTTAGCGGAGCCTCTGTCGCCCCATCGCTAGTCTTCCCCCAGACCCCTTCCACCCCGAGCCACTTCACGCTGCCATCTGGCCAGTGGGCCAGTGCCTTTGCAACCGTCCTCGCCGGCTCCTTTGCTTCCTTCCACGCAGCCGCCTCCTTCACTTCTCCCTGCGCAAAGGGGAGGGCCTGGAAGAACGGGAGAGCTGTTTGGGAAGGGCCTTCTCCCAACCCATAAGGGCGCAGCAGCGTAGCCTCTTGCACCGCTTCAGCCCGCAGCAGCAGGCCACTGGCAAGCACCGCCACCGAACCCAGGAAATGGGTAGCTCCACTCACCGCGCCACCTCCGGCACGGTTTCGCGTTGGAGGCCCAACCCTTCATTCGCCAGCCAGCGTTGCAGCAACGCCGCACCGAGTGCCTGAAGGTTTTTACGGCCCATATTCATGTGCCCTTCGATCGTGTAGGCCAACGCACGGTTCTGGCTCATCAGGTACCCCCCGAGGTGCCCCTTGCAAAGGTTTGCAGCGGAGAAGGTTTCAAAATCGACCCCGAACTTCGCCGCCTCCTCCTTGGCATCTTGGTTGAGAAGGCAGATCTTCTCATACATCGCCTCGTCGAGCGCGGCAGGGTTGGCATAGAATGCCCCGGGGTTTCCGTCGTGGCCGAGCCAACTGTGCGCTCCAAGCACAAACGCCGGGCGCACCCGGTTGATCCAGTCTGCACTGGCCCGTGTCTCCGGAGAGGCATCGGGGAGCTTTCCTTCAAAATACGGCTCAAACTCATGGTGCCAGCTCCGGTCGGTCTTCTCCTGGTAGTTGTGAGCCAGCCAATCCAAAGCATTATACTGGTGCCAACCGTGGAAGTTTCCATCCGGGTTCATATTGAGGATGAAGTCGAAGATGAACTGCTCGCGCAGCTTTTCCGCCTCCTCACTCCGCGCGGTGACCAGCGCCAACATCCCACGCACCATCTCCTCTCCGGCAAACTCGGAGGCATGCTCTCCGGCAAAAATGAAGACGACCGGGCGGTCTTCCTTGCCGGGGCTCACGGGGTTGCCGGGAGCCGTTACCCGCAGCAGGAAGATCGGGCGATGCTCCACAGAGTGGCCGATCACCCGCATCGTGGCTTCGTCCGGGTAGGCATCTGCAATGGCAAAGAGCTCCCGCGTGGTCTGCGGGTACTCGCGGGGCGGCTCGGTGCTCACGAAGCAATCTTCCCCCTTGCGCAGTTGCAGCCGGAAACGGATCACATTCGGCGCGATCTCCACCTCCGCATCGGGCAGCGCGGTCCATTCGCCCGCCTCCGTGCGCCGCACCCAGATCCGGCCTTGGATGCCCCGGAAATCGCCGTCGAAGTACGGATCGGGCCGCAGAATAACCTCCCGCTCCTGGTCCTTCTCCACGCCGGTGATTTTGAAGAAGGTATAGCGAGGCGTCTTGCTATAGGCGATGACCTGGATTTCGAAATGCTGTGGGTCGAGCCAATGGACCCGCCCATTTCCGCAAGGGATGTTGGTGGTAACGATCATGGTATTAACAAAGAATTACTTCTCCGCCCCCCAGAAGGGGTGCCGCCGTGGGCTGGTGGCAGACTGGCTGGAAGCGGGGTTGGCCGGGCCGATCAGCTCGGCCTCGGCGCGGCTGCGGGTGATGGTCTCCAAATGCCCGTCGAGAAAAACCACCACGATGGCATTTTCGTGGATGAAGGGCGTCTTGGCTCCGCTTTCGTCCCGGCCATCGCGCGCGGTCAACCGGCTGGAATCCATAAAGGCGCTGAAGCGCGCCCCATACGAGTCTTCCAGAAACGTGCCATCCATGAAGAAGGCCTGCGCGGAAGGCTGCTTCACATTGGAGATCCGCTGTGGCGCGTTGCGGCTGGCCACTTGCGATTGCCACGTCTCCCGGGCGTTTGCCGAGGAGTTATCGGAGCCGGTGGCATATTGGTTGATGGAGTAGGAACGGTAGTCCTTCTCCACCGGTCGGTACGTACTGCGCGCGATGGCCGGGCAAACCAGGACCTCCCGCGGCCCGGAGCCGTCCGAATCCCCCAGGTAAGGGAGGATGCTCCAGGCGCTCCGGGGCGTATCCCAGCTTCCCCGGTCGGGGAGCACGCCATTGCGCTCCGCCGTGTAGGCCGACGCCCCGGCAGCGATCTGGCGCAGGTTGTTCTGGCACCGCGTCACATCCGCCTTTTTGCGAATCGAGCCCGACATGGAACCCGCCAGCATCGCGAGCACGGCGACAATCATCACCGCCACCAAGAGCTCTGGGAGTGTCTGCCCTTTCACGTTCCGGGGGGGAGGTTACTGGCCTTGCGTTTTCCAGCCTTGGAAGAATTTGGATGCCTTCCGGCCCAGCCCGGCCAACAAGAGCGAACCTCCGATGAGCGCGGCCCCCGAAGGCTCGGGAATGGCGATCACACCCGCAGCAAGGTTATCCACCTGCGCGGAGTTGCGGAAGTTGGCAAGCCGGAAGGTGTCGAACTGCGTGGCGTTGAAGCTCTCGCTATAGCCCATGTTGAAGCCCGCTTCACTAGTGAGGAGCTCATAGCCACCGCCATCCGTCACATTGCGGACGTAGAGATAGCCTAGTGATTGAGATACATCGGCAGCGTTCATCTGGATGACCAGCGCCACCTCATACCATTTGTTGGCTGCGGCGCTGACGGTGGTCGAGTGCCATGCGCCATCGTAGTAAGCCGTGAAGTAGTTCGACCCCGAGTTCACAATCCCAAATCCGCCCAAAAACTGCGTTGAAGGGTCCGAACTCCGGCGGATCAGCACTCGCGAGCCCGATGCAAGCGAGCTGATGCGGTTCATATACGCCGAGAAGTAGATCGTATCCGAAAGGGAGAAAGCGGGCGTTGCCGTTTGCCCCGGGCTCAGGGCCACCCAATCCGAGGCGCTGCCGGAATCAGCCGCCTGAAGGGCCACATTGCCCGTGGCCCCGCCGGAGCCGGTGCGTGGCGCCTTTGCGCTGATGTTTGCCGCCCCGGTGCTGGTCCAGCCGGTGCTGGAAAGAGTCTGGTCGGCTGTCATCCCCTCAAAATCGAGCAGGATGCGCGGGGTCTCAGGCGAGTAAACGACGGCGGCATCCGCAGAGGCAAGGCTCATGGCCATCGAGGCCGTGAGACAAAATACCGAGCGGCTGAAGCCGGAACGAACCAATACGGAAGTGGAGTGGAGTTTCATGGGGGTGGATGATCTTATAAGGTTGATTTTCCGGCCTGCTCCGGGGCCGTTCCGGTGGAAAACAGATTGGCACCACAAGAGCGGCGCACGATGAGCTGCATGGGGAACTTGATAATGCGGTCCTCCGGCGGGCACTTTGCCCGCACGAGCTCCAGAAGCGTACCCACGGCGTTGGTGGTGATCTCCCGAGTCGGGTGCGCCACCGTGGTCAGCGGTAGCAGGCCCGCCATGCCAATGGGTTCATTTTCAAAACCAGTCACTGCGAGCTCCTGGGGGATCTGCAAGCCGGCCTCCGCGCAAGCGGTGAGCGCTCCCAATGCCCGTTCGTCATTGCTGCAAAGCACGGCATCGGGCAGCAACTCTGTTGCCAGCAGCTCCGCCATGGCTTGCTGCCCGGGCTGAAAGGGGTCTACCTGTAGCTCCTCGGGCTGGAGCGCCACCATCGGGATCTCCGCGAGGTGCACGCGGCTGTTGCGCTTTGCCTCCGGGCAACTCTTCAATGCCCGCTTGAAGCCCGCGATACCGTTGCGGCGGTGCCAGGAATCATGCCAGCGGTTGTGGCTGGAGTCCTGCTCGCCAAGCCAGACCAGCCGCCGATGCCCGAGCCCGAGCAGATGGCAAGTAAGGTCATGAAAGCCTTGCTCCTTGTCGGACATAAACCGCGTGATCCCGTGGAGCCAATCCCCACCGATGCTCGCCGCCGGGATGCCCGCCTTCAAAAAAAGATCAAGATACGCCTGCGAAAAGCGCAGCGTCGGGTGCACGATCAAGACGCCTTCCACCCGCGCGTCGAGCAGCCGCTCGCAAGCCTGAAGCCCGCTATCCTTGAACCACGAAATATCCTGAAGCAACGGCTCATACCCCGCTGCCAGGATCTCCTTAACCGCATAGGCAACCTTCTGCCTGGGAAGATGGCTCATCGTCCCGCAGTGGACGATCCCGATCAACCCCGAGCTTCCGCGCTTCATGACTTGCGCGTAGCGATTTGGGCGGTACCCCATCTTCTCTGCAGTCGCCCGGATTCGCTCCGCCGTTTCCGAGGAAATTCGGGTCCCCGGCATTCCGGAGAGCACGGTGGCCACGGTGGAACGCGCGATCTTCAGCGCCTTGGCAATGTCAGCTTGGGTGATTCGGCTCATAGGAGTGTTGACATGTGTCATCAAATCGCTGACACCAGTCATCTTGTCAACGCAAAATTTTCTGATATCCCATTCCTTTGCCCTTCCCGTGCCAGCAGCTCCCCTCCATTTCCTTCCTGATGATCCGGCGTGGATCTTTGATTCCGCCTTGCTGCACGCCACGCTCGCCGCTCTTTCATTTCCCGAAAATGCCGTTGCGACCGTGGCCAACGCCGCAGCCAATCTTCCCGACCGGCAAGCGTTCCTCGCCTTTCGCGAGGCGTGGTGGCAGGCGAAGCCCGATACAGCCGCCGCCCCCCCGCTCTGGAACCTCCTCGCCGTGGTCTCCGCATTTCCCTCCGCCTTCGCCTTGCATCGGGAGCGAGGTATTCCTTGGGAGGTGACGACCGAAACGTTGGCCGACCTTCCCCGGCGGATGAAGCTCTACGAGCAAACCCATGGCCAGCCTGGCTTCGACGCCCAACGCTGGATGCTCGGGCACGTTCGAGGGCGGCTCTTCCAGCTCGGCCGACTCCAGTATGGCGTGGGCCGCTTCTTCCCGCCTGCGGATGTCTACGCCGCCGGCTCGACGCCGATGGCCTTCGCCCACGCCGGGCTCGTATGCGACTCTCAGGGGTGGCCCTCGCCCACACCCGGCTTTACCACCCGCCGCACCCTTCGGGATGCCTCGCTCCACGCCCACCGCGTCTTGGCTGATGGCGCTCTCAGCCCCACCCCGGAAGCCATCCCCCCCGGCGCGCGGCGCCTACTCCATGCCGGAAGCGACGTGCTTCACATCCACATCCCCACCGGGGGGAAGCTCGACCCGGAAGCTTGCCTCGACTCCCTCGCCCGCGCCCGTGAGTTCTTCGCCCGGCATTTTCCCGAGACACCGTTTGCCGGGTTTTGCTGCCACTCCTGGCTGCTCGACCGCGCCTTTGGCGACTTCATCTCCCCCCGCTCCAATATCGCAACCTTCGGGCAGCTCTTCTCCCCCCTACCGTGCCCAGACCCCACGGCAAAGACGCATTTGCGCTGGATCTTCGGCCCCAATGCCACCCGCGAAACCGCAGCGCGGCAACCGGCCCGAAATCCGCTCCAACAAGCCCTGCTCGACTATCTGGCAGCAGGCCATCACCCCCGCGTCGGCGGGGGCTATATCCTTTGGTAACCTCCTCCTGTTGCATGAAACGGCTCCTCCTCCTGTTGTTTACCACCGCCCTCATCCCCGCCGGGGCCACGGAAAACCTGCTCCTCAACCCCGACTTCGGGTTCCACTCCTTTGATGCCTCCCGCTCCGCAAAAAAGCAGGGGTACACGACCGGCTCGGTCCCGTTCTGGGACCAGGATGCCTATGGCGACGCGGAGGCCTGGCGGGCCCCGCTCAACCCGCTGGCACGCCCCACCGTGCCGGTGGACGGCGTGGTCATCCTCCACCCCGGAAAGTCGCTCCGGCAGGTCCGCCTACTGGGCGAGCTCCGGCTCGACCCGGGCGAAGAAGCGCGCCTTTCCGTCCGTGGATACCAGGCCACCTCCGGTGCGCTCCATGCCACGGTGCGAGGCCTGCGCCTCGACAACCAACCCGGCACCTGGAGCCCTTCCGAGCTGGGCCAAACCGCGCAAGGCAGCTACCCTCGCGCCGCCCGGGGCGAGCCGATCCCCCTCGAGCTGGCGGCTGCCACCGCACCGGGCACAGGCGATTTCGAGCTCTCGCTCCCGCCCATCAAGATCCCTTCCGACGGGGCAGCGTGGGTTGGCCTTGAAGTCGTCTTCACCAACCGCTCCGACCACGCGGTCGCCCTCTACGCGCCCCGGCTCACCAGCGCGGCAACAGCAGGGCGAACCCCGGAGACGGCCCTCCCCCAAGCCTACCGGCACTTGCCACGCACGCTCTCCCGGCTGCGGCGCGGGGAGCCGCTGCATGTGGTCATCATGGGCTCCAGCATCGACCGTGGGAGCGCGAACCCTCCGCTCTATCGCTACGACGAAGACCCCGCCTCCCCCACCTTCAAGCAGCCGCTCTCCGCTGCCGACTTCCTTTTCAACGGCAGCGAAGTCGGCCACCCGGAGTGGACCCCCTACTTCGGCCAATGGCGGCACTACTTCAGCAGCACGGGCCGCCTGCGCCGGGCCTTGATGCGGCGGTTTGACTACCCGATCCACAAGCTCCTCTTCAACTACATGGCGCGCGACGGCTCGGCCATCGGCGAATCGCACTCCGCGCTGGAAGAGTGGGCCGAGCTGCGCCGTCCGCCCGACCCGGAGTGGAACGGCCACCAGCGCGGCAAAACGTGGGCCGAGCTCTACCCCGAGCTGATGGCGCGGCCCGAAGGCCCCCGCCCCGACTTGGTGATCTTCGGCAGCGGAGCCAACGACAAGATTGATGGGCCGGAGGAAATCGCCGCTTTTGAAGGAGCCATCCGCTGGTTCCAACGGCGCTACCCCGGAGTGGAGTTCCTTTTCTGCATGTGGCAGCATACCGAATCCTCCACGCCCAATGCGGGGATGCTTGAGGAGCTGGCCCTGCGGTACGGCATCCCATACCTTGACATCGGGCGCACTCTCTCGCTGGCCACGCGGCACGCGCCCGGCCCGCTTTTCACGCCCAAAGATGGCCACCCCCAAGCGGCGGCCCACGCCCTCTGGGCGCGCAGCTTGGAAGCCGCCTTCCAGCCGGTCGACCCGGTCGGCCCCGGCTTCCCGCAGCAACACCTGCCCGAACGCGCCACCCCCACCACCCTCGGTTGGGAAGGGGAGATGACGACCTACGAGAAAGACTCCCCCCGCCTGCGCAACGGCACCGCATTCCTTCTCGACGACACCGTTGCCAACTTGTGGGCCACCGGGGGAAATGGGAAGAAGGTGGAAGTCCACATCGACGGCCAGCCGCCCAAAGCGTTCGACAACCGGAGCCGCCGCCTCCCTTCATCTGGCCGGGACCCTCGAAACAGCACCCTCTCCATCGGCCACCTCGCATTGGGAGAGCGGCACCTGCTCGAAGTCGGCGGCAATGCGCGGATCGTCGCGGTCGACGCCAAAACCGTCCTGAACCGGCGGCACCACGGGGTGGAAAGCCGCGAATGGAAGCTCCCCCGCCCCGCCACCCCCTTCGCCTCCGAATGGGGAGCCCCCTATGGCTCCCACCAAGCCACGCTCCGTCCGGGAGAAACCGCCGTGCTCGAATGGGTGGGGACGGATTGCTCCGTCGCATGGGCCTCGCGGGAAGGAGCCGGCAAGCTCGTAGCCCGCGTGGATGGCAAGGAGCGCCTTCGCCGCCCCGCCGGAGAGCCCGTGCGTCTCGCCTCCGGCGAGCTATTGCACATGGAAAGCCGCGCCGGAATCCTCCACCTCCCCTACGGAGCACACCGGCTTGAAGTCCAAGCCGAAGGCGGCGAGGTGCACTTGCTGGGCGCCTTCACCTACGACACGCGGCCCAACCTCGCCAACCGCCGAATCCTCCATGGGCACGCCCAACCGGGGGAAACCGTGGTCTTCACACCCCCCTTCCGCGCCACGCCCGTCATCTGGAGCACGGGGGGGGTGAAGCTCCGGGAAGCCACCCCCGCCCAAGCTACCTTCTCCGGCGAGCCGGGCAACTTTCAGGCCGAAGGGGAGTGATACCAGGGCCTTATACCAACGACATTTGAAAACAGGTCTTTCAAGGGGAGTTGGTATTACTCCCGCCAGCGAATATAGGTCATAGGCGCGGTAGTGCCCGGCTCTACGCCCGGCACCCGTCGGTCAACCAAAGCCACACGCCCTTCTGCCTGTAGCGTTGCCAGCAACCCGAAGGCGATGACCTCTTTTTCATTCAGACAGCCCGGCTGAGAAAGAGGGACGACCGCATCCCGAAACTCCGGCGCGCTCATCTCCCCCTTTTGGCGAAGCTGGGCAACCAGCGCCCCGCTCACCGCCGAAGCGGAGGGCGCAGGGCTCACCGGGATCAACCCCGCCCGGGTAAAAGAGGCGAGCTGGATGGTCCCATTCCACCCAAACTTCGCTCCGCAAAGCGCGGGCATCCGCATCTGCCACGATACCCCCTCGGGAAACGCGAGCGACGCAGAGGCAAGCACCCAGCTCCCGTCCTCCAAGCGCCCGATCTCGATCGGCTTGTTATGCCGCACCCCCACGATCTCGTGCGGCCGATCCGCATGCAGGCAGAGCCCCGCGATCGACCCCGGCAGCCGCTCGTAAGCCGAACATGCCGCCGCAAGCAGCCGGTTGGGCGCGGGGTGCAGGCCCTCATACCTCGCGGAAATCTCCTGGCAAAGAATGTCGCTGTAGTGGACGCACCGCCCGTCAGAGAGCATCGGGTAGCGGCCCACCTTCTTCTCCGAGGCGCTCGGAAACGTGTAGCCTTGCCGTACCAACGCCCGCGCGGCTTCGTCAAAATCGACCTTGCCTTGGTAGGGCCCTTCCGCGCCATTGGCGATATAGGCCAGCTTTCCGAGCGAATCGATAAACGGGTGCGCCCATGCCCGCCCGCCCCCACCCGGCGTGCGGCTATGCGCCAGCCCCACCACCCCCGGCAACTCCAGCGCCCGCGTCTGAGTCAGCAACGCCTCAAGGTCACCCACCACCTTTTCATGGTACAGCCGGCCCTCGTGCACCGTTACGATGCCCGTATAGAAGCCGCCCGCCAATCCCTCCTCGCGCCGGAGCATTTCCAGCAAGATCGGGGCGGCCCGCTGCTTGCCCAGGTAACCGGCCATCACGCACATCGTGGCACCCTATCCCCTTTCTCTCTGGAGCCCCGTTGCATCGCGATCATCATGGAGCGAAAACTAATTCCCTGAGGTGACACCTGTCAACCAATACCAACCTTTCAAAACTCCCGGGCCGACCTCCCACAAAGCGCCACTTGCGCTTTTGCCGGCATTCCCCCATGTTTGGGTCATGTTCATGACGTTGCTCAAGTCCAAGATTCACCGGCCCGCCGTCACC
Source organism: Chthoniobacteraceae bacterium (assembly GCA_037189965.1). Lineage (GTDB taxonomy): Bacteria > Verrucomicrobiota > Verrucomicrobiia > Chthoniobacterales > Chthoniobacteraceae > DATMFV01. Next base: position 7,600 of record JBBCKB010000114.1, on the reverse strand, counting down.
GGAGCCAGCCTCGATTACGAGGGGAGCATGACGATTTCCTCCGACCTTGCCGAATTGGTCGGCCTGCGAGAGTACGAGCGCATCCTCGTAAGCAACATGGCCAATGGCGAGCGCTTTGAGACTTACGTCATCTACGGCAAACCGGGCCTCGGCATCATCGAGCTCAATGGAGCCACTGCCCACCTCGGTAAAGCGGGAGACCGCCTCACCATCATGAACTTCGGGCAGTACACCCCCGAAGAGGCCGCCCGCCACCACCCGAAGATCATCGTCCTCAACGAACGCAACGAGATCGTCCGCTCCGAAGGCCTCCCGCAAAACCCGAGCGCCCTCCGCCCCGCCTACCAGCCTGCGGGGGTGTAAAAACCCATGGACAGCAACCTGCTCCTCCACCCCTTCACCCTCGGCCTTGGCCTCGGGTTGCTTTTTACCGCGCTGGCGCTTTGGCGCATCATCACCCTGAAGCTGGAGCTTTCGCGCTTCAAACGCCACCTCTCCGAACGCATGGAGCTGGAGGCCGCCTCCCTCGGCAAGCTCAAGACCGACCTTGAGGGGCTACGCAAAGAGAACGAGCAACTGCGCATCCGCGTCGCCGAGTTCAACCAAACCCCGGAGTGGCGCGCCCAGCGTGAGCTGGAAGTCTTTGCCCGCGCGGAGAAGCGGATGCTTCTGGGAGCCCCCGGCTTCGCCCCCGCTTGGGAGAGTGCCAAGAGCGCCGCCGAAGAGGAGCTGCGCGAGGAAGAAGCCGGACGCAGCCTTCCCAAGCGCGTCTTTGCCCGCATCTTCGGCTCGGCCCCGCAGCCGCCCCGCGATGCCCTGCCCCCCTCTTCCGAAGCTTCCTAGGAAGTATGCCCTCCACCGAGAGCCAGCCGACGATGCAAACCACGCGGCTGAAGCTGCGCCCCTTCCGCCCCGCAGATGCCCCGGCACTGCACATACTGGCCGGTGCTGCGGAGGTTGCCGCCACTACGATGCGCATCCCCCACCCTTATCCGGAGGGGGCGGCGGAAGCCTTCATCTCCGAGCAGAACGATCTCTTTGCAGTCGGGCAGGGCGTCACCTTTGCGGTGGAAGAGAGCGCCTCTGGCCAGCTCTGCGGCTGCATCGGCCTCGGGTGCGACTACCCGCACCAGCGCGCCGAGCTGGGCTACTGGGTCGGAGTCCCCTACTGGGGGCATGGCTACGCCACTGAGGCGGTGCGCTGCGTGCTTGCTTTCGGCTTCGGCTACTTCCGGTTGAACCGCATCTACGCCACCCACTTCACCTCCAACCCAGCCTCGGGCCGCGTGCTGGAGAAAGCGGGCTTCCGCCCCGAGGGCATCCGCCGCGAGCACCTCTTCAAACCAGGGCGTGGCCTGCAAGACGTGGCCGCCTACGGCCTGCTCCTGCGCGAGTGGGCCGAGATCGCCCACCGGGAGATGAGCTAGCGCGCTAGATACCTCACGTGGGCGCGCTCGATCTTGCCGTTAAACGGGTACGGCGCTTGCGCATCGTAGAGGTTGGAGACGGGGGAGCCGAGGTCGGTCCCGAAATCGAGACAATCAAACGTCGTAAACCCGGCAGGCGCCGTCACCGGCACTTTGCCCTGTGCCACGTTGCGGCCGTTGGCAGCAATCACCACTTCCGCCTCGCCGGTCGGCTTGCCGGTGGGGAAGCGCGTCGTCACCTCCAGCTTCACCTTCCCGGCAGGTAGCGGCTCTTTGGTCTCGATACGAGTGCGTTGGATCTGAAAGAGGTTGTACTCGTACACGAGCCGCCCCTCCTTCAAAAACACCGTCAACCCACCGCTAAAGCCGCCCATGGAGTAAAGCACCCCCTCGGCCTTCTCGGGCAGCTCGGCCTCCAGGGTAAGGGCGGTCGGCCGCGCACCCAACTTCGGTGCCAACGCTTCGGGGATGCGGCGCGTATCTCCCGAGTAGCTCCACTCCGTATATGGCGGTGCGGGCATGTCTTCGGGGTGGAGCACCATCGTCCAAAGCCCGCCGCCAATGGGGAGGTTCTTGTTCCGGGTTGATTCAATGAGGAAGAGGGATTTCAGCTCCTCAAGCTTCCCGGGTTGCTGAGCCGCAAGGTCGTCTGCCTGGCTCCAGTCTTTCTCGATATGGTAAAGCTGCCATACATCGTTCTGAGGGTCCCAATGGGCAATGTCCGGCCGCCCCATCACCCACGGGGTACGGGGGCCAAAGGTGGAGGCAAACCAGCCATCGTGGTAGATGCCCCGGCTCCCCATGATGTCGAAGAACTGGGTGACCCGCTGCCCGGGGGCCTTGGCGTCATCAAAAGTGTAGCGCAGGCTGGTGCCATCGAGCGCGTCCTGCTCCACCCCGTTGAGCACCCGGGGCGGGGTGATCTGCGCCGCTTCGTAGATCGTCGGCGCGACGTCGATGACGTGGTGAAACTGCGGACGCGGTGTCTTATCGGCCTTGAGCTTCCGTGGCCAAGCCACTGCCATCGGCTGCCGCGTGCCGCCGAAGTGCGCCGCCACCAGCTTCATCGACCGGTAGGGCGTACTCCCCGCCCAAGCCCATGCGGCGTGGTACATATTCTCGGTCTTGGGCGAGCCAAGCGCCTTGAGCCCGCCCAGCTCCTCCAACACGGCGATGTGCTGCGAAACGTTCGAGGGGATGCCGTTCTGCGCGAGCAATTCGCTAATCGTCCCATTCTGCCCCTCTGCAGAGGAGCCATTATCGCCCCAAATGTAAAAGACGAGCGTATTCTCCAGCCGCCCCTGCCGCTCGATCTCCTCAATCACCCGCCCGGCGTGGAAGTCGGCATGCTCGGTAAACCCGGCAAAGACCTCCATCAACCGCCGCTGGAACGGGCGCTCCCCTTCGGGGATCGACTCCCACGCGGCCAACCCCTCGGGGCGCGGAGTGAGCTTCGCGCTTTGCGGCACCCACCCCAGCTCCTTCTGCCGCTTGAAGACGCGCTCGCGGTAGGCATCCCACCCGTCGTCAAACTTCCCGGCATACCGGTCAGCCCACTCCCCGGGCACTTGGTGCGGCCCATGCGAAGCGCCGGGAGCCCAGTAGATGAAAAAGGGCCGGTCGGGGGTATAGGTGTTTTGGTGGCGCAGCCATTGGATGGCGTCATCCGCGATGTCTTCAGTCAAATGGTAGCGGCCGCTGTGGAGGGTCGGCGGCGTAACATACTGCGTGTTGCGTACGAGGTTCGGCTCATACTGCGACGATTCCCCCGCGAGAAACCCGTAGAAATACTCAAACCCCAGCCCCGTGGGCCAGTTGTGGAAGGGGCCCACCGGCGAAACTTCGTTAATCGGGGTATTGTGCCACTTCCCCCACGCCCCTGTGCTGTAGCCGTATTGCTTGAGCACCTCGGCCACGGTGCCGCTGGAGCGCGGGATCACCCCCGTAAACCCATCCCACCCGTTGGCAAACTCGGCGATCTGCCCGTTGCCCACGCGCGTGTGGTTGCGTCCGGTGAGGAGCGAGGCCCGCGTGGGCGAGCACATCGCCGTGGAGTGGAAGCGGTTATACGAAATCCCCCGCCCGGCCACGCGGCTCAAAGTCGGTGTGTTGATCTCCCCACCATAGGTGGAGGGGGTGCCCGCACCGACATCGTCCATCAAGATCACCACCACGTTGGGCGCGTCTTTGGCCAGCCGCCGCACCTCCGTGCGCTTGGGCGGGGCGGAGTCTGCAAGCGTCACCCCCGGGGCCGGGCCGGAGGGCGCGGGAGCAAAGGGGAGCGTCTCCTGAGCCGCCAGCGGCAGAGCTACGGTAAAGAGGGCTACTACCGTGTAGAGAGGGAAGAAGGGCTTCATGGTGGTGTGAAGGGGGAGGGTTGGAGATTTTAGCCCTTTTCGCAAGCCTCCGTATCACAACCGGTACCGCTCCGGCAGAGGGAAGGCGTTCTCGATGACCCGGACTTCCTCGCCACCTCCGGGCACGAAGCGGACTTCCGCGATATCAAACCGGATGTGGATCGGCGGGTGGTGCAGCAGCCGCAGCCACGCCACGGCCCCGCGCGAGATCAGCTCCTGCTTCGCCCGGGTGACGGCTTCAGCCGGAGCGCCAAAGGTATCCGTCCGCCGCGCCTTTACTTCCACAAAGACGAGCACTTCGCCGTGGCGGCAGACAAGGTCCACCTCGCCCCCGCCCGGCGGGCGGAAGTTCCGGTAGAGCACTTTGTAGCCCGTGCGACGCAAGGCCCGGGCCGCGAGCCGCTCCCCCTCGGCCCCCAGCTCCTGCCGGGAGCTAGAGGAACTCCATCTGCGCTTCGCGAACGGGAAGAAAACTCCGGCGATGGATTGGAGAAGGCCCATGAAGCTTGAGCTTAGCAAGATGTTCCGCCGTGCCATACCCTTTATGCTGGGCAAACCCATACTCGGGGTAGTGGGCATGGGCCTCGAGCATGAGGCGGTCGCGGGTGACTTTGGCCAAAATGCTCGCCGCGGCAATGGAGTAGCTCTGCGCATCCCCCTTCACCAGCGCGGTGGCGGGGGTGGGGAAGGGCCGCACGGGCCGCCCATCGATAAGCGCATGGCCAGGCCGCTGAGGGAGCAGGAGCACCGCTTCGCGCATGGCGGCGTGGGTGGCGCGGAGGATGTTAATGCGGTCGATCTCCTCCGGCTCGGCAAGGGCGGTAGCCCAGAGCACGCCGGGCAGCGCCGTCAACTCCGCATAGAGCGCCTCGCGAGTGGGCGCAGAGAGTTGTTTGGAATCATTGAGCACCGGGTGGCTAAATCCGGGCGGCAGCACGACGGCTGCCGCGACCACCGGGCCGGCCAATGGGCCACGCCCGGCTTCATCCACCCCGGCGATGAGGCAGGCACCTGCGCGGCGCAGCTCGTCCTCATGCCGGAGAGAGCACGTCATTTACACGTGCGGGGAAAAGGCTACTTCTCGCGAACCGCCATGGCAGACTTGCCCTTGCGGTTGCGCAGGTAGGTGAGCTTGGCGCGACGGGCGATGCCCGACTTCTCGACTTCGATCTTCGCGACGCGCGGGGAATGCAGCGGGAACACGCGCTCCACACCTTCGCCGTAGGAGATACGGCGCACGGTGAAGGAGGCGTTGATACCGGCGCCCTTGCGGCCGATCACGATGCCGGTGAAAATCTGGATACGCTCTTTGTCACCCTCGACCACCCGCGTGTGGACGCGCACACTGTCACCCACTTTGAAGGGGGCAATGTCACTCTTGAGCTGTTCCTGTTCGATGGTCTGGATGATATTCATAGAAAAGCGCCTCTCGGGAAATTTGGAAAAGAGACGAGCTATTTACCTGAACTGCCGCTCAACGCAACTCAATTTCGTAACTTTCCGTGGAAAAACCGGCCCGGCCCGGCCAATATGCGCCCCCAACATGGACCCGCAAGACCCGATTATCGACCTCCACAGCGACACTTACTTCATGGGCGAAGCCCTGCGGCAGGCCGTGCGCGCCTACGAGGCGGAGGAGGTGCCGATCGGCGCGGTCGTTACCCACAAAGGCCGTGTGATCGCCCGCGCCTACAACCAGGTCGAGATGCTCAAGGATGCCACGGCCCATGCGGAGATGCTCGCCATCACCCAGGCCGAGAGCGTGTTGGGGGGGTGGCGGCTCAACGAGTGCGAGCTTTATGTAACCAAAGAGCCATGCCCGATGTGCGCGGGGGCGATCGTGCATGTCCGCTTTGTACGCGTGATCTTCGGCTGCCCGGACCCCAAGGGGGGTGGCGCGGGCGGCCTCTTCAATATTGTGCAAAACCCGGCGCTCAACCACCAGTGCGAGCTGACCTCCGGGGTACGCCTCGAAGAGTGCCGCACCCTGCTGCGCACCTTCTTTGCCGAAAAGCGGAAACGCCCGGCGCCAGATTTACCCTGACACCGGGCGCCCAACCAAAAAACCAACAATGGATATCCCCCTCTATTGTTCGATTTTAAGCACCGCGTAGGTCTTCTGTCCGTTGCGTTGCATAAAGAGGAGGCGGGCCTTCCGCTTCGCATCCTGAGAGAGCAGCTTCTGTGCCTCTGCGGCACTCTTGACGGGGCGCGAATCGATCTCGGTGATCACATCGCCCGGCTGTAGATCGGCCACGGCAGCGGGGCTCGCGGGCTCCACAATGGCCACAAGGGCTCCCGCTTGGGCGGGGGCATCCTCGAGCTGCAAACCGTAGCTTTCCACACTGGTGCCCCCTCCCCCCTCGGCCTCGGGAGGGCGTGCGGTAGCGGTGCCCCCACCTGGCTCGGGAAGCTCCCCTGTCGTCACCGCCACGGTGAGCGTCTTGCCATTGCGCCAGATGGAGAGATTCACCTTCTGGCCGACCTTGGTGGCCAGCACCTGCTTCTGAAGCTCGCGCATGCTCTTTACAGGCACGCCGTTGAACGCCGTGATCACATCTGCCGGGCGCAAGTCGCTCCGGTAGGCCGGGGCATCGGGCTCGATCGTATTGACGACGACGCCCTCCTCGATCCCTTTGATCTGGTCGCGAAGGGAGCTTTCGCCCTCCAGCGTCTCGATGCGGATGCCGAGCCAAGGACGCCGCACCCGCCCGGAGGCGACCAACTCGGAAGTCACCTCGCGCAGGGTGTTGGAGGGGATCGCAAAGGCCAACCCCCGGCCGATTCCGTTAATAAAGGCGTTCATCCCCACTACGCGCCCCTCCACGTCGAAGAGCGGGCCGCCGGAGTTGCCTTGGTTGATCGCGGCATCCGTCTGGATGTAATCCTCATACGTCAACTGGGTAAACCCCGCGCGCCCCTTCCCGGAGACGATGCCGATGGTAAAGGAGTAATCGAGCGCAAACGGCACGCCAATCGCGCCCACCACCTGGCCGATGCGCAGCGCGTCGCTATCGCCAAACTGAGCCACCGGCAGCCCCGCAGCCTCGATCTTGATCACGGCGATGTCGGTGCGGGTATCGGCCCCCACCACGGTGGCGGGGAAGCGCCGCCCATCTTTAAGGCGCACGGTGAGCTTCTCGGCCCCGTCGATCACATGCTGGTTGGTGGCGATATACCCCTCGGCGCTGAAAATAATGCCCGAGCCCTCGGAGCGGTCTGCCGGCTCAGGGAGGCGAAACGGTGGCCGTGCGTTTTCCTCCGGGGCGTGAAAAAAATCAAACGCGCCCCCCTCGGGCCCAGCGGCCCGCTTGCGCGAAGCGTCGATCACCACCACCGAAGGGGCTACCTGGTTAAAAAGCGCCACAAACCCTTCATCCAACTGGCGCAACGAGGCAAGCGGCCCCTCGGGCCGGGGCGGAGCGGCCTCCTGCGCCCCCACGGGCACCCCCACCAGCACGAGGCTAAAAGCCAAAACAACTCGGGAAATGACCATCATCAGCATCTTTTGACACCGGAATGCCCCCTTTGTTCAACCTCCAAAACGCTTTTGGCTCGCCTCCCCCCGCTGAAACCGGCATACCCCCGAAGGTCTATGGCAGGTCTTATTATCCGCCCGCGCTCCCGCATCCTTCACGGGCACGATTGGGTTTACTCCAGTGAAGTCCAGAAACTCTTTGGCAACCCGGCGGATGGAGACGTCATTTCCCTCAAAGACGGCAAAGACCGCCTCATTGGCTCGGCCATCTACAACAGCCGCTCGCAGATCGTGGCGCGCCGCTTCTCGCGGCAGCGCCAAGCGCTGGATGAAGATTT
>JBBCKB010000113.1:0-55538 GCA_037189965.1 Chthoniobacteraceae bacterium | reverse complement strand
TCGGGCGGGGGGGGGGGGTGGGTTTGGCAGGCTCAAAACAGAAAAAACGGTGCTTTCTTAGCCGCCAAGTCTGGGGAAGGGGGGCAGGGAGGTCAACCCCCGGGGGGGACGCTCTGCCGCCAAGTGTAGTCGAAAAGAAGGTCAAACTCCACTTGCTGGAGCCGCGCAAGCTCCGTGGTATCCCCATCTCCCCCGAAGCGCTTCTGCTCGAAAAGGTGGGTGAGCAGGTATGGCTCCCAGGTAAATTGGCGCGCCATTTCCGGGGAAAAAGAGGCGGCCCCATGCAGCGCGCCGAAGACGGGCAGGCTCCCCGCGCGGCGGAACCAGTAGCGGGCATTCTCGAAATCGGCCTCGCGGCGGTGGATCATCCCATGCCAGTAGGCGGCCACTTCGCCGGGGAGGTCCTGCACGAGGCGGTGGGCGTCGTCGAGCGCGTCAAACCGGTAGAAGAGCCCCGAGCGTACGGCGGGGAAGAGCGGGCCCACTTCCTTGCCGCCGGAAAGGGCCATGTCCGTGGCTTGACGGACTTCCTGCACTTCGCCAGCATACGCGCGGAGGATCTCCGAAGGGTGCAGCGTGCGCAAACTTTCCGCATTGCTCCGGCTCAAAAAGCGGTCTACGGGTTCAGAATAGCGCATCTGTTTACAGGTGGCTCCATTTCTGGCACGGAGCAAGCTCTTTTGGGGGCTGCGGTATCCCGACCCAGATCGTGTGGATGCCGCCCGGTTATTTCATGAATCGTATTTCGTATTTTGCCACTCTATTGGCCGCCCTTTGCTTCGGAGGGGTGGGCGGCTGGGTCTTGCGTGGGCCGGGGGGAAGCCCAACCCCGGAGGCTGCACCCGCTCTGGCCGCTGCCACGGAGATCGCCCCGCCGACCAGCGCCGCCCAGGGGAAACCGGCCGCCGCCCCCGGGCGCATTATTACGGACCTGAGCATCGCCCTGCGGGAGGGGACGCTCGGCGCCGAGTTTCGCGGAAACGCGCGCGACCTCTTGCGCGCCACGTTTACCAACCGCTCCGGGCAGACGCTGCGGCTCTCCATCCCCGCCGGGCAGGCATTTCGGAGCGCGAATGGCACCGTCATCCTCCCCCGCGCGGCGATTTTCGACTTTGCCGTGGGCGAAAGCCGCCTCGAAAGCCTGCCCACGCTGGCCATCGCCTCCTCCAACCGGGTGGAGGAAGCTTCGTTTACCCCCGTCTCCGAGCCGCAGGCGAAGCTGGGGCCGTTGCTGGAGTACTTGGCCCGGCACCCGGAGGTGCCCACCCCCGCCGCGCAGACGGTGGCGCTCGCTTTGCTGGAGAACCTCCCCGCGAGTGCGTTTGGCAAGTTTGCCGCGTTGGGGAGCGACCTTCCCACCAAGTTTGAGACGGATGCCTTCCGCGTGGAGACGGCCGACATCATCCAAGCCTTGCGCATCTTGCGCGCCATGGGCATCCCGGATGATCAGCTCGCCCTCACCATCGACCCGCAGACGAAGATCGAAGCGATGATCGACCCGCTCGCCCACGCGCTGGCGATGCAATACTACGGCATCGCCCCCGAGGCGGAGTGGGAGTACTGGCGGCGCGAGCTGCTGGAGGGCGACCCGACGACCCGCCACTACGCGCTGCACGGCATTGCCCGCTACTTCCCGGATGTGGCGCTCCCGATGCTCCCGCGCTGGGCGCGCGAGACGCGCACCGACATGGTGCTGCGCATGGTGGCCATCCGCGCGCTTGCGGAGACGCAGCGCTCCGAGGCGCTCTCCATCCTCAAAGCGCTGGAGCTGGAGCTGGGCGCGCAGACCGAGCTGGGCCGCACGGCGAATGAAGCCGCCGCGTATCTGGAAGCCACGCTTAATAAGACGGCGCAGGACCAGCGCCCCGTCCTCTTCCGGGTGGATAAGGCCCCGGGGTTGAACTGAGGTTTATCGGGCAGGTGCTTTGTAAGGGGCCGCGCCATAACAGCGGGTTGCCTACTCGTCCCACCATTCGTCGAATGCACGTGGGCTCTCGAGCCGCAGGGCGTGGTGGTCTGCGGAGGTTTCTTCTGCAGCGAAGGTTTTGGGGTGGGGGCGTTTCGTCCGGTAGCGTTGGTGGTAGTGGTGGCCTAGCTCGTGCAGAATGACGGAGCTGTAGACGAAATAGGCAAGATCAACCAAGGCAGGCCAATGGATGGTGAGGCCGCCCTCTCCTGGCTCAGTGCGGGCACCATGTAGCTCAAACAGATCGGGCGAGGTGGTGGCGGGCATCTGCCACTTTGGAAACGGAAGGGAGTAGATTTGTACCCGCCGTTCTCCGGGGCGGTAGACGCCGTATGGCTGGCCGATCTCGTGATTGCGACGGGGGAGGAACTCGATAGAGGCTAAACCGTAGAAATAGTGCCTCGGGAGCTTCCGGATGATCCGCCGGAGCTGCTGTGCGCTGACGGGGTGGATGTCGCCCTTCGTTGGTCGACGCTCGATGATCCGGCACGGGGCGGGCATGGCCGGGGCCCTGCGCCGAGCGATAATGGGGGCGGGGTCTGTCCGGTAGGAGCGGGCCATGCTATTTCTCCGGCAGAAACTCCGCGAAGCGTTTCGCCGCGTCTTTGAGCTTGGCGACGTAGTACTCCACATTTTCGTCGCGCGCCTGTGCGTCCCACGTTTCCACGGGGCGGGCGGCTTGCCAGGCGGTGACGGTGCGCTTCTCTCCGGTGATGTAGTAGCGCACGCTATCTCCCGGCTGGAGGTCGCGCCCGCTCTGGAGCGCCAGCTCGTAGGCGGCGGCGCGGCCTCGGGCGCTCCCTTCGATCTTGCGTTGGTATTGGGCAACGGAGTCTTGCAGGGTGTCGCTCTTCATGAGCTCTTCGATCGGCCATTCGCGGTTGCGGATGGCGGCTTCAAAGGTGGCCTGCACGGTGGGGATGCGCCCGGGCTCGCCCTCCAGCAAGGCGCGCAGCCCTTCGGCGAGGAAGCGGCGCAGGTACTTCTCCAGCCCGCGCGAGCGGAACGCGCCGCCGGTGATAAGGACTTCCCCCTCCTGCGTGAGCAAGGCGTAGTTCTTCGCTTTGTACGAGAACATGGCGGGGTAGCGGGCGTCGAAATCGACCTCGATCCCCTCCGGCAGCACGGCGGCGAGCCCGGCTTGCAAGGTGGCCTCGGTGGCTCCGGGGGGTGGGGTGAAGTAGATGCCGTCCGTATCAATCTCAATAATGCCCGCGCCTTGGGCTTGCAGCCACTCGACCATGGTGCGCAAGAGCTCTCGCCCCGTGCGGGTGACTTCGGCGGCGACATCAAAGTCCGCAAAGTGCCCTTGGGCAAACCCAAGGTAGCCGTAGAAGCTGTTGATGAGGATTTTGAAGGCGCTCTGCAACGCCCCGAGATGGTGGCGCTCGGTTGGGGTGGCGGCGGCGCGCAGGGCTTCCTTGGCCTCAAGCCGGAAGCGGCGCAGGTCTCCCAATAACCCGCGAAAGATGCCCAGCTCGTCTGCCGGGGGGAAGTGCCCAAACCGGAGCATGACGGAGGGGTACAAGGAGGCGACGTCGCAGTGCCAGACGTCCTTGGCCACGCCGGTAAAGAAAACATCGGTATACCCGCCTTCGTAGGCAACGGCCTCCGGCGGCAGGGGGATGGAGTGGCCCCGGCGCAGGTACTCGCGCAGGAAGAGGGTATCGATCCGCGTGGCATTGCCGCGTAGGAAGACATCCTGGTAGCTGAAGGGGAAGATGCGCGCCTGGATAAAGTGGCTCGCTCCAAGCAGCTCGGCCAGCGCGGCGGTTTGCGCGGGGGCGCTCCCTTCGAGGTGGAAGTGGGCGGCCACTTCTTCGAGGGTAAACCCTTCCAGCGCGCGGGCTCCCACGTCCCAAAGCTGGGCGAGGAGGTAGGTATCCACAAAGTGGCGCCCTTCGGCGGTAAACTTCGGGTAGCTGATGGTCTTTTCGGCAATCTGCAAGCGCGAGGAGCGGCTGGAGAGCACGCTGCCGTTGCGCCCCCACGGGAGCTTGAGCCGTACGCGCCGCGCGCGCCCGGCGATGCGGGTGAGCAGGGAGCGAAAGAGGTCGTGCCCTTCGATCACGTCCGGGTCGCGCTCGGAGACCACCCGCGTGAGCTCCTCCAGCAAGGCGCGCTCATCGCCCCCCTCCAGCACGGTGTGGAAGCCGTGGTTATCCGCCAGCTCGATGTGGGTGATGGGGGCCGCCTCGGGCAGCCAGATCTGGAGCCGCCGGAGGTCTTCGTAAGGGAGCCCTTTGAAAAGGGTTTTGCCGGAGGCCAGCAGGTACTGGTGCACCGGGTCTGTCGGGGCGTGGTGCGGCATCCCCTCGGCTTTGAGGCGGGTGCGCAGGTTTTGAAAGGCGGGCCAGTCGGTACACTCGGCCAGTACGCCAAGGGCAAGGCCCCCCTTCAGTGTGCGCCACTCCACGTCATCGGCCTGCACGGAGCCGGCGCACCATGCCAGCGGGCGCAAGGGGGCGCTCCGGCGCAGGAGCCGACCATCCTCGGCCCGGGTAAGGAGGTCTACCGAGTCGGGGCCCGAGGGTTCCACAGCCACGAGGCCCGCTTCCGGGTCGTGGCCAAAGAGGGTGGGGTTCTCTTCCAGCGCCATGCCTCAAAGCATATGCTCTGGGGCGGGGCGCGTCTACTCTTCCGAAATGCGCCGGGTCGTTTCCGGGTCGAAGAGGTGGCTCTTGGCGGCCTCGATCTCAAACTGGAGGCTCTTGCCCTGGCTATCGTGGCCGAGGTGGATGGGGGTGCGCGCGGTCAGCGAGTGCGCACCGGTCTGCACGTAGACGTGAGTCTCCGCGCCCATCGGCTCCACGATGTCGACCTCTCCGGTGAAGCGGGTGTTCTCCGGGTTGAGCGGGTGGGTTTCGTCAATAATGAGGATATTCTCGGGGCGGATGCCGAAGATGACCGGCTTGCCGATGTAGGCGCGCGCACCCCGATAGTGCGGCAGGTGGCACTCCACGATGCCGCCCTCTTCTTTGAAGGTGAGCCCCTGCGGCCCTTCGACGAGGGTGCCGGAGAGGAGGTTCATCTCCGGGCTGCCGATAAATCCGGCGACAAAGAGGTTCACCGGGCGGCGGTAGATCGTCATCGGGGCATCCACCTGCTGGACGACGCCGTCTTTCATGACGACGATGCGGTCGCCCATCGTCATCGCTTCCACCTGGTCGTGGGTGACGTAGATCATCGTGGCTTGCAGGCGCTGGTGGAGCTTGGTGATCTCCGTGCGCATCTGCACGCGCATCTTGGCGTCCAAGTTGGAAAGCGGCTCGTCAAACAGGAAGACCTTGGGCTGGCGGACAATGGCGCGACCTACAGCCACGCGCTGGCGCTGCCCGCCCGAGAGGGCTTTGGGCTTGCGCTCGAGATACGGCTCGATCCCCAAAATGGCCGAGGCATCATCCACGCGGCGGTTGATCTCCGGGGGCGGGTTTTTGCGGATCTTGAGGCTGAAGGCGAGGTTGTCGCGCACGCTCATATGGGGGTAGAGCGCGTAGTTCTGGAAGACCATGGCGATGTCGCGGTCTTTGGGGGGGAGATCGTTGACGCGGGTATCGCCAATCATCACGTCGCCGCGGGAGATCTCCTCCAGCCCGGCGATCATCCGCAAGGTGGTCGATTTTCCGCATCCGGAGGGGCCTACAAAGACGACAAACTCGCGGTCCTTAATTTCAAGGTTGAAGTGGTCTACAGCGAGGACTTCGCCGTGGTCACCAGGGTAGAGTTTGCAGACGTTCTGGAGTGTTACTTTGGCCATGGGTGGGAAAAAGAGGCGCAGTTTACGGGAAGGAGCGCGGGGCGGGCAAGATTCATTCTCGGCCCCTCCGCTCCGCATCAATTTTCTGGCGTTGCCCCCGCCTATTGTTTGCGCACGATTGGGAATTGGTTGCTGAAGTGGAAGAATGGTTCGTGCTCGATCGCCAAAAGGTGCAGCGGTTAATCGATCTGCTTTTGTTGCGAAAAGACGTATTTATTCAGCGGAATGAGTGAATTTAATAAAAAAGCTCGCGCGGATTCAATAAATTTATTATATTGAAAACAAGAGTAAATGAAACCGCATCTTCGACTGGCCAAGGCGCTTGATGCCGCTATGAAGGTAGCTCGCGAACAGGTTGTTCGAGGCCCGGACCTTCCGCAACATCTTCGCACTTATCTGATCAAGCAAGGTTGCTTGCTGGAGATTATGAAGGGCTGGTATTTTCTTGTGCCTCCCGATGCGCCACGTGGAGAGACTGCTCTATGGCATGGCAATTTTTGGTCCTTCCTCAGCCTGTATTTGGAAGACCGTATGGGACAGGAATATTGCCTCAGCCCGGAAATCTCGCTCGACCTACAAAGCGGAGAAACCGCAACTCCTGTCCAAGTCACCGCCCTTTTGGCTCGGGGAGGAAACAATACGACCATCCTACGGTTTGCGGAGACGGATATCACCTGCTCGCTGCTCACCTATAAGGCGGCGGGTCGCCTTCCGGCAGAAGCCACAAAATTCCGTGGCTTAAACCTCATGCCCATTGGCCATGCCTTGGCGCGAGTGACGCCGACCTATTTTGAGACCAATCGTGCGCAGGCGGAGGTACTATTGCGAAACGCATCGGCGGCTGAATTGGCCGCCGGGATTCTGGAGGTTGATCGGGAGGCCGGAGCCATTCGCATCCTCGGCGGTTTGGAAACTTTGGGGTTGAAGGAAAGAGCAGATCAAGTGCGCGGGTTAATCGCGCTGACAGGTTGGACCAAGGCCGCCAACCCTTTTCCAGATGCCCGGCCTCTATTGCCCGTGGCGATTCATCCCATCAGCCCCTATGCGGACCGGATCCGCCTGCTCTGGCAACAACTGCGGCCTGTCGTTTTGGAAAGCTTCCCGCCTGCCCAAGCTGCTCCTGATCCCGAAGCGTATTTCGTCAAGGCGCATGAGCTTTATGAATACGATGCCTACCATTCGCTTTCCATCGAGGGGTTCCAAGTAACACCCAAGTTGATCGAGCGCATTGCTTCCGGCGCGGATTTTGATGATCCGACCCTTGCGGAAGAAAACAGCCGTCTTGCCGCGAAGGGATACAGCCTGGCTCATGCCTCGGTCCTCAAAAGCATCGGGAAAATCTTCGCGGAAGGTCAGCCGGGAAAGATCGCATCCACCGACCTCCCATACTGGTATTCGGAGTTGCACCGCCCATTCGTTCAGGTCGGCAGACTGAGTGCTGCTGATCTGGCAGGATACCGGGAACGTCTTGTCTTCATTCGCGGAGCGTCTCACGTGCCCCCGGCTCCCGGTCCGGCAGTTATTGGCAGTATGGAGGCATTTTACATGGCTCTTGCAGAGGAGGAGAGCGCAGCCGTCCGGGCAATTCTCGGCCATTTCATCTTTGTCTACATCCATCCATTTTCCGATGGAAATGGACGGATCGGTCGATTCTTGATGAACACCATGCTGGCATCAGGCGGTTATCCCTGGACCATTATTCGAGTCAGTCGCAGAGCTGAATACATGCAGGTACTCGCACAAGCCTCGACGGACCGGAACATTGCTCCATTTGCGAGATTTGTGGCCGAGGAGATGCAGGTTGATTGGTCGCCCGAACTTGCCCAAACGGAGCGCGAATTGCGTAAATGACCCCCATTTCGGCGACGTAGCCGGGGTCAATGCTTGTTTTCTACAATCGAGATCGAGGGGGACGTATAATGGCGTGCTTCTGGCGCGGGCCCGGTCGATTCGCGCACGACGAGCTGGGGGCAGATCGGCTTTGGCTCCGGGCCGGGCTCTCCGGGGTGGCGGATTTGGTGGAGCAGATGAGCCGCTGTGTGTCGGATCAGTAGGCCCGGATGCGTCTCTACGGAGGTGAGCGAGGGGGAAAGGAAGGCGCCGCTCTCCATATTGTCCCAACCGATGACGGAGCAATCTCCCGGGACACACACGCCCTTGAGCCCGAGGTGGTGGATGAGCCCGGTGGCCACGCGGTCATTAAGGGCGAGGATGGCTGTGGGCCATGGGCGCGGGAGGCTTAGAAGATGCTCCGCCGTGGCTTGGCCTGCTTCGTAAAAGGGGCGCGTTTCCTCGGGAAACTCGTAGGTCTTGAGCGAAGCGCCCTTGCGCCCGCGCAGCGAGGCGCGTACGGCGGTAAACCGGTGGGCCGAGTAGCTGCCGGGCTCGCCCCCGGAGAGCCCCGCGGCGAGAAATCGGCGGTGCCCGAGTTTCCAGAGGTGGGCGACGGCTTCGCGCATGGCGGCGGCGCGGTCTACCCGCAGCGTGGCGTGGGCGGGGTGGGTGCCTCGGGGGTCCACGCGGACCAGCGGCGTTCCAAGCGACTCAAAGCGACGCACCACCGCGTGCCCGGCGGCAAGCTGCGAGGCAAAGGTGACGACCCCCGCCGCCCGCAACGCCCCAAACCGGCCGATCGCGGCGGCTTCGTCGGCCACGGTGCCGC
The DNA here is from genome assembly GCA_037189965.1 of Chthoniobacteraceae bacterium. GTDB lineage: Bacteria > Verrucomicrobiota > Verrucomicrobiia > Chthoniobacterales > Chthoniobacteraceae > DATMFV01. The sequence continues at coordinate 47,153 of JBBCKB010000113.1, read as the reverse complement.
CAGTCATCGAGATCAGCGGGTGGTACCCCTCTGCCTCCAGCGCCTGCTGGAGAAAGGAGAGCTTGCGGTCGAGGTAGAAGTACTCGATATCCGGCACGCAGACGCCGACGATGCTCGTGCGCCCCAGCCGGAGCCCCCGGGCCAGCGGGCTCGCGGCAAAGCCGTACTCGTGCAGCGCTTCTTTGACGAGCCGCACTGTCTCCGGGTGCACGCCGCCATGCCCGTTGAGCACGCGCGAGACCGTCCAGCGGGAAAGGTTCAGCCGCCGCGCCAGCTCCGAGGTAGAGCTCACGCGCGCTACTTCCGGCACGGGCTCCGGGGTGAAACTCTTTGCCTTTTTGGTTGACCGCATGCAGGCGCGGACCCTACACGTGTAGGGTCCGCCGGGCAAGCCTTTCGTAAAAAGGGGAGGGGCGCTCCGGTTTTTCTTCAAACAAGACACCATTGCAAAATTGCCAATAAACATATGAGTCACGTTCGCATCGGGGTTGCCGGGTTGGGAGTGATGGGGAGTTCCCACGCCAAACAAATTTCCGAAGGGCTGGTGCCCGGCGGGGTTCTCGCCGCGGTTGCCGATCCGTTTGCGGACCTCGGCCGTTTTGGCGACAACGTCAAAGCCTTCCGCTCCAGCGAAGAGATGATCTGCTCTGGTGAGATTGATGCCGTGATCATCGCCACGCCGCACTACAGCCATACCGACCTTGGCATTGCCGCGCTGGAGGCCGGGCTCCACGTGCTGGTGGAAAAGCCGATCTCCGTCCACAAGGCGGATGCCGAGCGCCTCGTGGCCGCTCATAAAAACCCGAAGCAGCTTTTCTCCGCCATGTTCTGCATGCGGCTCACCCCGGCATATGCCAAGGTGCGCGAGCTCATCCAGAAGGGCGAGCTGGGCGAGATCATCCGTATTAACTGGATTATCACCACCTGGTTCCGTTCGCAGGCTTACTACAACTCCGGCGGGTGGGGCGCCACCAGGGAAGGGGAGGGTGGGGGGGTGCTCATCAACCAGTGCCCGCACAATCTCGACCTGATGCAGTGGCTCTTTGGCATGCCCGAGAAAGTGCGCGCCTTCTGCCGCCTCGGCCAGCACCACCAGATCGAAGTGGAAGATGAAGTGACGGCTTACCTCGAGTACGCGAATGGTGCCTCCGGCGTCTTCGTCGCCTCCACGGGTGAAGCCCCGGGTACGAACCGCCTTGAGATCACCGCAGACCGCGGCAAGCTCGTGCTGGAGAATGGCAGGATTTTCTGGAACCGCACTGAAGTCTCCGTGCGTGAGTTTTGCGCCACCACCTCGGTAAAGATGGGCTCCCCGGCGACGTGGGATGTGGAGGTGCCTGTCCTCGGCGAAGCGCAGGGGAACCTCGGCATCATCCGCAACTTCACCGCCGCCATTCTCGATGAGAAGGTGAAGCTTATCGCACCGGCTTCCGACGGCATTCACTCGGTAGAGCTGGGCAACGCCATGTTGCAGTCTTCCTTCCTCGACCAGACGGTCTCCCTTCCGCTCGACGGCAAGGTCTTTGAGGGGCTGCTCCAGCAGAAGATTGCGGAATCTGCCGCCAAGAAAGCGGGTAAGTAATTTTTCTACGCCATGAAGATCGAGCAAGTCGCCATTCAGCTCTACACGTTGCGGGAGTCCTGCAAAACGGTGGAGGACTACGCCACCACGCTCAAGCGCGTGCGCGAGATCGGTTACCAGGCCATCCAGATCAGCGGGGTGGGGGCGATCCCCGTCGGGGAGTTGCGCTCCATCGCTGAGGGGGAGGGGCTCGTCATCGCCGCCACCCATGAGCCGTGCACCTCCATTCTGGAGACGCCCGAAGCCGTGGCCGAGCGGCTGGAGGCGCTTGGGTGCCGCCACACGGCGTGCCCGAACGTCCCCGGGGTCGATTTTTCGAACCTTGAGGCCGTAAACACCTTCATCTCGCGGCTCGACCGCGCGGGGGCCGTTCTGCGCGAAGCGGGCAAAGTGCTTAGCTTCCACAACCACTCCACCGAGTTCTACCGGTTGGAGGGCAAGACGATCCTCGACCGCATCTACGAAGGCACCCGCCCCGAGAACGTGCAGGGCGAGCCGGATACCTACTGGGTGCAGGCCGGTGGGGGAGATAGCGCCGCGTGGTGCCGCAAGCTGGCGGGCCGGTTGCCGCTGCTCCATATCAAAGATTATGCCGTGGATCTTGAGCGCAAGCCGTACTACGCCGAGATCGGCTATGGGAATCTTGATTTCAAGGCCATCATCGCCGAGGCCGATGCCGCAGGGTGCGAGTGGTACATCGTCGAGCAGGACACCTGCCCGGGCGACCCGTTTGTCTCCGTGAAGATGAGCTTCGACTACATCGCCGCCAACCTGGTTTCCTAAAGCCTTCCTTCCGACTTATCCATGAGTGCATCCGACGGAATGAACTACGCCCCGCAGGGCAAACCGGCCCCGGTCGTCAAGCCGGGTGAGTTTGTCTTTGCCGCTGCTTTTCTCGACCACGGCCATATTTATGGCATGTGCAACGGCCTCATCGAGGCCGGGGGCGAGCTGCGCTACGTCTACGATCCGGACCCCGCCCGGCTGGCCGCCTTCCAGGCAAAGCACCCGGGCGTGAAGCCGGTGGAGCGGTTTGAGCAGATCCTTGATGACCCGGCGATCCACATGGTCGCTGCGGCTGCCGTGCCGAACCTGCGCGGGCCGATCGGCTGCCGCGTCCTACGCGCGGGGAAAGACTATTTTACCGACAAGACCCCCTTTACCACCCTCGCCCAGCTTGCGGAAGCGCGGCAGACGGCGGCGGAGACGGGGCGGCGGTATATGGTCTACTTCAGCGAGCGGCTGCATGTGGAGTGCGCGGTATTTGCCGGGCAGCTTGTGGAGCAGGGGGCGATCGGGCAGGTGGTGGAGGTCGTCGGCTTCGGGCCGCACCGGCTTTCCGCTTCCTCGCGTCCGGCTTGGTTCTTCGAGAAGGAGAAGTACGGCGGCATCCTTTGCGATATCGGCAGCCACCAGTTTGAGCAGTTCCTCTTCTACACCGGGGCGAAGGATGCGCAGATCCTTTCCGCCACTGTGGCCAATCGCTCCAACCCTGAATACCCGGAGCTTGAGGACTTTGGCGAAGCCCATTTGTTGGGCGATAACGGGGCGACGAACTTCATCCGCGTTGATTGGCTCACCCCCGCTGCCTCGCGCACGTGGGGAGACGGGCGCACCTTCATCCTCGGTACCAAGGGGTATATCGAGATGCGCAAGTACGTGGAAGTGGGCCGGGGCGAGGGGGGCAACCAGCTCTACCTCGTCAATGGTGAGGTGGAGAAGCACTTCGAGCTGACGGGCAAGGTCGGCTACCCGTTCTACGGCAAGCTGATTCTCGATAGCCTCAACCGCACTGAGCACGCCATGACCCAGGCGCACGCCTTCAAAGCCGCCGAGCTTTGCCTGCGCGCGCAGGAAGCGGCGCGGCGTTTGTAGGCACCGGCTAGGGGAGGGAAGGGGCGGCGGCCTCCGGCAGCTCAAAGGTTGCCTGTCGCTGTTGGCCGCTCAGGCGTTCCCGGGCGGTGATGCTCCATTGGCCCGGGAGGTCGTTGGAGGCGAAGTCGAGCCGGAGGTCGAGGTTGCCATTGGCCGCGCCATAGTCGCCGCTGAACTCCGCGAGCTTGCCTTCCGGATCGCGAATCTCCACGTGCATGGGGATCACGGCGGGAAGGGTGTCTCCCTCCTGGTCCGGGAGCCGGATGGCGAAATGCGCGGGCGCGTGCCGATCCACCCGGCTTGGGGCTTTGAGCGCAAGAGTTCCCACCGGCTTCTCCAAGGCGAGGAAGATGGCCCCGCCGGCCCCGGCGAGGTCCACCACGAAGGAGGTGCCCCCTTCTACCGGCTCCGTGGGTACCGGGCGCTGCTGCACGAGATCATAGACTACGGCGTTCTCCCGCCGCAACGTAAGCCGCGCGCGGGAGGGGAGGCCCTTTTCCATCACCAAGCGGTGGTGCCCGATGTAGTCGCCAAAGGTGCGGTGGTCGTTAATGGCGAAGAGGTAGTCCGCCCCGCCCGTGGAGCGTTTGCGGACGATGACTCTCGGGTTATCGCTATCCAGCGGCCGTTGGTAGAATGTATCCAGCTCCGCCCGCAGCTTTGCGGCGCTTTGGAGAAGCTCCCGGTAGTCTGCCTCGGCATCCGCACCGGTGGGGATGCTTTGGAGGACGATGTCGGGCTGGATGCCGGGGGCGAGAAATTCATCGGCAATGATGAGCCCGCCCCGCTGCTGGAACGCCGCCAACGCGCTGGCGGTGGATTGCGACAACACGTCGCAACGGGTGAGAATGATGGCCTTGTAGGCATCCAACCCCGTTTTGGCGATGGTTTCCTCATAAACAATCTCGGGCTGGAGCGCGGCGTGGCGTGCGATCAGGTAGGCATCCGCCTGCCAACCCCGGCCCCAACCGTAGGTGCCGCCCCCGGCGAGGATTTGCGACGTGAAGCTTTGCAGGAAGGCGATGTCGGTGGGCGAGTCGGGCACCTGGACGAGCGTGGGCCCGAGCGGGGCGACGACTTCGCGAGTGAGCTTGCCGAGGCGGTCGGCGCTCGCCGGGTTGGTAAGCTGGTAAGAGCCATGGTTGCCCACCAGCGAGCCCCAGCCATGGTACATGATTCCTTTGACGGGGTGGGCCAGTTGCAACCAGAGCGCCTCGCCGAGGTGGTCCGGTGCGATGGTGACAAAGCGGGCTTTCGGGTGCTCCCGCTCCCAGTCGCGAACAGGTTTGCCCGGCTCGGGAGGGGTGGTGGTCCTGGAGCGGTACCAGATGATCTGCGTCATGCTCATGATGCCTTGGGCGGGGTTGCCCTTGGCCATGGCGGAGAGTTCATCGGCGGCCAACGCGATTTTCAATGGGTTGGGGAAGGTGTACGTCCAGTTGGAGAGGAAGTCCACTTTGCCACCGCTGCCCCAGATGGAGGGGGTGCGCACGGCGGGGTCGTGCCACGTCCAGAGGCCCGGGCGGCCACTCTCTTTGAGCCCTTCGGAGGCTTCGGTATAGAGCCGGTTCCAGCCGTCTCCGGTCTTCCAGAACCAGCGGTAGTAGGCCACGAGCGGATCGTCGTCGGGAATGATTTTATCCACCGGCAGGCGGTCGAGCACACTTGGGGGAACCGCGCGGCTCAGGGCAGCTTCCGGCGGGATCTCCTGGCCGGATGCCTGTTTCCAAGCTTCATGGTCGATGACGTGGAAGCTGGGCAAGGTATGGTCGCGGGTTTCGGTGCCGATCATGGCTCCCTCAAAGCCGGGGAGATCCCCAAACTCCCGCCCGGCAAACGAACCGGCTTGGCGCCACGTGCTTTGGACTTCGGGGAAGAGCCCATTGAGCCGCTCGGTGGCTTTGCCGTTGCGCTCCACGCGCCCATATTTTTTGCGGAAAGCGGGCTGCTTGGGGCTGATGGCGGCCATGGTGCGTAACCCCCTGCCGTAGGCGCGGTCGATAATCCTGCGTACCTCGGGGATCTTTTGTTTCGTAACAAAATCCACGGGATGGGAGGTGGAAGTCTGCCATGGGGAGAGAAAGTGAGTGAACCCCATGGCCTCGAGCGCGTCGAAATGCGAGGGGCCAAGCCAGGCCCATGCGATGACGGGCAGCCGATGCGGGAGCGCCCGGGGGACGAGCGTCACGGCGATTTCCTGCGCTTCGCTCACGACGGCTCCCGAGGTGTCACGGCATTCCAGATGGCATGGGTAGCTCCCGGCTTTTAATTGCGTATCAAGCGGGATGTTGACGGTTTGGGAAGCGCCGGGGGCGAGCGTGGGGATCGCGATTTTCTTCCCCTCTCCCATGCCGTTGAAGACCAGCGCCGCCTTGGCAAGCTCCTTGCCGGTCTTGTTGGCGATAACAACGGAGAGGTGCGCGCCGCGTTCCATCCGTTCAAAGGCGAGGCGGGAGTTGCCCGGGTCCATGGAGACGGTTTCGGTGGCCGAGGGCAAGGCGACTTCCGATGAGAGCCGCACCCGTGCGATCTCTCCAAGAAAGCGGGCCCCGATGCTGCCGAGGCGGTCTCCGAGGACGATGCTCTGCCGGGAGGGGGCAATGGCGCGGCACTCCGGCCATTGGGCCCGGCCAATCTCGTAGCCGTCTTTGTAGAGGAGGGCTTCTCCTTCGCCATTGTAGCTGATGAGCAGGTGCGCCCACTGCTCGGGGGGGAAGTCGATGGGGGTGCTGGCTACGAGCTTGGAGTGCTCGCCGAAGCCGAAATGGGCTTCCACCCGGAAGCGGTCGGCACCCGCCATTTTCCGAAGCGTCACCAGGTAGCCGGTGTGTGGATCGCGCGCGTGGCCGGTGGGGTAGTTCTTTTTATCGATGAGGTAGACGCTCTTCTGCTGGCTCAGGCCGGGGGCGGGGCGCACCCACATTTCGATACTCATCGGCCCGGTAAAGTTCAGCTCCGGGGCGCGGGCTGTGGCGGCCCCTTGCCGGGTATCGCCCGGTTCTTCTGTATCGCGAATCTGAAGGGCCCCGGCAAAGCGCTCGTCCTCCACGAAGCGGCTATCCCGCCCGCGCAGGGAGAGGGTGTGGCCATTGCCGGAGCTGTCGAGGGCCGGGGAGGCCGGGGCAAACTCCCAGAAGGCAACGGTGCTGGCGGAGTCCGCTGCTTGCCTCGCGGTGGGGGCGGCTTGCCCCAGCAGGGCGTGAGGAGCCAGCGGCAGGCAGATTGCCAGCCCCATGAGGCAGAGCAACCGGGCGTGGGAACGGGGCGATTTCATAGCGCGTTATCGTGTGAGGATTTCCAGAAAAACCGGCTTCCAGATACCGGCGTGGGTGCCCTTCCGTTTGGCGACCCGGACGGCGAGCTGGTTCTCGCCATTCCATTGGAGGTGGGGGGCGGCATGGATGGCGAAGCGTTGGTTCCACCCTCCGGCGCCGACGTCGTGCGCGCCGACGAACTCACCGTTGAGCCAGACCCAGACGCTTTCGTCCACGGCTTCGAAGACGAGATCGACGGCGGCGAAGTTGGGCTTCTCGGGCAGGGTGAAGCGGAGGCGGTACCAGGCGACGCCTTCGTAAGCATGGCCAAACTCCTGCCACGGCTTGCCGATGTGGATAGGGCTCCAGCCGCTATCGTCGAAGCCGGGCTTCTGCCATTGGTGGAGGTGGCCGGACTGGGCGGGGTCAGTGGCAAACCGCCACCCCGCGAGCGGGAGCGGCTCCGTCTTGGCGGTATTGAGGTGGATATCCTGAAACTCCGGCAACTCCCGCGCGGAAGCTACGGGGGCCTGATAAGGCCACAGACGGCGCGAGGCCAGGTTCCTGACGCGCGGGGAGTCATCCTCCTTGGCGCGTTCGAGAAGGGCGATGCACCATTGCGGCGGCTCCGGGGCGCGCCCGGTTTCTTCCACGGCGGCGATGCGGACGAGTTCGCCCGGGTCGCGAGCCGCTTTCTCCAATAGCTTTTGCAACGCCTCCCCGGAGGAGCGGGGGGCGAGCAAGCGCAGCGCGGTGCGCCGGGCAAGGGCATCTGCATCCTCGGCGAAGGCTTTCTCCAACAAGGCCCGCGCCGGTTCGCCGAGGGTGCCCAGGGACCGGATGGCGGCTCTCCGTACCAAGGGGCTTTCATCCCTGGCCAGTTCTTCGAGCCGGGGGAGGGTTTCGGGGTCTTTGGCGCGGAGGGCCTCTTCGCGCCGCTCCACGGGCCCGGCCATGGCATGGAGGAGAAAGGCGAAGAAAAACAGGAAGATGGGTTTCATGAAGAAGAGGGGAGGAGAACTTTGGGAAGGGGAAGGCGCGCTTAGAGCACTTTAACTTATTCTGCACAGCCTCCTTTGCGGCGGCGAAGTCCGTTGCAAAGTCTTTCGAGCTTGGGCTGTATGCATCCATACAGCCGCTGCGCTCCAAATCCTCTGCAACGGCCTCCGGCGCTCACAAATGAATGGTGTGCATCCTAAGTTAAAGGGCTCTAGCGGGGGTGCAGGGCAACGATTTCTTGATCTGGCCCGGAGAAGCTTTCCACATGCCCGTCGAGAAAGAGAAGGTTCAGCGCCCCCTGATGGAAGCGGCGCAGCCCCCTCGCGCCGCTGCTGCCGAGGGGGAGAGTTTCCGTGTTTTCCCGGTAGAGGCTCATGCCGCGCCCCTCCGTCAGCAACAAGGTTTGCGATTTGTTCTCCATCATCCGCAACCGGCTTCGGGTGAGGGGGACAGTGCTCGCATCTTTGGTATAGAAGGAGGCCATCGTGTACGAAATGGACGGGGTGCCATTGCCTGGTGGCGTATCCGGGCGATCTGCAAACCGTGCAGGGCAGTTGTAGATTTCCGCATCTTCCTGCGTAAGGCGGCCCGTGCTATCACGCGGGCGGGTGAGGGGGCCGACCGCGTAGCGCCCCAGGTAGGCTTGCCCCCACCAATATTGGTTATAAACAAAGGCGCGGTGAGCCTGCACCGCGGGCCCGAGGGTGGGCGGGAGGCAGCCATTGTAGTCTTCGGTAAAGGCGAGCATTGCTGAATAGAGGGCGCGAAGGTTTCCGGCGCATCGCACCTTTTGTGCCGCGCGCCGGGCCGACTGGTAGGCGGGAAGCAGAAGAGCCACCAAGGCCGCCGTGATGACCAGCACGAGGAGGACTTCCGTGAAGGTGAAGGCATTGCGCGGCGAATTGAGGGTTTTGGGGGGCAGACGCATATCTTGAAGAGGGGGCATTTCCCTGAGGAAACGGAGGTTCTTCACCGGAAGGGGGGCATGCTGGCGGGGTAGAAATGAATCTACCGGAGATTGAAAAGGTGAACAGACGCTTTCTTGCTTTCCGGAGACACATATCTGTGGGAATGGGCATTGCGCCTTCCCAAGCAAAGGAGGCGGTGGCATGGTATTGGCCATGTCGTGCCCCCCCAAGGCGGACACCGGCTTTCCGGTGTTGCAGATTGATTTCTCCCGCTTCCTGGACGCGCCCGCGTGCAAGGCGCTGGCGGATTGGAGGAAGTGGCGGTGGATCAGCACCTTCGGCGGCGACCGTGTCACCCCCGCGCGCCATGCGGTATTGCAGGCGTTTGTCGGTGCGCCCGGGCGCCAGCATTGCCCGGAGCACCGGCGGGTGCAGCTGACGTTGTCGGGAAAATCGTACTACGCCATGGAGGGAAAGGTGTACCGCACCGCACCGGGCACGGTGTTCCTTTTCGGCGCAAACATCAGCAGCCAGCGCGAGGTTCATGACCTCCAGTTGGATGCCCAGTCAAAGATCCTCTGGCTGCATCTGCGTAAGGATACGGATTCGTTAACCTTCGAGATTCGGGCGCGTCACCAGCGGGGTGTACTCCAGCAACCGTTGCCTCTCTCCGTAAAGACCGGCCCGGCCATCCGGATGATCTCCGACCTCTGGACGCATTGCGAGGCGGACCGCCGCGACGCACTCGCGTGGCTGCTGCTCAAGAACGCCCTGAGCAGTTGCTGCTTGGAGATCATTGCCACCGCGAGTCCGAAACGCTCCCCCAATCTTCAGCAACAGATCATCCAATCTCTCAAAGAGTATATCCAGGCCCATATTGGGGAAGACCTCCGGCTTGAGCGGTTGGCCCGGGTGGCGGGGTATAGCCCGTTTTTCTTCCACCACCTTTTCCGGAAGCACGCGGGCATGACGCCGCAGGAGTACGTCAACCAAACGCGGCTGGAGTATGCGAAGGCTTTGCTGGCGGATAACTTTACCGTGGAGGCGACGGCGGAGCGGGTGGGGATCAGCTCCATCGCCTACTTCCGCCGCTTCTTCAAACAACGGATGCGGACTTCTCCCGGAAGGTGGAGCAAGCTCGCTCAGGGGCGGGCGAAGTAGCTGGCTTGGGAGGGTGCGTGTCCGGGGCGGGGCTCTCCAGCTCCACGATCTCCACGCGCCGCCCTCCGGCAAGGGTTTCCCGACAGTCCCGGGCCTCGACCTCCGAGCAGGCCCGGCAGGCGATGGCGGCGCCTTGGCGGGGGTGTGGAGGCCGGGCGGTGATTCTTTCGAAGAGAACCTCCTCCGAGGCTTCGAGCAAGAAGCCGTAAAGCCAGACGATCGAGATTGCATCCCAACAAAGGGTGATGTCGCTAAAGGATACCGCCTCCAGGTGGCGGCCAAAGAGGGCGCACGGTAGCGCGGGCTTGCCATCAACCCCGGGAAAACCGAAGTGGTGGATCGACTCCGGTAGCGCGGAGCGGAACTCGGGGTTCTCCGTCCCGCCGCGAAGGGTGAACTGCACATCGTGCATGGAGACGCGGGCGATGCGCGAGGCGGGGCTGCCGACCCATTGGGCGGCGGCGGAGGCGGTGATCCGGAAGTTGGAGAAGCCAATGTCCGTGATGCGCGGCTCCCTCGCATTCTGGCTGCCGACCGAGATGGACATCGGGATGGCGACATCCATGCGAACCCCATTGAAGTCCACCCCCGAGATGCGGACGCCTTTCGCGATGTTGGGCCGGTAGGCCGAGACGATGCTGATGCCGGTGCGCGCCTCGGGGATGAGGAGGTTGCTGAAGGTGCAGTTGCGAATCGTCCCGCTGCCGACTCCCACCCTTACCGCATTGCAGGGTGAGGAGAGGATGCAGTTGGCCACGGCGATGTTTTCACACACGTTGGGCGTGTTGGGGAGGCGGCCTTCGCCATTGGCGCGGAGGGTGATGGAGTCATCCCCCGAGGCGATCTGGCAATCGCTGACGGTAACGTTGCGGCAACAGTCGATGTCGATCCCGTCGCCATTCGGAGTGGCGGGGGGATTCTGGATTCGCACGCCGCGGATGGCCATCTCCTCGCACCCGTAGAGGAAGAGCGTCCAGTAGGGCGCATTCACGAGGGAGATGTCCCGCACATTGCACCGTCGGCATTGGATGAAGAAGACCATCTGGCCGGGGCGCCAGCCGGTAAACGGGAAGTTGCCTGTCTTTGCCCGGTAAGTGGCCCGGTGCGTATCGGGCAGGGGGGCGAGGAAGGCGGCCGAGTTGCCATCAATCTTTCCCGGGCCTCCGAGGGTGATGTCTTCCTGCTGCCACGCGATGAGAAGGTGGGCTCCGCTGACGTGCTCCGTGTAGAACGGCTCATTGCCGGGAAAGGCGTCGTCTGCATTGTAGTCGCTCCGGTCGGGGCTCCCGAGCAGGGTAGCCCCGGCGCTCAGGTAGAGCTCCACGCGGCTTTTGAGCCAGAGCGTCCCCGTCACGTAAACCCCTGCGGGAACGAGGACCCTGCCCCCCCCTGCGGCGTTGCACGCATCAATAGCGGCTTGGAGGGCGGCGGTATCCTTGGCTGCGCCATCGCCCAGCGCTCCGTAAGTGTGGACGTTAAAGTCGGGGTGCATGGGGAGCCCTCCGGCGGCGAAAATAGGTGAAGGCCAGACCGGCGGCGGCGGTGGCCAGGAGAGCGCCCGGTTCCGGCACGGCCACGACATTGAGCAATACGCGGTCGGTGTCGAACACGAGGTTGCCCTCAAAGCCATCGGGGGTGATGCCCAGTTGGAGGAAGGAGGCGTTGACATTGGTTGCCCCGCCGAAGTTGAAGAGGGTGTATTCTCCAGGGGCGGCACCGCCAAGGTTCACGAGGTCGATGTAGTTCATGCTGTTTTGGAGGACGAGGTTGCCTGCAACCTCCACGGTCAAGCTCGGGTCGAGCGCAAACGTGAAGTGGACACCGCCCTCCAAAGTGAGGTTGTGCGTAAATGAAACTTCCCCATCCAGGAACTGAAGGGTTCCCGTGTCCCTGAAGTTGAGCGAAGCCCCCGAAAACGTTCCTCCATCGACCACGAGGTCACCCCGGATGCTGTTGTTGACCGTGGTGTTGGATTGGGTGATGGTTCCGCCGCTTTCGAGCCGGACTTCATTGCCCACCGCGACCTGGAAGAGGTTGCTGGCCGTGAGCTTCCCGCTATTACTCACGGTGACTTTGTTGCCCGTGGAAGTGGCGTCGGCAGTGCCAACGCGGAAGAAGCCCGCGGCACTCAGCTTGGAGCCCACGCCATCAATGAGCAGGGAGTTGCCCGCCGCGGTGGCATAGTAGCCGACATACACGGCTCCGGGGGTGCTGGCCTCCGCCCCGTTGAGGATCTCAAGGGAGTTGTTTGCAAACCCGGCGTTTGGGCTGGTTCCATTGGTGCCGAGGCCAACATAGATGCCCCGGGTGGCGCTCACGCTGGAGCCTGCGCCGGTGATCGTGGCGCTGTTGCCCGAAGCGCCTGAGCCGATAAGCAATCGTTCGCTGCTGATGATTTTGGAGCCGCCCTCTACCTGAAGGTGGCTTCCCGCGCCGGTGGCGGTGGAGCCGATTTTGAAGTTGTCGGCCGTGCCGGTATCCGTGAGCAGGACCCCATTGCTGAGCGTCAACGTCGCCGCGCTTCCCCCGGTGCCGCCGCCAACGAGGATCTGGGAGCTGATGTTGATGGCGCCGCCCTCAAAACGCATGCTCCCGCCCCGGACCTCGAGGCTGGATACACCGAGTGAGTACGCATCGCTACCAGAAGTCATGCGGAAGGTGACGCGGTCTACCATTGTCTGCCAGCGGCTGAAGCCGGTTGTGGAGAGATTCACATTTCCGGTGAATTGCACGGTGTAGGGGGCCGCAGGACCGGGGGTTGCCGCAAAGGAGACGGCACTGCCCGGGGTGGGCAGGACGCCGCCCTCCCAACGGGTGGTGTCGTTATAGTCGCCCCCGAGGGGGGAGACCCAAGTCGGCTCGGCATACGCTGGGGTGGGAAGGTGGGCAGCAGCCGTAACCAGCAGGGTGCCAAGGACGGGCAGGGCCTGCCGGGGGCGCGGCACGGTTCGGAGGGGGGGCAGGGAGGGGCGGTTCATGAAGGGAACGATAGCCTCGTCGCCTTTTGGCCAAACAGCCCCTATCTTGCCACCCAGCGACGAGATCTTGTTGTTTTGCACCTTGCCCGCGCAGGACGTGGCGCGTCGGATCTAGGCTACTTCTGTAGCGTGCCCCAGAAGGCATCGTAAGCCTGAGCCGCGTTGGCGGGGCGCGTTTTACGAAAGAGGCTCATCTCCATCGGTGCAGCGTGGCCGTCAAAAAAGACGGCCAACTGCCGCCCGTTGTGGGGGGCGAAGGTGTAGTCGATCCCGTTATCATCCGGGGTGATATAAGTCATGAAATTCGCCGCAGGCACCACGGCGCAGCCGCCGTCGGTAAACATCCACATCTGCGCCGGGTAAGCGATGCGCCGCAGGAGCCCGGGGAACTGGAGGGCGTTGCGAATATCGGGGTTTGGGTCGTTGCGACGGCGTATATTGGTAGCGTGGCCGTAGAAATTGAGGCTGTAGGTGCGTTTGAAGCGGTCGGCCCCGGTGTGGGTAAATTTGCCGACCAGTAGGGGGCAGGTGAAGGGGGAATCGGGCACGTCGCCCAGTGGCGTTGAGCTTTGCAGGCCGAGGTAATCGCGCAGGCCGGGGTCGGTCGGGTGGTTGCTGGCGTTGTACCAGAACATGCTCGGGAAGAGGCGGCCATTGTGGTCTGCGAGAAACGCGTGGCTCGCTACCCCAAGCTGCCGCAGGTTTGAAAGGCATCGCGCGCTGGTGGCCTGCTGGCGCGCTTTCTGGAAGGCGGGTAGCAGCAGCAGGAGGAGCACGGCAAGGATGGCAAGCACCACCAGGAGCTGGACAAAGGAGAACCCGTTGGGGCGGCGGAGGCGGGGGTCAGCAAGCATGACGGGCGGAGGGAGGTGCGCCGCACGATTCACGAATGATCATCCGGCACGGTTTGCGGGTGATGTTGCTCTCTCTCAACGGGCGTTCGCCCCGGAGGATATCGAGCAGAAGGAGGACTGCGTCTTCCGCATCGGTGGGCGAGAGGGTGTCTACGGTGGTCAAAGCCGGGCAAAAAAAGCGGGTATTGGGCTCGCCACCGAAACCGACCACGGCGACTTGCTCCGGCACGGGGGTCCCGATCTCGTAGCAGGCACGCAAGGCCCCTTGGGCCCAGAGGTCGTTTGAGCAGATGAGGGCATCAGGCGGGTGTGGGGTTTGCAGGAGGCTCAATGTGTTTTGGTGGCCAGCTTCCGCATTGGCATAGATGCGGGTCTTCTCATCCACGAACATGCCTCCTACCGGGGTGCGGCCTGGGCGGTGGCGGTTAAATGCAGCGTGGTCTTCCATGACGGTGCCGCCTGCGGCCAGCAGCGCCATTTTGAAGCCGGCGATGCGTTCCTGCGTTGTCCACACGAGGTTTTCATCCTGACCTTGGCCCCAATGGCCAATGTGGGTGAGTAGCGCCAGCTTGCGCCGCCCGAGGGAGAGGAGGTGCCGCGTGAGCATCTCCATACCCGGGGCAACATCGGTGCGGACCTGTGGCACACCGGGGAAGTGGATCCCGTTAAATGCGACCACCGGGGTGCCTGCTTCCTGAAGGTCGTAAACCTTTGAGGGCGGCACCATTGGCGTCGGGGTAACTAATATCACCCCTTCCACCCGCGCGCCGACCACATGGTCCAGCGCGGCTTCGACTCCGCCGCCGGTGTCGAGATCGTCATACCAAAGGGCGTTGGTGGTAAGCACTTCGTATCCGTGGCTGCGAACGGCTCGGGTGAGCGCCAACGTCCGCGTAGAGGCGATCTCGGAGCGGCCAAACTCGACGAGCCCGATGAGGCCCGTACGCCGCTGGCGCATGACGCGTGCGTGAAAGCTCGGCCGGTACTTGAGGTGGGCTGCCAGCGCGCGGATGCGCTCCGCCGTTTCCTCGCTCACCCGCGATTTGCAGGTGGCCCGGGGGGAGAGTACAGCGGAAACCGTGCTGATATGGACCCCCGCCAGATCGGCAATGTTGCGCAAGCTGACCGGGCGCTTGGGCGCGGTACCTGGTGGCCGGGGTGGGGAGGGTTTGCGGGGTGCAGGCATGGGCAGAGGTTGGAAGATGATCGAACGTTCTTTATCTGTCGAGAAGCAAAACCAAATACGTGTCGCTAGATTAAACCAAATAAATGGTTTGACGAGATATTTTGGAATGATCTATACGTTCGATCAAACCTTATGAAACCCCTCCCTATTGCTTCGTTTTTCTGTGTGGCCCTTTTGGGGCTTGGCCTCGCTGCCTCTGCGGAGGCTTCGCTTATTGTGAACTGGGGCGGCGAGATGGTAACCGCCAACCGGAACCTCTCCCTGCCCGCGCCGACGGATTCTGAGTCGGGGGGGATCCGGACTTGGAACTGGTCGAGTTCCAGCGGGGTGCTCAACCCCACGAGCGGGTACACCGCGGCTCCGTTCTGGGGAGCTTTGCAGACAACGACGGAAAGCGGGGTGCCCGCCGGGTTGGGGACGGCGCGTATTACCAACAACGGCACGGCAGATTATCTGGAAATCCGTGGCAGCACTGCCAATGGGGATATGGAGGGGTTTATCTTCTTCAAGCCCGAGGTGGCCGAGGGCTCCACGGTCTCGTTTGATGAAACCAGCTCGCTAAAGCTGGTGATCACCAACCTCAACTACAACCCGCGCGAGGTGCGGATGGCGGTGCTCAACGATGGGACGTGGTACCTTTCGGGTGGTGTTGGGGGGCTGGTAACGGGGGCGACGACGTTTTCGATTACCAATACCGATGCCTCAAGGTGGGCGGAGTGGAGTGGGGTGAATGGGGCGGCGCCCCTGCCTGCCATTCCAGGCAGCTACACGATTAGCGGGAGCTCGTTTGATAAGATCGAGGCGGTCGGCTTCTACTTCGCAGCAGCGGGCAATGGAAGCTCTGCCGCACCTCGTTTTGAGGTCAACGAGTTTGTCGTCAATGCGCAGGTGGTGCCCGAGCCTTCGACGGCGTTGCTGCTTTTGGGCAGTGGCGCGGCCTACGCTGCGCTGAAGCTCCGCCGCCACGGAGGCAAGTAAACCACGATGTGGAGCAAGCTTTGTTGTGGGGGGGTGCTGGCTTTCACATTGGGAGCCCATGCAGCCCAGGAGGTGCCGCTCACTCTCCACGAACGCTCCGGGGTGGCTCGGGAAGAGGGGGTGACTTCGGGCATCCCCCTGCTACCCGGGTTTCTCCGCAAGGGGGAGCCGGTGGTGTTGCGCGGTGCGCAAGGCGAAGAGCTGCCGGTGGCCACGACGCCGCTGGCCGTGTGGCCAGATGGCTCGGTAAAGTGGCTACTCCTTGATTTTCCCCTGCGCACCGAGCCGGGGGCAACCCCCACGCTACGCCTTGCCCGGGGGGAGCCTGCGGCCCTCGCCACCCAGCTCGTGCTGGATGAGACGCCGGAGCGCTTCCTCGTGCGTACCGGCGCGGTGGAGGTGGAGATCAACCGCCGGGAGTTGACGCTCTTTGAGCGCGTGGCGCTCCCCGGTGCGGCAGAGCCATTGGCCACGGGGGGCTCAAGCCAGGTCGAGGTGGAGACCACGCCGCCCGGCCTGCCCGAGGCGGAGAATTGGCTCCGCCGTGCGGCGGGCGGCCCGCGCGAGGTTTACCACGCTGTCATTATCACCAGCCGGGTAGAGTTCCACAACGCCCAGCGGCTTGGCCTCTTGCTGGAGGGGGAGTACCGGGATGCGGAGGGCAAGCGCTTTGGGCCTTTTACGCTCCGTTATACGTTTCGCAATGGCGAGGCCGTGGTGGGGGTGGAGCATTTTTTTGCCTTCGGGTTGGAGGTTAAGCAACATTTCCTGCGGGCCGCGCGGCTACGTCTGCACCTTCCTTCGAAAGCGCCGCTGCGGATGCAGTGCGGGCTGGAAGATGGGCGCTTCTTCACCGTGCCCAAAGGGGTGGAGCGCGTTTCGCTGCTGGAGCAAGTGCCCGACCGCTTCTACCACGGCGTGCCGTATACGGCGAACCGCGCCGTTGGGTACGACCTCACGGCATGGCGCAAAGGCAAGGCGCGCTCGCTCGCCTCCGGCGAAGAGGCAGATGGCACCGTCATCATCGAAGGAAGCCGGGGGAGCCTAGTGGTGGCGCTGCGCGACTTTGCCCGCCTGCACCCAAAGGAGATCGAGCTGCGCCCGCGCGAGGGCGTGCTCGACTATTACCTCTGGCCCGAGCGCGGGGCGCAAGTGCTCGATTTGCGGCGTCGCTACGAGGGCATCCGCACCGAGGGCCAGTACGACAAGGGGGATAACCCGCAAGGCGGGCGCGGCGTCGGCAAGACGCACGAGTTTCTCTTCGCCTTCCTGCCGGGCAAGCCGGAGCCGGGGCAGGTGGCCGCATTGCAGGCGCGCGCGGCGGAGCCGTTGCGCGTCTTCGCCCCGGCCGCGCACGTGGCGCAGAGCGGCGTGTTTGGCCCGATGCACCCGGTGGATACGGAGCACTTCCCCCGCTGGGAGGCGATGCTGCGGCTCCAGTGGGAGTACATCCTCCGCCTGCCAGGCCTGTTTCATTGGGATGGCATGATCGATTGGGGCGACCTCCTGCTGCACGATTACGAGGCCGTCCCCCACCGCCAGCAGAAGGAGGTGCCACAGAAGGCGTTTATCGTGCGTGGGTACGATGGCTGGCTTAACAATGACACCAACATCGCCCGCGAAGTGCTCACCGCCTTTGTGCGTGGGGGCGATGCCCGCCTCTGGGAGCTGTGGCAGCGGCTGGTGCTGCACGGGATGGATGTCGATACCGTCCATAGCGACCCCTCCCCCCGGCGCGTGGGGGCAGGCCGCAGGCACGATCAGCAACACTGGGGCAGCCTTTTCTGCGGCTACGGCGCGCCGATGGTGGAGGCGGGCGATCTCTACCTCCTCACCGGCAGCCTCCGTGCCCGGGCGCAAGCGCTCCGTTATGCAGATTGGTACTTGCGCGATGGCGGCTCCGAATGGCCTACCCGGCTGGCCGCCATGGTGCGCGCGTGGGAGATCACGGGCGATGCCAGATACCGCCAGTTCCTCGATTCCCCCGCCACGCTGGAGGATGCGCAGCTCCTCAAGCTCGGTACCGGGCAGATCAGCTCGCTGGATAACCCGACCTGGCGCACCGTGGGCACGGAAGTTGGCGTCCACCTCCTGCGGCAGACACCGGGGGGCGAGCGTTGGCAAGGGCACTTTGCCGAAGCCTCGCGGCTGATGTTGGCCAACGCCTCGCCCGCAGCCCGCAAGTGGGGGGTGCGCATTCTCGCCTACGGGTATCTGGATAGTGGGGATGAAAAGCTCCTTGCCGCCCTGCGCGACCTTGTACAAAATGGCCCCTACCTGCCCGCGCAGGGAGATTACTTCACCCTCCACCCCGACTTGGGGGCCGACCCTGCGCAGCTCGATTTTGAACCCCTGGCCGCTCGCTCGCGCGCCTTGCGAAAGCCGGGCCCAAGCGTTCGCACCCTCATCTATACCTACCGCGATTTACCCTCCATCATGGCCGCGCTACGCAAAGCGGGGCTGGATGAAGGGGCCATCTTCACCCCTCCAGATACGCCATGATCCGCCTGCTCCTTGCCCTCCTCCTTTTTGCCAACCTCGCCATGGCGCAGCCGGTGCGCGTCGCTCTGGTGGGAGACTCCACCGTGGCGGATTACGACGATACCAAGCCACATCGAGGCTGGGGCCAGCTCTTCCGGAGCTACTTCGGGCCCGAGGTGGTGGTGGAGAACTACGCCGTGGGTGGGCGCAGCTCGAAATCGTTTGTGACTGAAGGGCGGCTGGCCAAGGCGCTGGAAGGTAAGCCCGAGTACCTTTTCATCCAGTTTGGCCATAACGACCGCGCCCGCAAAGATGAGCGCCGCTTTTCAGACCCCGCCACCACTTACCCGGAGAACCTCCGCGCCATCCTTGCAGGGGCGCGTGCGGCCGGGGCGAAGCCGATCTTGGTCACCCCGCCCGCGCCGCGTGGGTTTTCTAAAGAAACAGGGAAGTTGCAGACCTCGCTGGCTCCGTACGCAGAGGCGATGCGCCGCGTGGGGCGGGAGGAAGGGGTGCCGGTGATCGACCTCTACGCCGCCTCCTATGCGTGGACAGAGAAGCTCGGCCCCGAGGCAAGCATCCACTACGCACCCAAGGAGCGGGACATCAACCACTACAACGAAGCCGGTGCGCGGGTATTGGCCGGGTTTGTCGTCGCCGGGTTGCCGGAGGCGGCCCCGGAGTTGGCCAAGCAGGTGCGCAAACCGTAAGCTTGGCAGCGCGGGCCTCAAATGGGTAGCGTAGCCCGGTGAGCCGCGATTTCTTCCACGATCTGCGCCCGGATGTTGAAGCCGAGTTGGCCGAGGTGATGCGCACCGTCATGCCCTTTGGCCGCTACCGGGGGCGGCGGCTGGTGGAGGTGCCTGCCGAGTACCTGCAATCCTTCGCCACCAAAGGGTGGCCCAACGGGCGGATCGGCGAGCTGATGAAGATCGTCTACCAGATGAAGGCGGACGGTTCGGAGGCCGTTTTTCGCCGGCCCCCGCTGGGGATTCGCAGGCGGAACAGTTCCCCATAAAAATCTCCCGACACTGTATTTCCCTACTCTGAAAAACGGGAGAAAGCGGGCGGGCACACGGCCAAAGAGGTCTTCCGTTTCCGAAACCATTATTGGTAGATGGGCAAAAACCGACCCCACTCTTACTCATTATGATTATTGGCGTTCCCAAGGAGATCAAAGAACAGGAAAACCGCGTCGCGCTCCTCCCCTCCGGGGCGTACCAGCTTGCCAAGCACCACACGGTGCTGGTGGAGCAGGGGGCCGGGGTCGGCATTGGCTGTAGTGATGAAGACTACCGCCGCGCGGGGGCCCAGATCATCGACTCGCACGAGGCCGTCTTCGCGCAGGCCGATCTAATTTGCAAGGTGAAGGAGCCGCTCGCCAGCGAATACCCGCTTTTGCGCAAGGGGCAGGTGCTCTTTACCTACCTGCACCTCGCCGCCAGCCGCCCGCTTACCGAGGCGCTTCTTGCCTCCGGAGTGACGGGGATCGCGTATGAATCGGTCGTCCACAACCGGCGCTTGCCGTTGCTGGAGCCGATGAGCGAGATCGCGGGGCGCATGTCTGTTATTCAGGGCGCTTACTTCCTGGCCAAGCATTGTGGTGGTAATGGCGTGCTGCTCGGCGGCGTGCCCGGGGTGCTGCCGGGGCGTGTGGTGGTACTGGGCGGGGGGACGGCGGGCGTCAACGCCGCGCGCATGGCCGTGGGCCTCGGAGCGGATGTGACGATCCTCGAAGTCGATCTGGAGCGGATGCGCTTTCTGGATGTGACGATGAATGCCGCCACCCTCTACTCCACCGAGGCAAACCTGCTGGAGCTTCTCCCGCAGACAGACCTCCTTATCGGTGCAGTGCTCGTACCCGGGGCGCGCGCGCCCAAGCTCGTTACCCGCGAAATGCTCCGGCTCATGAAGCCGGGGAGCGTGTTTGTGGATATCGCCATCGACCAGGGGGGCTGCTCGGAGACTTCACACGCCACCACCCACGCCGACCCGGTGTTTGTGGAGGAGGGGGTGATCCACTATTGCGTGGCCAACATGCCCGGTGCTTATGCACGCACCGCTACACAGGCGCTTACCAACGCCACCTTCCCTTATATCGAGGCGCTCGCGGCTCACGGGCTGGAGGGGGCCTTCCAGCGGCGGCCTGATCTTGCGACCGGCGTGAACGTCTGGAACGGCAAGCTCACCAACGAGGCTGTCGCGCAGGCGCACAGTTTGCCGTATTGCCCGTTTGAAATTCCCAACCGGGCAGGGTAATAGCGTTGGGCACTATGTTGCTGCCCTCGTTTTGGACCACTTCGCGCGGCCATCTCCACTATGATCGCCTGCGTGCGGAGGCGCAGGCGCTCTCGGCTTTGCACCGGCCCCCGGTCTCGCTTGCAGAATGGCGGGAGCGGAGCCTTGCGCTGCGCGAGGCGTTGGGGCACAAGCTGCGGCTGAGGGAGGAGGCTTCGCCGCTGGAAGTATGCACCCATGGCGAGCACCGGCGTGAGGGGTATAGCGTCATCCCCATCTCCTTTCAGGCACGGCCGGGCATCCGGGTGACGGGGACGCTCTACCGCCCGGACGGGCCGGGCCCCTTCCCCGGGGTGCTCAACCTCCATGGACATTGGATGGAGGGCAAGCTTGCCGGGCGGGTGCAGCTACGCGGGCACTTGCTGGCGCAGAGCGGGTTTGTCGTCCTTACCGTGGATGCCGCAGGTGCTGGCGAGCGCGGGTGCGATGGCGAGGCGTTTGAATACCATGGCGGAGCGCTGGCGGGCGGGCTCCTGCTCGCGGGCGATACGTTGCTGGGCTGGCAAGTGCGCGATAACCGGCGCGCGCTGGATGTGCTGGAGTCCCTCCCGTATGTGGATGGCGCGCGGCTCGGGGCCACCGGGGCCTCGGGCGGGGGGAACCAGACGATGTGGCTTGCCGCGCTGGATGAGCGCGTGAAGGCGGCGGTGCCAGTCGTTTCCGTAGGGAGCTTCGAGGCTTACATCGGGCGGACCAACTGCATGTGCGAGACACTCCCCGGGGGGCTGCCTCTTACCGAAGAGTGGGGCGTGCTTGGGTTGATCGCACCGCGTCCGTTGCTCGTGCTCAACTCGCTGCACGACCAGCCTGCTTTCGGCGTGGAGGCGCTTTCGCGTACGGCCCGGGTGGCGCAGGAGGTCTATGAGCTTTTTGGCCAGCGCGGCGCGTTTGACCACCGGTTTATCGACCAGCGCCACGGCTACTGGCCACCGATGATGGAGGCCATGCTCGGGTGGATGAATTATTGGCTGCGAGAGGCCGGCCCCGCCACGCCGCAGATGCTCCCGGAGCTGGCCCCTTTGCCTGAAGCCGAGCTGCGCATTTACAACGCGCAGACACGGCCTCCCGAGTGCGACTACGAGGCCAACCGGCGCTTGCTCATGTTGGAGGCCACGGCCCCTGAACCGGAGGCAGATACCACCGCGCGCCGCAAGGAATTGGCGGCGTTGGCCGGGTGGCAACGCCCTGCCATCGTGCCCGAGCTGGCGACCCGCGAGGTTCTGGCCGGGGTGGAGATGGCACTCTGCTACTCCTCGCGCGGCATCTCGGTGCCTGTGTTGGTGGATGCGCAGGCCGCAGGGGATCTGCGAATCCTTATTTCGCCAGAGGGCAAGCAGGATGCGTGGGTGGCCAGGCAGTGGGCCGCCGCGCTGGAACAGGGGGCCACGCCCGTAGCGCTCGATCTCCCCGGCACCGGCGAGCTTGCGTGGGATGAAGGCAAAGTCCCCGGGGCGTGCTTTCACGATACCGCTCGTGCCACGCTTTGGCTCGGGTACACGCTCGCGGCAGAGTGGGCGGAGGTGTTGTATACCCTTTGCGCCGCGTTGCGCACCCGCCACCCGGGCCGGTCGGTGCGGCTGGTGGCGCGGGGCGAGGCCGCGTTGGCCGCGCTCCTCCTGCGAGCGCTGGAGCCCGAGGCAGCCGCTAGCGTGGAGGAGCACGAAGTACCCGCCGAGCTCGATGGGCCCGATACCCCCTCGCTGGCGTGGATCATCCCCGGGCTGCTCCCGTGGGGCGGTTTGCAGGGGCTGCGCGATGCTACGTTAAGCTAATCCCCGCAGGAGTGCGTGCGAAGCGTGAGTTGTAGGCCGTCTCTGTGAGACGGCAGTCCAACCCCATGGCGTTTCACAGAAACGCCCTACAATTTCCGACCCTCGCACAGACCCTTCAAACGATCCAACGTAGTAATATCGGAGCACTTTAAAAGAAGATCGGGATGATGAGGATGGCGACGATGTTGACGACCTTGATCATCGGGTTGATCGCCGGGCCCGAGGTGTCTTTGTAGGGGTCGCCCACGGTGTCGCCGGTTACGGAGGCGGCGTGCGCGGGGGAGTGCTTGCCGCCGTGGTTGCCCTCTTCGATGAATTTCTTGGCATTATCCCACGCGCCACCCGAGGAGGTCATGGAGATGGCAAGGAAGAGTCCGGTGACAATGGTGCCCACCAGCACGCCCCCCAGCACCACCGGCCCAAGCCAGCTTACCGAGGCGACAAGGACGACGACGACGACCGGCAGCAGCGCGGGCACGATCATCTCGCGCAGCGCGGCTTTGGTGACGATATCGACACAAATGCCGTAGTCGGGCTTGTCTTCGCCTTTGAGGATGCCGGGCTTGGCGGCCAGCTGGCGGCGGACTTCCAGAACCACAGCCCCCGCCGCTTTTCCCACGGCATCCATACTGAAGGCGGCGAAGAGGTACGGGAGGCACCCCCCGATGAAGAGGCCGATGATGACGCGCGGGTCTTGCAGGGAGAAATCAAAGTCCAACGTTTTGCCTACCGAGGCGAAGTAGATCCGCAGCTCCTCCACATACGAGCCAAAGAGGACGAGCGCCGCGAGCCCCGCCGAGGCGATGGCGTACCCTTTGGTGACGGCCTTCATGGTGTTGCCGACGGCGTCGAGCTCATCCGTCACTTGGCGGACTTCCTTGGGCATGCCGCTCATGACGGCGATGCCGCCCGCGTTGTCGGTGATCGGCCCAAACGCATCGAGCGAGATGATGATACCCGCCATGGAGAGCATGCTCATCACCGCAATGGCCACGCCGTAGAGCCCGGCAAAGTGGTAGCTAAGGAGGATCGCCGCGCCAATGAAGATGACGGGGAGCACCGTGGCGTGCTGGCCGATGGCGAGCCCGGCGATGATGTTGGTGGCGTGGCCCGTCTCGGATGCCTTGGCGATCTTGCGCACGGGGCGGTAGGCGGTGGAGGTGTAGTAATTGGTGATGACGACGATCGCCCCCGTCATCAGCAACCCAATGAGGGCGGCAAGGTAGACCGAGCTGGGGCCGTGCTGCCGGTGCATGGGGATTAGGGCTTGGGTGGCAGGCCAGAAGAGCACTGCGGAGAGCCCGCTGCTTACGAGCACGGCCCCCATGAGCGCGTTGCCCGGTGCAACCCGGGTGAGGTGGACAAAGAGGATTCCAATGATGGCGGTAAGCACCGAGATGCCGCCGAGGACGAATGGCAAGATCACCGCTCCCGGGAATTGCCCGAGCGTGAGCGCGGCGATAAAGACCGCGCCGATGAGGCTCACGGCGTAGGTCTCAAAGACGTCGGCGGCCATGCCGGCGCAGTCTCCCACGTTATCGCCCACGTTGTCGGCGATGGTGGCGGGGTTGCGTGGGTCGTCTTCATCGAGGTTGCTCTCGATCTTGCCGACGAGGTCGGCCCCGACGTCTGCCGCTTTGGTATAAATGCCGCCACCGAGCCGCGCAAAGACGCTGATGAGGCTGGAGCCGAGCGCCAGGCCGATGAGGCTGGTGATCGTTTTCTCCGGGCCAAGCTGCGGCAGCGCCACGAGGTAGAAGACGCCGATGGAAAGCAGCGCGAGCGCCACGACGAGCAGCCCGGTGACGGCCCCCCCATCAAACGCGACCCGCAGGGCCGAGTGGCGGCTCTGCGTGGCGGCCTGTGCGGTGCGCACATTGGCCAGCACGGCAATGCGCATGCCAATATAGCCCGCTACCAGCGAGCAGACGGCGCCGACAATAAAGCCGATGGCCGTCGCAGCATCCTTGAAGATAAAGAGCAGCACGACGATCACGGCGGCAATGAGGCTGATGGTGGTGATCTGCCGGCTCAGGTACGCCTTTGCCCCTTCCTGCACGGCCCCGGCGATCTCCTGCATCCGCTCGTTGCCGGGGGAGCTGGCGAGGATGGTGCGGATGAGGTAGATGGCAAAGAGCAGCCCCGCTCCAGCACATGCGAGGGAGAGGGGGATGCCGGAGTCGGTAAGGCTGAATGCAAGCGGAGGGGAGGAGAGGAGGGCGTATCGGTCCATAACAGGGGAGGGGGAGTTGGGTGGGTTTAACGAAGCGACCTGCCGGGTAGGCATAACGGCCCAATACGCTTTCGTGACTCACCGAGAGATGAGCAAATCTCCTCCGCTGCCAATGTGGGGGCGGCTGTTTTCCGATGTGCCGCCCTTATTCGCGCCTTGGAGATTTCAGGATCACCTCGGGGTTACTTCGCGAACCGGGTACTTACAACACTACCGCCCCGCTATCGTATGGGGTTTTTGCAGAGAGGCAACCTTTTCCTCCGGCGGGGTCGAGCAAGCCACTCACCCCCGTGCCGAAGGCGCGTTCTCATTGTAGGGCGTTTCTGTGAAACGCCATGGGGTTGGATTGCCGTTTCACAGAAACGGCCTACAAGCAGATGCAGCTCTTTTGTGTCTTCCTGCGCTACCTTTTTTAACCACGCCCCAGGGGGTGTTTCTTCCCTTGCAATAGGGCGGATCGGCGGGAAAATAGGAGCTCTTCGCAAGATTCCTTTCCCATGAAGCCATTCTCCATTGCCGCGTTGTTGCTCACCTTTTCAGCCGCCGCTCTTTTCACTCCCACCTCGGCGTGGGCAGAGCAGGCCTCCCCCGCCAAGGCCGATGCCAAAGCGGCAGACGCCCCGCCCGAATGGCCGAGGCAGATCCGCACTCAGGAAGGGGTAATCCTCTCCATCTACCAGCCGCAGGTGGATGAGTGGAAGGAGGGCAAGTACCTCAAGGCGCGCGCCGCTTTTGTGCTCACGGCCAAGGATGGGAAGCCGCAAGTCGGCATTGTGGAGCTCAGTGGCCGTACGGTGACGGACCCGCAGACGCGGGTGGTGACGATCGCAGGGATCACCCCGGAGAAGCTCCGCTTCCCCTCGCTCCCCGAGGCGGAGGTGCCCGCGGCCGAGGCGCTCTTCCGGCAGGTCTTCCCCAAGCGGGCGGTGACCGTCTCGCTCGACCGGCTGGCCGCCGGGGTGGAGCGCAGCCGCGAAGAGGTGCAACCCGTGGCAGTGAAGATGGACCCGCCGCAGATCCTCATGAGCACGCGCCCCGCGGTGCTCCTGCGGCTCGATGGCAAGCCAGTGCTCGCCCCGGTGAAAGGGGTGGAGGGGTTGCAATTTGTGGTGAATACCAATTGGGATCTCTTTTTCTTCAAAGACAGCTTCTACCTGTTGGCGGATAAAAGCTGGCTGAGTGCGAAGACGCTGGAGGGCGAGTGGGCCCTTGCCGCCGAGCTGCCCGCCGCGTTTGCGAAGCTCCCCAAGGGCGACCAGTGGGACCATGTGCTTGCGGCGATCCCCCCCAAGGTGGAGCGCGGGCAGACGGTGCCGACCGTCTTTTACACCAACGAAGCGGCGGAGCTGATTGTCTTTGATGGCACGCCCGTCTGGCAGAAGGTGGAGGGCACCGGGCTGCTCTGGGGGCGCAACGCGCAGGGGTGGGCATTCCAAAGCGCGAAGGACCAGCAACTCTACGTCCTGCTCAGTGGGCGGTGGTTCCGCGCGGCCGATTGGAAGGGGCCTTGGGCCTATGCCGGGGGCGATCTTCCGGAGGATTTCCGCCGCATCCCGCGCGATGCGCCGTGCGGGGAGGTGCTTGCCTCGGTACCTGGCACGCCCGAGGCAGCAGATGCGGTGCTGATGGCCACCATCCCGACCGAGGCGGTGGTGAACAAAAAGGAAGCGCAAGCCAAGGCAAAGGCTACTTACGACGGCAAGCCAGCCTTCGCCCCCGTGGAGGGGACAAAGCTTAAATATGCCACCAACACCACCTCGGATGTGTTGCTCGTCAACGGCGTCTATTACCTCTGCCAGGATGGCGTCTGGTTTCAATCCACCTCGGCCACCGGCCCGTGGGTGACATGCGTGGCGGTGCCTGCGGAGATCTACACGATCCCGCCCTCCAGCCCGCTGCACCGGGTGGTATATGTGAAGGTGGAGCCCGGCACGAGTGATGAGGTGGTGGTATGCAGCTATACCGCCGGGTACTACGGAGCCTACGTCGCCGCCACGCCCTACGGCACCACGCTGGTTTGGGGCACTGGCTACTACTACCCACCCACGGTGATCTACGGCGGGGCGGTGCCCGTCTACTACCCGTGGCCTGCGACTTACGGGCGCGCGGCGTATTATAACCCTTGGACGGGCGGGTACGTAACCGGCGGGCGCGTCTACGGGCCCTACGGCAGCGCGGGGAGCGCCGCGTGGTACAACCCCAATACCGGCGGCTACGGGCGGGGCGCACGCGTTACCGGGCCGTATGGCTCGCAGACGGTGGCGGCGGGGTACAACCCGCGCACCGACACCTCGTGGTCTACCCGGCAGAACTACAGCGGCTATGCCCAGTGGGGCAGCACCGCCGTGCGGCAGGGAGATGAGTGGGCGCAGATGGGCCACGTCATCACCGAAGATGGGGCGGCAGCCGCGTGGCGCGGGCCCGAGGGGGGTGGCCACGTCTGGAAGGGCGAGGACCACTCCGGCGGCATGGCTTACCACGATGGCGACTTCTATGCCGGGCATGATGGCAACGTCTACAAGCGCGATGACGATGGCAATTGGTCCAAATACGACGATGGCGATTGGAACTCTGTGGATAAGCCGGATGATGTCTCGCGGATGAGCAGCTCGCAGAAGGAGGCCGCGCAGCGCGACGGCAAGCTCGGCTCCACCGCTCAGGAAGATGGGCGGCAGCAGACGGCGCAGGAGCGGCGCTCTGGCGAAGGCGAGCCCCGCACCCGCGAGGCCAATACGGCAGAGCAGGGCCGCGAAGGCCAGCGCACCCGGCAGGAAGCCGACCGAGCGGGTGGCGAAGGAGCCGCCACGACCCAGCGGCGCGCCAACCTTGACAGCGAGACCCGCAGCCGCCTCGACCGCGACTTCTCCAGCCGCGAGCGGGGTGCCTACCGGAGCGAGCAAAGCCGGAGCTTCCAGCGCAATAACGACGCCCGGGGTGGTAACCGCGGCGGTGGCGGCGAAGGCCGGGAGCGCGGAGGGCGCGGGCGTCGATAAATCTTTGGTATTAGGTTTGCTAATTGCTTCCTGAGGAAAAATCGCTTTTTCTTCCAGAAAGAGCGAATCATACCTTGACCCCGCCATGCACCGGGGGTTTATTGGAGTGCGTTGTTTCGCGGAGAAAGATGTTCCATTTTTTCTTCGCGGGGCAACGCACTTCTCTTTTATCCAACGCAGGTAATGCTTTATCAACGCGTGTCTCCGATGGCCGGCTGGCTGCCGCGCCCTTGCTCACCCGCAACCCTTCACCGCGTGCCCTTCTTGCCCTTCTGCCACGCACCGGTAGCGCCTTGATGCTCATGGAGAGGTGGCCATGATTCCGGCTTGCCTCTCCAGCCCTTCCGCGAGGAAGCGGTGGAATTTCGCGCCACGGCGCAACCATTTTACGCAGATGCATTTTTTTTCATTGGGGAAACCATGAACCATACCAAGACCGAAAGCCGGGAGGGGGCGCACACGGGGCGCACCCATGAAGACGACTCCGAGGAGCGAAGTAGTGGGCAGCCACCCGCGCGAGTCGCCGCGCGGTTCTGGCATTTTTTGGGCAAGCACAAGCGGCTGATCAACGTCACCATTCTGGGGAACCTGACGACGGTGACGCTGGTGCTCACGACGCCGTTGATCACCAAGCTGATCATTGACGAAGCGATCCCGAGCAAAAACCTCCCGCTCTTGCTCTCGCTGGCGGGGGCGTACCTCGCCTTGCAGGCGATGCGGCTTTGTATCGGCTACGGGCACGAGTTTCTGACGAACTACATCGGCCAGCGCACCGTCTTCGATATCCGGCGCGCGCTCTTTCACCACTTGCAGCTCCTGCACCTTTCCTTCTACGAAAAGGAGCGCACGGCCAGCCTCGTCAACCGCGTCATTCATGATGCGATGACGATCCAGCAATTTGTAAACACTTCCTTTAGCACGCTGGCCAACAGCCTGGTCTCCGTGGTGCTGGGGCTCTGTATCATGTTTGTCCTTAACGTGCCGATGACGCTCTTCTGCATCGGCGCGCTGCCGTTGTACTTCCTGGTCATCCACACCTTCCGCAAGCAGCTCCGGCGCAAGGGGCACGAGGTAAAGGAGCGGCAATCCCAGCTCGCCGGGGCTCTGGGGGAGACGTTCTCGGGTATCCGCGTCGTCAAATCCTTCGCGCAGGAAGACCACGAGCGGCGGCGCTTTGTGCTCCGCATTAAAGATAACTTCAGCAGCGAGCTGGAGCTCCCGCTCATGGGCTCGCGGATGCGCATCAGCCTCAACATCCTCTCCATCCTCATGCAGGCGACGATCTGGATCTGGGGGGCCGTCTCCGTCTTCAAGGGCACGATGTCGATCGGTGGGTTTGTCGCCTACTCCACCTACCTGCTCATGCTCTTCGCGCCGATTGAAAACCTCTCCGGCCTTCTGGTTTCGTGGACGAACGCGCGCACCGGCTTTGAGCGCATCCTCAAGCTCATGGACATCAAGCCCAAGGTGGCCGAGCACGGCAACCCCGTGGAAGTGCGCGAGGTGGAGGGGCATGTGGAGTTTCGCGATGTCTGTTTTTCCTACGATGGCAAACCGGCGATCCGCAACTTCTCGCTCGATGTGAAGCCGGGCGAGGTGATCGCCATCGTCGGCCACAGCGGCTGCGGTAAATCGACGTTGATGAGCCTGCTCACGCGGTTCTACGATGTCGATTCCGGCGGCATCTTTGTCGATGGGGTGGATTTGCGGCACTACAAGTACGACCTCTACCGGCACCAGCTCGGCATCGTCTTGCAGGAGAACTACCTTTTCTCCGGCACCGTGGAGGAGAACATCCGCTACGGCCGCCCCGAAGCGAGCGACGAGGAAGTGCGCGAAGCCGCGCGGCTCGCCAATGCGCTGGAGTTTATCGAGACGATTCCCGGCGGCTTCCAGGGGCAGATCGGGCAGGCGGGCGTCACCCTCTCCGGCGGGCAGCGCCAGCGGATGGCGATCGCACGGACGATCCTCAAAAACCCGCGCATCCTTATCTTCGATGAAGCCACCTCCGCGCTGGATAACCGGAGCGAAGCGCTCATCCAGCAATCGCTCGATATTTTGATGAAGGGGAAGACCGTCTTCATCGTCGCGCACCGGCTGAGCACCATCGTCAAGGCCGACCGCATTGTCATGATGTCTGCCGGGCGCATTATCGAGATGGGCACCCACACCGAGCTGCTGGCCCGCAAGGGCGAGTATAGCAAACTTTACCACCCAAAGGCAGTCTCCCCCGCCCAGGAGGAGAGCCCTGCCGCTACCGCACAGGCTTAGACCATGGCAGAACGGGCAAATATCCAGAAACGGCTCCAGCGCCTTCGCAACCTCACCCTCGTTTTGAGCATCGGCACGCTCACCACGCTGGCGCTGCTGCTTACCTTTGTGCCGATTGATGAAAAGGCGCACGCGCGCGGGCGCATCCACGCCGAGCAGGAGACTTACGTGCGCTGCCCGGTAGAGGGGGTGCTCAGCGAGATCCGCGTGCACGTCGGCGACCGCGTGGGCAAGGGCGAAGTGCTTGCCCAGCTCGATGCCACCGATGCCCAAGGCCGCCTGCGTATGGTGGATGCCCGCCTCGAGCAGGCCCGCGCCGAGTTGGACTTGAAGCAGAAACGGCTCGAAGCCGTGCGCAAAGCGCCGTTGCCCAAGGAATTCCGGCACTCGGGCGAGGAGTACGAAGCTGCGACCAAACGGCGCGCACAGGCGCAGACCCAGTATGCCCGCATCAAGCCGCTGGGGGAGGAAGGGGCCGTGAGCCAGCAGCACGTGGAGGCGGCGCAGCTTGAGCTTTCGCTCGCCACTGCCGAGTACGAAAAGGCCGGGCGCAACCTGCGCATTGTGGAGGGGGGGCTCGAGCAGTCGCTCCTCAAAGAAGCGGAGGCCGAGGTGCATAGCTCGCAGGAAGCGCTCCGCATTTTGGAAGTAGAGCGGGCCACGCAGGCCGACGAAGTGGCTCGCCACACTATCCGTGCACCGCGCGAGGGCGTGATCACCCTCATCCTGCGGCGTACCCCGGGCGAGGAAGCGGCAAAGGGGGCCGATCTCTTCCACCTTGCGCACGGGGAGCCGAGCGAGGCAAACCTCTACGCCACCGAGCGGGAGTACCACCGCATCGCCCCTGGGCAGGAAGTGGTGATGACTTCGCCCGCGTTTAACCGGCTCCGCCATGGCTATATCCGCGGGCATGTGGTGCGGCGCGCCATTGAGGCCGAGCGCGAGACGCCGCCGGGCTTCGAGCCGCCCGTCTACCGGGTGACAGTGCAGATCGAGCACTCGCCCCAGCAGCTCACGCTGGGGACATCGATCGATGCCGAGATCATCCTCGCCCGCACGCCGCTCTGGCAGCTCCTCTTCCCGACGGCGGCGCTCAAGTAGCCGCTACAGCGGCGTCTGGTAGAGGCGCGTGGCCCCGGAAGCTCCGGGGAAGTCGGTGAAGAGCGCCTCGATCATCGCGGGGAGGACTTCGTTGATCTCCCCGCTTTCACCGCTGCTTACCGCGCGGGATTCGAAGACCGTCTTGCCGGTGCGCCGGTCGGTAATCGTCAGCGTGAGGAAGCGGTCAAACACCGTGACCGGGGTGGCTGCCGAGCCGACGACGCCGTATACCGGCATCGTGTAGCCAACGTTCGTGTAGCTGCCCCGGTACTTGCCATGGCGGTTGTAGACTGCCCCCGTCTGGTAAACCGCCCCGCCCGTGTACCCCATGACGGGGACGACATCGTACCCCTCGCGGGTGCCGAGGATGCCGCAATCAAACGTCGCGTTGTAGTCTGCCTGCGCGGAGTGCGTGTACCGCCAGCCATGGGCCGAGAGGCGCGCGGCGATGAGCGAGGCATATTTGTCGTACTCCAGCTGGTGATTGCGTTTCTTGGGCCCGGAGATTGTGAACGTCTTGCCGGGGCTGACGTTCGGGAGCTGGTGGAAGCGCGTCACCTTCGTCTCCAGCCGCGCACAGCCAGTGGTGAGGGCGAGGGCGAGAGCAAGGAGGAGAAGCGCTTTCATTCCCCTCTTTTACCCCGGTAGCGCCTGGTTTTCAAGGCACGGGGGCGGGCTTTGTGAGTAGCGGTGTGCGTGTGGTGCATCCTCTGGGACTCGAACCCAGAACCTAGTGATTAAGAGTCACGTGCTCTACCAATTGAGCTAAGGATGCCCTTACAACGACGTTTTTGGGGAGAAAGCCTGAGCCAACCTTGGTTGGCTCGAGCGGTAGGATTCGAACCTACGACCAATCGGTTAACAGCCGATCGCTCTACCACTGAGCTACGCTCGATTCTCTAACCAAAAACGGAGCGGTATTTCTACTTCCCTGCGCGGAAGTTGCAAGTGTTTTTGTGCGTTTTTTTCCAAAAGAGGAGGGGCGGCCTCACAGGCCAATGCGGGAGCGGTGCTCCTCCCGGCCTGCAATGGGCATCTCGCGGATCAGGTAAAGATCGGCTTCGCGGTTTTTATCGGCAGAGTCGTCTGCCGCGGTGACGGCCAGATGCTCGAGCCCCGGCCCGCAGAAGGTGGCAGAGGAGGAGGCGCGGGGTGGCAGGGCAGCTTTGTGGAGGATTTTGCCGTGAGGGTCAAACACCACCAGGCCGTGCTCTTTGGCTCCCCAGCGGATGCTGTAAAGGTTCCCTTCGGAGTCCACCGTCATGCCATCTGGGTAGCCGTCTACTTCGTCGCCCTGGAAGAGAATGATTGGGTCGCCGAGCTGGCCGGTGGCGCGGTTGTACGGGAAGCGGTGGAGCCGCCGACGGGTGGAGCAAACCCAGTAGAAGTACGCAAAATCGGGCGAGAAGCCCATGCCGTTGGCGATGCCGGAACCTCCGGCCACTTGGGTGAGCGAGCCGTCGAGGTCCATGCGGAAGAGGCCCCCGGAGTCTCCCCGGCGGCCGATGGTGCCGGCAAAAACGCGCCCTTCGGGGTCGGCAATGACGTCGTTGAACCGCGTAGACCCCTCGTGCTCGAAGGAAGCCAGCGTGCGCGGGGCTTCGCCGGGGCGGTAAGAGGCGACATCGCGCTCGCGGAAGAGGAGGAAGGAGCCGTCTGCCTGGAGGGTGAAGCCGCCGACGACTTTGTCTGCATAGATGCGCTCCGTCTCGCCGGTGGCCCAAGCGTGGCGGTAGATATGGCCGTTGGGGATGTCCGTCCAGTAGAGTGCTTCGGAGGCGGCGTCCCAAAGCGGGTTTTCGCACAGTTTGGCGCCGACGTTGAGCCACGGTTCTGCGGGTCCGATGTTCATGGGCGGGGAATGTAGCAGATGTGCCAGCGGTTACACGCAAGAATTGCGCTGGCTTGGGCGCGCGGTTTGGGGGTAGATGTTGCGCACTCAATTATGTGGAAAGGCCGCTTCAAAACAGACACCGCCGCGTTGCTCAAAGACTTCAGCGAATCCATTTCGTTTGATTGGCGGCTTTACCGCCATGATATCGAGGGCTCCATCGCCCACGCGACGGCGCTGGAGGCGGCGGGGCTGATCTCCGCGCAGGAGCTGGAGGCGATCCGCACCGGGCTGGTGGAGATCCGCGGGGAGATTGACCGGGGCGAGTTCCAGTGGAAAACGGAGCTTGAAGATGTGCACATGAACATCGAGGCCGAGCTCACCCGCCGCATTGGCGACCCCGGCGCGAAGCTGCACACTGCTCGCAGCCGTAACGACCAGGTGGCGCTCGATCTCCGGCTTTACCTGCGCGACGAGGTGGATGCGCTGGATGCCCTGCTGGCAAGCGTGCAGGCGAGCCTCGTGGAGCTGGGGGCGAAGTACGCGCACGTCTGCATCCCCGGGTACACCCATTTGCAGCGGGCGCAGCCGGTCCTTTTCGCGCACCATTTGCTCGCGTATGTGGAGATGTTTGGCCGCGATCGCGAGCGCCTTTTGGATGGGCGCAAACGCATCAACGTCATGCCACTGGGCTCCGGGGCGATTGCGGGCTCCACCATTAACCTCGACCGCGAGCTAGTCGCCCGGCTGCTCAATTTCCCCGCCATCACGCAAAACAGCATGGACGCCGTGAGCGACCGCGACTTTGCCGCCGAGCTGCTCTCCACGCTGGCGTTGGTGGGCATCCACCTCTCGCGCTTGAGTGAAGACCTGATCCTGTGGGCCTCGGCGGAGTTCCGCTTTATCACCCTTTCCGACGCCTACACCACCGGCTCCAGCCTCATGCCGCAGAAGAAGAACCCGGATGTCGCGGAGCTGACGCGCGGCAAAAGCGGGCGGCTCGTGGGCAACCTCGTCTCCCTGCTCACCACCATGAAAGGGCTGCCGATGACGTACAACCGCGACATGCAGGAAGACAAGGAGCCCGTCTTCGACTCCGTGGATACCGTGAAGGCCGCGCTACAAATCTACGCCGCCATGTTGCTTGAGGTGGAGGTGCACGAAGCCGTGGCTGCCGAGAGCGTGGCCGATTGGAACCTTATCGCCACCGATCTGGCCGATTATCTGGTGCTCCACGGCGTCCCCTTCCGCAAGGCGCACGAGATCGTAGGCAAAACCGTGGCGCTTTGTCTGGAGCGCAAGTGCGGGCTGGCCGATCTTTCGCTGGCAGATTACCAGGCGCTCTCGCCCGCGTTTGAAGAGGATGTGTTCGCGATCCTCAACGTCCAACGCTCGATCGACGCGCGCACCAACCCCGGGGCTCCCGCTTCGGCCAACGTGCGTGCGCGGTTGGCATATTGGCAGGCGGCGCTGGAGACACACTGATTGCAGCAGAGGTGATTTGTAGTCGGGGGGCTCTTGATCCCTTTCGAGCCTCTTTATCCTTCCCTCTCGTTGGGAGAGGCTCCGGGAAAGGGGCTCAAAAATTGGTCGAGACCATCTGTGTTGTCGTCTAGCTTCATGTAGCCAGTGCGTCGTTCGATGGGTCGCTCCCCAGGTTCTCTCCACGGAGGGGGGCGAGCCTATTTTCTTTATTGCGGGCCTTTGCGGGAGCGGGGCGGAGGCTTTTCGGGTAGTGGCTTGGCTTGTTCCAGCCAGCGTTTGGATACCAGAGCGATCGGTAGCCGGATTTCACCATCTCGGGCAACTGCTTCCACAAACGCCTCGATGCAAGCCCGGATGATCAGAGGTTCATCCAGTCCCGTCAGGCGGCAAACCTCCTCGAGCTGAGTCCTTAGGGACTGTGGAAGCCGAAGTGTGATACGGGCGTCTTTCGACATGGACAGACGATACGCATGCGCCCCAGCGGGTAAAGGTTTTTTGGAAAAGCGTTGACCGTTTGGTGACATTGTCAGACAATGTCATGGAGTGATGAGTGAGGATGTTACTTTAAGTGAAAAGGCATTGGTAGCGCGTGTCGCACGGGTTGCCCAACGAGTTCAGGTTTCGGAAGAGGCCCTGTGTCGCATGGCGTTGGAGCATTTTCTATCCCGTATGGAGGCGGGGGAGATCTGTGTCTCCTCCCAGGCGTTGGAGGCTGCGGCGCAGGAGGCGGTCGGTCCGGAACGCCACGAAACGCAAGTAAAACGCCCATCTGGCGGTATCGCATCGCCGACTTAACGCCCGGAGCAACCTCTCGCTCCAGATACGGCCCACCTCAATGGACGGGGCCGTTTCCTTTACCTCAAACCTGTTCTTTCAACCTAGCCCCAAAAAATAATGAACCCGATTCTAAAAAATATCTTAGGTCTCTTGCTGGCTAGTGGAGCCAGTGCTGTCCACGCAGATACCTTCCATTGGAACGAAACTGGCTCCGCTAGCTGGAGCCAGAACTGGAGATATCTCTCCGGCGGCCAATGGGTGTTGGGCTCTCCTACCCCCTACGATGATGCGACGATGCAGAATGGTGGGCAGGCCGTTATTCTCGGGGCAACGATCGGTGCTGCACAAACGCTATTCATCTCGGATGATAGTGGGGTATGGGTGAATGGAGGCTCTCTCTCCACTTACGCCGCCAGGCTAAACAGTGCACCTCCTTCCAGCGGAAACCCATGGGGCGGAGTATTGGTGGATGGAGAAACCTCTGTGTGGAATAATGCCACGGATATCTCCATTAATAATGGGCTGCTGGTCGTTCAGGGGGGAGGAACGGTGAATACCGACACCTTGTTGGTTGCCAAAGGCGTTGTATCTAATGGAAATGTTATCGTAACGGGAGAGGGCTCCTCCTTAAACGCAGCAAGCTCCATATCGCTTGGGGGCCAATACAAGGCGAGCCTTACGGTGGCGGATGGTGCTACGGTATCCGTCAACAACGGCGGGGGGACGTTGGAGACAACCGGCTTCTTTGGGGGCGATATTAATATCGGGACCGGTGGGCGAGCGGGCATAATCCACGCCTCTGAGATCGCCCTTGGGGGGGATAGCCACCTTACTTTCAACCACACCGATACAGATTACGCGTTTGCGCAGGACATAACCGGTGGTTCCGGCGATATCCACTTCATCGGAAGTGGCAAGACGGTCTTCACCAATAGAAGCGCCGTTGCCGGAAACATCAATATAGATGCGGGAATTGTAGAGTTGGTAAATTCTTCGATGACGCAGTCCGGTGGTTGGCGGAGCCTTACGGTTGATGGGATCCTTCGGGTGTCGGATGCAAGCCACTTGAGCTCTGGGGACTCCTTTGTAGACAACGGCGGGGAGGTCACTGTATCCGGTGAAGGGACGAGGTGGGATTCCGGGAGCGGCAGCTTCGTCGTTGGGGGGAACGGGAATGGAAGTGTGGAGATTCTCGATGGTGCGGAGGTGACTCATAATGGTGGAAGCAACAATAGCCTTGGAGTTTCCGAAGGAAGCTTGGGTACGGTGCGTGTAAGCGGAGAGGGGAGCCACTGGACGGCCGGGGATCTGACCGTCGGAAAGTATGGGGAAGGCGATCTACGGGTGGAAAGCGGCGCAACCATCGAGGGGCACTTTCTGATTGCCAGCGAGCTGGGGGGCGCAGGTTCAATAACGGTCACGGGAGAGGGTAGCCAGCTTACCTCAAGCCAGATCTCATTGGGGTTCAAAGGAAATGGCGTTCTCTCCATTTCTGACGGAGGAGTGGTTTCTACTCGGAATATGATTCTTTCCGAAACCAACGATGGCACCGGTTCGATCTTCGTTATTGGGGAGGGAAGCCGGCTGGAGGTGACATCTGGAAATTCCGATTTGGGAGGTTCAGGAAGCTCATCGACAACCATCTCCGGAGGAGGTTCTGCAACCTTCCGCAATGTCTATCTTGGAGGGCAAAACGGCGCGGTCAGTACGGTGACTGTGGAGGGGGCGGGGAGCTCGATCGTCTCGACAGGAGATGAGTTTGATATTGGGGCCCGAAATGGGCGAGGCATCGTTACCGTCCGTGATGGTGCCACCGTGGAGGTTCAGAAACTCCGGATCGGCAGAGGGTATGGCGGAGAGCTTCTGGTCGAAGGCTCGGGGAGCGAGTGGGTATCGCTCAATGGGACGGATGTCGTTGGTTCTGCGGACGGAGAATCCATCCCACTGGGGGCGGAGATGGTAAGAATCACGGTTCGTGATGGGGGGAAGATTAGCAACTTCGGGAACGAGTGGACGATGGGCTACGGATCTAAAGCTAGCACCCTGATGGAGATTATCGGTGAAGGAAGCCGGTTTGAATCCGCCAAGAGGATCGCGATCTCCGGTGCCAATGAAAACACGATCAAAATTATGGAGGGTGGCGCCGCTACAGGTGCGCAAGGGGTCTATGTTGGCGCTTGGGATGGAGGAGCTGGCCATCTATGGGTGGATGGAGCTGGGAGCACGTTGGACATTACGGGCCAACTTGAGATCGACCGGGCCAGCGTCACCGCATCCAATGAGGGCAACATTGCCACAGATAGCCTAAAGCTCAGGGGAGACCAACCCACTCGGCTGAGTATTACGGGCGGAGCATCCGTCACGGTAAGCGGCAGTATGGAGCTGACTTCGTCGATACCCGGCTCCAGCATCGTACGGGTAGAGGGAAGCGGGAGCTTGCTTGATGTTGGGGAAACCCTGGAAATTGTGAAGAGCCGGGCCGTCGTTTCCGACGGAGGTGCCCTTCACGTTGGAAACCGGATCGAGTTTCGTTCAGGAGAGGGCTCGGAGCTGATCATTGGAGGTGAAACGGTTGCCTCACACGCCGGTATCCTTGATACCCGAGAGGTCTTCGCCGACTGGTCGAACACCATCATCTTCAACCACAATGATGACTATACATTCGAGAATCTCGATGGGGATGGCATTCTCCTGAGCTACAAACTCGAGCTCAAACACCGGGGTGCGGGGCAGACGACCTTGACGGTTGCCAGTGACTACCGGAATGGTACCTCCATTGAGGCGGGCACCTTGGTTGCCGCTGCGTCCAATGCGCTGGGTAGTGGGGATGTCGTCATTCACGATACCGCGACACTGGTGATCCGTTCCGGGGTCGAGATTCAAAACCGGATCACGCTCGAAGGGGGCACTCTTCGGAGGGAGCTGGCTGGTGGTTCGGAGCTTTCCGGAAAGCTGGATGTCACTGCAGATTTGGTGGGGGGGCACTCCACCAACGCCCAACTCATTGACGGCGTTGCATCCAACGCAGGTGCCTTTGCGGCCACATTTTCCCTTGCCTCCACAGCTGCCAACGACTCACGCCGCAGTAGTGATATCTTATCGCTCGATGGCTTGGATGGTACGATGTTCGTACTCCAGCTTAGCGCCGAGGAAGTCGTAAGCGCTGATAGCTATCTGGTCTGGCTAAACCCTGAGACGAATCTGTGGGTTAATGCAGTGGAAGGAAACAGCACTGGCTTTTCCTACTTCGCGGGGGATGTGGAGTACAACTCCGCATTGCACTTCCAACTTGGATATTACGGGTACGACTCCGCCAAAGGAACCGTCTGGGCTGTTATCGACCACAATAGTGACTTTGCCGCGGTGCCCGAGCCTTCGGTGTTGGGCTTGGTGGGCACGGCAGGCATTTGGTTGATCTGGCGGCGGCGTCGGTCCAGCTAAGGGATAGAAGAGACTTTTGATTGGAGGGATGTATTCCATGACAAGAGGTTCTACCTATATCGCCCGATGCATGCTCGGCCTGTTCGTTACCTTCGGAGGCGCTGCAGGAGAGGTGATGGCGCTGACGGTGGGTGCTGGAAATAGCCCGTACCCTATCGATGGGGCGATTTCCGCACCCGAAGGGTTTGTGCTGGATGAAGGCGTCGTTACCGGAGTCAATGGAGGGGCCGGAATTGACGCCATCGAGACCGGATCTGCCGAGAAGCATCTCTATGCAGGCAGAGTGACAGACCTTCGTCTGGGGGGCGGGGGAGCGATCGTCAAAACCGGCACGGGGGTTGTGACGTTCGCCGGTGGTCTCGCGACGAACGGGACGACCAAAGTGCAGGAGGGAACTCTCAACGTTCAAGGTTCGTTATCCGCGCTGTCCGGGTTTTTGGTCCATGGGGGTACGGCCATTATTGAAGGTAGTAATGGCTCGGTTCGTACGAATGAGCACCTTGCCGTGGGGCACCCGGTGCTGGCGCCAAGTGGGTCAATGCTTGTCGTCGACCAAGGCAACGTCGTGCTCCGGGGGACTGCGAGCCTCTATGTTGATTCAGGTTCGGTGGTCGCTTTCTCCAATGGAGCCCGGCTTTCCACAGAGTGGGGGCTGGTCGTGCTTCAGAATGGGGGAGAGCTGGTGATTGGTGGGGTGGATGATGCGGAT
This sequence comes from Chthoniobacteraceae bacterium, assembly GCA_037189965.1. Lineage (GTDB taxonomy): Bacteria > Verrucomicrobiota > Verrucomicrobiia > Chthoniobacterales > Chthoniobacteraceae > DATMFV01. The sequence continues at coordinate 7,986 of JBBCKB010000113.1, read as the reverse complement.
GCAGCCGGCTATCTCGATTTGGGGCATTTTACCGCCATTCAAGGGGGCGGACTGAGTACCCCTGGGGGAAGCGTGCGTTTTAATCACACCACCTCCGACTACCTTTTTGGGGTCTCTATCGAGGGACCGCAGAAGGTTTTTCACGATGGGCCGGGTTCGACCATTCTGGCCCATGCAAGTAGCTACAATGGGGGCACGATCATCTCTTCGGGTACGCTCGTTGCGCGGGCCAATGATGCTGTGGGAAATGGCGTGGTGGAGGTGAGGTCCGGAGGCACGTTTGTCGTTGAAAGTGGGTACTCCGTTGAGAACCAAGTGATCTTTCGCGGGGGCTCCATGGTCAAGAAGGCAGATTCAGGGGCAGAGCTTTCATCTCTGTTTCCGGTTCTTGAGGGAGTCAACGCCGGATCGGAAGCCCGGTTTCTGGATGGGGTGCTCACGGCGTCTGCCAGCGTGGGGGTGACATTCAAGACCGAGTCCGGAGCACTAAACGATCTCGTGCGAAAGGGGGATATCCTCACGGTTGAGGGTATCGACGGAACGACTTTCGTACTATCGCTATCGGTAGCCGAGATCACCCCTGGGGCAATGCTTGGCTGGCTGGACCCGGAGACTAACCAATGGGTCAATGCCGTAGATGGAAATCACACTACGTTCTCCCATTTCGTGGGCGATGTTGCCTACGACGCATCGGTGCATTTTGTACTCGGCTATTACGGATACGATTCGGCCAGTGGGGCTGTATGGGCTGTGCTCGACCATAATAGTGAGTTTTCGGTCGTTCCGGAGCCTTCTCTGGTCGGTGTGATCGGCGGGCTCTTGGGTTTCTTGTTTCTGAAGCGAAGGAAATCCGGGGTGCAGCACTTATGAATCATCACAATTTTCAAAAGAGCAGAATTACAGACGCTCATGGAACGTGTAAGCGCTATGTCGCTTCAATTTGGCTGGGGATAGCCATTGGTGCATGCGCATTGGGTGCGTGCTCCACGCCCTATAATTCGGCTCGTTTCCAACCCACCATGACCCCTCAGCAGCTTGCGGCGTCGGAGGCTTACATTGAAGGCGTGGAAAACAAGGCGCGGCGTCATGCCCATGAAGACCGGATGAGCCGAGCGCAGGCAGAGGAGTTGGCGACGCGAAATGCGCCAACCCATGTCAGCACAAGTACAACCACGGTGTTTCCGTTCTTCTGGTAGACCCTAATTTTCAGATCATTATATGAAAAAATCAGTCATTCTTTCACTTATTGTGATGACGCTCGGTACCGGGTGCGCCACAAACCCAACGGTTGCCCAGTATGCAATGGGGGATGATTCTGCCGCAATCAAAGCCGGGCGCAACCGGCGGGAAGCCGTTCTTTCTGATGCTGAGCTGGCTCAGCACCGTCGCCAGCGCCAGAACGTATCGGAAGAGATGGCGCTGGAAGAACAGAAGCGGCAGCGAACCATCAACAATATAGCGGCGCCCTTCGACATGGCACGCAGAATAGGCATTTGGTAACACGTTTGTTGTGGAGCAGAGCCTGTTTGCTGAAGGGTTTGTGTGTGTCGAGTTTGCGCTGGAGCGCCCTCCAGGGCCACGAGGTTTTCCACTTTCAGGAGTGTGAATGGAGGGCGCTCTATTGGTTTGAGGTGCGTCTGCGGTGTGGGTGGCCCCAAGGGCAGCGTCGATTGTTTATTTTCAGAGCAGCATGAATAAAGTTACCAAAGGCATGGTGTCTGCGGGAATCACCGTGAGGAAGGCGTCTCCCAATGAGGGGGATGGGGCTGTCATCCAGGGGTTGCTCAATAAGGTGTACATTGAGGAAAATGGATACCCCGGAGATCCGGATGGTTGGGAATCGACGTCCTTATACTATATCGTGCGCTCTGGCGAACGGCCAGTAGGCTGTATTCGCATTGTCGATCCGGAGGTTGACTGTAAATCTTCGCTTCCGAATGAATGCTTGAGGGAAGGCGGGTTTATCTTTCCGATGGAAAAGATGTACGGGTTGGGCGGTGTGCTTGAAGATCGCTCTCGGTATGTGGAACCGGGGCGAACGGTGTTGGTTTCCGAAATGCGAAACACAGGGACCTTCCTTGCGTTGACGGCTACTGCCTACCTGTATGTTCTCAGGCATCATAAGGCGGGAGCGGTGTGCGCTGCGTCTCCCGGTGTCGTCGGGCCTTATTTGAAGATGGGGTGGCGGCTTCTGGAGGAGAAGGATTTATGGAGCGAAGACTACGGCGTCTACTACGCCCCGATGATCGCCGCCCCCCGGGAGATCAAACCCGTTTATCAAGAGATGTTCCTTGAGATGGAGGAACACGGCATTGTCTGCATTTGAGCTCTTGCCTCAAGGTCTTGAAGGGGTGCGCTTTCCCGGGTAGCCAGCCCCTTCAAAAAGACGTGCTTCGGTCAACCGTGCATAGGAGAGTATGATTTCGGTTAGTTTGTTAAAAGTCTGGGTCGTGGGGTGGTTTTTGGTTTGCTTTGGCAGCTTCTTTTGGGGGATGCGGTTCTTCTTTCAGAAGCCTGAGGCCCCCTCTCTACCCATGCGGATGGTGCAGGTGTTGGCCGGTGGATTTGCGTTGGCTCATCTGGTATGGATCATTGAGATGCCCACTCTTCGAGTTGGGCCTGCTTGCGGGGCCGTGTGTTGGTATGGGGTGGCGGTGGCACTATTCTGGTCGGCGGTGCGGGCACACCGGGAGAAGCGGCCTGCCGCTTGTTATGGGAGCGACACTATCCCCGACCTTGTTGTTTCAGGCCCTTACCGGATGATTCGGCACCCATTCTATACCGCCTACATCGCCGGGTGGCTTGCGGGGTGTTTGGCAACGGAAAGCCTGGTATTGCTCCCCACGGTGGGAGTGATGGCTGGCTTCTATGTGTACTCTGCCTTTCGCGAAGAGAAGAGATTTGCGGCAGGCCGGTTGGCGGAAGAATGGGTTCGTTATCGGAGGGAGACGGGCATGTTTCTCCCCAAACTTCGCTTCTTCAAACTACCGGGGGCCTAGAGAAATGCGGTGCCAAATGAAAGCCTAGCTTTCGTCGGCCCCGAGCAAGATCTTGCCGCTGCGCCCGCCCTCTTGTGCCCGGGCAATGGCGGCGAGGGCATTGGCCACTGGGTAGACTTGCTCTACCGGGGTGCGCAATACGCCGCGGCGGGCGAAGTCAAAGAGCTCTACAAACATGGCCTCACGTGCTTCGGCGCTCGCCTCTTCATACCAGCGCGAGACCCAGAAGCCCCGGAAGCGCAGGTCTTTGAAGATGAGCCGCCCGGCGGGCAGGCGCGTGGGTTGGCGGCTCATCGCACCGTAGGTGACCAGCGTGCCTCCGGTGGCCAGGAGGCCGGAGAGGCGGCTCGCGCTTTCACCGCCCACGGCGTTGAAGGCGAGCGGGATGGGGGTGCCCCCCGTTACTTCGCGCACGCGCTCGGGTGTTGCCTCTTCTTCCGTGAGCACGGCATCGGCTCCTTCGGCTTGTAGCTCGGGGGCCAGCTCGGCGCGGCGCACGATATTGAGCGTGCGCACCCCCAGCTCGCGGGCGAGCGCGATAACGTGGCGGCCCACGGCGGAGTTGGCAGCATTTTGCGCTACCCAGCTCCCCGGGGGGAGGGGGGCAAAATCATGCAGCATGCGCCACGCTGTGGCGGGGTTGATCTTGATCATTGCGGCTTCGTGCCAAGGTACCCCTTCGGGTACGAGGGTAAGCCCTTGGGCGGAGAGGGTGCCGGCTTCGCGCCAGGTTCCGTAGCCGTGGGGGAAGATCACCCGTGCGCCCGGCTCCAGACCGGCTACGCCCGTGCCCACGGATTCCACAATGCCGACTCCTTCCACACCCGGCACGGCAGGCGGGGTGGCACGGGTGGGGTAGGTGCCCTCCACGGTGTTGAGGTCTGCCGGGTTGATGGGGGCAAGGATGCGGTGCACCCGCACTTCGCCCGGGCCGGGGGCGCGCGCCGGTTCGTCGCGGAGTTCGAGCACTTCAAGCGGGTTGCCGTGGCGGGTGTAGACGACCTGTTTCATAGATGATGCCCGATACGGTGCGCCGGGGTGGGGCGGGGGTCAATGCGGAAGCGAGACGGGGGTAGCCCCCTCCAGCTCGGCCCAAACTTTGCCGACCATGATCTCGGCTTCGATCCTTAGCGGGAGGCGGCGCGCGTCGTTGGTAAACCAGCCGGTGGCGCGTTTGAAGGTGGGGTGAGCTTTTAGCTGGTACTGCTTATCGAGAGGGCGCAGGGAGAGGTCGAGCCGGATGGCAGGTACGCGCCCCGCTGCGGTGGAGAGCGGCTCGTGGCGGATAACGCGCACGCTGGCAAGGTAGGCGGAGGTGCCTTGGAAGACGAAAAGCCGGTAGCTTTCGCCCGGGGTAAGCGGCTGGCTGCGGATGAGGAGGAGGGCGCTGTGGAGGTCAAAGAGCCGGGGGTAGCGGATGGTCTTGGGGCGGCTGCCGCTCCAGGAGCGCAGGAGGTCGGCATCAGCACGGGCATCTTCAAAAAACGCGGGCGAGACGAGGCTAGGGGCGCGGCCGCGGGTACGTAGGACCTCGCCGGGGGCGTACTCCTGCGCGGTGAGAAGGGTGCGCCCGCCACGGTACGCTTCGCGCTGGCGCACGCGGATCGGCTCCAACCCGGGGAGCGTGCAGGTGGCGAAGGCGGTGGCATCCATCTGCCACAGGGTGCGGACGAAGCCGGTGGTGCCTGCTTGTAGATCCACCCGCGCGCGGTCTGCCGCCGGGCGCGAGAAGGTGAGCTTGCCTTGTGCGGCGGTAAAGCCCGACCACCCAAACCGGTAGCGGGCCTCCCCCGGCTCCAACGGGGCAAAGCGGCCCGGGGTGGGTTCCTTTAGCTCGGAGATCCATTGCGGCACCTCCTCTGCCGCTGCGGGGAAAGCCAGCGCCATGAACCACCCGGCGACCATGGCGTGGCGGGGGCTCATGAGCGGGCGGTATCGGGCAGGGCGACAGGCTCGGCTCCGGTGCGCGGGAGCCACCCTTGTTTGCCATCGGGGAGCTTGACGAGGAGCCACTCGCCCCGCTCCAGCACGAGCCGGAGCTGGCTTCCGGTGGCGAGCGCGGCCACCGTCTCCGAGCTTTCTGCCGGAGCCACGCGGGCGATGGCGCGGTTTGCCGTGACGATCCAGAGCGCGCCGCGCTTGGCCTCCCACACGGTGGAGGCTCCGCAAATGCCGAAGAGGAGGAGCCCCAGGATAGCCGGGCCCCATGCCACGCGCCGCCGCCAGACGAGGGGGGCAAGGCTGAAGAGGACGATCCAGAACCCGGCGGCCGCGCCCCATGCGGCGCGGCCGTGGGTGGCGCGCTCGGGCCAGGCGAGGAGGCGCTCCCACCGGCCGGGCTGCTCGGTGCGCGCGGCAGTCTGCGCGCGCAGGAAGGCGAGGTTGGCCGTGGCCTCGGGGTGGCCGGGCTGAAGGGCGAGGGCGCGTTCGTAGTCGAGGATGGCGGCCCCCTTTTGGCCGAGCCGATACTCGGCGTTGGCGCGGTTGTGGAAGAGGTTGGCGCTCCGCTCGCCCTGCTCTACGAGGGCGGTGTATGCCTTGGCGGCGGCGGCGTGGTCGCCCTTGCCGTAAAGGGTGTTGGCATCGTCAAAGGCGGTGCCCATGGCGGGGAGGGCCAGCAGGCCGCTTGCGAGGAGGAAGAGGAGGCTACGCATGGCTTTGCTCAAACTGTTGGAGAGTGCGTTGCACGGCTTCGCGCCGTTCGGGGGAGATGCTGTCACCATTGCCCGGGCCTGCCCCGGCGTAGCGCAGCTCGTCGTGCGTGGCAAAGAGGCTGCGGATGGCGTTGGCCAAGGCAGGGTCCACGCGGCGGGTTGCGCACACGGCCTCGGCATCCAGCGCCGCAGGGTCGCGCGTGGCCAGCGAGCCGGTGGCGCGCAGGGCGGCCTCTAGCTGTAGGTGGCGGATGGCGGCGGTGTAGAATGCTTCGGGGGCAGCGGCTGGGTCGGCCACGGTGCGGGCGGCTTCCTGCTTGCGGTGGCGTAGCTCGGCGGCGCGGCGCAAGGCGCTATTGCCCGAGCGCTGGCGGTGGATCTGCCACCCCGCGAGTAGCAGCAGAGCCACCAGCGGCACCGCTTGCGCGAGCCGGAAGGCGGGCTGCTCCCAAAGCGGGGTGAAGGAGAGGCCCGCGCGGCCCGCATCCGGGCGGATGGGCAGAATATCGTCCACCGGTTTGGGCGCGGGGGTGGCTCCGGGCGCGGGGGCTGCGGCGGCGGTGGCCGTGGGAGGAGGCGTGGGCGTCGGGGCGGCGCTCCCCTCTACGGTAATGGGGAGCGGTTTGCCCGTGAGCGTTTGGTACGCTTCGCGGGAGGGGTCAAAGTACGAGAAGGTGACTTCCGGAAGCGCCGTCTGTGGGCGGTCGGGGATGAGGGCATACTCAAAGCGCTTGACCCCGGAGATCCCGGTTTCGCTTTCGCGCTCGAAGTGGGCGCTCGGGGGGTAAACCTTCCAGCCCGGGGCTTCAGCCACGGTGGGGGCTTCCATGCGTTGGAAGTTCCCCAAGCCGGAGACTTCGGCCGTGAGTGTCACTGGGTCTCCCACCTGCACAGTGGCCGGGGTGGCGCGCGTCTCGAGCTTGAACTGGCCGATCGCCCCCGAGAACCCGGGCGGCTTCCCTTTAGTGGGGAGCGGCTTGACGTCGATCTCCACCGGCTCCGAGCGGATGGGGATCTCTTCCTCCACCATGAAGGCGCGGTTGAAGAACGGATCATCAAAGAAATCCTCAAAACCCGGCATCTGTGGGCGCTGTGCGCGGCGACGGGGGAGCTGCGCCACGGCGGAAAACTCCGCGGCATCCAGCGTGAGCTTGCCGGTCTTGGCGGGGGTGAGGGCGACTTTGACGACCAGAAGGTGGTACTGCTCGCCATCGCGAGTCACCTGCTGCGCTTTTGGGTTCGGTGGGAAGCGCTCTACCGAGAAGCCTTCGCCACCCATGTTGATGATGTTCGGCGCGTTCCACCCGACGTTGGTGGCGAGGTAGATGCGCGCCTCGGCGGGCACTGTCTCACCCACATAGACGGATGTTTTGGGGAGCACCCACTCGGCAAACGCGATCTTCTGCTGCACACGGCGCTCCTGCGGCTCGGGCGGCGCGGCATGGGAGCTACGGCCCCGCTGGCGTGTGCCGCGTGGCATGGCGGCGCTTGCTTGCCCGCTGACGGTAAGCACCAACGGCTCCGTTTTCACCTCCTGCCCCCCGGCGCGAATGGCGAGGGAGGGGATCGTAAACTCCCCCTCCTTTTGCGGGATGACGCTGTAGTGGTAGGTGAACATGACGGAGACCCCCGAACGCGAGGTCATCTGAATGCTCCGGTTGTACCCGGCATTGGCGATCATCAGCCCGGGCACTTCGATCTCTGGTGCCGCAGCGGGGTTTGCTCCGGTGACGCTGATATCCAGCCGGAGCGTTTCGCCCACGGAGGCGGCGCTGCTGGAGAGCTTCGCGGTGGCGCTGACTTCGGCCCCCCCCGCCGGTAGGGCCGAGAACATGGCTACACAAAGGATCGCCAGCACGGCGGCCCAACGGGGGAACGAGTTGTAAAAGGGTAAAACTTGCATCACCAATCCTTCAGTACCGGAGCCCGGCTCCTGAGTTCGTTCTTAGGTTGATCGTCTTCTCCCTTCAGGGAGTCAAGCAGAGCCCGCGCTTGCGCTTCGGACATTTCGCCCGGGGTTTCGGTCGGCTCGGCCATTTGCGCCTCCCCGGCGGAGCCTTCTTCGCCGGAATCGAGCGCTTTGATGTCGCCCTCCAACTTGGGTCGCTCCGGGGTTGGCTGGGGCCGGGGGGTAGGCTCCTGCCGGGCAGGGTCGCGCCGAACGTCGGGTTGCGGGGCGGAAGTAGGAGGTTGCTGGTCCTGTTGCTGTTGGTCCTTCTGCTGCTGTTGGTCCTTCTGCTGCTGTTGGTCCTTCTGCTGCTGTTGGTCCTTCTGCTGCTGTTGGTCCTTCTGCTGCTGTTGGTCCTTCTGCTGCTGTTGGTCCTTCTGCTGCT
>JBBCKB010000112.1:0-27321 GCA_037189965.1 Chthoniobacteraceae bacterium | reverse complement strand
GGTCCTGTTGCTGCTGCTGGTCCTGTTGCTGCTGCTGGTCCTGTTGCTGCTGTTGGTCCTGTTGCTGCTGTTGCTGCTGCTGGTCCTGCTGCTGGTCCTGCTGCTGCTGTTGATCCTTCTGCTGCTGCTGGTCCTGTTGCTGCTGCTGGTCCTGTTGCTGCTGTTGGTCCTGTTGCTGCTGTTGGTCCTTCTGCTGCTGTTGGTCCTGTTGCTGCTGCTGGTCCTGTTGCTGCTGCTGATCCTGTTGCTGCTGCTGATCCTGCTGGTCTTGCTTCGGAGGTGGAGTGGGTTTGGGGCGTTCCAGTTCCGTGCGGGCGATCGTACGGTTTTTCTCAGCATCAGCGTAGTCCGGGGCCAGACGCAGGGATTCATCGAAATGCTGGATGGCGCTCTTCAAGTCGGCTTCGCGTTTCTTCTCATCCTTCTGCCCGATGCCGCGCCGCAGGAGTGTGGTGCCAAGGTTATGCTCCACGCGGGAGCGGAGCGTGGGGTCTTTGGCTGCAAGGGCTTTGGAGAAATTTGCGATGGCGGCCTCCAGATCGCCCCGGCGGTAGTCGAGGGTGCCTTGGTTGAAGTTCAGCTCCGGGAGGTTGGGCCGCCGCTTGCGCAAGGTTTCATACCGCTCGGCTTCGGTCGCCATTTCGGGCACGCCGGGGCGCTCGGGGAGAGCGGAGGTATCCGGCAGAGCGGGGGCTTGGGCTCCGGCGGTGTGGGCCAAAAGGCCGAGGCAAAGCCCGGCTGCCGCGGCGCGGCTGGCACGTTTGCCCCGGGCCACCGGGCGCGGGGTGGGGCGGCTCTTGCGTTCGTTAATAAAGAGAGCCACCACGAGCAAGAGGATGCCTCCGCCCAGCGGCCACTGGTAGCGCTCGATCGGTCGGCGCGACATGCGGCTATCCGTTTCGGTCTCCTTCATCTGGTTGAGGTGGTCGGCTACGAGCGCCTTCATTTGCACCGGCGCGTTCTGGAGCCGCAGGTAGGTGCCACCGGTGGCTTCGGCGATCTCCTGCAACTTTGCGGCATCGAGCCGCGACTTCACGTAGTTCCCATCCGGGCCTTTTACAAATTCCGTGCCTCCGTTGGCACCGGCTACGGGGATGAGTGCGCCTTCTTCGGAGCCGACGCCAATGGTAAAGATGCGCATCTTGCCCTTCACGCGCCGCGCTGCGGCCAAGGCGTCGGCATCAAGCTCTTCGCCATCGGTAAAGAGGACGAGGCAGCGCGAGTCTCCCTCGCCTTTGCCGAAGGCTTCCTCCGCAGTGGCGATCGCTTCGGCAAGGTTGGTGCCGCCCCGTGGGATGATCTGGGTATCCAGCACATGCAGGGAGTTGAGCACGGCCCCGTAGTCTACCGTAAGCGGGGCTTGCAAAAAGGCGTGCCCGGCAAAGGCGATGAGGCCGACGCGGTCGCCCTGGAGCGATTCGATGAGATCCTGCGCGGCGAGCTTGGCGCGCGTGAGCCGGTTGGGCGGCAAGTCGGTGGCGAGCATGGAGCGCGAGGTATCCATGGCGATGAGCACATCGCGCCCCTTGCGCTTGGCTTCCTCAAAAGTGTAGCCGTAGCGCGGCCCGGCAAGCGCGAGGATAAAGCACCCCAGCGCCCCCAGCAGCAGCGCAAAGCGAAGCCGCCGCCGCGTGGCCGAGAGGCTGCCCGCAAGCGCCCCTTGCAGGCGCGTGGCCACGAGTTGCGCAAGCTGGCGACGGCGCTCGCGCCCGGCTCGCAGATACAGGCCCACCAGCGGGAGCAGGACAAGCAGGGCCCAGAGCCACTCCGGGGTTCTCCAGGAAAAACCGTTCATGGCAGCTTCCTCCAGATGGTTTGCGAAAGGGCGATCTGCAATACCAGAAGCGCCACTCCGGCTCCGGCAAACCAGGGGAAGAGGTCCCGGTATTGGCTATACTTTTTCATTTCAAAGGTGGTCTTCTCCAGCTTGTCGATCTGGTCGTAGATGGCTCCGAGCGATTGCGTATCCATCGCGCGGTAGTATTGGCCGTTGCCAATTTCGGCGATCTTCTGCAATGCCGCATCATTAAGCGGGAATCGGTGGCGGATGTAGACGGTTTGCCCAAAGGCATCCTTGGCGGGGAAGGGGACATCCCCCTTCGTCCCCACGCCCACGGTGTAGATTTTAATGCCGGTGGCGCGGGCGGCTTCGGCGGTGGTGTTGGGGTCTACGCTGCCCACGTTGTTATCCCCATCGGTGAGGAGGATGAGCACGCGGCTTTTGGCGGCAGTATCGCCCCGCAGGCGGTTCGCCCCGGATGCGATGGCAGTGCCGATGGCGGTGCCTTCTTCGGAGACGGTGTCGGTTGTCACGCGGTCGAGGTTGGCGATAAGCCAGTTGTGGTCGAGCGTGAGCGGGCTCACCAGGTAAGGCCGCCCGGAGAAGGCGACGATGCCGATGCGGTCATTCGGCCGCTTGGCGATGAACTCTTCGGTGACGTTTTTGACCACATCAAGCCGGTTGGCCCGCCGCCCGCCGATATGGAAGTCCTCCGCCAGCATGGAGTCGGAGACATCGAGCACGAGCATGATATCAATGCCGCTGGCCTCCACGGTGCTGAGTGTCTTGCCCTTCTGCGGGCGTGCCAGTGCGACGATGAGGCACGCGAGCGCAAGGTAGAGCAGGCTGTTGAGGAAATTCCCCGAGCGGTTGAGCGCCTCGCGCCCGAGCGAACGGAGCACGTGCGTGGTGGAGAAGACGACCGTGGCCGAGCCTCCAAACTGCCCGCGCAAAAACGCCAGCACGGGGATAAGGAGCAGCAGCGCCAGCAGCCAGGGATTGGCAAAGGTGATGCCGAAGTCTGCAAACGGGTTCATGCTGCGACCTCCTTCCCTTTGACGAAGCGGAGCGCCTGCTCAACAAGCTGCTCGCTATCGGTGCTGGTGGCGGCCAGGCGGGCGAATTTAATGAGGTCTGCCTTTTCCAAAAACGTGGCGAGCAGCGCTTTTTCTTCCTCGCCAAACTGCGCGGCGGCGGAGACGGCGGAGAGAAACTCGGGCGAAGTCTGCTCGGTGGCGTGGATATGGTACTGCTGCGTCACATAGCGGCGCAGGAGGTCGCACACCTCAATACTAAAGGGGTAGGGCTCCGTGGTGCTGGCGTGAGGGCGCAAGGCTTGCAATGCGCGCAGCGTGGCCTCGCGGGGCGGCAGTGGCGGCGTCGCGCGGCGGCCCGCCCACTTCATAAGCCACCAGAGAAACAGCGCCACCAGCAACGCGGCAGCGGTGCCCGCGCTGATGACCATCCACGGCGGGTAGGGGAAGACATCCACCGGCGGGGCGATGGGGGCCAGCTCCGGCGTCGGCTCCGGGGCCGCGGGGAGCTGTGCCAGCGCCGTATGCAGCGGCAGCAAGAGGGGGAGGAGCAAGGCGCGCATCAGCGTTGCCTCCTTTCCCGGGTACGGAAGAAGTTGCGCAGGGCGGGGATGTAGTCGCGGCCGGTTTCCAGCGCGATGGAGTCGATCCGCTTGCGGCGGAAAAGGCGCGTCCACTCCTCATGTTGTTTGTGGATGAGGTGGCTGTAGGCGGCGCGTACGGCAGCGTCGTGCGTGTTCACTTCGATCTGCTCGCCCGTCTCCGCATCTTCGAAGGTGACGAGGCCGACATCCGGCAGCTCCAGCTCATGCGGGTCGGCCACCGAGAGGGCAATGAGATCGTGCCGCCGCGCGGTGACGGAGAGCTCCCGCTCAAACGGCGCCGTCTGAAAGTCCGAAATGAGGAAGACGACCGAGCGACGGGTGAGCACGCGGTTGAGATAGTGCAGCGCTTCGCCCGGCACGGTGCCACGCCCTTTGGGCTGGAAGAAGAGGATCTCGCGGATGAGCCGCAGCGTGTGCGTGCGCCCTTTCTTCGGTGGGATGAAGAGCTCCACATGGTCTGAGAAGAGGAGGAGGCCCACCTTGTCGTTATTGCGGATGGCGCTGAAGGCGATCACGCTCGCCACTTCCGCTGCCAGCTCCCGCTTGGAGAGCTGGATGCTGCCGTAATCTCCCGAGGCCGAGACATCGACCACGAGCATCACCGTCAGCTCGCGCTCTTCGGTGAATTTCTTCACAAACGGAGTACCGAGCCGGGCGGTGACGTTCCAGTCGATCGTGCGCACTTCATCTCCCGGTTGGTACTCGCGTACTTCCTCGAAGTTCATCCCGCGCCCTTTGAAGACGCTGCGGTACTGGCCCGCAAAGGCGGCTTCGACAAGGCCGCGAGTCTTGAGCTCGAGCCGACGGATTTTGGAAAGGATGCGTTTAGCGTCCTGCATAGCAAGGGGCCGGTGGCTAAACCGGGGCTAGGGGACTGGCAGACCGGCGAAGATCCGCTCGATGATTTTTTCGCTTGTGACCTCCTCGGCCTCGGCTTCGTAGCTGACGATGACGCGGTGGCGCAGTACGTCGAGCCCGATGCTCTTGACATCCTGCGGCGTCACATACCCGCGCCCGTTGAGGAAGGCATGGGCCTTGGCCGCGAGCGTGAGGGCGATGGTGGCGCGCGGCGAAGCGCCATAGCGGATCATCCCCTCCAGCGGGAGCTTGTAGCTGCCCGGGTCGCGCGTGGCCCAGACGATATCGACGATGTAGTCCTTCACGCGGTCATCCACGTAGATGGCGTTGACGACCTCGCGTGCGTGGATGACATCTGCCGGCTCCACCACGGCGTTGACCTCCAGCTTTGGCGAGGAGGTGCCCATCAGATCGAGGATCTGCCGTTCCTCCGAGCGCGAGGGGTAGCCGACGCGGAGCTTGAGCAGGAAGCGGTCGAGCTGGGCCTCGGGGAGCTGGTAGGTGCCTTCCTGCTCCAGCGGGTTTTGGGTGGCGAGGACGAGGAAGGGGTCGGGCAGTTTGTAAGTCTGCTCACCGATCGTCACCTGCCGCTCCTGCATCGCTTCGAGGAGCGCGCTCTGCACCTTGGCGGGGGCGCGGTTGATCTCGTCGGCCAGGATCAGGTTGGAAAAGAGGGGGCCGTGTTTGACGGTAAACTCCCCCGAGCGCGGGTTGTAAATGAGCGTGCCGATCAAATCCGCAGGGAGGAGGTCGGGCGTAAACTGGAGCCGCTGGAAGCCGGTGCGCACCGCCGAGGCGAGCGTCTTCACCGTGAGCGTCTTGGCAAGGCCGGGCACGCCTTCGAGAAGCACGTGCCCATGGGTGAGCAGGCCGACGAGCAGGCCATCGACGAGGTATTTCTGCCCCACCACCACCCGGGCCACTTCTTCCTGCAGAGGGGCCACCCACCGCCCGGCATGCCGGACTTCCGCCGTGATTTCTTCGGTTGTTTTACTCATGCGATTTTAAAGAGGGAAAAAATTGCTGCTGCGGTGAAAGAAAGATCGAATAAAACTACAGACACGGTTCTTCCGCATTCGTTCGAAAAACGAAAGGGGAAAAGGCGGCGAGCGGGGCACAGGCTGGGCAAAGCGATGCTTTTTGAAAGCGGGGTGCGGGTTTGCGCGGCTCCATTTCATCGGCGAATCCCATTGTAGACCTTTGGTGGCAATGGTAGAGAAACGCCAAATGCTGCGCTTTACCAAGATGAACGGGGCGGGGAATGATTTCGTCGTCGTAGACAACCGCACGGGGGCGCTTGCGCTCTCCCGTGAGCAGATCGCCGACCTTTGCGACCGCCACCGAGGGGTGGGGGGAGATGGCCTCCTCGCCGTGGAGCCCGCCCGGAGCGGGGCCGACTTCCGCATGCGCTACTACAATAGCGATGGCGGCGAGGCCGAGATGTGCGGTAACGGCGCGCGCTGCTTCGCCCGCTACGCGCGGCGCCTTACGGGGGGTGGGGCCGAAAGCCTTTCCTTTGAGACAGAGGCGGGCACCCTCACCGCGTGGTTTGAGGGGGATCTGGTGCGCTTGGCGATGAGCGAGCCACACGATTTCCGGCTCCGGCAGACGCTGGAGGTGGGGGGGCGCAAGGTAGGGGTCCACTTTGTGAACACCGGAGTGCCTCATGCGGTGGTCCAGGTCAACGGGCTCGAAGACGTGGAGGTAGAGCGGCTCGGCGCGGCCCTGCGTTACCACGAGGCGTTTGCCCCGCGCGGTACGAATGTCAACTTTGTGCAGCGGGAAGCCGGGCGGCGCATCTCCATCCGTACTTACGAGCGGGGCGTGGAGGGCGAGACGCTTGCCTGCGGTACCGGGGTGGTTGCCTCTGCGCTGGTCCAGCAAGAGCTTTCGGATGGAGAGGCGGGGCCGATCGAAGTGAAAGTGAAAGGGGGCGATACCCTCATCGTCGCTTTTGAAGGCGGCAACGGGGCTTACCGGAATGTCACCCTTACCGGCCCGGCAGACTTTGTTTTCGAAGGAGAAATTGCGATTTAGAGAGGCTTGGGCATGAGGCTGGTGGCCCTTCTTTTAGCGTTGCTTGTCGTCTCTCCCGCGATGGGGCAGCGGCGGCAAGCTGCTTCGGTCGAGGCCTCCCAGCCGTATCGGATCACGGCGTTATCGGCCAAAACCTTGACGGTTTTTGAAGGGTTGCCCCACCAGATGTGGGAAAAGGAGCAACTGGCCACGGAGATCAAACGGAAAGATACCCGCCAGATTTGGGATTTCCCCTTTTACACTCCGGGTGTCGAGGCGCGAAATGCGGAGCAACTTCGGGCGTTACTGGGTAGTCGGGATTCTATCGAAGTTTATGGCGGACCCAAACTTTGTGGGGGCTACCATCCCGATTATTGTATCTCCTGGCAGGCAGGTGAAGCGGTTTACTCCGCTTTGATCTGTTTTGGTTGCACCGAAATCGTCTTTTACGACGGGAAGAATCCATTGTTTTACGAGTTGTCTCCTGCGGCGGCGCGTCGTTACAAGGAGCTTCTCTCCCCTTACGAGGCAAAGCGCCCCCGGCGCAAGCCGTGAGGGCTGCTTGCCGGAATTACACCTCGGAGCGAGAGTTGGCTTTTATTTTCGCGACACCGTGCCCCGCATCTGGCAAACTGCCCACCTTTTTACACCCTACTTATGTTTGAAGGAGCCCATACGGCGTTGGTCACGCCCTTTGCCCAGAACCGCTTCGATGAAGCGGCCTTTGAGCGACTCATCGAGTTCCAGATTGAGAACGGGATCCACGGCATCGTGCCAGTCGGCACGACCGGGGAGTCCCCCACGCTCGACCATGAGGAACATGCCCGCGTTATCGAGCTGGCCGTCAAAGCCGCGCGCGGGCGCTGCAAGGTCATCGCAGGCACTGGCTCCAACGCCACCGCCGAGGCGATCTCCCTCACCGTTGAGGCCGAGAAGGCCGGGGCCGATGCCGCGCTGCTCGTAGCTCCGTACTATAACAAGCCGAGCCAGGAGGGCCTCTTTGGCCACTACCGCGCCATTGCCGAGGCCACCAAGCTGCCGCTCATTCTTTACAGCATCCCCGGGCGCACGAATGTGGAGATCGGCGCGGAAACGGTGCGCCGCCTTGCGCAGGCGTGCCCCAATATCGTCGCCATCAAAGAAGCCGGTGGGAGTGTGGACCGCGTGAGCCAGCTCCGGCAGGCGCTCCCCGCCTCGTTTGAAATCCTTTCGGGGGATGATGCGCTCACCCTTCCCTTCATGGCCACCGGGGCCGTGGGGGTTATCAGCGTGGCTTCCAACCTCATTCCCGGGGAGGTGGCCGCCTTGGTCAACGCCGGGCTCAAGGGCGACTTTGCCGCTGCCCGTACGCTGCACGAGAAGTGGTACCCGCTCTTCCGCGACCTCTTTGTGGAGACCAACCCCGTGCCCGTTAAGGCCGCGCTCGGTTGGTTGGGGCGGATGTCGCCGGAAACGCGCCTTCCCCTTTGCGAAATGGGTGCTGAAACCAGCGCCCGTCTTCGCCAGACGCTCACCCAAGTCGGCCTTCTTTCATGAGCCCGCTGCGCATCCTCATCAATGGCGCGCGCGGGCGCATGGGGCAGGCCATCCTGGCCGCTTGTAAGGAAGACCCCGCCGTCTTCGTCTCTGCCGAGGTCGACGCGGGAGACGACTTTGCTGCCGCGCTGGAAAAGGCCGACACCGTGATCGACTTCAGCCACCACAGCCTTACAGACGGCATCGCCGCCGCCTGTGCCGCAGCAGGCAAAGGGCTCGTCATCGGCACCACCGGGCAGAGCGACGCACAAGTGGCCGCCGTGCGCGCAGCCGCCGCGCGCATCCCCATCGTCTTTGCGCCCAACTTCAGCGTGGGGGTAAACACCCTCTTCTGGCTCACCCGCAAAGCCACCGAGATCCTTGGCCCGGAGTTCGACCTCGAAGTCGTCGAGATGCACCACCGGCTCAAGAAAGACTCGCCCAGCGGCACCGCCAAGCGGCTCGCCGAGATTTTGGCCGAAGTGCGCGAGCTTTCGTATAACGAAGACGTCCGCCACGGGCGGGAGGGGATCGTCGGTGAGCGCACCCGCACCGAGATCGGCATGCACGCCGTACGCGGGGGGGATGTTGTGGGAGACCACACCGTCATCTACGCCAACGTCGGCGAGCGCGTGGAGCTTACGCACAAAGCCTCCAGCCGCGACACCTTTGCCAAAGGCTCCGTGCGTGCCGCCAAGTGGGCTGCCACCCAGCAGCCCGGCTTGTACGACATGCAGGACGTCCTCGGCCTCAAGTAAGCAGCCATGCGCTGCGGCATCGCCTTCGGCTCCAACCTAGGGGAGCGCCTTGCCCTCTTGCAGCAGGCCCGCGCTGCCGTGCACCTGCTCCACCACGGCGCGGGCGAGCCGCTCGCCTCCGCCTTGTACGAGACCGAGCCGGTCGATTGCGGGCCGGAAGCGGGTGCGTACCTCAACGGCGTGATCGAGATCGAGCACCCCGGCCCTCCGGAGCAACTGCTCGCCGCGCTTCAGCAGATCGAGCAACGCTTTGGCCGCCCCGCCACCCGCCCGCGTAACGCCCCGCGCTTGTTGGATTTGGACCTCCTTTACGCCGGAGACCTCGTGCTTGCCCTCCCGGAGCTGGTGCTTCCGCACCCGCGTTTGCACCTCCGGCGCTTCGTCCTCCAGCCCTTGGCCGATATTTGCCCGGACCTCCTTCTCCCCGGCCAGAGCCGCCCCGTGGGCGAACTGCTCGCCGCTCTCCCCTCAGAGCTCGCCGTCCGCCTCTTCACCCGCGAATGGCCGCCCCTTTTTTCATGAGCACCCCACTCCACCGCCTGCGCACCGCCAAGGCCGAAGGCCGCCGCCTCGCCGTCCTCACCGGGTACGACTACCCCGTCGCCAAGCTCCTTGATGAAGCCGGGGTGGATGCCATCCTTGTCGGCGATTCCCTCGGCATGGTCGTCCTCGGCTACCCGGATACCACCTTCGTCACGCTGGATGAAATGGTCCACCACACCCGCGCCGTTGCGCGCGCGGCCGAGCACGCCGCCGTCATTGCCGACCTTCCCATCGCCACTTACGAAACCTCCGCGCAAGCCGTCGCCAGCGCCCGCCGGTTGATGGAAGCCGGGGCGGATGCCGTGAAGCTGGAGGGCGGTGTCGCCAAAGCCGCGGAGATCCGCGCCATCGTCGGTGAAGGCATCCCGCTCGTCGGCCACATCGGCCTCCTCCCGCAGAAAGTGCGTGAGGAAGGAGGCTACAAAATCAAAGGCAAGACCGAAGAAGAAGCCGCGCGCATCGTCGAAGATGGGCTTGCCGTCGAAGCAGCCGGGGCATTGGCCGTCGTCATCGAGCTGGTGCGACCTGAAGTGGTGGCGCAAGTCACCCAGTCGTTGCGCATCCCCACCATTGGCATCGGTGCGGGGGAAGCGTGTGATGGACAAGTACTGGTTACCTACGACCTGGTGGGCCTTTTTCCGTGGTTTACGCCCAAGTTTGTCTCGCCTGCCGCCACCGTGGGCCAGAGCATTCGGGAGGCCGCACGAGGCTTTGTGGAGCGGGTCCGGGGCGGAGAATAAAAAACGTCAAAAAAAGCATTGAAAAACCAAAGCGCACGGCTATTCTGCCACCCTCTTTCCCACCGGAGGGGAGCGCAGATGGGGTCTTAGCTCAGTTGGTAGAGCGCCTCAATGGCATTGAGGAGGTCAGGGGTTCGAATCCCCTAGGCTCCACCATCTGCGAAAGCAAAGCGTCGCAGATAAGTCCCTCCCAGATTCGAACCGAAGGTTCGACCGCCGCCGCGCAAGCGGCTTCCTCAAACCAGTTCGCGAAGCGAACCCACAAAGCGGAGCGGCTGCCGCATTAGCGGCAGGCGATCATCCCCTAGGCTCCACCACCTGCGAAAGCGGGCTCTCCCCCAAAGAATGGGGCACGCTCACCTCCCTCTAAGAAACTGGTAGAGGCTGTACCCCAGCCCGGCAAGCCCCGTCAATGTGGCGGGAAAGTAGAGCGCTTCATACCGGAAATGCTGGAAAGCCAGCGCGCCGCCCACCCCTCCGGCGAGGAAGGTCAAGATGAGCAAGGTACTAAGCCAGAGCCGCCGGGTCTCTACGGGGAGGCGGCGCAGCAGGTGGCCGAGCGAGATGCCGATATCCGTAAACATCCCCGAAACATGCGTGGTACGGATGACCGTGCCGCTATACGTGCTGGCCATCGCGTTTTGCAGCCCGCAGGCGCAGGAGGCGAGGCAATCTCCCCACCCATTGGTGTGGTTGAGCAGCGGCACGGCGAGAAAGAGCAGGGCCGACTCCAGCAAGAGCGCCGCCCCGTAGCGCCGCCCGAGCTTGAGGGTATTGTCCTGCACGATAAACCCGCTTAGCACCGCCCCCAGAAGGAAGGAGAGGAGGACAGCGGTGAAATGAAGAAACTGCGCCGCGTTGAAGTTGGCAATGGCGAGGCCGACCATGGAGGTCGTCCCCGTAAGGTGCGACACGGCTTGGTGCTGGAAGCCAAGCAGGCCCACGGCGTTGATCATCCCGGCGATAAACGCCAACACCGCGCCTCCCAGCCAAACCCAGCGGGGCAGTTTATAAATCATGAAGCAAATTCCTTCACGGGCAAGAACGATAACCCGTGGACCGGGTTGGTGGCCGAAGTATGCCTGCCTTGCGGGGGAGGCGACAAGCAAAGTATGGTAGAGGGTATGAAAACGGGATCTTGCTGCGGGGGCCATTCCAACGAACCGGTGGTGCCACCTTCGGGTGCCCGGTACTTCTGCCCGATGTGCCCCGGCGTGGAGTCTGAACGCCCCGGCACCTGCCCCAAATGCGGTATGGCGTTGGAGCGCAACCCCGCCTTCCCCCCGGAAGAGGGGGAGGAGCCCGATGCCGAGTTGCGCGATATGCAGCGCCGCTTCCGCATTGGCGCGGCGCTGGCGTTGCCCGTCTTTGTATTGGCAATGGGGGGGATGCTGCCGGGGCTGCGCGAAATTCCCCACGCCGTTTCGCACTGGGCGCAGTTTCTTTTGAGTACGCCGGTGGTTTTCTGGGCGGGCGCGCCCTTTTTCGCACGGGCGTGGGCGGCGCTAAAGGCGGGGTATGCGAATATGTTTACCCTCATCTCGCTGGGGGTGCTGGCGGCGTATGGGTACAGTGTGGGGGTGCTCCTTGCGCCGGGGTGGCTGCCGGGGGCGAGCGCGCATGGTGCGGTTTATTTTGAGTCGGCGGCGGTCATCACTGTGCTCGTGCTGCTGGGGCAGGTGCTGGAGCTGCGTGCTCGCGAGCGGACTCAAGGGGCCTTGCAGGCGCTCATGGGGCTGGCCCCGCGCACGGCCCTGCGGCTTGTGGAGGGTGGGGGCGAAGAGAACGTGCCGCTGGAGGCCGTGGCCGTGGGGGACCGGCTGCGCGTGCGCCCGGGCGAGAAGATCCCCGTAGATGGCGTGGTGCTCGAGGGGCGCAGCGCCGTGGATGAAGCGATGATGACGGGCGAACCGATGCCCATCACCAAAGAGCCGGGCGCGGAGGTAACGGGCGGTACCGTCAACGGCACGGGCGCGCTCATCATGGAGGCTCGGCGCGTAGGCTCGGAGACGCTCCTTTCGCAGATCATCGCGCTAGTTGCACAGGCGCAACGGAGCCGCGCGCCGATCCAGCGGCTGGCGGACTCGGTGGCCGGATGGTTTGTGCCGGTGGTGGTGGGAGTGGCGATGCTCACCTTTGGCGTGTGGCTTTGGGTGGGGGCGGGCTTGGCATTTGCAGTGGGGGCGGCGGTGGCGGTGCTCATCATCGCATGCCCCTGCGCGCTTGGGTTGGCGACGCCGATGTCGATCATGGTTGGCGTAGGGCGCGGTGCGCGGCGTGGGGTGCTTATCCGCGATGCCGAAGCGCTGGAGCTTTTGGAGAAGGTGCGCACGCTGGCGGTGGATAAAACAGGCACGCTTACGGAGGGCCGCCCCGTGCTCACCCGGCTCGTGGCCGCCGAGGGCGTGGCCGAGGCCGAGCTGCTGCGCTACGCCGCTGCGGTAGAGGCACTGAGCGAGCACCCGCTGGCGGAGGCGATCACCCGCGCGGCGCGGGAGCGCGGGCTGGCGGTGGAGCCTGCGGGGGAGTTCGAGTCCCTCACCGGCCACGGCGTGCGCGGCACGGTCGGTGGCACTCTTGTGCTGGCGGGGAAGGGGGCCTTCCTTGCCGAGGCCGGGGTAGAGGGCCTTGCGGCGCTGGAGGTGCTTGCCGCGCCGTTGCGGGAGGCCGGGGCTTCACTGGTGTACATCGCCACGGGCGGGCGGGCCGCCGGGGTATTGGCGCTAAGCGACCCGATCAAACCCGGTAGCGCCGAGGCGATCGGCACCCTGCACGAGCTGGGGCTCAAGGTCGTCATGCTTACCGGGGATAATGCCGGGAGCGCCCGCCGCGTCGCCTCCGAGTTGGGCATTGATGAGGTGATCGCCGACATCACCCCCGCGCAAAAGCGTGGCGCGGTGGATCGCTTGCGGGCCGGGGGCCTCGTGGCCATGGCGGGAGATGGCGTCAACGACGCACCCGCCCTTGCCGCCGCCGATGTTGGCATCGCCATGGGCACGGGGACGGATGTCGCCATCGAAAGCGCGGGTGTCACCCTGGTCAAGGGGGACTTGCGCGGCATCGTCGAGGCTATCTCCCTGAGCCGCGCCACCTTGCGCAATATCCGGCAGAACCTCGTCTTTGCGTTCCTTTACAACGCGCTCGGCATCCCCATTGCCGCCGGGGTGCTTTACCCGGTGTGGGGCGTGCTGCTCAACCCGATGGTGGCCAGCGTGGCCATGGCGCTGAGCAGCGTCTCCGTCATCGCCAATGCCCTGCGGCTCCGGCATTGACCGGGGGGCAAGCGGCCTCTACCGTTGGCCCCTTTCCCATGAAGATCAAGCGCGCACTGATTTCCGTTTCCGACAAGACCGGCCTCCTGGAGTTTGCCCAGGCATTGGCCGCCCGCGGTGTAGAGATTATCTCCACCGGCGGCACCGCCAAGCTCCTGCAAAAGAGCGGGGTGGCGTGTGTGGAGATCTCCAGCTTTACTGGCTTCCCCGAGATTATGGACGGGCGGGTGAAAACCTTGCACCCCAAAGTCCACGGCGGCCTCCTCTACGTCCGGGGCGATGCTTCGCACGAAGCGCAGGCCAAGGAAAACGGCATCGAGCCGATTGATCTCGTCGTCGTCAACCTCTACCCGTTTGAAGCCACCGTCGCCAAAGAAGGGGTGACGCTGGAGGAAGCCATCGAGCAGATCGACATCGGCGGCCCCTCCATGCTCCGCAGCGCGGCCAAGAACTACCGCTCCGTTACCGTCGTGGTGGACCCGGCAGACTATGCCGACGTCCTCCAAAGCCTTGAGGATAACGATGGGGAGACGACGATCAAACTCCGCGAGCGCCTTGCCATCAAAGTCTTCGTCACCACCTCGAAGTACGACGGCGCCATTGCCAACTTCCTCAACAAAGAGCAGGAGACGACGTGCTCCTTCTCCGTCTCCCTGCCGGTGGCTGCGCGCCTCCGTTACGGCGAGAACCCGCACCAGAACGCCACCTTGTATGGCGATTTTGAGGAGCACTTCCAGAAGCTCCACGGCAAAGAGCTTTCGTTTAACAACATCCTCGACATCACCGCTGCCTCGGAGCTGATGGATGAATTTTCCGAGCCGACTGTCGCCATCCTCAAGCACACCAACCCGTGTGGCGTCGGCAGCGATGCCGACTTGCGGGCCGCTTGGGATAAAGCGTTTGCCACCGACAAGCAGGCTCCGTTTGGCGGCATCATCATTTGCAACCGCCCGCTCACCGAGGCGCTGGCCAAGGCCATTAGCGAGATCTTTTCCGAAGTCATCATCGCCCCGGATTTCGACCCCGAGGCGCGTGCCCTGTTGCAGAAGAAGAAGAACCTGCGCCTCATGCGCAAGCTCTCCGTCGCAGAGGACAAAGAGGCGCTCGACATTCGCTCCGTCATCGGTGGCGTGCTCGTGCAAGATAAGGACCGCCAGACGCTTAACGGCGGGTTGGAGGAGAAAGTCGTCTCCAAACGCCCCCCCACGGCAGATGAAATGAAGGCGATGCTCTTCGGGTGGAAGGTCGTCAAACACGTCAAATCCAACGCCATCGTCTACGTCGGCAAAGACCGCACGCTGGGCATCGGCGCGGGGCAGATGTCACGGGTGGATGCTTCGCGCATCGCCATCTGGAAGGCGAAGGATGCGGGCCTCTCGCTGGAGGGGAGCGTCGTCGCCAGTGATGCTTTCTTCCCCTTTGCAGACGGCCTCATCGCCGCGGCCGAGGCGGGGGCTACGGCTGCCATCCAGCCCGGTGGCTCTGTGCGCGACCCGGAGGTCATCGCCGCGGCCGATGAGCGCAAGCTCGCCATGGTCTTCACCGGCGTGCGCCACTTCCGCCACTAGAGCGTGTGATGAATACCCTTTCCCTAGGCGTCAACATCGACCACGTAGCCACCTTGCGGCAGGCGCGTTATGCGGGGATGTACGGCTCCCACAACAGCGAGCCCGACCTCATTGCCGCCGCCGCTATCTGCGAGCGCGCGGGGGCGGAGGGGATCACCATCCACCTCCGGGCAGACCGTCGGCACATTCAGGATGCCGATGTCACCCGCCTTGCCGAAACGCTGACCACCAAGATGAACCTTGAGCTGGGCAACACCCCGGAGATCGTCGAGATCGCCCTGCGGGTGCGCCCGGCAGATGTCTGCCTCGTGCCGGAAAACCGCGCGGAAGTGACGACCGAGGGCGGGCTTGATGTGGTGGGCCAAAGCGCCGCGCTGGCCCCCACCGTGGAGCGGCTGCGGGGCGCGGGCATCCGCGTGAGCCTTTTTGTGGAGCCGGATGCCGCGCAGTTGGAGGCTTCGGCCGCCCTGGGCGCGGAAGTGGTCGAGCTGCACACCGGTGCCTTTGCCAACGCCACCGGCGAGGCCCGCCTGCGGGAGCTCGCGCGCATCTCTTCTGCCGCCGCGCATGCCCACGCGCTGGGGCTTATCGTCAATGCCGGACACGGGCTTAACTACGAAAACATCGCCCTCATCCGCCCGGTGCCGCACTTGGTGGAGCTCAACATCGGCCACTCCATCGTCTGTCGCTCCCTCTTTGTGGGGCTGGAGCAGGCGGTTTTGGAGATGGTGGCTGCCATGCGAGCCTAGGGGTTTTCTTTCCCATGTCAGGCATCCTCGGCATCGGCGTGGACCTTGTGGAGAACGCCCGCATCGCCGCTTCGCAGGAGCGGTTTGGGGAGGCATTTCTCAACCGCGTCTACCACCCCGCCGAGCGCGAGTATTGCGCCGCCATGCGCAACCCCGTGCCGCACCTTGCCGTGCGGTTTGCCGCCAAAGAGGCTGTCGCCAAAGCGTTTGGCACCGGCATCGGCGGGCAGATCGGGTTTACGGATATCGAAGTCACCCGTGATGAAAACGGCGCGCCCGGCGTGCGTCTGCACGGGGCCGGGGCCGAGCTGGCGCGGCAGCGCGGGGTGGGCCATATCTGGCTGAGCCTGAGCCATACGGAGGCCTACGCCGTTGCGCAGGT
The DNA here is from genome assembly GCA_037189965.1 of Chthoniobacteraceae bacterium. GTDB lineage: Bacteria > Verrucomicrobiota > Verrucomicrobiia > Chthoniobacterales > Chthoniobacteraceae > DATMFV01. The sequence continues at coordinate 11,501 of JBBCKB010000112.1, read as the reverse complement.
CGTCCTCTCCTCCTCTTTATGAAAGCGACTCGCTACCCACTCCAGCCCGCTGGAGCGGCTCTGGAGCTGAACCTCTCTTCGGCTGACCTTGGGTTTACCCCCGCGCTGATCTGGAACCCCAGCCCTTCCCGCGCGCACCGTACCGAGCCGTACCCGGTGCCGCAGGCGTTGCCGATCGGCATCCGCGTCAATGAGCTCACCAGCTCCAAATACTCGCCACCCCCGATCGCCGTCGGGCTTGAAGGGGGAGGGCGGCGCTGGTTCCTCGGCGTGGGCGCGGAGGCTGGGGCGCATTTGTGGAATGAAGCCACTTTCACCGCCTCTGCGGATGGCGTGCGCATCGTGCTCGACCTTGAGGGGGTGACAGATCCCACCGTCATTGCCGAGAAAGTCCACGCCTTGCTCATCCCCTTTGAAGTGCAGACGCCGTGGTACGAGCTGCTTGCCGCCGGGCTCGCGCAGCAGTACCCGGAGAGCCGCCACGAACGCCCGGTGCCCGATTGGTGGCTGCGCCCCATCTACTGCGGCTGGGGCGACCAGGTGGCCCACGCCATGTGGCAGGAGGGCGTCGGCCCCGAGCGACGCGCCATGGCCTACTGCATCCAGGGGTTGTATGAGCGGTGGATCTCTCGCTTCGAGGCAGAGGACGTGCCGATCGGTACGGTGACGATTGATGGCGGCTGGTCGCTCACCGGCGTTTGGGAGCCCGACCCGATCCGCTGGCCCGATTTGCGTGGCTTCATCCGCCGCCAGCACGAGGCCGGGCGCAAAGTGCTCCTTTGGCTCGGCACCTGGCTTTGGGATGGGTTGCCTGAAGAGCAGCTCATCCTGGGAGATGGGCGGGAGTGGACGGCAGACCCATGCCACCCCGGCTACCGGGAGGCGCTGATCCGCCGCGTTACCCACCTTCTGAGCCCCGAAGGGCTCGACGCCGATGGCTTCAAGATCGACCAGCTCTCCTACAGCCCCAACCGCAACGCGGCCCGGTGGTGCCCACGGTTCGGCTTTCTTGAGGTGGCCACCGAGCCCGTGGGCGAAGTGCGCCGCACGCCGGGGCCGTGGGGGATCGAGCTGCTGCACCTTTACCAAAAGACGATCTACGACGCCGCCAAGGCCGCCAAGGCAGACGCGCTCATTACCAGCAGCACCGTCCACCCGTACTTTCATGATACCTATGACATGACACGCATTCATGACATGGGCGTCGTCCCCGAAGACCTGATGGCCGCCATGAAAGCCCGGTGCGACCTTTCCCGCGCCGCGCTACCCGGCTTCCCCATCGATACGGACGACTGGGTGCACACCAATTACGACATCTGGCTCGACTACACCCGCCGCAGCCCCGCGCTCGGAGTGCCGTGCCTTTTCTACACCGAGCGCTTCATCTCCCAATGGCGGGATGAGCCCGGCACCGTGCCGATTCGCGATCTGGGGGCCATCGCCCAAGCCTGGCGCGAGGCCGGGTACACCGTGCCGCAGCCTCGCGGGGCCGCTTCCGGGCCGGCTGCCACAGGCGGCTACCAGAGCGAGTAGAGCAAGCAACCATGCGGCTTGGGGTAACCCGATGGTTACTAAAAAGGCGTTTGCGAACGGGCGCGAATGCCCTTTACTGGTCCGCCTCCCCCGGGGTCGCGGCACCTACGCCCGGCCCCCGGGGGGCCTTTATTGATACCCTACATGCCACACACCAAGCTCTTCATCCCCGGTCCGGTCGAGGTTTCGGCCAAGACGTATGCCGCATTTTGCCAGCCGATGATTGGGCACCGCTCCGGAGACTTCAAAAAACTCTACGGCGGCATCCAGCAGCAGTTGCAGACCCTCTTTGGCACCCAGCAGCCGGTCTTCCTCTCCACCTCCTCCGCATGGGGCGTCATGGAAGGGGCGATCCGCAACCTCGTCTCCAAAAAAGTGCTCAACTGCATGAACGGCGCTTTTTCCGACAAGTGGCTGGATGTCTCGCGCCGCTGTGGCAAAGAGGCCGAAGGGCTGCAAGTCGAGTGGGGGCAACCGATCCTGCCCGAAGCGCTCGATGCCAAGCTCGCCACTGGGGAGTTCGATACCGTCACGCTCATTCATAACGAAACTTCCACCGGCGTCATGAGCCCGCTGGCCGAGCTATGCGCCGTGGTGCGCAAGTACCCGGAAGTCGTGCTCGTGGTGGATACCGTCTCCTCCTTCTCTGTCGTACCGATCGCCATGGATGAGCTGGGGATCGATGTCCTCCTTACCGGCAGCCAGAAGGCGCTTGCGATGCCGCCCGGGCTCGCGCTCTTTGCCGCCTCGGAGAAAGCATTTGCCCGCGCCGCAGGGCAGAAGGACCGGGGCTACTACTTCGACTTTCTGGAGTTCAAGAAAAACCAGGCGGATGACATGACGCCGAGCACCCCCTCCATCGGCCATATCTACGCCTTGCGCTCCAAGTTGGAGGATATTTTCTCCGAAGGGGTGGAGGCGCGCCACGCCCGGCACGCCAAGCTCAACGCCATGGTCCACGACTGGGTGGTGGCCAACGGCTTCGAGTTCTTTGCACCGGAGGGGTACCGCTCCAAATCGCTCACCTGCGTGAAGAACAACCGGGGCATCGATGTTGCCGCATTTGTCGCCCGGCTCAAGGAGCGCCACCATGTCGCCATTGATGGTGGCTACGGCAAGCTCAAGGGGCAGACCTTCCGGCTCTCCAACATGGGAGACGAGACGGAGGCCAGCATCACCGAGCTCCTCGGCTGGCTGGATGATTGCCTCAAAGGGTAGCCTCTCCAGATTCAATCAAAAACAAAAACCGCTCCTCCCTTTTTACGGGGGGGAGCGGTTTTTTAAATTAAAGCCGGTTAGTATGACTACGTTGGATCGTTTGAAAGGTCGGTGCGAGTGTCGGAGATTGTAGGGCGTTTCTGTGAAACGCCACGGGGTTGGACTGCCGTCTCACAGAGACGGCCTACAACTTACGCTTCGCACGCGTTCCTGCCGCGATCAGCTTAACGTCGTCATATTAGTTAGTTCCGGGAAAGGTAGGCGGCCACGCCTTCAAAGTCGGCCTTGAGGCCCTCTTTGCCAGCGGCCCAATCGGCCGGGCAGACTTCGCCGTGCTGCTCGAAGTACTGGAGCGCGTCTACAATGCGTAGCGCTTCATCCACACTGCGGCCCAGCGGCAGGTCGTTTACGAGCTGGTGGCGCACGGTGCCGTCGCGGTCGATGAGGAAGAGGCCACGGTAGGCGATCATCTCGCTCGAAGCGGTGAGGTTCCCCTCATCATCAAGGCCAAACTCGCCGTTAAGCACGCCATAAGCCGCCGAGACGGTCTTGTTGGCATCGGCCAGCAGCGTGTACTCCACGCCGCCGATGCCGCCGCGCTCTTTGGGGAGCTGGAGCCAACCCCAGTGGCTCTCGGCCGTGTCCGTAGAGCAGCCGATGACTTCCACATTCCGCTTCTGGAATTCCGCCAGCTTGGCCTGGAAGGCGTGCAGCTCGGTCGGGCAGACGAAGGTGAAATCCTTCGGGTAAAAGAAGAGCACGACGTACTTTTTGTCGTGAAACTGGCTCAGGGTGAAGTTCTCAACAATTTTGCCCCCTTTGAGGACGGCGGAGGTGCTGAAATCAGGCGCTTTTCTACCAACAAGAACGGACATGAAAATAACTACTTTGTGGGCTTTGGGAATACGGTGAATTGCCCCGGGGAGAGACTCCGTTTCTAACGCCTCGCCGCCCCCCGCGCAACCCCGGATACGCGGAAAATATCGGCTTGACGCTTTCCTTACAAATGTAGGAAAAGCATTACTTACATTTGTAAGCCTATGGAAATCCCTAAAATTTCTTCTGCCGAGTGGGAGGTGCTCAACGCCCTGTGGGAGGGCGCGCCGATGAGCGGCCCGCAGGTCTTTCGCAAGCTGGTGCAGGCTTCGGGCAGCCGTTGGCACGCCAAAACGGTGGGGACGTTTCTCGCCCGGCTGGAGCAGAAAGGTGTGCTGGAGGTGCGGCGCGAGGGGCGGGTCAATTTCTACACCCCGCGCTTTAGCCGCGAGGCATGTGTGCGGCAGGAGAGCGAGAGCTTTCTCCAGCGCGTCTTCCGGGGGGCTACGGCCCCGTTGCTCGCGCATTTCTGCGAGAGCGCGGAGCTTTCCGACACCGAGGTGGCCGAGCTGCGCCGCCTGTTGGAGAAGCGGAAAGGAGGGCGCTAACCATGCCCGCCGCGTGGTGGGAGGGGGCGCTTGTGGGGGCGCTGGCGGTGGCGGGGCTGCTCGTGCTGCGCGGGCCGCTGCGCCGCTGGGCGGGGAGTGGGGCGGTGGCGTGGCTTTGGGTGCTGGTGGCAGTGCGGCTATTGGTGCCGTGGGTGCCGGAGGCGAAGTGGGGCGCGCTCAGACATGGGGCCGCGCCGGAGGTGGAGCGGCGGGTGTCAGTAGTGGCCGCACCTGTCGTAGAGCAAGCGCCGGTTGGTAGCGAGGCTCCGGTGCCCGCACCCGCTCCGGCAGGCTGGGGGGTGGGGGAGTGGGCTTTCGCGGTTTGGCTGGGAGGTGCGGTGGTGGGGCTAGGGTTGGTAGCGCTTCGGGCGCGGCACGCGGCACGGCTGCGCGCCGGGGCGGTGGCGTGTGAGGACGCACGCCTGCTCGCCGTTTGGGAGAGCCTCCCCACGCGCTGGCGTAGAGGTGTGGCCCTCGGGCGGCACGATGCGCTCGCCGCGCCGGTGCTTTGTGGGCTTTGGCGGCCACGCATCCTCCTCCCCCAAGCGTGGGTGGAGGGGGCGGATGCGGGGGAACTGCGCCACGTGCTGCTCCACGAGCTGGGCCACGCCCGGCGGGGCGATCTTTGGGTGGAGGTTTTCTTCCTCGGCGCGCGTGCTCTTTATTGGTGGCACCCGCTCATTTGGATAGCCGCATGGCAAGCCCGGCAGGAACGCGAGCTGGCGTGTGATGATTGGGCGCTCTCCCGGCTCGGGCCCGAGGCCGCCCCGGCTTATGGCGAGACCTTGCTCAAAACCGCGCGCTTGGTCGCCGGGCAGCGGGTGGGCCTTGGGATGGCCGATGGCGGGCACAACCTCCGTGGCCGTGTGCGAGCCATCGCGGTATTCACCCCCCGGGCCGCGTGGCGCGGTGCGGTAGGGGTGGCCGCAGGGGCGCTTCTCCTTGGGCTTGCCACCACCCGGGCCACGCCGCCCCCGCCTTTGGCCATAGGCGAACCAAAGGAGGTGGCCATAGGCGAACCGGAGGAGGTGGCCGTGCAGGTGCGGATGTTGGAGATGCCGCCCGACGCCGCGCAAGAGCTGGAGGCCGAGGTGGCCCGGCTTGGCGGTAAAAAGGGGGTGCTCAACGAGGCGCAGGCCGAGGCGTTGCTAAAGAAGCTCAATAGGATGAAGGGAGTGGATCTTCTGAGCATGCCTACCGTTTCGCTGCGCCGCTACAGAGTGTCGGTGGAGATCACGCGCGAGCTTCGTTATCCGGTTTCCCCAGGCAAAGAGGGGGGCACCCCGGCTGTTTATGAAACGCGGAACACGGGTGCCTCCGCCGACATCGAGCGGGAGAAGGAGGGGACCTTGCGGGTTAAGGCGGAGTGGACGGAGTTTGAGGGGTTTGCCCAGCAGGGGGAGGGGGAGCTGCCCTTGCCCAAGTTTAGCACCCGGCGGGCTGAGTACGGCGGGCTTCCGGCTCAGCCGGGTGCTTCCATTGTACTTCGCTTGCCGAAGGAGGGGGCGGAGGAGCGCCACCGATGGCTTTGGGTATCCATGCTTGCGCCGACCGTTTTTGACGGTGTGGAGACGGTGAAGCGGTACTTCCAGATCTCCGCGCGGGTGGTGGATCTTCAGGACGCAACGGTGGGGCAGATGGAGGCCGCGTTTGGAAAGAGGGGCCCCGGCCCGTTTGTCCTGACCGCAGAGGAGCTGGCGCGGGCCGAGCAACGTTTCCCCTCTGGAGGGGCTGTGATAGATTTCGGCTCGGCCAATACGATGCCGGGGAACGAGGCGCTCTTTGAGGGTGTCCGGGAGTTTAACTATCCTACCAAATACCGGGATGCCGCAGCGGATGCTTCTGGAGAAGTGCTCCCCCCGGTGCCTACTCACTTTGAAATGCGCAAGCTCGGCATTGGTTTGCGGGCCATTGCCAGCGGTGGCGAGGGAGGCGCGCCTGTGACGTTGCAGATGGAGGCGAGCTGGACTCACCTTGCCGGGTATACGGCACTATCCACGGGGGAGTACACCGCCCTCCCGCTGGGAGGCGGTGTCGGCTCCGAGCGCTACCGGAGGCTGCAACAGATGAAGCCCCCCTTTATCCCCAAGTTTCTGGTGCAGCGGGCGGAAGCCCAAGCCGAGATGCGCTCGGGCGAGACACTTGTCTACGGCGACCTCCGCCCGGAGGAGAAGCGGGCCACGTGGTATCTTCTAGAGGTCAACGAAGTCTTCAACCGCACCCCTATGCCGTCAGCGAAGCCGGAAAACCACTGGATGACCGACCCGGACGCGCCCGATGCGGGGAAGATCGACGTTACCGGCTACCCCTCGGGCACCGAGATCGTCTCCCCCTACACCGGCAAGGTGCTGCGCGTGCCGTAGGGGGGCTTGGGTTTACTGCCGTAAGGAAGGGATCTCCGCTATCCAAGGTCAAACCGCTGCCTTCGGCGCCGGGATGCCGCAAAACGTGAATTGTAGGCCGTCTCTGTGAGACGGCAGTCCAACCCCACGGCGTCTCACCGAGACGCCCTACAGTTCCAAGCCACGCCACGTGTGGGCAAATTATAGGCCGTCTCTGTGAGACGGCAGTCCAACCCCATGGCGTCTCACCGAGACGCCCTACAGTTGCCCGTTTTCGCGACGAACCGTGGCCCCTAGTCCCCGTACCCGTGAGGGTGCTTCACGTGCCACGCCCAGGCGCTTTGGATGATCTTTTCGATCGACTCATACTTCGGCTGCCACCCGAGCTCGCGTTTGATCTTCTCGGACCCCGCGATGAGCAACGGCGGGTCTCCCGGGCGGCGCGGCTTCTCTACGACGCGGATCGGCTTGCCCGTCACCCGTTCGCAAGTGGCGATCACCTTGCGCACGCTGGTGCCGCCGCCGGTGCCGAGGTTGTAGAAGGCGCTCTTCTCCACCCCTAGGGCGAGGATGTGCGCCTGCGCGAGGTCTACAATATGGATGTAGTCGCGAATGCAGGTGCCATCCGGCGTTTCATAGTCCGTCCCATAAATTTCCACGTGCTCTTTCTGGCCGAGCGCCACTTTGAGGATGTTGGGGATGAGGTGGGTCTCCACGCGGTGGTCTTCGCCGTAGGCTTCCGTGGCCCCGGCAGCGTTAAAATAGCGCAGCGCCACAAAGCGGATGCCGTGGATCTCGTCATACCAACGCAGGATCTTCTCGAACATCAGCTTCGACTCCCCATACGGGTTGATCGGCCGTTGCGGCAGGCTTTCATCGATCGGCACCCGCTCCGGCGGGCCAAACGTGGCGCACGTGGAGGAAAAGACAAACCGCTTCACCCCCGTAGCCACCATCGCATCCAGAAGGTTGAGCCCCCCGTAGACATTATTGCGGAAGTATTTGGAAGGGTTCTCCATCGATTCGCCCACGAGCGCATTGGCCGCGAAGTGCATCACCGCATCTGGCGCGGCTTGCCGCAGCGCCGCCTCCACCGCGCCGGGTGTTTGCAGATCTCCCTCCACCAGCGTGGCCCGAGGGTCTACCGCGAGGCGGTGCCCTTCAGAGAGATTATCAAAAATCGTGACCTTGTGGCCAAGGGCGAGAAGTTCCTCGACGCAAATACTGCCGATGTACCCGGCACCGCCGGTAACGAAGATGTGCATAATAGATAGAGCCGAAATGCTGCCCACGAGGGGGGCAAAAGTCGAGCCACCACTTTTTTAAGATCGAAAGGCGGTTTTCGCGCTTGCCGGGTGGCGGGTCGGTCTATAAACCTCCCTTCTTGCGCCGCGAAAAGGTTGTGTTTTTAAACCGTCACGCCTGCCGGATGCAAAAAATTGCCAAAACCGGCAAAATCCCTTTGACACGGGAAGGGGGGCACCCTAGTTTGCTCGCCCTTTCCCTTCTTTTTGACAGCCTTTTCTATGAAGACATTTTCAGCCAAAGCCAACGAGGTGGACCGCAAGTGGTGGGTGATCGACGCCAAAGACCAAGTACTGGGGCGCGTTGCCGTCAAAGTGGCCAACCTTGTCCGTGGTAAAGAAAAGGCCATCTACACCTCGCATGTCGATACGGGCGACTTCGTGATCGTCATCAACGCCGACAAGGTGCGCCTCACCGGCAAGAAGGAAGAGGCCAAGGTCTACACCAGCTTCTCCGGGTATGTCGGCGGCCACAAGAGCGAGACCGTCCGCGCTCGCCGCGCCCGCAAGCCCGAGCTGCTCGTCGAGCGCGCTGTTCGTGGCATGCTCCCGCACAACCGCCTTGGCCGCCGGGTATTCACCAAGGTAAAGGTCTACGCCGGAGAGGCCCACCCCCACGCCTCCCAGAGCCCGACCCCGGTGGGTATCTAAACCTTTGCTTTTAGCCAACCGCATTTTTCTATGAGTTCCACCACCACCTTCAGCGCAACCGGCCGCCGCAAGACCGCCGTCGCCCGCGTCCGCCTGCTTCCGGGAACCGGCAAGATCGAAATCAACGGTCGCCCGTTTGAGGAATACTTCCCCACCATCTCGTTGCAGAACGCAGTGGTTGCCCCGCTGAGCGTGGCCAAGCTGGCGACCAGCTACGACGTTTCCGCCACCGCCTCCGGCGGCGGGGTTAATGGTCAGGCTGGCGCTGTCCGCCTTGGGATTGCTCGTGCGCTGCTCGATGTGGATGCCAACCTCCGTGGCCAGCTCAAGACCGAAGGGTTGCTTACCCGCGATCCGCGTATGAAAGAGCGCAAAAAGTCCGGCCAGCCCGGTGCGCGCAAGCGGTTCCAGTTCTCCAAGCGTTAAGCCGCTTCTCTGCTACTTCATTTTTTCAAAAGGGCGATACCTTCAAAGAAAGGGATCGCCCTTTTGCTTTCTGCCTTGGGTTTTGGTTCAAGTTTTGGCAGAACAACGTCTTTACAGCGCCCGTAGCTCAGCAGGACAGAGCAGCGGATTTCTAATCCGCCGGTCGAAGGTTCGAGTCCTTCCGGGCGCGCTTGCTCCGTGGGGCGTGTTGGGGTAGGCTCCGCGCCTGCATCCCCTTTTCTCCTCGCAAATATCTTTATGACATCCAGAAAGAAACTCCTCGTTGTCAGCGCTGCCATGGCTGGGCTTTTCTCCGGCGCTGCGGCCGTCACGGCTCAGGCAGGCTCGTGCTGCGGCGGCGGCAAAGCCAACGCGGGCACCCCGGCGGAAACTCCAGCCACCCCGGAGAAGGGGGCTCACTCCTGCAAAGGTAAAAATGCGTGTAAAGGCCAAGGCGGCTGCGGCGGGAGTGATAACGGGTGCAAGGGCAAAAACTCTTGCAAGGGCAAAGGCGGCTGTAATAGCAGCCACCGCTGACGGTTTCTCATTACCGGTTGGGCTGGCATTGCATTTGCTTAACCCACTGCCGGGAAAGCTCGGGGTTTCCCTCTGTAAGCAAGGGGGAATCTCCCTGAGGTAAATCCGCCAGATTTCGTTGACTCTCTGCGGCTAACATTGTTAGACGTAGCGGGATTTCAGCCTCCTCACGTGCAGAAGGGGAGGTTTGCGAACGTTTCCCCAACAAAAAAACCAACAACCAGAACATCTCGAAAAGCGATTTCTAACACACCATTCATGAAAACCAGCAAAACCCTCAATAAGAGCCATTCCGTGCTTCGCGGCAAAGCGCCTGCAGCCCTCCTCGCCTCGGCGATGATGGCCGCCAGCGCCTTCGCGTTGACGGTGAATGACAGCAACACCCCGTACGAGATCAACGGTCTGGTGGTCGATGCGACCGGTCTGCACCTTTCCGATGGTGCGGTCATCAACGGTATCAACACCCCGATCTTTGACGGTGCAGGTGCTGACTTCGTCCTCGCCTACGGTACGGTCAATGATGTCGATCTCACCGGTTCCGGCGATCTCCGCAAGATCACCAGCAACGATGTTCTCATCACCAGCGACAACAGCTACACCGGCGACACCTTTGTCGAAGAGGGGCACCTCACCATCGGCAACGGGGTGACGGGCTCGATCGACGGGGGCAGCGATGTATTCGTTTCGGGCTCGGGCGAGCTCACGCTCAATCTTGCTGGTGGCAGCTTGTTTGCGAATAACATCGACACCGAAGGCGATGTGAACCTCGTGCAGAGCGGCGCGGTTGAGCTTTCCGGCTCCATCTCCGGCGGGGTCGGCGCGGTCATTCACAACGGCACCGGCTACACCGAGCTTAGCGGCTACAACACCTACACTGGTGGCACGGTTGTCAACTCCGGCACATTGGAGATCTCGTACTTCTCCGCTTCGAACAACTACGTCAACGGCGACGCCGAGCTCATCATCAGCGGTGAGACCGACGGCTTTATCAACGCCGGCAACACGTCCCACGTCTCCGTTTCGGGCGATGTTGACAATGACGTCTTCATCAGCGGCACCGCTACCTTCGAGCTTACTATCACGGGCGATGTGGACGGCCACGTCTACCTCAGTGATGATGCCGACGCGGAGATTTTTGGTGATGTAACGGGGGGTATCTCCGCCTTCAACACCTCTTCGCTCGAAATTGGTTTCTGGAGCGATGTCGACGGTGACGTAACCCTCAATGATTCCTCCTATGCCTTGATCCGTGGCGATCTGAACAGCGACTTGATTGCCAACAACTCCAGCGACTTCACTCTGACCGCCGCTGGTAATGTCGCGGGGGATGTGTATATCAGCGGTACCGCCACCGGCACCATCAATGGTGACATCGTGGGCGACCTGGTCGTCAACGAATCTGGTTACGCCGATGTGGGCTTCTTCAGCGACATCGACGGCGACGTCTTTGTCAACGGCTCTGCTTCTGTCGACATCAGCGGTGATGTTGCCGGCGACTTTATCCAGGACAGCACCGGCTGGTCGGTCCTCCGTTACGCGGGTGACATCTACGGCGATGCCGACGTCTATGCGGGTGGCTTCGTCATCAATGGCGATGTCCACGGCGATGCCTACATTGCTCAGGGTGCCGCTCTCCGTGGGAACGGCCATGTTTATCAGGACCTCGAGGTCCACGGCTACGTCAGCCCTGGCACGTACTCCAACACCGGCCAGCTCTATGTTGGTGGTGACTACTACCAGAGCGCAACGGGTGTCTACGTCGTCCAGATCAACAGCCGGACCGACTACGACAACATCTACGTTGATGGCGTTGCCCACCTCGACGGTGCGGTTGCCATCGAAAAGACCTACCACAAGCCGAAAGTCGGCGACAAATACGAGATCCTCACCACCGGCTCCGGCACGGTCGGCAAGTTCAGCAAGCTGGCCAACCCGTACTACGGCAACACCCTGCGCGAGCTTGGGTTGACGTACAAAGGCGGGTCGGTGTTCATCGAGTACATCGAGCAGTCGTTCCTCGACTTCGCGAAGACCAACGGCCTCAACGACAACCAGAAGGCTGTCGC
>JBBCKB010000111.1:0-4610 GCA_037189965.1 Chthoniobacteraceae bacterium | reverse complement strand
GAAATCAATAGATTTTTGAAGGGGAGTTTTGAGTGAATGGATAGAAGAGGGCTATGCGCTCCCGACTGCCAGAACGGTGTCGGCAGCGGTGGTTGTAGGGGAAGAAATGAGAGTGAAATCAGGATTCCTGAATGCGGCATTGAGTGCCGTGAGCAGTTTTCTGGCAACCGCGATAATCGCAACCTTGAAGGCTTTGCCCTTAGCTCGTAGTCGCTCGTAAAAGGGCTTGAGCACCGGGTTATGACGGTAGGCATTGAAGGCCGCCATGTAGAGAGCCGCCCTCACCGTGCGGCGGCCTCCCGCTATGTGGCGAAGGCCCCGGCGGGGCCCACTATCGTTGTTGAAAGGGGCTAAGCCCGCCAAGGCCGCAATCTGGTTGTCACCCACCTTGCCCAGCTCGGGCAAATGGCCAAGGAGCACTGCGGCGCTTATCGGGCCCACGCCATGAAACGCACACATCCGCTCTTGGGCTTTCGCCATTTGAGCGTCTGCCTTGATGAGATTGGAGAGCTTTTTGCCGATGGCGTGGATCTCCTTGCTCAAGCGGGCAATGGAGGCCGAGATGCTCTTGAGGATGGCCTTTGGCAAGCCGGGCATAAGCCTGCACTCCTCAGCACAGAGGGCCATTTGGAGCTGGTGGCGGCGGGTCACCCAAGCGCCGATCTCGACCTGAAGGGCGGGCGGCCTGGGAGTGGGCCGAGGCTTTGCCACGGAGCCAAAGGAGGAAAGAATCGCTTTATCGATCTTGTCGGTCTTGGCCAGTTTGCCCATGGAGCGAGCGTAATCGCGGACTTGGGGAGGGTTGACGACGCTTACGAGGATATTGGCATCATGAAGGGCATTGACGATGGGTTGTTCCCACCCCCCAGTGGCTTCGCAAACGACATGGGCGGGGGCTTTGAGGGCGAGGAGTCGCTGGATGAGGGTGCGGCATCCTTTCGGGTCGTAGGGGATGGAGGCGGAGGAATGAGGAAGGTCGAGATCGAGAAAGCTTTTGGAAATATCGAGGCCGACGTGGATACTGGAAGGGTTCATAAGGAGAGAGAGGACTCAGTCTTGTGGATTCGAGTTCAAAGGACTCAGGCAACAGTTCGAGTTCGGGCTCCAAGAATGGGCGGGAAGATCAAGCTACAGAACGGACTCCAGGGTCCAAGGCCGTCTACGATCTTTCCCGACCCGCCTCACGCCACCTAGGTGGCGTGAGGCACTTGGAGAGCCCCCAGAAGAGTCGTCTATTTGGCAATAGGCAACATACAAGGCCGTCTCTGTGAGACGGCAATCCAACCCGATGGCGTTTCACAGAAACGCCCTACAACTTCCGACTCTCGCACCGAATCTTCAAACGATCTAACGTCGTAATATTAAAACGTATAGGCAATAGCCACAAGCGGCCCGTGGCTCACCGTATCCACGCGGAAGTTGCCCTTGCTGTAGTCGATCGCCAGGGCCCGATAGCCCACCAGTGTGGAGAACCCGTTGCTGAATTCATAACCGATCCCCCCCAGGGCCTGCCACGTCAGCCGGGAGCCAACACCGAAGCCGCCAATATCGCCCGCCGTCTGTACAAACCAGTGGTCGGTAAGGCGAATGACGGAGCGCATGCCGACAATCGGGTCAAACCAATCTTCGCTCAGGTTGAAGTTCCGCGTGCGCGTGCGGTTGAAGCGCTCCAAAAGCGGGTGCTGGAAGTCGAGCCGGGTGGTCAGATCTGTCTTGAAGGAGAGGTAGTTCCACCGGAACCCGGCAAAACCATCAAGCGTCCACCGTTGGGCCTGCACGAGCCGGTATTGAGCGCGAACGGTGATGAACGCCTGCTCCTGCTTGAGCTTGGCCTCGGCGCTCAGGGGCCCGCGCCGAAAGCTCTGGCTATCGGAGAGGCGGGCGTAAATGCCATCCACCCCCAGGCTCCAGCGCCGGTAGCCCGCCTCCACAAACCCCATGTAGGCAAACTCAAGGTTCTTGAGCACCTCATCCATCCCCATATCGGCCGAAACATCGAACCCCCGGATACCGAGCGTGCCATCCACCGCCGTCACCCAGCTATCGGCAGCGAGCGTGACCCACCACTCTTTTGGGGCAGGCGGCACTTCGAGCCGGATCGTCTCCTTCACCCGCGTCTCCGACCATGCCGTGGCCGCCATTTGGCCCAGCACAGCCACCGATAGCAGTAGATGTAAGGGGTTCATAAGATTTCCAGCAGAGCAGACGCGGCAAGTTTGCCAAGTTGGTTTGAAGCCAGCGGGCTGTCTCCGGTAAGAAGGTTGCGGTCGCGGTGGCATTGGCCAGTGATGCCCTTGTTGAGGATTTTGACCCCTCGTTCCTCAAGGCTCCTGCCCACGAGCCACGGGAGCTTGCCGGGCATATAGCCGATTTCGATATTCGCGCCTTCATCGAGGCTGTCCGGGAAGACGCAAATCTCATATCCGTTGAAGAGAAATTCATCCTCGTCCAACCCTGCCGCCAGCAGACAGGCGGGCCCGTGGCAGAGGGTGATGATGAGGCGCTCCGAACGCACCGCCCACTCGAGAAGGGACTTCACCTCGCGGCTCTCCGGAATCCCCGAAAGCGCGCCATGCCCCCCGGGGATAAAGACGCCGAGGTAGGGCGAGTCTGCTGCCGTGGCGCTTTCAAGCAGGTCGGCAAGCTTCGCTGGCGCCCTGAGGCGGCCGAGGTACTTTTGGTAGGTGGCCGCCACGGCTTCGTCTTCGCTGGGTAGGGCCCACATCTCAAGCTTCACCGGGTTCCCGGAAAGGGTGGCAACGTCGATCTCAAACCCTGCGGCATCAAGGTGATGCATCGGGAGGAGCATCTCAACCGGGTGATTGCCGGTGGAAAAAAAGCGCCCATTCTGCATGAGGAGGTAGCGCTCGTCGGTTGCAACCATGAGCACCTTCCACTTTCCACCACGGTAGGCGTGAGGGTAGGTCGCCCCGTCAAAATCGGTCTTTGCCGAGGTATATTTCGAAAGGGAGTACGGGGAGGGAAAGAAGGCATTGTGCTCAGCCGTGTCCGGCACCGGTTGCTTGCTCAATTCGGTAGGCATGGATGCCGGGCAGAATGCCTTCTCGCGGACCCACAAACGAGCCGAAACGGCCTGGCGTGGTACGGATCAAGAGCTAGGGGTTTCCGCTACTTCGGAGGTTGCGGGGTGGCAAAGATCCGGCGAAAGATCGCGGCGATCTCGGTCTTCTCCACGACATCCCGCGTGCCGCAGACCTGAATTTCATGGCACCCGTTCTCCAACAAGGTGCGTAGCTCCATCTCCACACGTGCAGCATCCTTCTCAGGAAAAACACCGGGTTTGTTGTAGTAGCCAAGCATCGCGACCCCCTCGGGGCGGGAGTGGTAGCGTTTGGCTTCACCCATGATGATGCGGCTGTAGCGGGCGATCTTCTCTTGTGGCCAAAGCGTGTACCAGGCAGCCGTCTGACCGCAGGCGTCGACGTCCAGCCGGTTTCCATAAAGCGGCTCGGGCATGAAAGCAGGCCAGATATGGATGCTGGTACGTGCATCGGCCCGGCAGGCGCGGGCATGTGCCGCCAGTTCGTTGATCCAGCCCACCAATACATCGCGAAAATAAGCCACCTCGGCCTCCGGCCCCTGAAGCTCCGGGCGTTCTGCGGCGAAACGGGCCAACCCGTTGACACATCCCTCGCAATGGCAGCGGAAGAAGTTGCGGTAGCCAAAGCCATCCAAAGCCACACCCGCAACGCCGGGGGTGGAGAGGATCTCGGCAACCCGCTCTTTGAGCAATCGGCGGGCCTGCGGGTTATTGGGGCAGACGATGGGGTAAAGCAGCACCTCATGCTCCAAGAGCGGTTCTCCACCCCATTGGTACGGGGTGCGGTTCTCCCCCGCTGCGATGAGGCGGGCGGCGGATTCCTGCTCCGGCGTTAATACCTGCTCGGGGAAGGGAACCTCCGGAAAGCGGGCTTTCCACAGTTTGCCTAAACTCGATTGCGTTGGTGAAACGATGCCGTAGACCGCTACCCCATGGCGTTGCCCGGCTTCCACCTGCTGGCGAAAGGTGTCGCCACTTCCGTAGTTAAGGTACAACTCCTTGAAACCAACTTCGGCGGCGCGTTGCATCCCCCTCTCAGGGTCCGGGTGTGCCGCCCCCCAGCCGACAAGGCGCGGCCCGCCGTACCCCTCACCTGCCAATAAAAGAAAGCAAAGGAGTACGGTGCGCCAGAGATGCATTCCGGCAGGGTAATCGCCTTGCCCCGGCTATTCCAGCCCGACGGTCTGGCTTCCGCGCTCAATCCGGCCGATGATCTTCCCTTTCGTGAGGCGTAGTGCCTCGGCGGCATCGTTGGCGCTGACGACGAGGGCCATGCCGATGCCCATGTTGAAGACCTGGTACATCTCTTCGCGGTCCACCCCGCCATTTTCGCCGATGACTTTGAAGAGGGGCGGCACTTTCCAGCGCTTGGTCTCGATAACCGCGCCGGTGCCTTCGGGCAAAACACGGGGGAGGTTATCAATCAACCCGCCACCGGTGATATGGGCCATCCCTTTGACCATCAGCTCCGGCAGGCTCGCCAGCAGGGGCTGGTAGTTGCGATGCACGCGCAGCAGCTCTTCGCCGAGCGGCTTGCTCAACCCGGGGA
>JBBCKB010000110.1:0-33259 GCA_037189965.1 Chthoniobacteraceae bacterium | reverse complement strand
TGAAGATACCGACCGCACGAGCAACGCTGGAGATTCGGAAAAGCATCCGGAATTATGACAAGGATTTGGCTGACAGGACACTAGAGCATTTTCGGTTTAATTTGACGTAATGATTTGCGAGCGCCGTGGGTCGATGCGCGGCTTTTTGAGCGCAGCGGCTGTATTTTCAAATACAGTCCAAGCTCGAAACGACGTGCAGCGGCCCGCGCCGCCGCAAAGCATGCGGCAAATTAAAGTGAACATGCTCTAACGCCGGCCCTCGGCCTCCACTACCTCCCGGGGGAGAAGCAGGCTTTCGGGAGATGCCGCGAAGTAGGGCGGCACCGTTAAGAGCAAGAAGTTTCCCCCCCGCATATTCTCCAGCTTCCACAGTCGGCCATCCATGCCGCTGGGAACTTCAACTTGCACATAGCCATTGCGGTCAAAACTGGCGGCAACCCGCCCGCTTGGATCTCTCAAGACGCCTCGACCGGGAATGTGAGCTCCGATCACCGAAGTCCCCCTGGGCACATAGAAGTAAGCCGTGCTCGCACCCGCTCCCCCTTGGGAGGCATGAGGGATATCCGATAGGGAAGTAAGGGTCCACGCCTTGGTGGGATCAAGCTCCACGGTTTGCCACCGCGCACCGGAAAGGATGATCCAGTGCAACCCCTTGCGGGGAGATTTGACGACCAGCTCCACGGTCTCCCCAGGCGAAATAGCCGAGCTGGCAACCGAGACGGGGCGGTCCTCCGCCTCTTCGGAAGCCCATAGCTCCACGTGCGGGTGAATCCCCTGCGCAAGAATCTTCTGGTCTGTGGTAGCGGTTACTTTGATCCGCCATTCGGTACTGGGTGCCTCCGCCCAGGTGTAGATCAAAACATGATGCGCGCTCTGGTGCCCGATCACCCCCGGTGCAAGCCCTGCCTCCTGCCGGAGAATCGGGCGGGCTGGGATGAGATCTTTCCCATAGCTCACCGGCTGGAAGTCGAGCTTGGGAAGATGTTTGACTCCCTCGCGGGAAAACGCACGGATCTCCTCCCGCGTGTAAGGCGGGCGCTTTTCCCAAAGCAGCTCCCCCCTGCGCAATGCCTTCTGCTCCTCGGGAGACCACCGATCCCAAAGGAACCGGTCCCTACTCGCAAGGTCTCTGATGATGGCATACCCCGCGTTGGCGGAGTGCAGGCGAGTCCGGTAAAGGTAGGAGAACATCTCCCTTGCAGCAGCCACCCGTTGGTCTCCCTGCGCTTCCGCATAGTTGCGGTAGAGCTCCAGATACCGAACGTAGACGGTGAGATCGTCCAGCCGGGCATCGATCGCCGCCCCGGGGTGCCTGGCTCGCGCCGCCTCCAGCGCGTCGTAAAGCCGCCGGAGAAAGGCAGGCTCCAGAACAGGCCCACCCGCGGGAGAAAGGGCGCGATAGTATTCGCGGATCTCTCCGGCAACCGGCCCGAAGCAATTCTCCAGAAACTCCTCAAAGACGCTCTTGGTAAAGCCCGTCTGCTCCACATCCCACAAGATGCGGGCGGCAGAATAGTAGAGAAGCCCATTGATTCCCCAGTTATTGCTAGCTTCCCCACTGTAGAGCCGAGCCCCCCAATCGTAATAGTCCTTTAACCGCTTAGCCAATCCCTCAAGCTCAAACGCCTGTCGGCAACGATCCGGCAGATCGTAGTTGGCGGCTGCGTAGGAAAGATAATCCCGAATGCCCAAGGTGGCTCCTTGCTTTCGCCATCCCTGCATCTGCTCTTGAAGGCTCAGGTTTGTCCCCCGGAAGCCGGTAGCCACCAGCACAAATACGCCGGGGTGAACGGTAATGGAGGGCGGCTCGCCATGCAGGTTGTAGGCATACATGCCGACATAGCGATCCGGAAACTCCTTGGAGATCGCCTCAGCCACTTCATTAGCTAGGAAGACCGCCTGGTTCGAAGGGCTCCCAATCGCTTTGGCTTCCTCGCTTTCATCCCATCCCCCGCCATCACTCGGATCGGCAGAGACACTCAATTGGTTGGGGTTGGCCCGAAGCTGGGCCAGCGCGGCTTCAGTGAAGAGCCTTCGCAGCTCCGGGTTGGCAATGTTCAGCTTGGGCCCTTGGCGCTTACCTTTGACCAGTGCAAAGAGCTCCCGGTTTTCAGCAAAGCGGTCTTTATTGCGAAGTATAAACCCTTCGTAGGAATGGCCTGCATTGATGTGAAAGGGGCTATCCATCCGGTTCTTTGCCAACCAATCCCGGTAATGCTCCCGATGCTCGGGATACGCCCCGGTGGAGAACCAGATCGAGCGCATGATAAAGTCCGGCTTCTGCACCTCATGGTAGGCCGCCACCATCCGGGAAACCGAAGGGACAATCTCCCACGCCGGGCCGGGGAAGTATTGCCGGTACCCTTGTCTTCCCAGAAAATCCCACATGGCATTCCGAGTCCCCGGTAGGTCCGCGCCAACCAGCAAGAGCCCTTTGGGATGGGTCGCCAGCAGGTATTCCTCCCTTCGCCGAGGGTCCGAAGGAGCCGCCTCAAAGGAGAGCGGAAGGGCCGGAAACCTGGCTTGCTCCCCCAAGACAATCCCGCGGGAGCCATCTCCCTCCTCAATGGAGAAAGAGGCACCCGTCATCTTCTTCAGGTAGGAAGCCAGCGTCAGGGCCAACTCCCGAGTCTCGGGTGCCGCATTCTGAGGCACCACAATCGGGAGCTCGGCCTTTCCCTTCTCGGCAAGTACAACCTCCACCAAGCCAGCTACCTTGGGAGCCTCAGGCTTCTCCGCAACCTTAGTCTCTGGCGATCTGAGAAGGTAAA
Organism: Chthoniobacteraceae bacterium; assembly: GCA_037189965.1. Taxonomy (GTDB): domain Bacteria; phylum Verrucomicrobiota; class Verrucomicrobiia; order Chthoniobacterales; family Chthoniobacteraceae; genus DATMFV01. The sequence continues at coordinate 30,488 of JBBCKB010000110.1, read as the reverse complement.
GCACTCCCGCAGACGCAAGGAGGATCGCCACCCACCTCCAACGCCGAAAGGCCGAAGTGCGATTTTGGTAAACCATCATGCCGGGAATCTGCTTCAGGGATGCCCAGCAGGATCACTCGTAAGCAAGAGGCTATCCACCTCCGGCGCGTGGCTGATGATCCCCCTCTCAAGGTCTTTCCGTTGCATCACCGAAAGAATGATCTCACACGTCCCCGTTGCAAGTTGCACCTCGCGGCGGGTCCAAACCATCTGCTTTTCAGGCACCCGGTCTCCATAGATCTCTTGCCGCTCCGCCTTCCACTGCTCCAGATCACTCCAGTCCAAACCGGGGTCCGAAGTTGGCATCCCGATCTCTTCATCCGGCGACCCGCCATACGGTTTATAGGCAAAAGGAATCACGTGCCCCTGCAGGGCCACGGTAAAGGCCTTGGCACGCGCGGGGTGAGTGGCATAGCGAACCCAAAGGTAGTATGTCCCTCCCTTCGGCAGCGAAACAACTGATTTTGCGGGAGTCCCCCCCTGCTCTGCCGCGCGAATGGACCCTTGCACCAGCGCACCGTGGAGCGAAAAAGGTTCCGGTCGGGAATGCCGGGACCACATCCGCGGAGGGGCCGATTTCTCATTGGGACCCTCTGCCACCTCATCCATCAGCGAAGCGGGAACTTCGGCGTGGAACGCCTTCTCCTCTTCGGCTCCCGCCGTGGAAGCCAGTGGTCCAAGCCCCCCCAGGAAAAGGGCAACTCCCAGCCAGGCCGCGGAAGAACCCCGCCATCTAAGGCAACGCTTCGGGCTCATCTCCGAAGACGGTTACGACGCCCCACCAGCAGAATCGCCCCCACCGCCACCGAGATCAGGAGCGTGGAGGGCTCCGGAATCGCCTCAAACGTCACCTTCAATGCATTCCCATCGACACTGAACGACTCCAGCTCCCAGCCCAGCGGCCGGGCTCCGAGAACCCACCCGTCTGCGGTGATCCCTGCGCCCGTGAAGAGCGTGTAGGCCACACCGGCTTCGATCTCGCCTGTCCCAAAATCAAAAATGTTCGCCACCTTTGTACCTCCAAGGCTCAAGGCGCCGCCGGTGACTCGGATCAACGAGTTGAGCGTCCCCCCAGCCCCATCACTAGCGTTGAAGACAAAGTTGAAGACACCCCCGTTTGTCGCAGTCAATCCGTTGTCCAAGGTCAAGGTTGCGACTTCCAGTTCTCCATTCGTCACATTCAGCATGCCCGCTGTCAACTGGCTGGTCGCGGCCTGGAGCGTCACGTGCTTTGAACTCACCGTCCGGCCTCCAAAATTTCCTGAGCCCCCCACAAGCACCCCATTGGCAGCGTTGCTGGCATCCATCAGGTTCGCATTCACGTAGAGAGAACCACCCTGCACCGAAACGGATTGAGCAATATAGTGATGATTCGCACCATTGAGGACCAAGGCCCCCGTCCCACTTTTCTGGAATTTGTAGCTCCCCAAACCGATCGACGTTGCCAGCTGCCCTGCCCAGGTCGTTGTCGTATCCTGATCCAGCAAGACGGTGTAGTTGCTTCCGCTCCGATCGAGCACCCCGCCATTTCCGGAAAGCTCGCCAATCGTCATCGTAATGTTGTTCACATTGGAGGTCAGCTTTCCTCCGGTATTGAGCACGATCTTCGTATCCTTTCCAAACCGGGTGCTACCGGTCGTGGTGATCACCACGTTACCCACTGTGGAGATCGTGCCGCTATAAAGGCTGCCCGCCCCCTCAATCGCAAACCCTCCGGCTTGAGCGGCAGATGCCGCGCTCTTGAGCACAATATTTCCGGATACGTTGACATTGCTCCCGATCACCAAAGTCCGGCTGCCGCCTTGGTTTAGGGCAACCTCCGCCCCGGGCTGCAAGGTGAGCACCCGCGTGGCCAGAGCGTTCACCATGAGCTGGCTATTAGGGCCAGTCGCCCCGCTCGTCAGATCAAGGCCGTTTACCTTGATGTCCGACGTAAGCCGTACCGTCCACCCCCCGGCAGGGTTCGCCGCCCCAAAGGAAGCGATATCGCCCGCCTCATTATCCCAGGCGGTAAACGTTCCACTCCCTCCAGTAGAGCTGGTATTCCACACCGAAGGGTTTCCATCTCCCCATCCATAAGTGGTCTCCGCTGCAATCCCAAATCCGGGAGTCGCGCCATTCTGGTCAAAATAGAGGGTGCTACCATGGCTGGCTCCGCCCATGAGGAAGGAGGCGGCCAATGCGAATCCGATTGTTTGAAGGGAACGATGGATTTTCATTTTGTTTTAAGTTCTCTTAATAAGTAATTGGATAAGCAACTCAAGACAATAAATTTTCTTTAATCGCCCGCAAAAGCAGCCAAATCAGACCGGGAAATCAGCCAGAATTTATGATACAACCAGCTTATCCAAAGCAGGTTATCTACAAAATAAACCGAAAGTCACGTTTCCCGAATCTTTTCCAGGAATAAGTTTCACCTTGAACTTAATAAGTTATTTTTTAGTATTTCATTATGACCACGCCTCCCGCCGCTCTCAAAAAAACGAAGCGCGTCAGCATGCAAGCCATCGCTCACGAGGCGGGCGTCTCCACCGCAACGGTTTCGCTCGCGTTGAGGGACGATAAGTCGATCAGCGAAGCGACACGAGACCGCATCAAGGCGATCCAGCAATCGGTCGGGTACCAGTTCAAGGCCCGGCGGAAGCGGTCCAAATCCTCCCATCGCCCCCCGCTCGAACAGATCATCTACCGGACAGTGGGGGTGGATATGCGGGAGGAGAACTACGCCCCATTTCTGGAGGGGATCGTTACGGAATGCCGCCACCTCAATATCACGCTGGAGCTCGATAATATCCCCAGCTCCCATTTCGCCCCCATTCCTGGCGCAAACTCGGCCCTTCTCTCCAAGCGAGGCATTGTCATTTCCGGGCGCATTACCAGCCAAACCATTCGTCAAGTCGAAGAATCCGGCCTGCCTTATGTGGTGTTGGGCAATTACTTCCTGGAGAAGCCCACCCACATGGTCGGGATCAACCTTGACGACATCTCAAGGAGGCTCATGCACGGGCTTGTGCTTGGAGGAATGAAGCGGACGATCTTCTTCGTCGAAGTGGAGGACCGCCCTATTGAACGAGAGTTTCTTCATTGCATGCGTTTTGCACTCGAAGAGATGGGAATCCCGAAGGAGAAGACTTCCGTGGTGGAAGGGGGTCTCAACTTCCAGCGAATGGAAGCGGCCGTAGCGGCCATCGGCAAGCAGCTCGTGGAGAGCAGCCGGGTCGTTACGATTGAGAAGCATTGCGCCGAGGCGCTCTCCCTTGCGTGGAGGAGCTTTTCCCGACGCAAGGGGGAGCTGCCTCTTACAAGCTTCGTGGCCACACGCCCCCGCCTCCCCCTGGCCGGGTGCAAAGCCTTCGACCTTGGGCTTGAACAGTGCGGGCGCCTAGCCGTCGCCCGCTTGGCCGAGCTTCAACGCGCCCCCGGCATCCCCCTGAGCCAGAGCTATATCTACAGCCCCGGCTGGTTGGAAAACTACTGAGAGAGCCTATGAAGGCGCAGGAGAATCCCCTGGGGGAGCTTGAGAGGGCGCAGGGAGAAGGACGTCTTCCCAGAAAACGGGACGGCTGGAAACTTGAGAGATTTCGGTTAGAAAACACTAGGCTACCCGAGAGAATGAAGAAAAGCCGATATCGTCCTGAACAGGTCGTTTAAGGAGCATCACCCTTTCGCGTTTGAATACGCAAGAAATAGCTAGAAATAGCTAACTGGTTTCTCTGAAAAACCAGACCATCTCCCTTGTTTGGATATGAAAGGTGCCGAAAGATAAGTGAAGGTTCTCCACCAAGGCGTTCCCTTCTTCTCGAAACACCTCATTGCCATGAACACGTCCCCCTCCCAGCTTGCCAAACGCTTCATCGCTCCTCTCCCAGTCCTGGCCTTGACTCTCGCATGGGCAGCACCGTGCCGCGGCCTGGCCTCAGGGTATACGTGGAATAGTACCGGCACAGACTTCAACACCGCTGCCAATTGGTCCTCCCCCGGGGTCCCGGGTTCCGCGGATCATATTCTGTTCAACGGTGCCTCAACGGGAACCAACCCAAACCTCTCGGCATCCGCGACCATTCAGCAGATTCTCTTTGGTGAAGCCACCAGCTCGGGATGGGCACTTTCGGGAGCCACTCCGCTTACAACCCTGACACTGACCAGCAACGGAACCGGCACAACACCGGGGACGGGGGCTGCCATCTATGCTTCAAACACAAGCGGCACCAATACGATTTCCGCCAGCCTCGTACTCGGTGCAGCTTCCAACCAAAACCAACGGTTTGATGTTGCAGCAGGCGGCGCTCTGGAGCTTACCGGGCCGATTGGGGGTGAGATCTCAACCTGGGTAAAAGGCGGCAATGGCCTCCTCTCGGTCTCGGGCAACAACACCTTTAAGGCAAAGATCTCGATCTCCAACGGAACATTTTTGGCCGCAAACAATGCCGCCTTGGGCGACGCCGCTAACGAAGTGGTACTGGCTGGAGGCATCTTCCAATTTGGCTCTGCATTTGATTTATCGAGCCGGACCCTAACCTTCTCGGCTGGAACCTCCCGCCTCAACACCAACGGCTTCGATGTCACACTAGCCAACTCGATCGGCAACAACGGCGCGGGCTCCATCCGGAAGGACGGGGCAGGAACCCTCACGCTCCTTGGAAGCAACCTCTACAACGGCAGCACGATCCTCAATGCGGGGACGGTGGCTATCGGAAGCGATTCGGCATTCGGCAGCGGCGCGGTATCTGTTACCGGAGCCGCCACCCTTCGCACCCACGACGCGACAAGCCGCACGTTGTCGAACACGCTCAGCCTCGCCACCAACGGGATCACCACCGTAGGAGCCGGGGGAGACCTCAGCTTTGGCACCTTGACGATTACCCACGCGACATCCAATCGGCTCTCGATCAATAATACCACAACCTCCGTCGCCTCCCTGGGTGAAGACGCTGCAGGCCGCGCCTTCACCAAAATGGGAGATGGGGCCTTGGTGGTAAGGGGTAATGCCACCCTATCCGGTGCGGTGCAGGTCGATGGAGGGCTTCTTGCAGTCCAAGGCACGCTAAACGCAACGGGAAATATCGCCTTAAACGGAGGCATTCTCGGCACCAATGGCAGCTACACGCGAAGCCTCGGCGCGGCAAACGGCCAACATCGGTGGCTCGCCTCCGCGGCGGGGGGATTTGCGGCGGTCGGCAATGGCGCAACATGGGGCCAAAGCGGGAATGACCTCACGGTCAACCTGGGTGGAAGCCCGACGCCCACCACGCTTGCCTTCGGCAGCAGCGGCTTTCTCGACTCCGGCAGAGCCTTGCTTTTTGGGGCTCGGAATGCCAACGGAACAGTGATCTTCCGCAATGGGCTCGACCTCGCCGGGAGCAACCAAACTGTTGCCGTTGAGCGCAGCGCCCTTACGGGTGCCGGGGTGGATGCCGCAATCACCGGCGTCATTACAAACGGCGGGCTCACCAAAACCGGGGATGGAGTCCTAAGCCTCGGTACGGATGCCACCCCCATCGCGCAAGCCTATAGCGGAGCCACGCTCGTAAACATGGGAACGCTCCTGATCAACGGATCGGTGGGCAACGGCGGTATCACCGTCGCCAGCGGCGCCACGCTGGGCGGAAATTTCGCTGCGGGAGGAACGACAACGATCTCCAGCGGCGGCACCCTTTCCGTAGGCAATACCGGCTACGGGCAGGGAACCTTCTCCGCCCTCACCCTGAATGGCTCTACCGTCATGGAATTTGACGCCGGGGCCGGAGGCACTGGCCGAGGGGCATTGTACGACGCGATCAATCTCACAAATCCGGACACCTTGGCTTATGGGGGGGAATTGCAACTCCACTTTGCTGGCAGCGTCCTCAACGAAACATTTGATCTCTTCGACTTCAGCGGCCTGGCTTCAGGTGATTTTTCAACCATTTCACTCTACGCCGCAAACACCCTCGTGGGTTCATTGACAAAAGCCGGCAGCCTTTGGGACGGCGCGTTTGACCTCGGGTTTGGCTCGGGAGTTCAATCCTTCTCCTTCAATGGCCAGGCAGGAGACCTTACCGTGGTACCTGAGCCCGCAACCTGGGGCCTCTTAGGCCTCGGCCTACTCCTGGCGGCCCGCCGCAGAAAGGCAGCCTAGTGTCGTATTAGGTTAGTTCCTTGAAAAAGTGCGCGGTGATTTTTCGCATTCTCCAAGGCGCGAGCAAGGGCGGCATCTGAAGATACCGACCGCTGTGAGCAACGCCGGAGAATCGGAAAAGCACCCGGCAATTTGAAAAGGAAATAGGCTAACAAAACACTAGCCCTGGAGCGGCCCCTCGCTACATCGGCACGGAACCGAAGCTGGCGTCTCCGTGGATTTCAGGAACAATCAGCATGGTTTTGGTACCGAGTGCCCCTGTGTCCACCAGCTCAATAATAGAGCGTGAGAGCTTCTTCCGGAAGAGATTGTGGTTGATATCGTAGCTGGCAATCGCCGGGTGGGTATAACGAAGAAAATTCCGATAGTCGCGGCTGATCAGCGAAATGTCCTTCGGCACCCGAAGGCCCATTGAAAGCAGGGTCGTCAAGCACATCAGCGCAAGCTCGGCGGAAATGGTGATCACCCCCGTCGGGCGGGAAGGAGAAGCCAATACCTTCTGCAAAAACGGAGCGATATCTCGCGCGTCGGCATCGAAGCGAATCACCTGGGCAGAGACCTGGCTATCCCGGCTAAGACCCGAAACTTCGAGGAACCCCTCGATACTACTCATCGCTCCGGGAAACTTCACATCCCGCGTAATCAACGCAATATTTCGATGGCCCAGACGAAGCAACTGCCCCGCCGCGTGGCGGCAAACGGCTTTGAAGTCGATATCAATATGCGGAAGTGGAATCCCCGGATGCGGAGTCCCTACTAGGAAACACGGTGCCTGACTTTTGAAGAAAAGCTCCTGAATGTGTTGGTTTCCCGCAAATAGAACCCAGCAAGCCGCTTTGTGCGTGGCGAGCAGCTTTTCGATATGCATCGCCGTCATACCGCCGATTTCATTTCCTTCGCAAAAGATCTCCAACGTCAACCCGGCTGCTTGCAAGTCGTGTTGGAGGTTATTAAGCCGCCAGGAGGTTAGCGAATCCATGTTCTCCGGAGAACCTTTGATAAACGCCGCAACCACGCGAGATTGCCGCACCGAAGCCCCACGCTGAGGCTTCACAATCCGGGTCCGCTTACCATGGGCGACTCGGATGAGCTTCTTCTTTTCCAAAACCAACATCGCCTTTCGAAGGCTGGAACGGCCTACCTGAAGCTCTCTGCTCAATTGCCGTTCCGCCGGAAGGTATTCTCCCCATTCACCGGATTTGATGGAGTGCGTCAACGTTTCGACAATGGATGCGATCAAATCAAACCGGATTGGATTAACCGTCATAAGAGATGGAGGGAGGGAAGGTTTTCTCAAACAAACATCGGCGTTCATTAGGATAATGCCTGCATTCTGATATTCAACCTTCAATGCGCAAAGAGGTTTGCATCTGGTTTGCGATGAAAACCACCCCGCATTCCTTGAGAAGGCGGGGCGTTTGCCGTTCAATCTTTCGGTGAACCAACCCCCGTTGCGATTGCCTCTCAAACCTCTGTTCACCCTCATGGTATGGCTTGCCTGTTGCTTTGCCATGCTGGCGGATGCCTCCGAAACCGTCGTACTACGTGTCCAAGGCTTGCCCAACGATGCGGCCGCAGACCCCGCCTCTCTTGCCGAGCAAAATGTCGTAGCCCGCTTCCGGGAGCTCCACCCCGGCATCGAGGTTCAGCCGGCGGAAGGTCTCCGCCTCGCCACTCTCAACAGCGAAGCGAGCACGATCATGATGATTGCCGGGGGCATTGCTCCCGACGTCATTCGCATGAACTTCCGCAGCAGCGATACCTATATCCGGCAGGGGATCGCCGCACCCCTAGGCTCCTTCCTTTCACAAGAGCAGGACGGAGGGGCCGCCATTCTCGCTGCCATCCCGCCTCAAATTCTTCCCGTTGTTTGTAAATCCGTTCACACCGAGAACCCGGAGCTCTATGGGCTTCCATTGCAGACGGTGGTTAGCGGGCTCTATTATAATAAATCGCTATTCCGGCGTGCCGGCCTCCCGCTCCGCGCCCCAAGGGACTGGGAGGAGCTCCTTACTTTCGCCCGAAAGATCAATGCGCTTGGTGCCCCTGCACGCGGGCTCTTTCTGCAATCAGGCCCATCAGCCAGCTTCTCGCTCATGAACTTCATCCGCGCTGCGGGGGGAGATGCCGTCGTAGAAGAAGCTGCCGACCAATGGCGCGCAGCATTTCATTCCCCGGAGGCGCTCGAAGCATACCTTTTCTACTACAAACTGGTCGCCGAGGGGCTTGCCTACCGGACGCCGGGCACTCCAAAAGAGGAAGTGCTCGGCCAGATGGGGATGGTCTTCCGCTATGTCGGAGATACCGTTCTCCTTGACCCCGAGCGATGGGGCTTCGGCGCAGTCCCCAAAGGGCCGGGCGACGCGGGGGGCTCAGAGATCAACGCCGGTATCCTCGCTGTCTTCTCGGGGATTCAAGACGCCAAAAGGAAGGAGGCGGCATGGCAGTACATCCGGTTTGTGACCAGCGCCGAGGCCGATCGCTTGCGAATCGCCACCCTTACAGACTTGGGCCTCGCAAGCAGCATCAACCCCGCAAGCCTTCGCAAGCACGGCTTCTCCGAGTACCTCATCATGTCTCCAAAAGGCTTGGAAGCTGAGTTTGCCGATGCCCTTGCGACAGGCAAGCCTGAGCCGTACGGGCGCAACTGCAACCTCATCTATCAGGAGATGACCTACCCGCTGGATGAAATGCTCCTCTCTCCCACCCTGCGAAAGGCCATGGATGCCGGAGATTGGGAGGCGATGAAGCAAGAGGCCTCAGAGATCCTCTCCCGGGCCGCCAACCGCACAAACGAACGTATGATGGGGCATGTCCCCCCGGAGACCCTCCGCTGGCGGCGGCAAGTAGCGGCAGTAGTCGTGGGGGTAATGGGGGGCATCTTTATCTTCGTGGGGCGCGCCACCGCCCGCGCCTTCTCCGGGGCCGCGGCCCGCCTGCCCCAAGCCGTCGCGGGGAAGGGCCTGGCCCCGTGGCTTTGTCTACTCCCCGCGACACTCCTGATTCTCGCGTGGAGCTACCTGCCCCTGGTCCGGGGCACCTGGATCGCCTTCCTCGACTACCAAATCCTCCTACGTTCGGCGTTCGTCGGTTTAGACAACTTTGCCAACGTTCTTTTTGACTCCAGCTTTTGGAACTCCCTGCTCGCCACGCTTCATTTTGCGGCATGGACGCTTTCGCTCGGGTTCTTCGCTCCCATCCTCCTTGCCTACCTACTCCACCTCATTCCAAAGCACAAAGTCCTCTTTCGAACGCTATACTACCTACCCGCCGTCATTAGCGGCACCGCCGTCTTCTTCTTGTGGAAGGAACTCTTCGATGTGGATGGGGTCTTAAACCGCTGTTTGCGTCTGTTTGGCCTTGAAGCCGCGATGGCTTGGCCTGAAAGCCCCCACTTGGCCATGCTGGCCTGCGTTATCCCCGGGATCTGGGCAGGCACCGGCCCGGGGTGCCTGATCTACCTCGCAGCGCTTAAAACGATTCCTGAAGAACAGTTCGAAGCTTCTGAGATCGATGGGGCCGGCTTCTGGAGCAAAACCCGGCACATCGTCTTCCCAAGCCTCAAGGCGTTGATTCTGATTAACTTTGTCGGGGCCGTGGCAGCTGCCTTCCATGGTGCCACCAATGTCATGATCATGACCGGTGGCGGCCCCAATGGCATGACCGAGGTCACCTCCCTAAAGATCTTCTACGAAGCCTTTGCCCGGCTTCGCTTCGGCCCAGCCACCGCGATGGCATGGATCATCGGAAGCATGCTGGTCGGCTTCACCGTCTTCCAGCTCCGCCGCCTGAGCCGCATGGAATTCAAGACCGCCCGTTAACCATGTTTTTCTGTCCCATTACCGAACGTTCGGCGCGAGTGCGTGCCTTCTATCTTGCCTGCTACCTCCTTCTTTTGATTGGCGCGGTAACGATGGTTATCCCCTTTGCCATCATGCTGGGAGGCTCTGTGGAACCCGGGCGAAAGGTCTCCCCGAGCCTCTTGCCCGCCTATCTCTGGGATGACCACGCCCTCTGGCACCGGTATATCGCGGCCAAGTACCGCAACAAGGCAGATCTGCTAAAAATGGCGTGGAACGATGAAGCCGTCGATCTGCTGGCCATCGGGCCGGTTCCGCAAGAGACCGAGGCCGATACAAGCGCCCTCTCCATCTGGGAGGAATGGCGCGCCACCACGCGCCTCTCGCAAGTCAGCTTTGGTATCGGCTTTAACGATAGCGTCGCCTCCGTTCCCTACTATCATAACCGCCAGTTCCGCCGTTGGATCTCCAGCCACTACCCCACCATGGAGGCGGCCAACCGGGCATTGGGCACCACCTTCCGGTCGTTCGCAGCGATCCGGCCGCCGAACCTTGTGCTTACCGGGGGGCCCTTAGGTCTCACCCCGTTTGTCAATTGCTTCCTGGAATTCAGCAGCACCGTTCCAGACTCGCAAAAGTTTATTTGGGATGCCGGGGCATACTATCGCACCGTTTTCCTTCCGACCACCGAGGGCCCGGAGATTGCCGATTTCAATCGGCGCCATGGCACCACATTTACCCGGTTTTCCGAAATCCCCTTTGAAGCCAGCCACCCCTCCGTAGCCCCGCAAGCATGGCTCACCTTTGTCAGCAAACTCCTCCGCCCCGATCTCGTTGAGCTTACCGAACACGGTACCGGGCAACTTGCCGCATCTGGCCTGGCGCGCACAGACTTTATCCGCATGCAAGCCGGCGTCGGAGATCTCCGCGTTATCACACCGGATCGTCAGTTCGCCCAATGGGTACAGGAAACCCACCAGATCGCCGATGCCCAGAGCCCCCAACGGGCGTTGGACCTGCGCGCCTTTGAATCAGAAAAGACCTTCTGGCGGTGGACTTTCCTGAAGCAGAACTACCAATACGTTTGTGACGAGATCCTCCTCCAAGGCCGAGCCATGTGGAACACCGCCCTCCTCGTGCTTCTAATGGTAGGGGGCACCCTCATCGTCAACCCACTCGCCGCGTATGCGCTCTCTCGCTTCAAGCTCCGGCAGGCCTACGCCATCCTCCTCTTCTTTCTGGCCACCATCTCCTTTCCCGCAGAGGTAACGATGATCCCCGTCTTCCTTCAGCTCAAAGAGCTTAACTTGCTCAACACCTTCGGGGCATTGGTGCTACCAGGGCTGGCCAACGGCTTCTCCATCTTCCTGCTCAAAGGGTTCTTCGACAGCCTTCCAAAAGAACTCTACGAGGCCGCCGAGATCGATGGAGCCAGCGAATGGACCATGCTTTGGCAGATCGCCATGAACCTCTCGAAGCCGATCCTGGCCGTCAACGTCCTCGCCGCATTTGTCTCAGCCTATGGAGCGTTCTTCTATGCCCTCATCCTCGCGCCGGACCCGAAGATGTGGACCATCATGGTCTATATCTACCAGCTCCAACAAGGGGCTGATACACCGGTTGTCTATGCCTCGTTGATCTTGGCCGCCATCCCTACCCTCCTTATCTTTATCTTCTGCCAGAAGATCATCCTCCGGGGGATCGTGGTTCCTTCAGACAAATAGCTCCCACCGCAGAGCTTGCTCCAGCCAAAACAAGGGCCCTAGCGCAGACCGGTCAACGCTCCCTCAGGAGTCCAACGGACTTCCTCGGGCGGTGACGTTGCCACTCCATCCACCAGCCGACGGCGTGGTGCAACGCTACCATCCAAGAAGAGCACGTTCATCCGACCCGAATGCCGAAAGGCGAGCAAGGCGTGGTTGCCACGGAAGATAATCGTATTATTGCGTCCTTGCCCGGTTTGGGGGACATAGCTGTACTCGCCAGTAGAGCTTGCCAGTTGGAGGTCGCCCAATACAAATAGCGTGGAAGGATTTGCCACCCCCGGCAGCCGAACGCCAGTTGCCGTCTCCGACTTCCCAAGCTGAACATTATAGGTATAGCTCAAGGGCAAGACCGCCCGGTGAGCATAGCTGGGGTCTGGGTGGCTTGCCGGGCAAAAGAAGACCGTATCCGTCTGGTTACGCTTCGCTACGGCGTTTCGGGGGGAGACATAGGGGAAAATCTGCATGTCCCACTGGTTGCCTTTGCCATTCTGCAAATCCCGATCCGTAGCCTCTGCATCTCCGGCGAGCACCGGAAGTTGCCCTCCATGGTCCGCCGCATAAAGCGACATCGCAACCCCCATCTGCCGAAGGTTGCTACTGCACTGGGCGGAAAGCACGCTACTGCGCCCCACCTTGGTAGCTACCCCGACGGTGAGCACCGCCAATACCCCCAAAATGCCGATGGCAACCAACCCTTCACTGACCGTAAAGGCGGCGGATCGGGACTGGAGCGGCGGGAGTTTCATTGGGCTGGTTCTCACGTCTATTTCCGGGTTTTCGGAAGCGTAGCATCAAACAAATGAGCTGCCTCTGCCCGCGCTTCCCTGCTACGCAGGCGGAGCTCTACCTTACCTTTGTCGACCACCTGTCCAAACGCGATGCTAAACGTTTCAGAGGGTTTTAAATGGTAGTTAATGGAAGGAAACACCCCTAGTTCCACCTCTTTCTCGGCCCGCCCATCGTCCCCGATGGCCACTGCCGCAACCTCGACGTCGTCAAGAACGCAGTCGGCCTCGGCCACAAAGCTGAACTCGGCGACGGTTGCAATGCGATCATCCAACGTGACCTCCCGGGCGATCTTCGGTTGCACCAGCCGAAGGCGCACGGTGGGGCGAAACGGCTCTGCACCCCACTCAATCACCGGAAAGCGGTGCAGCATCGCCTTGGCCGCTTCAAAGCCACCGGAAATCTCCCCCTCCAGCGGCACGGTGGAGCTGGCATGCGTCAACCCTGAATAGCCATACCCCCGCAGGAAGCCGATCCGCTCCGGCTTCACCCCTCGGAGCGTGGCAAATGGGATGCGAAGCTCTCCCGACCAAACCCCATTGGAGGCGGCGGCCAGGTCGACCTTATACTCGACGGGAACCATCGGCTGCTTATCGAGCGCCTCATACTTGCCGTTGGCCCATATACTAAAGGCCGAAAGCCGCCCTCCCTTTTCTCCAGGTAGCGAAACATAGACACGGACGAACTCTCGGTCTGAATCTTCAAGCCCCACCGGCCTCCCCCCCGCGCTCCAGCAGCGGAAGGAGATATAGAGATTCTGAGAATCCGAAAGTACCCGGATCTGCGTCCGCGCATCGGAAACCAACCGCTCCGCACCCACCGTAAACCACGCCTCCTGAGGGTGGGCCTTGCTCCATTGCGGCTCATCTACCTTTCCATCCATCACCAAACCATCGGCCCCTGGCACTACTGGCAAAGCCTCTACTTGAGCAAGCTGGTTGAGCACATGGGTGGGAATGCCGCCCGACTTCTGCCGCGCCTTCATCGCAACGGCCCGCTCCTCCACAAGCAACGCCAATCGGGGGAGCGCTTCCCGCAACGTCATGGAAGCATTGAAGGGATTCGCCTTCATCACAACCGGCGTCTCCGAAGCCAGTGCATCCAGCGTGCGGCGGCCCTCATCCAACAGGGCATTCGCCTTCTGCAACGCCGCCTCAGCATCGGCAAACTGGTTAAGCGATGAGAGGCGCTGGCTCCGATAGACCTCCGCTTTGGTTGCGGCCACGATCCGGGTTGCATGGAAAACCTCTCGTAGATAAGCGAGCCGGGCGACGACTTCGGGGTCCGCTATCGCCTCCCTCTTTGCCCAAGCCTTGTCCATGGAAGCCGCCGCTGCGGAAGCGCGGGCTGCCTCGTCATCCATACGCGCTTCGGTTTCATCGACAATATTCCGCACAGGCCGCCCCCCAAACACGATGTAGGGTGCTACATTGGCAGAGACCGCAGCGAGCACCTCAGGTGCCACCTCCCTGCCGAAATAATTTCGCACAAGCCGGGGGAGCACCACACGGTAGGAATCCGTCGAAGCATCTCCCGCTGCGGAGGCGTGCATCCGCGCGCGGTCCCGATGCCCATAAGGGGCGGCCCCTGGAGCCTTAATGTTCCAGCTATACTCCCGAACCGCATAGGAGAGCAACGGTACGTACCCTTTATCAATATAGTTATTCTGGGCAAAAACCATGTCCGAGGAGTTGCCGCTTGAAAGCGAGCCAAGCCATGAAGGAACATTGCTATAGAACTCCGAAGCTGCCAGCCCATACCAGGCAAAGACCGGGCGGCCCGGGATAAACGAGAGAAACGCCTTCAACCCCGGCTCACCGCCTTCCGCCCAAGGCTCGCGGATCGCAAAGGCCACATCTTCCTTCGGGAAGGCGGCATGAAGCTGCTTCCAAAAGGAGGTGTACCGCTCGCGGTAGCGGTCGAGCCCCTCCTGGTCCAGACTAAGCATCTGCTTGAGGGTCTCGCGCGTCGTGGGCGTAGGATCAAAAATTTCCGTGTTGTAGGGATAGAGAGTAAAGTTGAGCTGCAACTCCGGATTTACCTTCTTTAGCTCCTCATAAAAGATCTGAAACTTTCTGATGGTAGCCGCCGCATAGTCATCCCCCCATCTCTCTTGGTCAGCCTTTCCGCGGAAGCTCCAGTTCGCGGGGTTGAGGTACCCCCCCGTATCCGTATCGTGGAAGCCGACGTCGGTGAAGCCGATCTCCCCGATCCACTTCGCTAGTTCGCGTGCATAGGCTCGGCGCTCCTCATCCATGGACCACGATTGCACCCATTTCCCATACCGGGCCTTGGCTTTGGTTTCCAAGAGGTCCGGGTGAACGTTTGGGTGATCTGCCGCCGGCCCCACAAATGGGTAGAGGTGGTAAAACAGCGAGGCGATCCCCCGCCGCTTCCCCTCTTCGATCCCAAGGCGCGCCGTCTCTCGCGCGTACGGGGTCATATCGCGAAAGGCCATCTCGCCCCAGGAAAGCGGTTTGTACCAAACCATCGAAAGCTTCCTGCGCAGCATCTCATCATAGAGCTTCTCCAGCGCATCCAGGTACTTGCGCCGGGCGGAAGGGTCGTCCGGGCGCTTGGCGATGTGGGAAGGCGGCTCCGTCCCCATTACATAAGCGCGCACCATATCGGGCCAATCGCGCACCTCCGCTACCTGCCACTCCGGCAGGCCCTTCTTTGGCTGTACGAGCAGCTCCCCCAGCGTTACGCATGCGTAGAGCGCCCCGACGGGATCCGCCCCTGCCAAATAAACCACGGCCCCTTCTTCATCCTGCCGGATCTCGTAGCCCGAAGCCCCCGGATTTCCTCGGCCAACATTGAGCTTCCCTGCCTTCGCAGCCTGGTCAATGAGGGGGTGATCCTCCCGCGTGCCGATGATGATGCGCACCTTCCCCGCCACCCCGCCCTCATCTGTAGAGATCTGCAACGGCTTGCCTTTAAGCGCCGAGAGGCGGCGGTTTATCCACTCCGCCCCAAAACGGCTCTGCTCCGACGCATTCACCCCAACACACAGCACCACCTCTTCGTTGAGCACGAGCCGCTTCCCCGTCAACCGAATCTCCTTCGGCATCGGCACAATATCGAGCGACTCCTGTAACGAAACCTCTGCCCGGCCAAACGGGAGCGAAGCCAAAAGCAGAGCGAGAACCAAAGTCGTCTTATGCAGAATCATAAACATAGCCCCCCTGAAGTTCACTTTGTTACCACCTCAACCTGGTGATTACTCCAGCGAATGAAATCGAGACTCCAGGACCGGCTTGCCTCTTCCGGAGAAGCCTTGAAGCTCCCAAACAAAAGAGAGGGCGGCTCGGCCGAAGGTGCACCTTCCACATCGAAAAGAAAGACCCCCTCCCGTTCTGAAGAAACCTGCATCTTCCCGCCTTGGAGGACCACCCGGTAGGTGGCCCACTCCTGGGTTGTCACAGCACGTCCGTTGCAACGGCCATTGGAGAAAGCAACCCTCCAGAGTCGCTCACCATCCGTCATTTGGAGACGGAAGATCTCCTCCTCCGTATTGGTGGACTCGCACTTCACCCGAAACTCCACTATAGCCCCCCCTTCGCTCATACTCCATGCCCCGGAAGGCTCCGTATCCTTCCGCCCCACCGAGAAGAAGTGCCGAACGCCGGGGCCACTGCTCGCCACGGTAAGCACCCCGTCCTCCAGGTTTACCTCGGCCCGGTTTCCCTGCGACGTCCAGGCCGGCACTCCTTCCTGCGGACGCTCATCGGCATGGTACGAGTGCTGGAACTCCAGATCACGCGCCAATGGCGAAGCTGTCGCCACCGCCACGACGCCAAAACAGAGAAGAAAATGCCAAGACATACGGGGGAATATTGGGGGAATCAATACAGCCTCTTTCGCGTCGCAACACCCGGACGACCAAGGCCCGGTGCCTTACAAAAGAATCAACGGAATGTTCCGCCAACTCGGGATCCGCTTCAACCGGATACAACTGGTTTTTGACAGAAACCACTTTCCCACGGGGCACACTATTCTGGCCGATCCCGGCTTCCTAAGACCCGGAGTGGCGCATCAATCGCCCCCCCGGCGTGCCGTGAGAGCGCGGGCACAAGCAACCACATCGGGAAGAGCAATGCGGAAGTCCGCCTTCGGCTCCCCAGAGAAGCCGGTGATGTCGAAGAGCGCACGCTCTTTGGCGTAGGCGGCCCGCCACAAACATGTGGCGCCCAGTGCGCTATTCGGGCGAGAAATGGTGCACCCCGGTGCCTGCCAGATCTTCAAAGCGCAGGGCACGAACGCTGCCATCCAGAAAAAGCGCATTGGCCGCCCGGCTATGGCGGTTGAAGTCGATCCGCGCATCGGGAATGCTGGAGAGGCTTGAGCCTGCCTTCATCGGCCAGCGGCTCCCGGTTACCACACTGCTCCATTTCCCCGCGTCCCCTTTGTCCACAAAATCAACGAGGTAGATAATCTGCGCCAATGGCTGCCGCACCCCCTGAAGGCTGGCATAGGCGGGGTTGTATTCCGGGTTGGGCAACCCATCCCAGGTGGTGGTGGTGGCAGCGCTGCCACCGATCCGCTGGTTCATCCCATAGGAATGTTTGCGCATACTCGCGGGGCGCTCCACATCTCCCGGGCACCACCAGATGCTATCGAGGTTCTCAACATCAATATACTTGAGGCGGCGCAGCAAGTCGGGCAGGAAGGAAACGGTACCCTTGGACCCGTCAGACTCCATTTCATATTGGAGCCGGGAGGGGGGAAACTTGCCATTGCGGTCGGAGGCATACTGCCGCACGGCGATACCGATCGTCCGCAAGTTCCCCGTGCACCGCGCCATATTCCCCGCCGTCTTGACCCGCCCCAACACCGGCAATAGCAACGCAAGCAGCACGCCCAACAGGGCGGCCACGGCCAGTAGCTCATACAAGGCCAATGCGGTGCGGGGGGCGGGGCGCAGCTTCATGGCTCCGGGAGGGTTTGGGGCGTAAGGCTCTTGCGGTTATTATGAAGGGTGATCTCCTCCACCCCTTCCCCCGCCCGTACCTCTACGATAACGGGGAGCGCGGGATTCTCCACCGGCAAGCTCACGGTCGCCTTGTGGGTGCGATACGCCTCCGGGGGCTTCAGCGAGGGCAACTGCCGCCGCGCCACCTCTTTACCACCCACGGTGGCTACGACTTCAAAGGGGCCGCTCTCGCGCGTGCCAATGTTGTGGACAATGCAGGCCAGCTCTTTGGTGGCGGGGTTGTAGCGGGCATCAAGGTGGCTCAAGGCAAGGTCCGCCCGGTCGTGGAGCGTCTGGGCAGCTTTGGTCTTTAACCGCAGGGAGACGGTGGCGTTACTCCCCCCCGGCAGCTTGAGTGGCAAGCGGGTATAGCGCTCCACCTTCAGCTCGGAGGTGGCTTCCTCAAGCACCTTTTCGGGGTCGCTCTGCGCAGTGGCACGGGTGGTCACTTCGTAAACGCCCGGCTCCAGCGCCCAGAGGCGGGCATCCACCTCCAGCGGCTTCGGCTCAAGGTTGCAAACCTCCAGCTCCAGCAAGTCGCTCGCCCGCTTGCGTACGAGCGGTGCAAACCGCCCGGAGGCATTCTCCCAGCTCACCGCATGCTTGGGGTAGATTTCGTTACGCAGGATGGAGAGCCCGCCCAGCGTCATCTGGTTGGCCAGCCGTTGGGGAACCCAAACGCGGTCCGTTGTCGCCTCGGCCTCCGTAAGCATCGGGATAGACCATGTCAGGTGGTAAAGAGCGAGCTTTGCACCCTCATCCAGCCAGCGGTCCTCCCCCGTGCGCAACCAAGTGAGCATGAAGTAGTCGAGGTCCTTGTAGTTGTTGTTGTGCATTGAGCGCGTCCACAAGCTGGGGTCCGAGGCGGCTTCCTTCCAGCGAGCATCCCACCGGGCATCGCCTGTCTCCCGCAGGTAGGTGCCCACTGCGGAGCGCGCCGAGTGGAGCCTCTCCAACGGTTTGCGGCTCATCTCGTACTGGATGATGTCTCCGAGGAACGTTTTGTGAGCCGCATCTCCAGTAAACTCCCAAGCAGCCAAGACGGCGTCGGCAAATGAGAGGCTGAAGAAATCTTCCTCCACCACCTTCCCGGAGGGGATGGCGATGGACAACCCCGGCACGCGGCTGGTCTTGGAAGCCCGCTCGGTGATGTGCTCGCGCATGGCGGTGCTCCACCGCGCCACGATCTCCGCCGCCTTCGGGTCGCCATTATACCACGCCAGCAACATCGCAGGCTGGAGCAGGAGGGCATTGCGCAGGATGTCGCGCCCGTAGACACCCTCTGTGACCACCCGGCTTGCCCCAAAGTACCATGACTTGAAGTGGAGGTGTTTTCCCTCGCACGCTTCCTCCATGATGGTCGGGTAGCGGCTGGCAAAGCGCAGCAAGCGCTCGTAGTAGACCGGGTCGCCATAGTTGAGCAAAAAGGCGAGCGTCTGGGCATTGATCCCCCACTCGTAGATGTGGAGCGTATCGGTCACCTGGTTGGAGAAGCCATCCGTCGTCTTCTCATGCCACGAGATCTCCGCCACCTTCTCCACAGACTCGCGGATCTTGGCATCTGGCCCGTTCATGAGGTCGATGGCGAGCCAATCTTGAATCAAGTCAGTATCGTCGTTGACGCCATCGGGTGCGCCAAACTCGCCTTTCTCATTCTGCCGGTTATCAATCCACCAATGCGCGCAATGGCGGAAGCCCTCGATAGCGCGCTGGGTGTAGAACGCCCACGGCGGTACGCCTTCGGGGACGGGCGGCAGCTCCACTTTCGGGGTAGGCTGGGTGGGGTGCGTCCAGTGCCAGTAGCTCTGTACCTCTTTGTTGTCCGGCTCCAGCTCCAACAGGAAATCGATCTTGGAGAGAAGCGCGTGCAGCCCTTTAAGCTTTTTGGGGTCGTGCGCCCATGGGCGGCCCTCACTCCGCTCTTGGAAGTCATCATTGAGCAACGCAAGCAAGTCGGGGAAAGCCTCGGCCTTGGCCTCCTCTACGCTTGCCCATTGGGTGCCGAGGCGCGCCTCTTTCAACGCCAATGGGGTGTTGGAATAAAGGGTGACTTGAGGGCGTGTGCCATCTGGGTAGACAAGGTCGCGCAGATCGAGAACGACCTGCCGCCGGTTCTCACCCTTACCAAGCTCCAGCCGCACGTTTGCCACGAGCGCCTGCCTCTCGTAGTTCAGCGGGTCGGCCACCATGAGGAATAGATCGGCCCCGGCAGGCACGTCTTCAAGCACGAGATCGAGCGCAATCGCCTTCACCCCTGTGGCCCCTTTTACAATCGGCCCAAGCGCGTGCACCGCCTGCTTGGCTGGGAGCACAAGGCCCCCCCCCTCCCCGGCCTCTGTGGCCAGAGTGAGCCGGTCTGCGGGGGCGAAGTCGCGGCGGATCGCTTCGCTCGGCTCGGCTTTGGCTAGCGGGTAAAACTTCCACCCCTCCTCTGCGGCGGCAGGGAGCGGTTTTTGAGCCGAGCGAAAGGCACCCACCTCAAACAAGACCCCATCAGCCCGCTTGACCTGAAGCTCCGAAGTCTTGCGCGGCTCGGGAAGGAGCGCTGCATGAACGGCCGTAGGCGCCGCCTTCCACCCCAGAATCGGGGCCTCGGCCTCTGCGGCGAGAACCTGCATCGACCCGGAGCCGAGCGCCTGCACCACGTCAACCTCCGTCCCCTCGGGAAGGGCGATGCGGAGCATTTCGCCGGAGTTGGAGTAGCCCTGGTACATCGGCCACGCCCGCCCAAGGTCGCCATCCACCCCGGCGCGAGCCTTGCGCATTACATCTCGGGCATCACGCATGCCGATCTGCTTGAGCCAAAGCGCCCCCTTACCCCCGACTTGCGGGAGCGGCAGCTCGCGGCCCAAACCGAGACGCCGTGCCCGCTCTTCGAGCATCGGGCCCGCATCGCGGTCGGTGCCCTCGGGCGCTTCATTCCGGGCGAGCTTGGCGGCATCCGCCTCGGTGAGCCAATCTTCCTCAATGCGCACATCGGCGAAAGATTGCGGATAGTTCGACGTCCGCGCCTTAGTATAGCTTGTCGAAGAAACCCCCAGGCTGATCTGGTTGATATTGCCGCCGTAGAACCACGGCAACTTCACAGCCCCGGCTGGCTTCCCATCAAGGTAAAGCGCCAGCCCACGCCCCATGTCCCATGAAATGGTGACGTGCACCCACTCGCCTTGTTTGAGTGGCCGCTTGGCAGTCACCTCGTAGCGCACCTTGCGCACGCGGCCCGACTCCAACGCCCCGGGCACGGCCCCCTCGTCTTCAAAGACCTCGGCGCTATCGCCATGGTAGAGCACCACGGCGAGCCGCCCGCTCTTGACGATCACATGCAACCAACGGCAGAAGTAAAACCGCTGAAACCCGCTGATCGAGAGCACGCTCGTCTCTTCCCGGGGGATCTTGCCATCCGGCCGCCACCAGAAGCTCACCGCACCGGAGGAGATAAAGGCATTTCCCGCGCCCTCATAAACCAACTGCCCATCAATCGGGATACTCACCCCCGGCAGCCCCAGCGGCCCTTCGCAAAAGGTCGTCTTCTTGGCATAGAGCGGCTGCGACGGCCCGGAGGAAACTTTTGCCTCCAAAGTTTTAGCAAACGGCGTGTGAAAAAGGGGGCCGCCCTCGTCTGCCTGAAGAGGGGCCACGGCGCAAAGCAGCGCCATACCGGCTAAAAAGCGGTAAAACATCGTTTTGAGGGGAAAGAAGGCTAAGGGAAATCTATCGCATCTTGCGCGCGTGCCGACGAAGCAAAAGAGCCAAAGCCCCGGCACCACCAAGCACCGCTACCCCGGGCTCGGGGACAACAGTGGCCTCGACCTTAAACTGGGTGACGAAGTTTGCCGCCGTCCCATCCTGTCGGTAGTTAAAGTAGTAGCCCACGGATCGGATATCTTCAAAGAGGCTTCCTGCTACGCTGTACGCAGCGTTGCCGGGAGTGGGTGCCGCTTCCAGCGGTGTGGCCCCAGTGCTGACAATATAGGGAGCCCAGACCCCGGCGTCCGAGAGAGTCAATGTCGTCGTCCCGGAGGAGTAATCATTGGAGATGTACCACCCCCACACCCCACCGACGAGCGCCTCCACTGCAAACTGGTAGCGACGCACATTTGGCGAGGTGCTGTTGCTGAGCGAACTCGTCACGTTGAGGGAAAAGACGGTGTCATTATCGAGCGTCACAGTCCCCGAGGAGCCATTTGCAAAATCCTCTTTCTTAAAGAAGACCAACCCACGCATGGTGATCGCCCCCTCACCCGGCATGGCGGATGCACCAAAGCGCAAGCCATCAGTCCCGGCGGCGTTCGCCACGCCAAAGCGGTTCGCATCGAAGGTGGGCACCCCTGCACCACTGGCGTTGATAAGGCTGAAAGCGCCGTAAAACTTCGGCCCGGAGTAGACCGAGGCATCCGGGCTCTTGGCCACGGTGTCGGAGTAGGCCCAAACGCTTGCACCCCCCGAAGAAGTCGGAGTACCGACAACCCCCTGGTAGGTACTGACATAATCTCCACCCCAGGAAAGCACCAAGCTTGCCTGGGCGCTGGCTGCAGCTCCGAGCATCCCTGCACACAACACTGCGAGAAGGGGGGAGCGGTTCGTGTTTGCGTGTCTCATACCCCTTTCTTCGCCCCATCACTGGGGGTTTGCAAAAGCTCGTTGGTGGTTTTAAAACAAAACCATGCGCCGATCGCTCGCTGCCTCCTACGAATCCAAACCCCAGCAAGTGGCCCGCTTCCTCAAAGAGCAGGTGCACAACGGCGTCTGGAAGGAGCGCCTGCCCGGTGAGCGGACTCTGGCCATCCAGCTTGATGTGGGCCGCGACACCTTGCGCGCGGCATTGAACCTTTTGGAGAAGGACGGCCTTATCCTCGAGCGCAGCCGCGACGGCACCCGGCTCCGCCCGCAAGCCACGCCAAGCCAGCTTGCCAGCGCCTCGGTGGGGGTACTGCTGCTCATGCCACTGGCCACCACCACCTACCGCACGCTGCACTGGCTCGATGAGTTTCGCCGCATGCTCTACCAGCAAAATATCCAGATGGAGATTTACGATGGCTATGTGAAAAAGCGGCGGATGCTGCCCACCCTCCTCACTCAAGCCCACCACGATTGCTGGGTACTCGCCTACCCGACCAAAAAGGCGTTGCAATGGGCCCTGAGCAACCAACTCCCCTCCGTGGTCGTGGGCACGGTAGACAAAAGCATCCCCCTGCCGAGTGTCGATATCCACTACCGCGCGCTCTGCCGCCACGCCGTAGGGCAGATGCTCCAGCAAGGCCACCGCCACCTCGCGCTCCTACTGCACCGGCGTGAATGGGGGGCCGATTTGGAAAGCGTCCGCGGCTTTGAGGAAGGGGTGCGCAACGCCATCCACCCCGGGGTTACGGCCTTGGTCGACTACCACAACGGCACCCCTGCGGGCATCGGCAAGCTTGTCGACCGCACCCTTGCCCGCACCCCGCAACCGACGGCATGGATCATCGCCGTTGCACCGCATTTTCTCAATGTCATGACGCATCTGCTGCGCCGCCACATCGACATTCCCGGGCAGATCTCGCTCATCAGCCAGGACGCAGAGCCGTGGCAATTCTTTTCCGAGCCCCAGCCAACCCGCTACGAGGCCGACGTGGCGATGCTCGCCCGGCAGACGACGCGCGCCGTACAACGGGTGATCTCGGGGCAGCGCACCTTCTCGCGGCCCACACGCGTCATCCCCCGGCTCTTGCCCGGAGCCACCCTTGGCCCCCCGCCTACGCTTCCCGACGCTTGAGGGTGATGCGTTTGAGCCGCTCTTCATCCGCCGGGCTGGCGGTGGCGATCTCCGGGTCGTCCTTAAAGGCGTTGTGGACGACACGGCGGTCGTACGCATTCATCGGCTCAAGGTTGTAGGGCCGCCCCGTCTGGCGCACCAGCTCAGCGAGCTTGCGCACGCGGGCAACAAGCCGGTCATTGCGCATCTCGCGGAAGTGCTCCACATCGACCTGTACTTTAGGCGAGGCGGGGTCTTGCGCCTGGAGGATGCGGTTGAGCAGGTATTGCAGATCATCGAGCGTCTCGCCGCTGGGGCCGGTAAGGCGCTCCCGCTCGGGGCAGTAGACTTGCAGCGTCACCCCCTGGCCGGGGGTGGCGATTTCTTTGATCTCGAAGGCAAAGCCAAGGTAGCCGAGCAGGGTATCGAGGATTTCTTTTGCGGTCTGGGCCATGGGGTCTTTGGGGGGGAAGACGCCGGTGGCTTCGAGGTCGTTACTTCCTCGCGCTACCGGCCGCGTTTGCCCGAGCGGCCCGGTTTGGCCCGGCTGGCGGTGGCTTTCACCAGTTCGGGGGCGGGGGCATCCCGGGTGACGTAGAGCTGAACGATGGAGAGTATATTCTGCACCGTATAGTAAAGGGCAAGCGCAGAAGCAAAGTTGTAGGTGAAGACCACAAAGATCAACGGCATGAACATGAAGATCTTCTGCTGCATCGGGTCGCCCGCTTTGGGCGTGAGCTGCATCTGCCAGACCATGGTCCCCGCCATGAGCAACGGCAGGATGTTGATGGGGAACCCGGCAATGTGGAAGATGGTGTCGGGCTTGGAAAGATCCGCAACCCAGAGGAAGTGGCTGTTACGAAGCTCCACCGCCGTACCGAGCATGGAGTAGAAGCCAAAGAAGATGGGGATCTGGATGAGCATCGGCAAACACCCGGCAAACGGGTTGATGCCGTAGTCCTTGTACATCTTCATGATCTCCTGGTTCATCCGGGTGGGATCATCCTTATACTTCTCCTTGAGCTCGGCCATTTTGGGCTGTACGAGCTGCATCTTCTTCATGGAGGCGGTGGCCTTGCCCTGCACGGGCCAGAGCGCGCCCCGGACAATGAAGGTGAGAACAATAATGGCCAGCGCGTAGCTGTGGAGCCACCCTTCCAGCCAGTTCATGGAGCGGAGCAGGAAGACGCAGATGATCTTGAAGATGCCGAAATTCATGATCTCGGCTTCGCCCTGCCCCATGGCCTTGAGGATGCGGTATTCCTTGGGCCCGGCAAAGAGGGTAAACTCGCGCTCGGTGGTGGCCCCCGGCTCGAGGTGGAAGCTCCCCAGGGTGAGCGCCCCGGAGATGCCAAAGGCATCCTTCTCATCCACCTTGGTGGCAAAACGCTCGGCCCAGACGCCATTGGCCGGAGCCCCTTTGGTGGAGATAAAGCTGGTGAAGTACTGGTTCTTCACCCCTGCCCACACGACGCCCCCCGGCAGCTCCGAGTAGACGCTCTTGCCAGGCGAGCGAGTGATGCCGACCAGCGGGATGCGGCTGGCATCAAACCACGCAGTGTCGATGAAGGTAAGGTCGCCGTCTTTAAACCAGTCAAACCCGGTGTACGTCGGGTATTCGCCCGGACCGGGCTCGGTAGATCCGGCAAAAAGGGTGTAGCCCGCTTTCTCGATCGGCACGCCCCCGGTATTGCGGAAGGCAACTTTGAGGCCGACGTTGTACTCCTCGAGCTTCCCCTCGCCGGGGAGGGTGAAAGTCTTGATGGTTTGCAGGCCGTTGGCCTCGGTGCGCTCGGCGATGACTTGGTTGCCCTCTTGCCGCAAAGTATACGCCTTGGCGCGCTCCTGCCCGGGCTGGCTAAGTACCGCGCCCAGCGGGTACGGAGCCCCGGTGTTGAGCGTCATTTTCTCGCCTTCCTTGAAGCCTTCGTGGCGCAGGAGCTTGGCGGTGGCAATGCCGCCGCCTTTGTTCGTAAAGCGGTACTCCACCGCCGGGGTGGTAACGGTAAGGAACGTCTCCTCCACCTCCTGCTCGGTCGGCGCGGCCTGCTCGCCTGCAACGGGAGCCACGGCGGGGGCGTCGGCGGCAGGGGCCGGGGTTTGCGGTGCGGCGGCGGCGGGCTTGCCCCCGGCTTCCGCGGCGGCGGCAGCCTCGGGGTTGGCTTTCTTCCAAGCGTCGTAGTCGCGCTGGGTTTTGAGCTGCCAACCCACAAGCACGAGCATGCAGAGAACGATTGCGATGATGCCTTTGCGATCCATAGAAAATAAAATATCCCGAAAACCGGGGGAGCCACTCTACCGGCTCTGCGCCCGGGCGAAAGCGAAATCAATCGCTGCTTTCACCTCCGCTGTCGCCCCCCTTGGGTCTACCCCATGCGCGATAGACGCCGGGCACCGGGTCGTACCCCCGCCCGCCCCACGGTTGGCAACGCGCCAGACGCCGCATCCCAAGCCAGACACCTCGTACTGCGCCAAAGCGCTCCACCGCCTCCGCGCAGTAGCGCGAGCAGGAGGGCTCAAAGCGGCACCCACCCCCGGGCCCTGCCAGAAAAGAGAGCAGCGGCGAAATCACCCACTGATAGACGCGGATCAAAGCGAGCACCCCCCATTTTGCCAAGCGGTTGGCCATATGGGGCCTAAGGGTGCTCCGGACCGGGTGGTTTGGCAAGCAGGCGCGCCTTGCGAATGAGGCGCTGCCACTCGGCCTGCAAATCGGCAAACGACGCTTCCGGAGCGCTCCACCGGGCGATCACGACCACCCACGCACCACTCGCCCCCCACTCGGGGCGCGAGAGCCGCGCCAACTCGCGAAGCTGGCGGCGCACGCGGTTGCGCACCACCGCCCCGCCAATGCGCCGGGTGGTGATGATGCCAATACGGGCTCCCGCCACCGCCTCCACCCCAGACAGCACCCCCAGCACCATATAGCGCCCGGGGTAGGTACGCCCCTCGCGCTTGACGCGGAGAAACTCCGAACTGCGGTTAAGCCGGATGGCCTTGGGGTGGGTCAGCTTCATTCACACAAAACGTTCACACAACGCACGCGGCAAAGGGAGCCAAAGCGGGCGCGACAGGGAAACAATCTTCCCCCGGCGCGCCCGGGCAATGTCGAGGAGGCTCCTTCTGCGGAACCTTTAACCCTCAAAAAATGCTTACGCCTCGGTGTGGCGAGCGTAGTGGAGCTCCACGCCCTTGGGCAGGAGCCGCTTGCGCCCACGCTGGCGACGGCGGGCAAGGATGGCCCGGCCGCTCTTGGTCTTCATACGGGCGCGAAACCCAAACTGGCGCTTGCGCGTCCGTTTGGAAGGCTGGTAAGTGCGTTTCATAAAATCGTCTCTCGAAAAGGATGGGTGAAAAAGAGCGCAAACTCTAGCGCCTGCCCGGGGGATGTCAATAGGAGGTTTCTCCTAAGCGAAATTTCAATCTTTTTTTGGTACTCGTCCGTCAAACACTCTGGTAAGCAGAGCGTTCTTTATGAGCATCAAACCCCTATCCACCCAAGCAACTTTCGCTGCACTTGTTTTAACGATCCTTCTACCTCTCCATGGCCAGGCTGAGGTCATCGCTGAGGATGGCGCCGTCACCAACACCATTGGAGCTCCGGGGGGCACCCCGCTCGATCCCAACGAGTATATCATCGGCGTTTCGGCCGCCTACGACGCCAACTTTGGGATGCAGCCGCTGAGCATCGGGGTCGGCGGTTACGCATATAATATTCTGACGGTTCAGAATGGCTCCACCCTTCGGAACAATTCAGCCACCATTGGCGGCTCCTCTTTGGGCTCCTACGCCAACGCCATTGTCATCACCGGAGAGGACTCCACCTGGAACATCTACGCTGGGGCGAACCCCGGGGTTGGCACGCTCCGCGTGGGGAGCAACGGTTCCTATGACAATTCGTTGACGATCTCTGCCGGCGGCTCGGTCTCCAACGGCTCCACCGAGATCGGCCATGGACAGGGCCACTCCAATACTGTTCTGGTTACGGGGGAGGGCTCCACCTGGAATACCTCCGGCATCCTGATCGGCTCCTCCGGGCTCTCAGCCCACAGCAACACGGTAACGGTTGCCGCCGGAGCCACGCTCAACAACGTATCGACGATCATCACCGGCGACAATGGCAACGGCGGGCTTGTGACCGACTTCGGCTCGGTGTGGAACAGCACGACGCTTCAGTTCAGCTCTGTGGGTCAGAGCAACAGCTTCACCGTCGCCAATGAAGGGCTGGCAAAAATCGGCACTCTCACGGTCGATGGCGGCTGGGAAATCCGCTTCGCAGGCGGCTACCTCGCGTTGGAGGGCGACCAAACGCTGGCCTTGGAGAGCTTCATCGCCACCCAGAGCTTCATGATCTGGGACGCACAAACCGAAACCTGGCAATCCGGCACGCAGGGCGACTTCATCATCACCCACTACACCTCCAATGGGGATGCCAAGACCGCCACAGGCTATGACGATCTCGGCGGCTACACGGTGGTGCAGGCCGTCCCCGAGCCGGGCAGCCTCCTCTTCGTGCTAGCCGGAGCGGGTGCGTTGTTTGCCCTGCGGCGGCGCTCGTAAGAGCTACCCGCCGAAGACCACGGCATCCCGCTCGCGGATCGCCCGGAGCAGCTCGGCCACCACCTCGGCCCGCGGACGCGCGCCGAGGTTCCCCTTGCCGTGGAGGCGTACGCTCACGGCCCCGGCCTCCAGATCGCGCCGCCCGAGCACCAGCATCGTATGCACCTTCGCGTTCTCGGCGCGGAGCACCTTGCCGTTGATCTTGTCGGTCGTGGCATCCAGCTCGGCGCGCACCCCGGCGGCGCGCAGCTCGTTCTGGATCGAGCGGGCATACTCCAGCAGCGGCTCTTCATCGCCAATGGGAAGGATGCGCACCTGCACCGGTGCAAGCCAGAGGGGGAAGTTCCCCGCAAAATGCTCGATAAGGAAGCCGATAAAGCGCTCATGCGTCCCCAGCGGGGCGCGGTGGATGCAGAGCGGGGTTTTCTCGGTATTATCGCGGTCTTTATAAACGAGCCCAAACCGGCGCGGCACCGCGAAGTCGACCTGATTGGTCGCAATCGTAAACTCCTTGCCGATGGCGCTCCAGACCTGCACGTCGATCTTTGGCCCGTAGAAGGCCCCTTCGTTGGGCACCTCCACGTAGTCGATGCCCGATTTGATGAGCACATTGCGCACCATCGCCTCGGTCTTGAGCCAAAGCTCCGGCTCGTTCACATACTTCTGGCCGAGCTTCTCGGGGTCGTGGGTGGAGAAGCGCATCAGCACCTTCTCCACGCCAAAGAGCTTGAAGTACTTGAGGTACATCTGGTTGACGGCGTTGAACTCCGCCTCAAACTGCTCCTCGGTGCAGTAAATGTGCGCATCGTTCATCTGCATGGAGCGCACCCGCATCAGGCCAAAAAGCTCGCCCGATTGCTCGTAGCGGTAGCAAGTCCCATACTCCGCGAGGCGCAGCGGCAGATCGCGGTAGCTGCGCGGCACCGCCCCAAAGATCTTGTGGTGGTGCGGGCAGTTCATCGCCTTGAGGTAATAGCGGTCTGCCGGGCGTTCGGAGAAAAGCTTCTCCACCTCTTCGAGCAGGGTGTCGAGAGCGGCATCATCCGCGCCCGCGGTGGGGAGCGCCGCACGGAGCCGCTCACGCTCGGCCCCCGCATCGCGCGCGTGCTCCACAGGGAGGTGCATCGGCGGGTACATCGATTCGGCGTAATACGGCAGATGCCCGCTGGTCAGGTACATGTTCTCCCGCGCAAGGTGCGGCGTGCGCACCCGCTCGTACCCGGCGGCAAACTCCGTCTCCTTGGCCAGCCGCTCAAGCTCTTCGATCAACACCGTCCCTCGCGGGAGCCAAAGCGGCAGCCCGGGGCCCACATCATCATCAAACGCAAAGAGCTCCAGCTCGCGGCCCAGCTTGCGGTGGTCGCGCTTCTTGGCCTCTTCAACCATGGTGAAGTAAGCCTCCAGCTCCGTCTTGTTTTTGAAAGCGGTGCCATAAATGCGCTGGAGCTGGGGGTTATTCTCATCCCCCTTATAATAAGCGCTCGCCACATGGGTGAGGCGGAAGGCCCCGATATTCCCCGTGCGCATGACGTGCGGCCCCGCACAGAGGTCCATAAACTCGCCATTCTTGAAGAGCGAGATCTCCTCCCCCTCTGGGATGTTCTCGATAATATCGAGCTTGAAGCGGCTCGGCTCCCCGCGCTCGGCCAGCGCCGCGAGCCGCCCCGAGCGGCCCAGCGCCAGCGCCTCCTCGCGCGAGACGACGACCTTCTCGAAAACCTGGTTTTCCTTAACGATCTTCTTCATCTCCGCCTCGATCTTCTCAAAGTCCTCCGGCGAAATGCGGTGCCCGAGGTCGAGGTCGTAGTAGAAGCCGTTCTCCACCGGAGGCCCGGCGGCAAACTGTGCCTCGGGCCAGATTCGCAAAATGGCCGTCGCCAGCACGTGAGCCGTAGAGTGCCTGAGGCGCTCAATATCGGTCATCTGCTGACGTTGTTCGAGAGTCTTGCGTTCGGAAGCTTCGGCCATAGGGGGGAGAAGCTGCGCCTTTCGCTGGAAAAAAACAAGCCCCCATGCTGTAGTGGCGGCGCTCTCCTCACTATGAACAACACCCCCTCCCCCGCAGAGCCTCCCGTCATCTACATCGGCTTCTGGAAGCGCGTTTTGGCATCCCTTGTGGATACGATCTTTATCTGCGCAATCGCCTTCCCCTCGCTCATCGCGATTTATGGGTGGGGTTATTTTACTTCCGAAGAGAGCCGCCTCATCGCTGGCCCGGCAGATTTTTTTCTTTCGTATATCTTGCCCATCATCATCTGCATTGGCTTCTGGATGTGGATGCAGGCCACGCCGGGCAAAATGCTGGTGCGCTCCATCATTGTCGATGCGCACACAGGGGGAAAGCCGACCACGCGACAATGCATCATCCGCTACCTCGGGTATTATGTGTCGTTGATCCCCCTTGGCCTCGGGTTTCTCTGGGTCGCGTTTGATAAACGCAAACAAGGCTGGCACGATAAGCTCGCAGGTACCGTCGTCATCCGAGGCGAAGCCCAAAGCGTGCAGACTCCATAAAGCAGCCGGATGCCAAGTTGCCCCACAATACCTCCCGCCGCTCCATCGGCCGCAACGGCTCGTAGGCAATCGTGGGTGCGCATTGCTCGAGTGGTGGCCGGGCTCTGGTTTTTGGCGATCTACCCCGCCCTCCTGCTCCTCTGCCCGCAATACTTGCGCAATGAGATGGCCCCGAGCCGGGCTCCCTGGCCTTGGGACTTGG
>JBBCKB010000109.1:0-27727 GCA_037189965.1 Chthoniobacteraceae bacterium | reverse complement strand
AAATCCATCAACGTAGGGGATTTTAGAGGCGAAATCGAAAGTTTGAGCCATTCGGACGGTACATTGACGACCTATTCTTACAATAAAGATGACGTCACGGGATCTTTAACCACCACCATGCGAAACGGTGCGAGGAACGGGTCAAATGTTGTATCGGGGCGAGAAGTGGTGACGATCGAAGACCTCAAAGGGCAACTGATCAGTCGCACAGAGAAAGATATTGTAAGCGGAATAGTCGTCGAATCATACATTGTTTCGGATCGCGACGAGCAAGGGAGGGCGACCTTGATTTCCTATAGCGACGGCACGACCGAGGAGAAATCTTACAGTTGTTGCGGCGTGGAGACAGAGAAGGACCGGAATGGAAGTACGACCTCCTACACCTACGACGGCTTGCAACGTGTTCTCACGGAGACAAGGGGAGGCATTACCTCCTTGTATAGCTACGATGCCAGCGGGCGAGTGCTGAAGAGGACGCGCCGTGGAAGCGGAGGGAGTGGTGATATCGACACGGAGATCCTCACTTATGATTTGGCCGGTCGTGTAACAAGCCGCAAAGATGCTCTTAATAACACCACCACCTACAGCGAAACGATCAACGGTAATGGCCAAAAAGTGCGGACAACCACCTTGCCCAACAGCAGCACACAAGTGGAAGTCACCCATCGCGACGGTCAGACTAGAGAAATCAACGGTAGCGCTTCATACCCCATCAAGTATGAATACGGAACCGCTACGGGCGGGCAATCATTTAACAAAGAAATTCGCATCGGTGAAGGGAACTCCGAAAGCGAATGGATCAAAACCTATCGCGACATCGCCGGGCGTACTACAAAGGTTGAATACCCCGGAGAGGTTCAGGAAACCTCCCATTACAACAACCTGGGGCAGCTCGTCAAACAGGTCGATCTTGACGGCATTGCGCGTCTCTATGCCTACAACTCTGAAGGAGAGCAAATTGAAACAGCCATAGACGTTGACGCCAACGGCAGTATTAGCGCGGGGGATCGAAGGACAAAAACAGTTCGAAATGTGGTCAGTGGCCCTCTTATTCGCACAACGACGCAACAAGGGGAAACAAGTGGGTATGTCACCGTGAGCGTCACGGATGTGAGTCCCAATGGACTTTACCAGAAAGAAACCCGGTTCGGATTGGATGCAGCCACCGAAACCATCTATGACGGCAGTGGCGGCAGCACAGTCACAACTGCCTACCCTGATGGCTCCTCTACCGTCACGGAATCCGTCCAAGGGCGCGTTGTCTCCAGTATCCAAAAGGCAAACGGCGGCGCTATTATTGCCTCGATGAGCCAGGAATACGACGGCCACGGACGCCTGAAAAAGCAGATCGATAACAGGGTCGGGACAGAAGCCGTCTATACCTATGACGACGCCGACCGGCCAACTTTAATTAATATTGGGGGAATGACCACAAGTTACAGCTACAACTCGTTGGGCCAAGTCATCACCCAAACCCTGCCTGGCAACCGCACAATCACACACACCTACCAACCCACCGGCGACGTGCTCACCGAAGGGGGCAGCGCGACCTACCCAATCACCTACACCTACGACCCACAAGGCCGCCGTCGGACCATGACCACCTCGAGCGGTGTGACGACTTGGACCTACGACAGTGCCCGGGGTTGGCTGACCAGCAAAGCCGATGCGCAAAACAAGGCAACGATCTACAGCTATACTCCCGCAGGACGCCTGCAAACGCGGACTTGGGCTCGGGGTGTCGTTACCACCTACGGCTATAACGGAGCCGGAGAACTCTCCTCGGTAAGCTACTCCGATGGGACCCCGGGGGCCACCTTCACCAGAGATAGCCAAGGACGCCCTTCCCAGATCATTGATGCGAGTGGAGCCCGTAGCCTCACATACACCCTCGCAGGTCAAGCCGAAGCTGAAAGTATCAGCGGTGGCATTCTCAATGGCGTCAGCCTCAGCGCCACCTACGATGGCCTCTTGCGGCGCAGCAGTTTCACCGCAGCCCGCAACTCCGCACCCCTTGCAGTCAGTTCCTTTATCTACGACGGTGTATCCCGCCTCGCAACGGTGAGTTCCGGCGATCAGGCCGCCGTCTACAATTACCTCACGGGCTCAAGCTTCGTGAGCCAGATTGCTTTCAAGCAAAATGGCACGACAGCAATGACTACCACCAAGAGCTACGACGGGTTGAACCGGCTGAGTTTGATCAGCTCCACTCCCACAGTTGGCAACCCCGTTTCGTACGCCTACCAATACAATGCTGCTGGCCAACGTGAGCAGATCACCCTCGCTAACAGCGACACCTGGAACTACGCCTACAACAATCGGGGAGAAGTCATATCTGGCGGAAAAAAACAGGGAGGAGTCGCCAACCTACTCGGTTACCAATTCAGCTACGCCTTCGATGACCTCGGCAACCGCACGAACGCTGACCGAAATGGGCGGACGGGCGTTTATAGCGCCAATAGCCTAAACCAATACACCAGCCGTATAGTGCCCGGCTATATCGACCTGATTGGCACCGCCAAAGTCGGCACGACAGTTACCGTTAATGACCAGAGCGCCACCCGCCAGGAGGAGGCTTATCACAAAGAACTGAGCGTCGATAACAGTATGACTCCGGTCTATCAAGCCACCACGGTAAAAGGCAACCTAGGAAGCGATACCGCTGAGGTCACTGGAAAGATCTTCGTGCCTCAGACACCCGAAGCATTTTCGTATGACGCCGACGGCAACCTGCTTGCTGATGGCCGGTGGACCTACCAATGGGATGGAGAAAGCCGCCTAATCGGAATGGAAACCCAAAACAGCGCCCAAGCAGCCGGAGCACCAAAACAACGGCTGACATTTAACTACGATTGTCAAGGCCGTCGAATTAGCAAAAAGCTGGAGGATTGGAGAGGCGGCCACTATCAGGAACGCTTCACCATGCTCTTCCTCTATGACGGCTGGAATCTTGTCGCCGAAGTCCTACAAACTGGTCCTAAGATTCGCACCTATGTGTGGGGAAGCGACATGAGTGGCGGGACCCGCGCCGGAGGAGTGGGCGGATTGCTCTTTGTTCGGCAATATCCAGAGAATAGAATCTATTCCGTAGGATATGACGCCAACGGCAACGTCATGGCACTTTTCGACATGGCGGGAGGTGGCGAGATTGCCGCATCCTACGAATACGGGCCGTTCGGTGAACCGCTTCGAGTAAATGGGGTAATGGCATTGATAATCCCAATTCAGTTTTCCACCAAATACACGGATTACGAAACCGGGTTGGTTTACTACGGGCATAGGTATTATGCACCGCAGGTAGGGCGGTGGGTGAATCGGGATCCGATTGGGGAATCGGGCGGGTCCAATCTTTATAGTTTTAGTGAAAACGATCCGATTCATCTGGTAGATTTACTCGGACTTGACCCCGCAGATTTTACGAGTCCAATTTGGCATCACCGTATTGCTAAAAAATACGAGAGCTTTTTCCGTTCGTTTGGCGTAAATGTTAACGAGGCTCGATGGGGGTGGATTCTTGAGGAAACTGATCATAGAACATTGAATAATATATATGATCGCGCATGGGCCGATTTTGTAACTAGAAATTCGGGCAAGGAAATCACCATCGAAATGGTGGAGGCAGAGTTGAAGGTGATAGAGACAAGGTTTAAGAGCGTGCTTTCACGAGGGGAGCAGGCTGTGGTAAGTTATTCGCAATGGGGGAGATTCCGACCAAAAATCATGCTTGCAAAACGCACAATGGGGTTTATGGCTAAAATGAAACCAGCTGCGAAAATTGCCGCAAAAACAACCGTACGAGCCTTAGTTGTAATAACAGTTATCCAAGCATACAACACAGCTATTGCTCATGGAGCGACAGAGTATGAAGCATTAAATCAAGCCAGCGCGGAAGTTATAAACATTACACCCTGGAGCATTGATGAAATGGTGCGCACTTATCGCAACAATTCTGACTGGGAGTATATATTGAAGCAATCTATGGATGCTCATACTCGTGGAAATAATCTGTTCGATGGCTTTTCTGATCCCGAATCGACTTCAAGTCGATCCTATTTTATGCGTGAAATTTTGAGCGGATGTGGCGATGAATAATATTAATCAACCAATTTGGGTAGTAAGAGCTGGCCCTCTGGCTGGCGAGATTGATCCGGACTACGAATATCTCCCAGGAATAAGGTGTGGCACATGCGGAAAAACGTGGGGTGTTGTGATGCGTATCGCAATCAATGTCTCAAAGAGTACGCTTATTTTACTTCGAAAGGAGCCGAAGCCTACCACGCCAGAACGATTTGCCAAATTGATGGCGAGGCTTCACGAAGTGGATGGAAATGATCGTTGGCTTAGATTGCGTCCGGGAACGGCCGTAGGCTGCGCAAAGATAAAAAACATTAGAAAACGGTCAGCTGCTAATATATGGTTTGCTGGCTACGGCCCAATTTTTGTTAGAAAATCGACCGCCGATGTTATTCGCGATGCATTCCTTAATTCTTCACTAACGCCTCAAGAGGCACTTACCGATGGAGGGCTTCAGGAGATTATGCCAACCTATATCGACATGAAGAAATTCGGGGCAATTGTCAGTTGCGAGGAATGCGGATTACTCGATTACGGAGGCATTAATAGCCTTCATCTACAATCCTATATAGCAGAGAGTGCCGAGCTTTCTATTTTTTGCATCCCTGGAGGATATGTAGTTAATGAAGAAGGTAAAATCAGATTGCAGCAGATTTTCCCGGGAGACACCCTGACTTTCCGAAGGTGGGAATGGCCGAGTTAACATCAAAAATTTAGGCACTTCCGCAAATATAATGAGGTGCGGATTCAGGGCGAAGAGGCTAGATTTCTGGCGTGTCTGGGGCATCTTCCGAACTTATATGCACACCTGTAGTGTTCCCGCGAAAGTGGGACAGCTATTTGTGCTAATCAGGCTGCGATAGAGCATAGGTGTTGGTGGGATTGGCTTGGGGGGGTGATAGTTGAACGCCTGGTGAGGTCGGTGGTTATTGTAGTGGTGGTGGATATAGGTGGCGCTTTTGCCTCTGGCTTCAGCGATGGAAACAAAGGAACCTATCCACCTTGAAGGAGCGAATAAGGCGCTTGCAGAGGCCATTTTGTTCGGGGGTGTAGGGTGCCGTGTATTCCTGCGTGATGCCGTTATCGTTAGCAGTGCACAGTGGGCTGCTCCATAAAACATCCGGGGCTTGTTAAGATATGAAAAACGGCCACCCAGATTTCTCGGGGTGACCGGGGAGTTAACAAGCTGCACAAGACAGCCACGACGACCTTTAAGCCGTCACACAAGTGCGGCGGCTCTGGACATGCGCCGCCGTCTCCCCGGTCCTTTCGGTTTTATTGAAAGGTCGAGAAGACGGCATTTTTCCGGATAATACCGAAACCGCTTGTGCAGGGTTGTTAAGCCCCGGCTGGCGGGTTGCCAGCGGAAGAAACGTTCCCCCCGACAGGGGTGGAAAGCAAGGAAGAAAACGCGCTTGGGAACTTGCGGCAGGAGGTACGCTACCGCTTCATGACAGGTATAGCGTCGTTGCCATTGCCCCCCGGCTCATCTTCCACTCGGAAGGCTTCCGGAAAAACCGGAGATAAACAACAACACGACCAACACCATTAACAACCAGAAGAGGTTCACCAAGGCCAGGCTGACAGCAACCAGTTTAGAACCAACCCGATGCGGGCGCATCGCCATGACGAACCCGACACTACTCGTCAGAGCCCCCACCCCGAGCAACATCTTGTAAATCTGGGGGTGAACCCACTGCGCACCCAACATTACGGAAAGCCACCACCCTGCCCCAAAGATGGCCGGGAGGCTCCAAAGGATGGTTGCCGTTTTTGAGCTCATCGGCGTGCTCTGAAACAGCCCTCAGCCCAACCCCATTCCCCGCTCCTCACATCTTCACGATCTCCACGCGCCGGTTCTTGGCCCGGCCTGCGTCGTCCGTGTTGGGGGCCACCGGCGCGGCCATGCCAACGCCGACGGGGATCAGGCTCGCCTCGGGCACACCGTGCTGCCCGGCCAACGCCGCTGCCACAGCCTTGGCGCGGCGCAGGGAGAGGGCTTGGTTGTGCGCAAACTCCCCCTGGTTGTCGGTATGCCCGACGATCAGGTAGCGGCCACTCCCCTCGCGGATCGCCTTGGCCATTTCGGCCAGCGACTCGGCGGACTCGGGCTTGATGTCGGCCTTGTCTGTATCAAACAACACGCCGTAGATGGCCATGCGCCCGGTGGTGGCGAGGGAGGAGGTGATCTCCTCGGCCTTCACGACCTCCATGCGCGTCTCCATCGGCGCGGTTTCCAACACATCTACCCGCACGACGGTCTGCCCCTTCTCCAACCCGTGGGCCGTCACCAGTTTATCGATGCCGGTGGAAACATCGCGCAGGCCGAAGGCGTAGAGGGTGACGTAGACGTCCGCCCCATTGGCCCCTTTGCCTTTGAGGACGCTGTAGCGCTGCTCGTCGTGGTTAAACTGGTGGAGGTATTGGAGCCCCTCGAGCTTGGCTTCGTTGGGGAAGATCTGCTCGACGAAGCGGTTGTACCCATCGTCCAAATCGCCATTGGCGGCGGTAAACTCGACGGTGAAGCCTGCGGCCTTGAGATCGCGCTCGTACTGGCGCACGGCCTCCAGCGTGGAGACGTCGTTCCCCAGACGGTAGTAGAGGGTGGCGCGCGCGCCTTCGGCCATCTGCTGCTTGGTTGGCTTGAAGTCCTGAGTGCCGTAGTCGAACTGGATCTTCTCCAGCGCGATCTTCATCTCATCGTACTTGGAGGTTTTGCCCCAGATGATTTCCGAGCCCGTCACCCGCTTGAGGAGCGGGTGGTCTTTGGTGCCGGGGGCGTCGGCGGCGAGAAGAGGGCAAAGGGGGAGAAACGCAGCGATCAACAACAGGCGGCGAAGCATGCTCTGCAAATAACGCGAGCCCCCCCTTGCTGGCGAGCGGATTTTTTTAGTCCACCACTGCGATAGCTTCGATCTCGAAGAGCATCCCATCCAACGCAAGGGCCTGCACGCCGATCAGGGTGCTGGCGTACTCGCGCTTCGCGCCGAAGCATTCCGCAAGCCCGGCCTCCAGGTCGGCAAGGTGCGCCTGTTGGTAGTCGCGAATGTAGATATTCACCTTCACGACCTGCTCGGGCTTGGCCCCGGCGGCGGTGAGGACGGCCTTGAGGTTGCGGCACGCCAGCACGGCTTGCGCGCGCAGGTCGCCCCGACCCTGCACTTCGCCCTTGGCATCATACGCCCACTGGCCGGAGATGTGGATCGTGCGAGCCCCGCCCTTGGTGGCGATGGCCTGCGTGTAGTATTGCGACTGGTAGAGGTGGTCGGGGTTGATGAGTTCCTTTTGCACCGGCGCAGCGTGGGCGATGAGGGGGAGAAGTAAAGCGGAGAGGAGAAGGCGTTTCATAAATCGATCTTCAAGGAATGCTCTATGGCCACCAGCGGAAGTGGCTGAAGGCTTCATGCCAGAAAGCATCGCCCACGCAGGCGGCGATAAGGCTGGTGAGGAGCGTGCTCAAGCCCCATACGAGCCCGAGCTGCACCGGGGTGAGCCACTCCAAATAGCGCAGCATGATAATCCCCAGCACGAGGCCAAAGACGACAAAGGCGCAAACGAAGCGGACCCAAAACTCCAGCCAATCGCGCGGGGGCTCGCTCATAAGGAGGGGGGCCGTGGCTACTCGCCGAATTTCTCCTGCTTGTACTCCTCGAGCACCGACATAAAGCTCTCCAACGCGGCGCGCGTTTCAAACCGGAGGTAGATGAAGGGCTCGGCCTCAAGATCTTCTGGGACGGGTTGGCCGGGCTCGCCGGGCCGGTCCACCACGGCGATGCCGACGCTATCGACCTCGCCCGCTTCGTTCCCACACAGCCCGGTAACGATGTCGGTGCCGATGAAGTGGACGATGACTTCGCCCGTCTGCGGATCAATATGAATGGGCATAAGAGCTAAACGTACTGCGCGGCGATGATCTCCGCCGCCGAGGCATCAAGCAATTCGCTGCGGCGCACGGCATCAAACCGATGCAGCAGGTCGGCAATGGTGAGGCGCCGTTTCTCCGCCCCGGCAAAGTCGTGGAGGAGGTGGCCCTGGTGCATCATGATGATGCGATCTCCCAACTGCACGGCTTGCGACATGGCGTGGGTGACCATGAGGGTGGTCAGCTTCTCGCGGGAGACGATGCTCTCGGTGAGCTGGATGACCTGGTCGGCGCTCTTGGGGTCGAGCGCGGCGGTGTGCTCGTCGAGCAAGAGCAGCTCGGGCTTGATCCACGTGGCCATGAGCAGCGTGAGCGCCTGCCGCTGGCCACCGGAGAGGGAGCCGATGGCGTTATCCAGCCGGCTCTCCAGCCCCATCTTCAACCCCGCCACGCGCTCGCGCAGCTCTTCGCGCAGTGCTTTGCCAAGCGCCCAACCCAGCCCGCGCGCGCGCCCCCGCTTGGCGGCGAGGGCAAAGTTCTCCAAAATCGACATGGAGGGGGCGGTGCCGCTAAAGGGGTTCTGGAAGACGCGCCCGATGTGGGCCGCGCGCCGGTGCTCGGGCCAGCGGGTGACGTCGCGCCCACCCAGCTCGATCTTGCCGTCATCAACCAAAAAGGTGCCGGCCACGGCGTTGAGCAGGGTCGATTTGCCCGAGCCATTCCCCCCCAGGACGAGGACGAAGGAGCCCGGCTCGATCTGCAAAGAGACGCCGCGCAAGGCGCGCACTTCATTCACCGTGCCGGGGTGGAAGGTCTTGTGGATGTCGTGGATCGTGAGCATGGGGGAGATCAACGGCGGCTCAGTTTGAGTTTGCGGCAGAGGCCGGGCAGCACCAGCGCGGCAAAGACGAAGAGGGCGGTGACGAGCTTGAGGTAGTTGGGGTCCAACCCCCAGCGCAGCGCCAGCGCGATGAGCTGGCGAAAGAGGATGGAACCGATGATGGTGCCCGCCAGCGCGAGCCCCAGCCCACGCGAGCCGGTGAGCGCCTCGCCGATGATGACGCTGGCCAACCCGACGACAACCATGCCGATACCCATCTGCGCGTCGGCAAACCCTTGGTACTGCGCGAGGAGCGCGCCCGAAAGGCCGACCAGGCCGTTGGAGAGTGCGAGGCCAAAGAGCCGGTAGTTCTCGACGTTGACGCCGAGGGCGCGCGTCATCTGCTCATTATCGCCGCTGGCGCGCATGGCGGTGCCCATGTCGGTGCGGAAAAAGAGGTACAAAAGCCACGCTGCAAGCGAGGTGACGACAAGAATGGCCAGGAGCGTGGCGGCCTCGCGAGATTCCACCCGCCAGCCAAAGAGCAGGAACTCTTCGCCCCCAAAGAGCCGCACGCCAAGGGTGTGGCAATGCTCGCCCAAAGTCCGCGAACCCAGCAGCGGGACGTTGCTGCGCCCCATGACGAAGAGGTTGATGGAGTACAACCCTGTCATCACCAAAATCCCGGAGAGAAGGGCGTTAATCCCGCAGCGCGTTTGCAGCAGTCCGGTGACGGCCCCGGCCAGAAACCCGGCGCACCCTCCGGCCAGCGTGGCGGTAAGGGGGTCTCCCCCCCGCACGAGGAGGACGGCGGCGACCGCCGCGCCAAAGGTGAGCGAGCCATCGACAGTGATGTCCGGGATGCCAAAGAGCCGGAAGGAGATGAAGATGCCGAGCGCGAGGAGCGCGAGGATCAACCCAAGGATGAGGGAGCCAATAAGCAGCGTCATGCAGAAGGGTGCAGAGGGGCAAGCCAGATGGCGCCCCGGTTAAAGCGGCTCTGCCCGGCCCCGCCGATGGCGCGCCAGTCGTTGAGCAGGTGGAGGAGGCCAAGCGCGCGCTCTTCTTCCAGCACGGCGCGGACAGTGGAGGCGAGCTCCAGCCGCCCTTTGGGGAGTGGCCGGTAGGGGAAGGCGGCGGCATGCACATGGGCGTGCGGCGCCCCCGGCTCGGCGGCGGCGGGGCGAAGCTGCGCACCGAGCGGCCCGCCCCCGGTGGCGCTCACGATGCCGACAACCAGCACGGCGCTCTGCGGCCAGGCCGGCTCGGCGGTGAAGAGGAGCTGGTTGCGAATCTCAGGAAACTCGAAGCGCACGCCGCCCGACGCCGGGGCGGTAAGGGCCGCGCCGACGAGGGCGGCACTCTCCGCGGCCATGGCGAACGCCGCGCTCTGCCCGCCGGAGCGGGCGAGCACCAGCTCGAGCAACGTGCTCAATGGAGCGGAGCCTCCGGCGCTTTCGCGTGCATCAAAGCGGAGCAGCTCGGCAAACGCCCCCTCCACCACGAGCCCGCTCTGGATGGCGACTTGCGGCACCAGCGTGCCTTGGGAGAGGTGGTAGTCGGTCGTTTGCGTATCGTCCGGCGGCTGGGTGAGGGCGGCCCCGCCAAGGGCGAGGAACTCACCCGCCGCTTCCTCCCGCCCGAGGCTTCCGTGGCCGAGGCCAAAGGTGCCTTCGGGGAAAGGGACGCTCTCGCCCGCTACGGTGCGCGCGGCGAGCCGGGCTCCGGCTTGCAGGGGGTAGGCTTCGCACAGAAGCCCCGCATGCTCCACCGCCACGCCCACCTCTTCAATGGGAGCCGGGGCGCTCTCGGGGGCGAGCAACATTTTGAGCCCCGCCATCTCCAGCAGCTCGCGGATCTCCCGCGAGGCGCGTACGACGGCGAGCCGCCCCTGGATTTTGTGGAGCTGCTTGTAATGGATGACGAGAACGCGGATGCCCGCCGAGCTCAGGAAGCTGACTTCGCTCAGATCGAGCTCCAGCTGGTGCCACCCCTCGGCAACGGCATGCTCCAGCGCCTGCCCGGTGTGCTCGCTCCAAGCGCCATCGAGCCGCCCCCGCAGGGCAAGGCGCAAGGTTTCTCCAACGGGGTTGCGGGTGATTTCCATGAGAGAGTGTGTGTCTACTTGAGCGTGAGGTCTGCCTTCTCCAGCAGCTCGGGCGTGAGCGTGACGCCCTGCGCCGTGGCCGCCTCGGGGTTGACGGTGAGGACCGTGCGGCTCGGGTCCTTAAAGGGGATGTTTGCCGGGGCTTCCCCCCGCAAGACGCGCGCGGCCACCAGCCCGGCATCGTGCCCCGCATCCTCATAATCCCGCGAGAGGGCCAGCGCCGCGCCATGCCGGGCGTGGACTTGGGCGAGCCCGAAAAGCGGCACCCGCGCCCGCCGCGCCGCCGCCGCGATGGCGGTGAACCCGGCGGAGACGAGGTTATCCGGCACTTGCACCACGGCATCCACCTGTCGGCAAAGGGCAGCCGCCGCTTCGGAAAGCTCGGTGGAGTGGTTCACCGGCACGCTCACGAGCTTGAGGCCCCGGCGCTCCAGCGCTTCGCGGAAGAGGCGGTTGGTGATGACGGAGTTCTCCTCCGAAGGGGTCATCAATGCGCCGATCGTCTTCCACTGCGGGTAGTGGGTGGTGAGCAGCTCGGCCATGCCATCGTAAGGGCCCAGCACGGAGACGCCGGTGACGCGCGGGTCGTGCTCTTCCTTGCTCTTGCCCGCCCCGGCGGAGACAGGGTCTGCCACGAGGGCGAAGACGATGGGGAGGTGGCGCAACCGCTGGAGCGCATTCTGCAAGGTCGGCGTGGAGAAGACGGCCACGAGGTCGGGCTTCTCGCGC
This sequence comes from Chthoniobacteraceae bacterium, assembly GCA_037189965.1. Lineage (GTDB taxonomy): Bacteria > Verrucomicrobiota > Verrucomicrobiia > Chthoniobacterales > Chthoniobacteraceae > DATMFV01. The sequence continues at coordinate 16,135 of JBBCKB010000109.1, read as the reverse complement.
TCTACGGCGGCAAAGATGGTGGAGAGGACGGAGAGGTCCCCCTGGGCGGAGCGGTAGTTCCACACAAAGTCGCGCCCTTCCTCCAGCCCGGCTTCTTTGAGGCCCCGCAGGAAGCCGCTGGTGCTCTCTTCCGTCGGGACAGACTCGATGTAGCCGACTGCCGAGATCCGGTACGGCTCGGCACGGCGGGCGGGCTCGGGCGTGGGGGCGTTCTTCTGGGTTACGGAGCCGTCGGCTTCGATGATCGTGGCGGCCTCAGCACGGACTTCCGCCGGGATCTGCCACCCGCCTTTGAGCGTGGCGAGCACCTGGAAGTTGAGCCCGATCTCGCGCGGCATAAAATCTTCCACCGCGATCTCCGCTGCCGGGCGGCCCGCGAGGATTTCCGCCGCGATCTCCCCGGCCTTGTGGCCGACTTGGTAATAGTTTGCCCCAAGATCGAGCAGCGCCCCGCGCCGCACATGCCCGCTGATGTTGGAGAAGAAGGGGATACGCGCCTGCTGCACCACGCCCACCAGCGTATCCATGGCACTGAGGACCGTGGCATCACCCCCCACCCAGACGGCTTCGGCCCCGCGAGAGACGACGGCGTTGGTCGATTCCTTCACATCGCGAGTCCCCTCAATAGAGGCCTCCACCAGCTCCAGCCCCAGCTCTTTGCAGATGGCGCGCGCCCGCTGGACGGTAACGAGCGAGTTTGCCTCCGCAGGGTTCCAAACCACCCCCACACGCCGCAGCGCCGGGTGGATACGCCGGATGGCGCGAAAAATATCCTCCACCGGCTGGGCCGTGCCAATCCCGGTGAGGTGGGCCGGTTTTTCCAACGAGCCCAGCTCTTTTATGCCGACCCCCGCCGCCACCGGCGCGCTGACGGCGCAGAAGACCTGGGTTGTCTTTCCTGCACGGTTGGCATTGGAGACGGCCTGGAGGCAGATCGTCGAGATCGTCGCCGTGAGGCGGAAGGAGCCATCGGCCACGCGCGAGGCGATGAGGTTGGCGGTGGGAATATCTCCCTCGGCATTGAAGCGGTGGAGGCGGATCTCTTTGCCATCGCGGAAGCCGCCTGCGGCGAGCCCGTCGATCACCCCCTGTGCCGTTTCATCGTAGAGCGGGCTGGAGGCATGCTGAAGCAACGCCACCGGTATTGGCCCACCTGAGGCCCGGCCACCGGGGGCGGAAGTCACACGCGAGGAAAGGTCGGAAACCAGCAACGCCGCCGAAGCAGCCGCCAGCAAGCCAAGGCCGAGAGAGAGTTGTTTGAGGGAGGACCACATCTGTGGAGACACCGTTTAAGGCCAGCCGGGAAATTGCTGATCAACCGAAGCAATTCCTCAAGCCCGGGCAGGGTTAAAAAGTGGGGAAGATTTGTCGATTGAAAAACGCAGGCAACCCCGATCCCGCCCAAAACCTTGCCTCAAGCCCGCAAAATCGGGTTGACGTACTTGATCGAGGGTTGTAAACATCATATTTACAACCCTCGGCCCACCCCCTTCCCCGCCATGTTGACCCAAAAAAAAATCGCGCAAGTCCTCGGGCTCTCCTGCGCTACCGTTACCAATATCCTCAACGAGAAACCCGGGCTCCGCTACAGCCAGCAAACGCGGGAGCGCGTCCTCGCCACCGCCAAAGAGATGGGCTACCAGCCCAACCGCTCGTGGCAGGCGGTGCGCCGGGGGCGCAGTAACCTGATCGGCATCATCACGCTCGGCATGGCGCAGGAGATCTCGCGCAAGGCGGCCGCCTTCCTACCCCTAGAGATCAATGCCGCAGGGTATGACTATCTCGTCATCGATCTGCATTGGCACGGAGGGAATATCTCGCGGGTGATGGAGGAGCTCGTCAAAGCGCGCGTTGAAGGCGTCATCATCTGCTTCATGACGGAGGCCTTTACCGAAGAGAGCCTGGCCCCCCTCAAGCGAGCAGGCATCCCGATCGTCGCCGTGGATGGCGATGCCGCGCTGGGGGTGCCGATCATCTGGAACGATATCCGCTCCGCCTACGAGAACATGACCCGCCACCTCCTTGCACAGGGGCACCGCCGGTTGGTCATGGTCGCCGGTGCCGCCCGGGAGGCCCGCCCGGTGCGCGAGCGCGTCGATGGCTTCCGCGCCGCATTGGAGCACGTTGGCCCCTGCACTTCGCTGGATGGCGAAGCCTTCCTCGCCCAGTGGGAAGCCCTTGCCTCCCAGCCTTGCAACACCCCCTCGGGCACCATTATCCACCTCGACTTCAAGCTACAGGCCCACAACGCCACCCGCCTGCTCTACGAATTCTCCAAACGCCTCTTCAAGCACTCCACGCTGCCCGATGCACTGCTGTGCAGTAACGATGCCGCCTGCTTCGGCGTCTACGGGGCCGCGCTGGAAATGGGCATCCCCATCCCCGACGCCATGGCGTTGACAGGGGCCGACGATGACGCCTTCGGAGCCATGCCAGCCTTCGGCCTGAGCACGATCCACATCAATGTCGAAGAAGCGTGCCGCTCCGCCCTGCACCTCCTTTTCCACAACATCGCCAACCGCAAACACCCCCGGCTGGAGGGGGCCACCCTCCCTGCCGACCTCGTTTTGCGCACCTCCTGCCGCTCCGCATCCCATGAAACCGCTCCCTCCCCTGCTGCGCACCGCGCTGGGCATCTGCCTGCTGGCGGTGCCCGCCCGGGCCACGCTCCCGCTCGTTGAAGACGGGAAGGCGAAAGCCCTCATCGTCATCCCAGACCAAGCGCCCGCCCATATCGAAGCGGCGGCGCGCCACTTTGCCTCGGTCATTGAAGAATCAACCGGAGCCTTGCTCCCCGTGCATACGGAATCAGCCCTCCCGGCTGGCTCCGCCGGCCCCCGGCTTTTCGTAGGCGACACGCGCCACGCCGCCCAGCTCGGCCTCCAATCCGACGCACTGGAGGAGGAAGCCTACAAGATCGAAATCTCCGGCAACGAAGGCATCGTCATCGGCCATGATTTGATCCGCAGTGACGATCCGCACCGCATCGAAGCCAACTCTGTGGCCACCCGCTGGGCCTTAAACCACCTGCTCGAAACCCACGTGGGCGTGCGCTGGCTCTGGCCCGGCAAGCTCGGCACCTACATCCCCAAACACCGCACCCTCACCCTGCCCGATACCCGCGAGAGCGCGCAGCCCCGCTTCATCCTGCGGCGCCAGCGCATCCCCGCCATGATCGACGGGCCACCCGACAGCCTCCACTTCCTAACCCGAGCCCAGCGCGAGAAGTTTGCAACGGAGGCCCTCCAGTGGCAGGAAGCACACCAAGGCGGCCAGCGGAGCAACCTCCTCATCAAAGGCCAGCCCTTCCTCCATTGGTGGGATCGCTACGGCAAAACCCACCCCGACTACTTTGCCGAGCTGCCCCCGCCGCTCAAGCAGCCGTACCAAGGCCGTGCGGAAGTCGTGAAACTGCGCCTTTCCAACCCCGCCGTGCTCGACCAGATCGCCCGCGAATACACCGAAGCCGGTAAGCCCGATGTCTGGAAAATCAGCCCGAATGATGGGGGCGGCTTCGATACCAGCGAAGAAACCCGCGCGTGGGATCTCCCCCCCAACCAGTCGCTGGAGGCCATCGTCTACAGCGAAGCCAACCTCACCGCCCGCTACATCCAGTTCTGGAACCTTACCTACGAGCGGCTCTCCTCGCTCAACCCCAAGCTGGTGCTCAACTCCCTCGCCTACGCCTCCTACCGCTTCCCCCCGCCCAAGGAGCGCCCCCTCAAGGCAAGGATGATCCTGAGCCTCGTCCCCTCCTACACTGAGTACGATCTCTGGAAAGGGTGGGCCGACACCGGCTCCATGCTGATCCTGCGCCCCAACTGGTGGTGCGCGGGCGGCGGCGCGCCGCTGCTGCCGATCCGGCAGATCTCCAGCTACTTCCGTTTCTGCGCAAGCCACGGGCTCGTCGGGTTCGATTTCGATTCGTTGATGGGGTATTGGCCTACTCAAGGGTTTGCGTACTACCTCGTCGCCCGGCTTGGCACCAACCCGGAGCTGACGGACGAACAAATCCTCGATGAGTACGCCTCCGCCTTTGGCAAAGCCGCGCCCACCATCAAAGAGTACCTCCGGTATTGGGAGGCGATCTCCGATAAGGCAGGCTACTCCGTCCATGTCGGCGGCCACTCGGGCCCCGATGCCGGTGGCGAGTTTGAGCGCATCGTCAAAGAAAAAGGCATCTCCGATAGCCCATGGGTCGGGAGCCTCCAGATTCTCCCCTACCTCTACACCGACGAACGGCTCGCCCCCGCCGAGGCCCTTCTGCAAAAAGCCCTGGCCGCTCTTGAGGACCCACGTGAAGAAACCGAGCGCCAGCGTGTAGCCTTCCTGCGCAAAGGGCTGGAGCACCTGCGCCTCCTGCGCGACACCATGGAAAGCGGCATGGCCCTCAACGCCACCAAGTCCCCTTCCGAAGCGTTGCGCCAGCAGTTTGAAGAACGCTCCAAAGCACTCCATGCCTACCGCGCCCGGCTCGCCGACGAGCATGTCATCTGGCCCGAGCATGCCTATAACTTCGAAGAGCGTGCCCAGCAGCCCACGGTGGGCAAAAACCTTGGCAAACAAGCCCCCGACTGGAGAGGCGAGTAGCCCCACCATGCGCGCCAAACCACTCTCTCCCCGCCACGGCTTTTCGCTCGTGGAATTGCTCGCCTTCCTCGCCATCGTGGCGTTGGCGCTGTTGCTTGCGCTCCCCTCCCTGCGGCGGGCGGGAGAGCTTTCGCGCAAGGCACGGTGCGTGGCCAACCTCCGGCAGATCGGCGCAGCCACAGCGCTCTACGCGGCGGAAAACCGGGGGCGGCTCCCCATCGGCTACAGCGGCAACTACCCCAACGCAGGCAACCCCCACGGCATCGGGGGAGACTCCTCCCGCCAAGGCTTTGTGGCGCTCCTGCCGTACCTCTCCGCACAAGAGGAAGCCGGGGCGGCCATCTTCCACTGCCCCTCCAGCACACAACCGCTAGCAGAGTATCTCCGCCAATGGCGCACGCTCGCCGTTCTTTCCAGCTCCTACAGCCAGTATTGCGGCTGGGGGCCGCTGGGCGGCAACTCCGGCTTCCTTGTCAACTCGCGCGACCTCCTTGCCGATAGCAGCCGCTCGCGGATGCTCTACCTCGACTACACAACCGATACCCCAGCCACCCCCGCCAACCACCGCAACGCCCAAGGCGGCCCAGTGGGTGCCAACCTTCTGTTGGCAGATGGCTCCGTCTCCTGGCTCCACCTATCAGAGCTTCCGTTTGCCGTAAGCCGGCTCGGCACCCGTTTCCTCTTCCCCGACCCTTATACCTATTGATCCCTCCCTTTCCATGAAGACACTCCTCTCCCTGCTGCTCCTCTGCGCGGCAGCCCCGCTCTGCGCCAACGAGGTCTCCGACGAACCGGCCGACACCCACTCTGCGGAGCAGATCACCATTGTCGAAGCCTATGGCAATGCAGACCTCCCCCAAGCCGAGCTGGCTCCCGGCTTCGGTCGCTTTGAAGACCGGGAAAACGCGGCAGATACGTTCCTGATCATCCAGAAAAACGCCCAGGGGGGAGATGGCCGCTTCTCCCCTCACGAGCACCCTCTGGTCTTGAGCCTCCCCGCACCCACGACGCCCGGGGAAACGTATGATGTCTACCTCCGCGTTCTGGCATGGGGCGCGGTGGCCTCGTGCCGCCCGGTGCAAGGGCTCGGCATCGGCTTTGGCGAGCGCCGCGAAGAAGTGGAGATCCCGTTTACCGAAACAGAAATGCTCGTCATCAAAGGCGGCACTTACCACGGCGCAGGCCGCTGGAAATGGATCAAAGTACTCGACGCCACCCCGGCGCAAGATTTCTCCACCACCAAGCTCCACCTCAACCTTGTCGGAGGCAGCGGCAACTACACCGGCCTCCTTGTTTCCCACGTCGGCTACCAGAAAACGAACCCTCTGCAGCAACCTTAAACCACCCCCACCTCCTATGAAAAAACCACTTCTCCTCGCCTCCCTCGCTCTTGCCGTGGGTGTGCTCCCCTTTAGCCCGGCGCGGCTTGAGGGGGCCACGATCCAGGTGCTCGACACCACCATCTCCGCCCTTGCAGACCCGGGCGGCATCGTGGGAGACGGCGCCAACACCACCGTCACCCCCGGCTGGGTAACAGAGGCCGACCCCACCCTCGGGCGTACGGTCGTCGGCGTTGGGGCTGATCTCGATCGCGTAGCCGATCCCACAATCTACGGGCGCGCCCTCGTGCAGTTCGCCTTTGACGGTATTGAAGACGGGTTCTACGACCTGAGCGTCCTCTTCCGGACGGTAAACCTTCTCAACACCCCGGCCAATGGAGCCCGCGACCAGAGCTTCGCCATCAGCCTAAACGCCACGGGGGGAGCCTCTATCAACGGCACCGTCAATGGCTCCACCGGGTGGTTGATTGTAACACCCACAGTGGCCGACTACTCCAGCGGCGGCCACCGCGCCCCTTGGCTCGACCTCATCCTCGCCGGGGGCACCACCACCGATGCCACCGTCTCCGGTTTGTGGGATACAACGGATACCCTCCTCCTCCTCGGGGGCAATGTTGGCACCGGTGGCTTCCGGATCGACGTGCTCGATGGCACGGGGCGCAACTACGGCCTCGTCTATATCGACAGCTTCGATTTCACCTTCGTCTCTGTACCCGAGCCCTCCACCTGGGGGCTGGCGGGCATGGCGCTGCTGGGGGCAGCCGGGTACCGGCAGGCTGGCCGACGGCGCTCCAACAAAACAACTCTGCCCACCCAGTGATTGGGATCGGTATCATTGGAGCGGAAGGCCGGGGAGCTGTCATGCTGGAGGCCCACGCCCCCGGGCTGGGGCGACATATCCGGGCGGTGAGCACCCTGCACCCGGAGCGGATTCGAGAGAATATTGCCACCCGCTTTGGAACAGAGGTGGTGGTGACGGCAGACCCCTACGCGGTCATCAAAAACCCCGAGGTCCACGTTGTCTTCATCTGCACTCCCGACTTTTTGCATGAAGAGCAGGCACTCGCCGCGATCGACCACGGCAAGGCTGTCTACCTCGAAAAGCCGATGGCTACCACCGTGCAAGGGTGCGACCGCATCATCCAGCGCGCAGCGGAGCGGAACGTTAAAGTCTATGTAGGCCACAACATGCGCTTCTTCCCCGTCTTTGAGAAGATGAAGGAGCTGCTGCTCTGCGGGCGTATCGGCAAAGTGCAGGCCATCTGGTGCCGCCACTTTGTCGGCATTGGCGGAGATGCGTACTTCAAAGACTGGCACTCGCTAAGGCGCAACACCCACGGCTTGCTGCTCCAGAAGGGGGCGCATGATATTGATGTCATCCACTGGCTCGCCGGAGCCTACACCCGGCAGGTGGTGGGGATGGGCAAGCTAAGTGTCTACGACCAACTGCCCCGGCGCAGCCCTGAAAGCACCCCGCCCCCCGTAAAGCTCGACCCCGCCAACTGGCCCCCCGAAGCAATGAGCGGCTTTAGCCCCGAGATCGATGTGGAAGACCACAGCATGTTGCTCATGCAGCTTGAAAATGGAGTGCAGGCCTCCTACATGCAATGCCACTACACGCCTGATAACCACCGTAACTACACCGTCATCGGTACCGCCGGGCGCATGGAAAACCATGGCTGCGTTTCCACACCGGAGCATTGGGCTTCTGTCCATATCTGGGACCACCGCACCGGCTACAGCGAGCACGGCCACGAGGTGCACCGCATCCCCGATCTGGAGGGTGGCCATGGTGGGGCCGACCCCCGGGTCATTGAGGATTTCTTCAACTATCTTGAAGGCGGCAGCCGCGCGGGCATTGCCATCGAAGCCGCGCGCATGGCCATCGCCACTGGCTACTACGGCACCGAGTCACTCCGCAACGATTCCACTCCTTACCTCATCGCTCCATGATCCAACGACCCCTCTCCCCTCAAGAGCCGCTGCCACTGCCACCCTGTGGAATGTACTTTGGCTCGGGCGTCTACTACTCGGCCAAGAACTACCTCCTCCTCTCGGGCAAGGCGTTTACCATCTGGTCTCCGCAGACGCTACTCCCGCTTCAGGTGCTTGACCTGGTGATCGAGGAGAACCAAGGCAACCTTGTCCAACTCTGGGGCCTCGAGCGTGGCGCGTGGAAAGGGGGGCAACTTTCAGCGGAAATCATGTCCGAGTACCACGCCCTTGAGGAGCTGGGCATCACCCCCCCGATGCCCGACTGGGAGGGAGCCAAAGACCTCACCTGGCAGGAGTGGCCCGAGGCCGCCCGCTACGCCGGGCGCTACGGGGCCGGGCTGCCCAAGTTTGTAGAGCAGGCCCGTCAACGCGGCCTCTACACGCTCTTTATCTATGCTGATTCCGCACCCCAGTGGGTGAGCCAGCTTCAGGATTCCGGACCAAGCTATCTCGGGTATGACTATGGCGAACGCTTCTCCCTCGGGCTCCAAGGGGCCGACCACGGAGAGGCATTGCTGGGCGAGGTGGCAGAGGCGTTTGTATGCCGCGTGCGCGACTATGTTTCGCGCCAGCGGGCGGCCGGTTGGGGGCGGATCTTTACCACCTGCGCGGATTTCCATATCGATTACGAAATCCTAGCAGGCACCGACATCCCGCTCATCGAGGACTTCGCCTTCCGGCACTTGCACTTTGCCTCCTCGCTGGCCCGGGGGCTCTACCGTCAGCATGCACTGCCGCTCTGGGGCTCGCATATGGCACACGAGCACTTCTCCTGGCTCCCGCATTCCAACCCGCTGAAGTTCCCTCTACTCCGGGCGGCCTTCGAGCAAAAGTATATGGCCGGGTGTAAGATGATCCTCACCGAATCGGGCAACTGGGCGCTCCAATCCGTCCTGTGCGAGGATGCGCCGATGCTCCTGCTCCCCTCCGTCGAGAGCCCCTACATCCACGAGCGCGACCCCTACCTCGCCGCGCCCCACGTGGCAGCAGCGCAGAAGCATTACGACAAGGTGGACTTCCACTCCCCGGTAGCGCGGCAGTACCGGAAAGTCATCTCCGATTTCTACGACTTCCTCAAAGCAAACGGCACCCCCCAGGGGCAACCGGAAGTCACTCTCGCCATCGCCAAAGGGCATCTCGACCTCGCGGGGCAGGAGTACCACCCCAACCACCCCATCGCCGGGCTCCACGCACGCGCAGAGGCCGACCCCTTCTGGTATGAAGGCGCGCCGGAGCGTTCGTGGGACCTTGTGCGCTCCACCTTCTATCCGCGCCCCCCCGTGCTCGCCCCCCACCACAATCTCTTCCTCTCAGGAACGCCGTATGGGATGGTGGATATCGTCAGCTTCGCCTTCGACGCGATCGACGAAGCCTTCCTTCTGCAAAACTACCGAGCCCTACTCTTTGCGGGCTGGAATAGCGCCACCCCCCGGCAGTACGCCTTGCTGGAGGCCTATGTCAAAGCCGGGGGGTGCCTCTTCCTCGCGCTCCCTCACCTCTCCACGCGCACCGACCGCAACTCCACGGCCTATAGCCCGGAGGATCTCATCTATGGGGGAGATATTACCTCGCTCTGCGGCGTGCGTGTCCGAGGCAAGGGGCGGCGCTTCTATTGGGCTACGGCATTCAACCCCGACACGCCGGCAAACTTCCACTTCCCAAGGCGTTTCGGCGTTATGGGGGCGACGCTTGGCGATCTGGAGATCGTAGACCCCGGGGTAGAGACCCTGCTGGTCGAAGACGAGAAGCTCTTGCCCGTACTCCTGCGGCGAAAGGTTGGCAAAGGGGTCGTCTACCTCCTCAACTCGTGGGAGTACCCGGGGGCACTGGAACACGATTTTGGCCCGGGCAGTGCCATTGGACAACCGGGGTTGGTGGAGCAAATCTATGCCATGATCGCGAGGCAACACCGGGGCCAGGTGTGGATCACTTCAGACGGAGAAACCACAGACACGGAGTGCCGCTATATCGCCTACTCCCATTTTCCGGAGTGTGGAGCGGTATGCCTCCAGAATATTGATTTCCGGCGCGGCCACCGGTTTATCCTCCACCGAGCGGCCCGGCAAGAGGAGGTCGCTCTGGCTCCGGGGGAGTTTCGGCTCCTACGCTAGTCCGGTGCGAGGGTCGGAAATGGTAGGGCGTTTCCGCGAAACGCCATGGGGTTGGACTGCCGTCTCACAGAGACGGCCTACAATTCCTGCTTCGCGGGCGTCCTCTCGGGGGCAGCTTAACCTGGTAATACCAGGCAATTCCTCGATAAGCTTGGCTCAACCCAAAAGACAGCAAAACCCCAATAAGCCGGGAACTCAATCCCGACACATGGGGGCTGCTGCTACAGCGAGGAGGTTCTTCCTCGCAAAAAAAAGCCGGGGTATTACCCGAGGCGGTAGACGATGCGAGCTTTGCTCAGGTCGTACGGAGAGATTTCGAGCCGCACGCGGTCTCCGCAGGTGAGGCGGATAAAGCGCTTCCTCATTTTCCCGGAGATATGGGCGAGGACAAGGTGCTTGTTGTTGAGCTCTACGCGGAACATCGTTCCGGCGAGGACGGAAATAATTTTCCCCTCGGTCTGGATTGCCGTTTCAGAAGCCATGTTGGTGTGGTTTCGAAGCAGGCCTCGGGCGGAAAGAAAGGGGGCTTTCCAACCCCGGGGCGGCCCCGTAGTTTTGCCTTCGGTATCGGACCGCGTTGGCAGCCGATTTTTTGTTTCCCGCATTCGGCACCCCCACCCCAGGCAATTGGGAAGAGACACCAAAGGGCGAAGCCCCGTCGTTTATTACGAAGCTCCGCCCCTTCAAGCTTTGGTATGAAAGGGTTTTTCTAAGTTGGCCGCCTTATACCCGGGGAAAACTCCCCGGCCCAAGGCAACCCTCTTTGGCCTTCGGCTCTGCCGTTAGCGACGGCCGTAGCCGCCGCGGCCACCGCCGCCGCCGCCACCACCACCGTACCCACGGCCGCCACCACCGCCGCCGCCGTAGCTACGGCCACCGCCGCCGCCACCCGAGGGGCGGTCTTCGCGGGGACGAGCTTCGTTGACAGTCAGCTTGCGGCCCTGAAATTCGTAGCCTTCGAGGGCGTTGATCGCCGCCTGGCCTTCTTCGGAGCTGCCCATGGTCACAAAGGCAAACCCACGGGAGCGGCCCGTGGCGCGATCGGTGATCAGGCCGACGTCGGTCACTTTGCCGTACTGCTCGAAGAGATCCTGAAGATCGTTTTCAATGGTGTCGAAGGAGAGATTTCCTACGTAGAGTTTCATATCTGAATGATTTTGATAAATACGAATGTCAGCTATCTGAGCCGTTCCCGGGTGCCGGGTTTCAAAATCATCACAGACTCCTCACTTGAGGAAATCCGACGATCTTCCGCGCTACAAAAACAAAAACAATCGAACCTTTACTATGCCCTTTTTTTTTACGAATGCAACTGGAAAAAGAGGTTGACCTTAAGCTTGGCAAGGGCCTCTTCAGGCAGCTTATTGGAAGCGGGCCATGAACCTTCTCTCTGCTTCGCTTCGCCTGCTCCCGGCCAAAACCCGGCCGCTGGCGGGAGTCTGCCTTTTCGGGTTGGCGGCAGGGGGCGGGGCGGTGGCGTTCCAGAAGGGGGTGGCGTGGATCTACCACTATTGCTATGAGCTCCCGGCTGCGGTCGGCGGGCTGGGGCGGTTTGCGCTGCTGAGTCTGGCGGTGATCGTGGTCTCCTCTCTGTTGGTAGGGTGGTTGCTGACGCGCTTTTGCCCCGAGGCTGCGGGCAGCGGCATCCCACAGGTAAAGCTCGCCTACTGGAAGGAGTCGGGAACGATGCCGCTGCGAGTGGCGGGGGTGAAGTTTCTGGCAGGCATCATCAGCCTCGGGGGTGGGCAGAGCCTCGGGCGCGAAGGGCCGACGGTGCAGATCGGCAGCAGCCTGGCCTCTTCTCTGGCGGGGGTGCTGGGCATCCCCAAAAGCCATCGGCGCGCGGCTTGCGCGGCGGGGGCTTCCGCAGGGTTGGCCGCTGCGTTCAACTCCCCGCTCGCGGCGATGGCGTTTGTGCTCGAAGAAATTATCGGCGACCTCAACAGCCGCGCGCTGGGGGGCGTGCTTGTCGCGGCGGTGGTGGGGGCCTTTGTGGTGCATGCGGCGGTGGGCCCGCAACCCGCGTTCCTTTTACCGCCGATTGCGGAGCCTTCGTGGCGCGCCTATCTGTTGATGCCGCTTTCCGCGGCACTGGCCACGGCAGCGGGCCTCGCCTTCCAGCGCGGCACTCTGCGGCTGCGCCAGGCATCGCGGGGGTGGCGGTTGCCGCGTCTGTTTCACCCGCTGGCGGCGGGCCTCGCCACGTGGGCCGTTGGCATGGCGGTGTTTGCGCTTTCGGGGCGGCTGGGGATTTTTTCTCTCGGGTATGGCGACCTTACGGCGGCGCTGACGACCGGGCTGGTGACCCAAACGGTGCTGCTGCTCCTGGTGGGCAAGCTGGTGGTAACGATCCTCTGCTACGGGCTCGGCGGGTGCGGGGGGATCTTTTCGCCAAACCTTTTCCTTGGGGGGATGTGCGGCGTGCTGGTCGGCGCGGTGGGCACGCCGTTTCTGGACCTTACGGAGGCAGACCGCCTGCTCCTCGCCGTGGGGGGGATGAGCGCCTGCCTCGGCGCGGTGGTACAGGCTCCGCTAACGGCGATCCTGATTATTTTTGAGATGACCCACCAGTTTGCCCTCGTGCCGGGGCTCATGCTGGCGGTGCTGGTGAGCATCGGCCTCGCCCGGCTCGGGGGGCGGCCCAATTTTTATGAGGAAATCCTTGTCCAGGACGGGCACCGGATGGAGCAGGTGATCCCCCCGCGCGATCTGCAAAGCTGGCAGAACCTGCCGCTCTCGGTAGTGGCCAACTTCCACCCCGTGGCGCTGGAGACCCTGGCCCCGGAGGCGCTGCGGGCCACGCTGGCGTGCCACCCGTACCGGCGCTTCCCCGTGGTGCTGGAGGGCACTTTGAAGGGGGTAGCCCTGCGCCGGGAGCTGGAGGAAGCGCTGGCCAACGGGCGCGAGCCCCGGCTGGAGCCCGCGGTGCTCTGCGCCCCGGAAGATTCGATCCGCACTTGCCAGGAGGTTTTTGCGGAGTCGGCCCCGGGGCTCGTGTTGCTGGCAGAGCGCGGGCAAGCGGGCGGGCGGTTGCTCGGGGTGATCACCCTCCACGACCTCCTTCGCGCGCAGACGCAGATGAGCGACCGCTCGGAAACGTAACACCCGCCCTACCGCTCGGCCGCCGCGCGGCTGCCGGGCAGGGGCTGGATGGCCTCCACCAGCTCAGAGGGGTAGACGCGGCGCTGCTCCAAACGGCGGAGATCCGCCGTCAGCTCCTTCTCCAACGCGGGTTTGAGCGATTTGTCCAACCGGCCCATCTTCGCGTAGAGGAGGGTGTAGTAGTTGCGCAGCGCGGTGCGGCGGCCTTCCGGGGTGCGGGCGGCATCGGCCCGGGCTTTTTCGGCGAGGATGGCGGGGTCTTCCAACGCGCGCGTCTTCGCCTCGCGGATGCGGATGGCCTGCCGCAGGGCATCGGCGGTGCCGCCTTCCACCGGGCCGGTGGTAAAGCCGCCCCCTTGAGGGAGCGCCTCGAAATTGGGCGGGAGCGTGGTGTCGGGGATGAGCGGGAGCGGCTCATCCACGCCGGGGCGGAAGGTCTCTTCCTCCGAAATGGTCTCTACCCCGGTAAACGGGTTCTCCGCGCCTGCGGCGGGCGTTTCCACCGTGGTGCCGACGGGGCCTTCCACCGTGGTGGTCTCAACCGTCACGGTCGTCTCGGTGACCGCCTCGGCGGGGGCCGCTTCTGCCGGAGCCTCGGCTTCGATAACCTCCACAACAGCCTCCGTGGCGGAGGTGGCGGCTTCTTCCTGCGCGGAGGCAGTGGCTAGGCCAGCGGCAAGGGTGAGGGCGAGAAAGAGTTCGGTCTTCATTCGGAATTGGGCGTAGCCAAACAGAAATCGGTTGCTTTGAAAAGCAGTCTCGCCACGATGCATGGGAAGTGCCCGCCACCCCTGCCAGCCAACCACCCTTCCCCGGGGGGCTTTCCCCTCTGGAAGCAGCGGCGCGCGTCCGCCACCTGCCGGGGCCGGTTTTTTTTGACGCGGCCCTGCCCAGCCCCCGCTCGGCCACGCCCCGGGTGGCGGCCTGCCCGGTGGAGATTGTCTCCGGTGCCACAGAGGCCGAGTGGGCTCACCTGCGCGCCCGGCTGGCAGCGGGGCGAGAGCGCTCGCCAGAAGGGTTCGCCGCCGGGTGGGTCGATTATGAGGGGGGCTTCACCTTTGCCTTTTACGATAGCGCGATCCTCTTCCCCCCGGGGCAGCCGCCCCAATGGGTGGGCGCCCCCTTGCCTGCCGAGCTGGCCGCCGCGCTGGCCCAGCCCGCGCCGCCCACGGCCCCGCCCCCGCAGCTCCCCCCCTTTACCTCGGAGATGGGGCGCGAGGCGTACCTGCGCGCGGTAGAGGCGGCGCAGGAGTACATCGCCGCGGGCGATATTTACCAGGTGAACCTCACCCACCGCTTTGCCACGCCGCACCCGGGGGATCGCGAGGCGCTGTGGGCCCTCTACGAGGCGCTGCGTGCAGCCTCCCCTGCCCCCCATGCGGCGTGGCTGGCGTTGGAGGGGCGCACGGTGCTCTCCTCCTCGCCCGAGCTGTTTCTCGACATCCGGGGCGGGCGGGTCTGCACGAGGCCGATCAAAGGCACCCGCCCGCGCGGCTCCACGCCGAAGGAAGATGCGCGGCTGGCCGGGGAGCTGGCGGCTTCCGCCAAGGAACGGGCCGAGCTGGTGATGATTACCGACCTGCTGCGCAACGACCTCGGGCGCGTCTGCCGATACGGCTCGGTGGAGGTAACGGGGCTGCTGGAGCTGGAGACCTATGCGCAAGTTTTCCACCTCGTCTCCACGGTGGAGGGGGAGCTGGAGGTCGACGCCGTAGCGGCGCTGCGTGCCTGCTCGCCGGGCGGCTCGATCACCGGGGCCCCCAAGAAACGGGCGATGGAAATCATCTCCGAGCTGGAGCAACGCCAGCGCGGGCTCTACACCGGGGCGATCGGCTGGCTGGGGTACGACGGAAGCGCGCACTTCTCCATCGCCATCCGCACGCTGGTGGCCGAGGGGGGCACGCTTTCATTCGATGTGGGTGCGGGCATCGTAGCCGACTCGGAGCCTGCCCGAGAATGGGAGGAGACGCTCCACAAAGCAGCGGGCATCCTGCGAGCGGCGCATCAAAATACAAACGGCACGCCGCGCTCCTGAAACGCTTTCTTAGGCTCCGCAAGCCAGCGCTCGGCCAGCTTATCGAAGCCACCCCCGGCCCGGTATTGCTTGAGGAAGGCATTTACCTCCTCGCGCAGCGCCGCCTCGCCCTTGGGGAACGCCACGGCCCAAGCCTCCTCGCGCAAGGGGGTGAGGAGCGGGCGCGTTGTCTCCGGGTGGCGCTGCCAGTGGCGGTAGATGGCGAGGGCATCGTAGATGAACGCATCGGCCTTGCCTTGTGCCACCTCCAGCGCGCAGGCAGCCTCTTTATCAAGCACAAGCAGGCGCGCTTTTTTGAGGTGCTCTTGCGCGTAGAGGTGGCCGGTGGTGCCGAGCTTCACCGCCACGGTGCGGCCCGGCGCATCGAGCGTGGCCCACCCCTCCACCGGCGAGGCTTTGCCCACCAGCATGCAGATGCCGACGCGGGCATACGGGTCTGAAAAATCGACCGCGCGCGCCCGCTCGGGCGTAGCCGTCATCGAAGAAATGACGAGGTGCACCTTCCCCGTGCGAAGCGCCGGGATGAGCCCCGCAAACGGGTAGTTGCGGAAGGTAACCGGGCGGCCCAGGTGCTCGCCGAGGGCCCGGGCAAGGTCCACACTCACCCCGGCGGGGTTCCCGGCTTCGTCGGTCATTTCAAACGGAGGGTACGACATCTCCATGCCGACAAGGAGCGGCTCGGCCGCCCCGGCCCGCACCACCGCCATTAGAAGAACACAAAGGAGCAACAAGCGCATGCCCGCCAGAGTAAGCCCCCGGCGCTCGGGGAGAAAAGATTTTCCCTCCAAAGCGCGAAGGGTTGAGCCCAGGGGCGACTCCTCCTAGTATTACTACGTTAAGCTGATCGCGGCAGGAACGCGTGCGAAGCGTGAGTTGTAGGCCGTCTCTGTGAGACGGCAGTCCAACCCCATGGCGTTTCACAGAAACGCCCTACAATCTCCGACACTCGCACCGACCTTTCA
>JBBCKB010000108.1:0-40723 GCA_037189965.1 Chthoniobacteraceae bacterium | reverse complement strand
CAAGGAAGCCGCCGAGAGCGGCCCGCTCAAAGGCATCCTTGAGTACTCGGAAGAGCCGCTCGTCCTCCAGGACATCGTCGGCAACCCGCACTCCTCCATCTTCGACAGCCAGCTCACCATGGCCATGGCGGGCAACCTCGTCAAAGTTGCGAGCTGGTATGACAACGAGTGGGGCTACAGCAACCGCATCGTGCAAGCGCTGGAGCTGCTCGGTAAATAACTCACCCTTCCCCCCTCCGGGCGGCGTACGATAGCGCTGCCCCGGAGGGGGGCTTTTTGTTTTATGGCAAAACTTTCCCTTCGAGATGTAAACGTGCAGGGCAAGCGAGTGCTTGTCCGGGTTGATTTCAATGTCCCCACCGAAGTGGTGGATGGTAAAGAGCGCATTACCGACGACACCCGCATTGTCGAAAGCCTCCCCACCATCAATACCCTGCGTGAGCAGGGGGCGCGCGTCATCCTCATGGCGCACTTTGGCCGCCCCAAAGGGAAGGTGGACCCTCGCTACTCCCTGCGCCTCGTTGCCGACCGGCTCCATGAGCTCATCGGCCACCCCGTCGCCTTTGCTACAGACTGTGTTGGCCCCGTGGCAGATGCCATTGTGCAGGCCCTCAAGCCGGGAGATGTCGCCCTTTTGGAGAACCTCCGTTTCCACCCCGAGGAGGAAGCCAACGACCCCGCCTTTGCCAAGCAGCTCGCGCGGCTGGGCGAAGTGTATGTAAACGACGCCTTTGGCGCGGCCCACCGGGCGCATGCCTCCACAGCGGGCGTCGCCGCCTTTGTCTCGGAAGCCGTGGCCGGGTTCCTCATGGAAAAGGAGCTTAAATACCTCGTGGACGAGCTGGCCAACCCCGCGCGGCCGTTTGTCGTCATCCTCGGCGGCTCCAAGGTTTCCAGCAAAATCACCGTCATCAAGGCCTTGATGGAAAAGGCCGACACCCTCCTGATCGGCGGGGCCATGGCGTACACCTTTTTCCTCGCCCAAGGGTTGCCTGTGGGTAAAAGCCTCGTGGAACCCGATAAAGTGGAGCTTGCTCGCGAGCTGCTTGCGCTTGCCGAAGCCAAGGGGGTAAAGCTTCTGCTGCCCACCGACACCCTCGAGACCACCGAGTTTAAAGCCGGAGCCCCGACCCGCGCCACCGCGCCCGGGGCGGGCGTCAGCGAAGGGTGGGAAGGGGTCGATATCGGCCCCGATACTATTCAGGCTTACTGCCGCGAGATTGCTTCGGCAGGCACCATCCTTTGGAATGGCCCTGTCGGCGTCTTTGAGATCGCCGACTTTGCCAAGGGCACCCGCGCCATCGCCGAAGCCGTGGCGGCGTCGCCCGCCAAGAGCATCGTAGGTGGGGGAGATTCGGTAACCGCCGTCAAACAATTTGGCGTGGCCGATAAGATGACCTTCATCTCCACCGGCGGCGGCGCAAGCCTCGAGCTGCTGGAAGGCCGGGAGCTGCCCGGCGTCGCCGCGTTGACCAATAAATAGGAGAAACCTTCATGCGCAAAAAAATCATTGCTGCCAACTGGAAGATGAACCTTACCGCCGGGGAGACTGGCGATTACCTCGACACCTTCCTGCGCGAGCTGGGAGATGAAGCCGGGGCCGATGTCGTCCTCGTGCCGCCCTTTACCTCGCTGGCAAAGGCCGCCGAGGTGTTGACCAACGTTTCCAACGTCAAGCTCGGGGCTCAAAATATGCACTGGGAGAAGAGCGGCGCCTACACGGGCGAAATCTCCGCTGCCATGTTGCGCGACCTTTTTGTACGCTACGTCGTCCTTGGCCATAGCGAGCGGCGCGCCCTTTTTGGAGAGACCGATGCCCAAATCAACCTCAAGCTGCACGCCGCGCATGCCGCCGCGCTTAAGCCGATCTTCTGTATCGGTGAGACGCTCGAAGAACGCGACGCCGGGCAGGTAGAGGCCGTGCTGGAGCGGCAGCTCCGGGGTGGGCTCGCGGGGCTGGAGCCCAAGGCCATTGCCGAGACGGTGGTCGCCTACGAGCCCGTCTGGGCCATCGGCACCGGGCGCACCGCCACCCCCGAGCAGGCGCAGGAAGCGCACGCTTTCATCCGCAAAACCATCGCTGCGCTGACGGACGATACCGTGGCCGAGAAGGTGCGCATCCAGTATGGCGGCAGCGTCAAGCCCGAGAACGCGCAGGTGCTCCTCAGCCAGCCCGATATTGATGGTGCGTTGGTAGGCGGGGCAGGGCTCGACCCCCGCGCCTTCGTGGAGATCATCCGCGCCGGGGTTGCCTAGTATGACTAGGTTAGATCGTGTAAAGATTCGGTGCGAGAGTCGGAAATTGTAGGGCGTTTCTGTGAAACGCCGTGGGGTTGACTGCCGCCTCACAGAGACGGCCTACAGTTCACGCTAGAGCACGCTAACTGATTCTGCACAGCTTCCCCAACGACCTCCGGTGCTCGCAAATGAAGGGTGTGCATCATCAGTTAAAATGCTCCAAGCGCCCGGCTATGAGCCGGCTGCTGGTTGGCTTGCTCATCATCGTGCCGCTACTGGCGGCGGGGGTGTTGTTGTGGCATGGGCCCATCGCGCAGGAGCAGGCGTACCACGCCTTTGTAGACCAGCGCGCATGGGCCGGGGTAGCCAATGCGGGCGATGTGCTTTCAAACCTCCCCTTTCTGCTGGTGGGGGGGGTGGGGCTTTGGCTTGTGTGGCGGGCGTGGGGTCGTGAGTTGGCCCCGGCGTATGGCGTATTCTTCCTTGGCACCGCGCTCACGGCGTTCGGCTCTGGGTACTACCACCTTGCCCCCACCGATGCCACGCTCTTTTGGGACCGCCTGCCGATGACGCTGATCTTCACTGCGTTTGTCGCCATCGTCACCGGCGAGTGCCTTGGGGCCCGCCTTGGCGCGCGCCTCCTCTGGCCGTTGGTGGTATTGGGGGTAACCTCGGCGGTGGTGTGGCGGGCGACGGGGGATCTCCGGCTTTACGTCTTTGCGCAGTTTGTGCCGATGGTTTTTCTCCCGCTGCTGCTTTTGCTACGCCCTCCGGCGGTGGGGGCACGTTGGTTTTGGGGGGTGCTCGGGTGTTACGCGCTTTCCAAAGGGTTGGAGGCGGCAGATGCCCCGGTCTACCACGCGGGGCATGGTCTCCTGAGCGGGCACAGCCTCAAGCACATCGCCGCCGCGCTGGCCACGGCATGTCTGCTCCCACCCCTTCGTAGGGCGAAGGATTAGAGCGGTTCTATTTAAAGCGCTCTAAGCCCCCGGGTTCGCAGGCTTGGGCGGGGCTTCCATGGGGATGAGCTTGCTCGGCGGCTCCGGGTACCCCGAGGGGGTGGCCGAGGTGCTGCGGGCGCGCCGCCGGCGGGCGTGCTCGCGGAAGAAGAGCTGCGCCTGCGAGATTTCCGAGCCTGGCTCGGGGTGGAGGCGGCGGTAGGAACCGTCGGCGAGCAATTCGCGGGATTTCACGCGGTCTTTCAAATACGCGGGGAGGATTTCGTCCGTCAGCTCCTTGCGCAGCTTGGGGCTCTCCACGGGGAAGGCGACTTCGAGGCGTCGATAGAGGTTGCGCGGCATCCAGTCGGCACTGCCGAGGTAGACGAGCGGCTCGCCCCCGTTGGCAAAGAAGTAGATGCGCGAGTGCTCCAGAAACCGCCCCACGATGCTGAAGACGCGGATGTTTTCGCTAATGCCCGGGAGCCCCGGCCGCAGGCAGCAGATGCCGCGGATGATCAGATCAATCTGCACACCGGCCTGCGAGGCTTCGTACAGCGCGGTGATGAGGGTTTCATCCACCAGCGAGTTGAGCTTGACGATGATACGCCCGGGGGTGCCCGCGCGGGCGTTGTCGCGCTCGCGCTCGATCATCCCTTTGAAGCGGGAGGCCAGGTCAAACGGGGAGACGAGCAGCTTGCGGAAGCCGGGGTAGCCGGCGAGGCCCGTCATGGTATTGAAAAGTGTGGCGACTTCCTGCGTCAAATCCGGGTCTGTCGTCAGCAGGCCGAGGTCGGTATAGATGCGGGCGGTGCGAGGGTGGTAGTTGCCGGTGCCGAGGTGGACGTAGTGGCGAATGCGGTCTTCATCGCGCCGAACGATGAGGAGCATCTTGCAGTGCGTCTTTAAGCCGACGATGCCGTAAACGACGTGGACGCCGAAGTTCTCCAGCTTGCGGGCCCACTGGATGTTGTTGGCTTCATCAAACCGGGCTTTGATCTCTACGATCGCCGTCACCTGCTTGCCATTGGCCGCCGCCGCGCCGAGGGCGGCGACGATGGGCGAGTCTCCGCTGGTGCGGTAGAGCGTCATCTTGATGGCGAGCACCTGCGGGTCTTCGGCGGCTTGTTCGATAAAGTCGACCACGTGGTCAAACGGTTCGTACGGATGGTGGAGGAGGACGTCTTCGCGCCGCAGGTAGCTCCAGATATCGACGCCATCGGCAAAGGAGGGGTCTTGGGCGGGGAGGAAGGGGCGGTCTTTGAGTTTGGCAAACGCCTCATTGCCCAGCAACGGGGTGAGGTGCGTCATGGAGATAGGCCCCTCAAAAGAGTAAAGATCGTTGGGAGTGAGGCCAAAGCGCTCCAGCAGAAACTCGCGGAAGTCTGCCGGGCAATCTGCCTTCACCTCGAGGCGCACGGCGTTGCCCCGGTTGTGCCGCCGCAGCTCCTGCTCGATCGTGCGCAGGAGGTTTTCGGCCTCTTCGTCGTCAATATAGAGGTCGCTGTTGCGAGTCACCCGGAAGGCGTGGATGCCTTCGAGGATGAGCCCGGGGAAAAGCTCGTGGATTTGGCTTTTGATGAGGTCGCTCAGGAAAAGGTATTCCCACGGTGCGCCGGGCTCTTTGCTACGGGGGTAGGCGATGAGCCGGGGAATGACGCGTGGCACCTGCACGATGGCGTAGAGCGGCTCTTCATCCCCCTCGCGGCGGGCGCGTACGAGGAGGTTGTGGCTCTTGTTGAGCACTTGGGGGAAGGGGTGGCTGGCATCCACCGCGAGGGGAGTGAGGATCGGGTAGACCTCGCTGCGGAAGTAGTGTTGCGCCCACTCCTTGCGCTCGGGGGGGAGGGAATCGTAGCGGTGGATGAAGATGCCGTTGCGCGCCAGCTCGGGGACGATCTCCTCCTTCCACAAGGCGTACTGGAGGGCGACCAGCTCGTGCGTTTTTTTCTGGATGCCATCAAACACCTCGGTGGGCGAGAGGCCGTCGGGGCCTGCTTCGGAGGAGCCGCTGGCGATCTGTTGCTTGATGCCCGCGACGCGGATTTCAAAAAACTCGTCGAGGTTGGAGGAGAAGATGGCGAGGAACTTGACGCGCTCCATCAATGGCTGGGAGGCATCCTGCGCTTCCTCAAGCACGCGGCGGTTAAACTCCAGCCAGCTTAATTCGCGGTTAATAAAATGTTCAGGAGCGAAGACCTCGGCTTGCATGATGCGGAAATGCCCACTCTACGCCACCCGCGCCCCCGGGGCAATGGCTCTCTATGTGACGAATGGGTGACGCCCCCGCCCTTTGGAAGGCGCACCTCCGTGTGCGCCGCGGGGTATGGCCTACCCCCAGAGCGCCGCATCCGGCGGCTCCATTTCGGAGCCATGGTAGCGGAAGCCCGCCTCGCGGTCGCTGCCGAGCAGGAGCGGGGCATCGAGATCGACCAGCCCGGCCCGCTGCGCGATGACGAACGCCGGGGCCATGGCCAATGAGGTGCCAAGCATACAGCCGACCATGAGCTGGAAACGGTGGCGAGGCAGGGACTCCAGCACCCGCAGCGCTTCGCTAAAGCCGCCGGTTTTATCGAGCTTGAGGTTTACCCCATCGTAGAGCCCCTCCAGCTTGGGGAGGTCTGCGGCGGTGTGGAACGACTCATCTGCATAGACGGGCACCGGGTGGTCGATCGTGGCGAGGCTGCCATCCTGCCCGGCGGGGAGCGGCTGCTCCACCATCTCGTACCCCAGCTCCGCGCAGAGGTGCAGGAGAGCGGGCAGCTCGGCTTCGGGCCACGCCTCGTTGGCATCCACGATGAGGCGGCTCCCCGGCGCGCCCCGGCGCACGGCTCGCAGCCGCTCGGGTACGCCATCGCCCCCGGTCTTGATCTTTAGGAGCGGGCGGTGCGCGGCTTCGCGGGCGGCGGCCTCCATGGCTTCGGGGGGCGCTACACTCAGTGTGTAGGCGGTGGTGAGCGGGGCGAGCGCGGGCCAGCCGAGGCGGTCGGCAATGCGGCGGCCTTCGTGTTTGCACTGCCAATCCCACCAGGCGCAGTCCACCGCGTTGCGTGCGGCCCCGGGGGGGAGCGCGCCGATGCGCGAGGGCAGCTCGGCAATCGGGATTGGTTGGTGGAAGAGCGCCAGCTCCCCCTCCACGGAGGCGGGGCTCTCGCCATAGCGGGCATAGGGGGTGGCCTCGCCCCGGCCTTGCACGCCCCCGGCTTCGAGCGTGACGGTGCAGACCTCCACCGCAGTACGGCTCCCGCGCGAGATGGTGAAGGGGCGGGGCAGCGCCCACCGCTCGGTTTGGATGGTTAGCGTGGCGATCATAAGGCAAGCAGGGCGTCGGCGAGCGGGGCAGCCCCGAAGCGGAAGGCGTCGGTGGCGGGCAGGCCGGTATCGGTTTCGATCTCCGTGAGCAGGCCGCGTGCATCGGCCTCGGCAAGGTGCGAGGTGTTGACGCTGATGCCGATGACGCGGCTGCCCGGCGCGGTAAGCCGCGCGGCCTCTTCGTTGCGGGCGATGGCGGCTTGCAGCGTGGGGAGCGGGTAGTCGGGCCGGTGGCGGATGTGCTTGCGTGCGGCATCGTGGCAGAGGATGAGCGCCTCGGCCTGCGCCCCGTGCAGCAGCCCGAGCGAGACGCCCGCGTACGAGGGGTGGAAGAGGCACCCCTGGCCTTCGATGAGGTCCCAATGCTCTGGGTCCGGGTGCGCCGGGGCGAGCGTCTCCACGGCTCCGCTGATGAAGTCGGATACCACGGCATCAATGGCGATGCCGCTGCCGCCGATGAGGATGCCGGTCTGCCCCGTGGCCACGAAGTCTGCCGCCACGCCGCGCCCCACAAGCTCCCGGTGGAGGGCGAGGGTGGTAAACATTTTGCCGGTGGAGCAGTCCGTCCCCACGGTAAGGAGCCTGCGGCCCGAGCGCCGTGCGCCGGTGCCCACGGGCAGCTCGCCGGGGGGCTGGCGCACATCGATGAGCTTACGCCCCAGCTCGGTGGCGCGCCGGGCGAGGTCGGGCTCGTCGGCAAGGCGGTGGTGGAGGCCGTTGGCAAGGTCGTACCCGGCTTCCAGCGCTTCAAGGAGGTTGGCCTTCCAGTGCGCGGGGAGGACGCCTCCCGGGTTGGCCACGCCGAGTACGAGCGTGCGCGCCCCTTTCTCCCATGCTTGGGCAAGCGTAAGGTCGGGCACGCCGAGATCCACAGGGGAGTTGCCCATGCGGAGCTGGCCGACGGACCACTCGGGCCGCCAGCGAGCGATACCGTTGGCGGTTTTGGCCGCAAGCGGGTCGGTAACGTCGCCGATGAAGAGGAGGTAGGGTGGGGTGATCGAGAGTGGTTTCATGTTCGGTGGCCCCTTTAGCACGCACCATGCCAACCCCGGTTTACAGAGAAGCGAGTGTTTTCGCTGGCAGGAAATAGTTGATGTTTGATCAATAGAGGGGTGATGAAACATCAACGCAACCCGAGCCGGGTAATGGTGCGGTGGAACTGGCCCTTATCCATCCCCGCGCGGCGGGCGGCCCGCGAGAGGTGCCCCCCTTCCTCGGCGAGGACGCGCTGGAAGTAGGCTTGGCGGAAGGCGGCCAATGCCTCGCTGTAGGGGAGGCGGGCATCCAGCTCCGGAGCGGGGGCGGGGAGCGTGGGGGTGCGCTGGTCATCCGGCAAGTGGTGGACGCCAGCGCTCTTGCCGGGGTGGAGGACGCAGAGCCGCTCGATAAAATGCTCCAGCTCGCGGGCATTGCCGGGCCAGGAGTGGGCCTCCATCCACCGCCACAGCGCAGCATCGGGCCGGGTGGCCTGCTGTCCGAACCGGCGCAGGAAATGCCGCGCGAGGAGCCGGATATCTCCCCCCCGGGCGCGCAACGCGGGGAGGGAAAGCTCGATGACACGCAGGCGGAAGTACAAGTCCTCGCGGAAGCGCCCCTCGCGCACTTCGGTGGCGAGGTTGCGGTTGGTGGCGCAGACGACGCGGGCGTTGAAGGCGAGTGTCTCGCTGCCGCCGACGCGCTGGAAGTCGCCCCCCTGCAAGACGCGCAGGAGCTTGGATTGCATGAGAATCGGCAGCTCCGCCACTTCGTCGAGAAAAAGGGTGCCCCCGGCCGCCATCTCCAGCCGCCCGGGGCGGCGGCGCTGGGCTCCGGTAAAGGCCCCGGCCTCGTGGCCGAAGAACTCGCTCTCCATCAGCTCCTGGGGGATGGCGGCGCAGTTCACCGCAATGAAAGGCCCCGCGCCCCACGGGCTGAGCCGGTGGATGCGCCGGGCGATCAGCTCCTTGCCGGTGCCTGTTTCGCCCGTGATGAGCACGCGCACGGCCGAGGTCGCGGCCTGCCCGGCTTCCTCCAGCAGGCGAAGAGTGGCGGCATCCTGCGTGAGGAATGGCTCGGCTTCCTGCCCGGGCGGCATGGCTTCGCCCTCCAGCGCGCGGCGGATGCGGGCGAGCAGCTCGGCGGGCTCTACCGGCTTGGCAAGGTAGTCATTGGCTCCGATCCGCAGTGCCTCGACGGCGGTGTTGGCATTGCCAAAGCGGGTGATGAGGATGATCGGCGTGCTCACCCCTGCGCCCCGGATGCGGCGGATGAGCTGGAAGCCATCGCACTCGCGCATGACGAGCGTTGTCAAAATGACATCAAAACGCTTCCCGCACGCCAGCTCGGCGGCTTTGAGCGGGCTCGGGGAGGTGGTGACGCGGTAGTGTGGCTCAAGGAGGGCGCGCATCTCCTCAAGAAAAGGGGGGATGTCGTCCACGAAAAGGATACGGGCCTTGCCGCGTGCGCTGCTCATAGCGTAGTGGAGGGTATCCTTCGTTGCTGAAAAGTCAACAATCGACGGGTGGCTTCGGCTTGATGTGAAGAGCGGTTCCTCCTCAACAGGTTCCCGGGAGAAAAACCCGCAGCGTTCGATCTGGAATGCCGCCACCCTTTTGCGGGCGTGGTTGCCTTAGAGCCCTTTAACTTATTCTGCACAGCCTCCTTTGCGGCGGCGAAGTCCGTTGCAAAGTCTTTCGAGCTTGGGCTGTATGAATCCATACAGCCGCTGCGCTCCAAAGCCTCTGCAACGGCCTCCGACGCTCACAAATGAATTGTGTGCATCCTAAGTTGAAGGGCTCTAAGCCACGGAGGCGCCTATCCGTGGCAAACAAGTCGCCCTTCCCGGCGCGCTGCCGCGCCGTTTAGGCTACGGTGTGCGCGGAGTTTACCGCGTCCAGAAAGGCCCGTAGGCGGCCGAATTTGTGCCGGTCGGGCTCCAGCAGAAGGCGGGGGAGGTGAGCGATCTCCGGTTCGTTGGCCTCTTCGGGGAGCGGCTGCGTGGCGGTGATGCAGCCATTTTCAAGCAAATCGGCAAACTCGGTGTTCAGCTCCGCTACGGCTTCCGGCATAAGCGCGCGCCGCAGGCGTACCACGAGCTGCTTGCGCACCCAGCGGTAGGAAACAAAGTTGCGGTAGAAGTTGAGCACGTGGGCCACGGCATCGTCCACCGAAGTGGCGAGGTAGAAGAGGTTGAAATCCTCCGGGCTCACCAGCCCGCGCCCGAGGAGGTGGGTGCGCAGAAAGGAGATCAGCGTAGTCCAATAAGTGCCGCCCGGCTTGTCGACGCAGACGATGGGGAGCACGCGCGCCTTGCCCGTTTGAATGAGGGTGAGGACTTCAAAGCCTTCATCCATCGTCCCAAACCCGCCGGGGAAGAGGGCCACGGCGTCGGTCTCTTTGAGGAAGTTGAGCTTGCGGGTAAAGAAGTAGTTGAAGTTGACGAGCTTGCCGTCGCCTTTGATCGTCTCATTCGGGTGCTGCTCGAAGGGGAGCCGGATGTTGAGCCCAAACGAATCCTCCCGGCCCGCGCCTTCCTGTGCCGCACCCATGATGCCCTCGCCCCCGCCGGTGACGACCATATACCCATGCTCCACCATTTTGCGGGAGAACTCGGCTGCGGCGATTGATTCCGGGGCGCTCTTGGGTGTGCGGGCGGAGCCGAAGACGGCGACCTTGCTGCGTGCCTCATAAGGGGCGAAGACGCGCGCCGCCTGCCGCAGCTCCTTGAGCGAGCGGTTGAAGAGCTTCAAATCAGCCACGGAGAGGTTGTCTCGGCCCATTTTCAGGGCGGTAACGATCATCTCCTGGATCAACTCGCACGAGGCGCTACACCCGGAGTCGAGCACGAGGTCGCGGATGCGCTGGTCAATGCCGATGTTGCCGATGGAACGCGATTCAATGGGGAGGGCGTCAATGCCGCCGCCGGTAAAGTCTGGCATGGTGCGGGGAGCCTACGGCCTCTGCGGCCCGGAGGCAAGCCCACCCCGGAAAAGCGCATTTTTTTGCTCCCCCTGCGGCGCGGGGGCGTTACGCTAGGAGGCCAGTACACCATGGAACTTAGCCAGATCACCCGCGATCTCCTCGCCTCTTACCAGAAAGAAGGCGGCATCAATAATATGGACGGGGCGAACCTCCCTTCCAAACAGGCGATTGCGGAGATTTGCATGAGCTTCCTGCAGCTCCTCTTTCCCGGGTTTCACGATCAGGAGCCGATCCACTCCAAAGAGTTGGAGCGGGCCACCTCCTTCCGCCTGCGCGCCATTGCCGACCGGTTGGAGGAGGAAGTCTCCAAAAGCCTGCGGCTCCAGGAGCCGGGCTGCCCGCTGGAGCCCGCGCGCGAGGCCGTGCTCAAGCTCCTGCGGCGGCTGCCCGCCGTGCGCCAGCTCTTGCGTACCGATGTGGAGGCGGCTTTCGAGGGCGACCCTGCCACGGTGAGTTATGACGAAATCATCCTCTCCTACCCGTTTTTGGAGACGATCGCCCTGCAACGGTGCGCCCACATTTTGTATAAAGAGAAGATCCCGCTCCTGCCGCGCATCATGATGGAGTGGGCCCACAGCCGAACGGGGATCGACATCCACCCCGGCGCGCAGATCGGCTCGCATTTCTTTATCGACCACGGTACCGGGGTCGTCATCGGAGAGACGTGCGTCATCGGCTCGCACGTGAAGCTTTACCACGGCGTCACCCTTGGGGCCAAAAGCTTCCAGAAAGACGAGCAGGGGCGCATCCTCAAAGGCGGCAAGCGCCACCCGAATGTGGAAGACGGCGTGACCATCTACCCCAACAGCACCGTGCTCGGCGGCGAAACGGTGATCGGCGAGGGGACCACGATTGGCGGGAACGTCTTCCTCCAGCACAGCGTGCCGCCGCATTCGCTGGTCTATTACGAAGAGACGCAGCTCAAGGTCATCCACAAGAAGCCGCGCAAGGCAACCTCGGCCAAGGGGGGGATCGTCACGGCCGGGCCGCAGGAATGCGTAAAGGAGGGGTGGGAGTGGTCTATCTAGACTATAACGCCACCACGCCGCTTTGCCCCGAGGCTGCGGAAGCCATGCGCGCCGTGCTCGAAGGCGGGGCGCTTTTTGGGAACCCCTCCAGCATCCACTCTGCCGGGCGCGCCGCACGCGCGGCGGTGGATGACGCGCGTGACCGCCTTGCCGCCCTGCTCGGGGCCAAAGCGCACGAGCTGGTCTTCACCGGTGGCGGCACCGAGGCGGATAACCTCGCCGTGCTGGGCTTGGCCCGCCAGCGCGTGCGCGAAGGGGGGGCGCGGCGGCACCTCGTCGTTTCTGCCGTAGAGCACCACGCCGTGTTGCATGCGGCAGAGCATTTGGAAGCGCGGGAGGGGTTTGAGCTTACGAGGCTACCCGTAGATGCCATGGGGCTCGTAGACCCGGAGGCGCTGCGCGCCGTGCTCACCCCGCAGACGGCGCTCGTCTCCATCCTCTCCGCCAATAACGAGACGGGGGTGGTGCAGCCGCTCGCGGCCTTGGCGGCGGTGTGCGCGGAGGCGGGGGTGCCGTTTCATAGTGACTGCATCCAGAGCTTCGGCAAGGAGCCCGTGCGGGTGGATGCCGGGCCGGGGGCGATCTCGCTCGCGGCGCACAAGTTTTATGGGCCCAAGGGCGTCGGCCTTCTTTGGCTGGAGGCCGGTACGCCGGTGGAGCGCGTCTTCCACGGAGGGGCGCACGAAAACGAGCGCCGCCCGGGTACGGAGAACGTCGCCGCCATCGTCGGCATGGCCGCCGCTGCCGAGGCCGTACTTTTGGGCATGGAGGCCGAGCAGGCGCGCCAGGCCGCGTTGAGGGACCGGCTCTGGGCGGGTATTTCCTCCGCCTTCCCCGCTGCGGTGCGCAATGGGGCCGGGGCACCGGTATTGGCCAATACGCTCAACGTCTCCTTCCCCGGGGTGGATGGCGAGAGCCTGATTATGAACCTCGATCTGGAGGGGATCTGCGTTTCCAGCGGGTCAGCCTGTATGGTTGGCTCCATCCAGCCTTCGCATGTGTTGCTGGCCATGGGCATCCCGCCTGAGGTCGCGCAGGCCACCGTCCGCTTTTCGCTCGGTAAGGGGACGACGGGGGATGAGGTGGAAACCGTGGTTGCAAGGTTGCCCGGCATCGCCGAGAGGTTACTCACACCGTGAGCCAACTGGACCTTTTCTCCCTGCCCCAGCCTCCACCTCGGGAGGACGACTTTTCCGCATCCGCGCTGGAGTGTACGGCTCGCGAGCTGCTCTTCCGCGCGGGGGCCTTCCGCCTCGCGCCGAGTGTGGTGGTGCGCTGGCACACCCGGTTGCGCACCACGGCGGGCATGGCGCTGCCCGGTAAGGGGCTTGTCCTGCTCAACCCCCGGCTCGTTGGGTTTGGCATGGAAGAGGTGGACCGCACCCTGCGACACGAGCTGGCGCATTTGCTGGCCCGGTTTCGCAACGGGCGGCGGCGCATCCAGCCCCACGGGCCCGAGTGGCGGCAGGCATGTGTGGACCTTGGCTTGCGCGATGAGAAGCGCTGCCACGATCTCCCCCTCCCGCGCCGCCCCATGGCCCCGCGCCACCGCTACCGGTGCCGCCAGTGTGGGCAGGAGGTACTGCGCGTGCGCCCCTTTCGCCGCGCCATGGCGTGCTTGAAGTGCTGCCGCGAGCACAATCGGGGCCGGTACGATGAGAAGTACCGGTTCGTCAAAATCACTCTCGACGTGGCTACCGGGTAGCCGCTTGCCCATACCAATGCGCCACGGTGGCGCGGGGTTTGCGGGCGAGGAAGGGGAGCGCCAGCTCCAGCGCGGCTTCCTGCGTTTTGAGGCGCTGGGCTGCGAGCCCTGCCGGGGGCTCCACCCCGAGGGCGGCGAGCCGGGTTTGCAGCACGGCGTAGTCGTGCTCATCCCCTAGTAGATCGGCAACCCCGTCGCAGGCTTCGATGGCGGCTTGGCGCCGCTTCCCGTGGGGCGAGGGGAGAAGCCGGAGCTGTGCCCAGAGCCGTTTGAAGCCTTTGCGCAGTTCGTGGAAGGCTTCCTCATCGCCCCCCAGCTCCGCAGGCTCCAGCGAATGGCGGGTGCGCCGGTAAGTCTTGCGGAGGCGTTGGAAGGCGCTCTCCCATGTGGCCTCGGGCTCCCACGCGGTGAGCGCGGCGCGCAAGCTTTCCAGCATTTCCCGGGCTTGGGCGCGCGCTCCTTTCGGGAGCGGGGGCACAGGCCCAAGCGCCTTCTGCGCGGCTTGAGCTGCGGGGTCGTGCTTTTTGCTCACCCGCTCCAGTGTGGCAAGGCAGACGGCGTGGTCCCGCGTTTGGGAGAGGAGCCGCGCGGCATCTCGCGCCGGGTGGGCGAGCGTGCGCGTCTCTTTGGCCAGGTGGAGCAGGGCGCGCAGTTGTTTGAGCGTGCGGCGCGTCTGGTGGATGTCGTCTTTGCCAAGGTGGGCCAGCGCGGCCTCCACTTCTTCCAGCGCGACGCGGCGAAATTCCGCTGAAGCCGGGCGGCGTGGGTCAAATTCGAAAGCCATGAGGCATCAAGGGGCTTTGAAGGTGGTGTCGCGGCCGTTTTTGAGCGCATTATCCGCGCTCTCTACCAGCTTGCGGAGGGTTTCTTTGGACTCGACCCGGAAATCAATCGTATGCGCATGCGTGCTGCCGGGGAACGTCTTGGCCACCTTCTTCCACGGCTCTTCCTGCCCGGTGCGGTCAGCAGCCTCGGTCGTCATTTCCTGAAGCTTGTTGACGACGGATTGCCCGATAGTCATCGGGCTCTGCGGCGTGAGCGGCTCCAAGTGGTAGAAGCGCACGAGCGCGTTGCCGGTGGTGTCGATGTTCGCTTCAGTCACCCTTGCCACGCCGTCTACAATATACTCGTGCAGGGAGACGGAGACCATCGACCTCACGGCCACCGAGTACGAGCCCCCCGGCAGCGTGCAGCGCCACTGCGGGATGCGGCCCGGCGGGACCGTAGAGGACCCCGGATCCTGAGCCCCCGCCGTTGCCACCGCGAGAAAAAGGAGTGGTAAGAGAACGCGACGCATACTGGACGGATCGTAACGATGGCGGGGCGGCAATGCAAGAAGCAGGGCTTGCCTTCTACTAATGTTTTAGTATCTACTAAGGACTTAGTATGAAGCCCTCCGACCTTGAGTTGCAAATCCTCTCCGTTCTTTGGGAGCGTGGCCCCTCCACCACGCGCGAGCTGCTCGGGCAGATCCCGGATGGCAAGGAGCGGGCGTACACGAGCGTCCTCTCCATGTTGCAGTTGATGGAGAAGAAAGGGTTTGTGACCCGCAAGCGCGAGGGATTGGCAGACCGGTGGCGGCCCGTGGCGGGGAAGGGGAAGGTGCTGGGGCCTTATCTGGGTGGTTTGGTGCGCAGGCTCTTTGGCGGCAGCCCCTCGGCGGCGCTCTTGCAGTTGCTGGATTCCGCACCCGCCAGCGAGGCGGAGCTGGCCGAGATGGAGCGCATCCTACGCGAGCACCGGCAGAAAGGGGGGCGCAAGTGAGCCCGCTGGCTTTGTCGCTCTTGCACTCGCTCTGGCAGGCGGGGGTGGTCTGGTTGTTGGTGGAGGGGGTGCTGCTGTTTCTACCCGCACGCCGCGCGGATATACGCTATGCGGTGGCATTGGCGGGGTTGGTGGGAGTCTGGTTGTTGTGGTTGGCCACGTGGACGTTGCTGGAGCCGGAGGCGCGCTGGGGCGTGCCGGGGTGGAGCGAGTGGGCGGTGTGGATCTGGCGAGTGGGGGTGGTAGCGGGGTTTTGGCGGATGGCTCGCTCACTCGGTGCGGCGCAGCGGTTGGCCCGGCAGTCCGCACCCGCGCCGCCGGAGTGGGCGGCTGTACTGCGGCAGCTTTGCGCGGAGTACGGGGTGCGGGCGGCGGTGCGGCTGCGGGTATCGTGGGAGGTGGCATCGCCGGTGTTGGTGGGGGTGTGGCGTTACGTGGTGTTGCTGCCCGCGCCGTTGTTGGCCTCGGCCCCGCCCGAGGTGGTGCGCGCGGCGTTGGCCCACGAGGTGGCCCACCTCGCCCGGCGCGATGCGTGGGTGAACCTCTTCCAAATGGGGGTGGAGGCGCTCTTCTTTTTTAACCCGTTGGTCTGGGCTCTGGGCCGCCGGGTGCGGCAGGAGCGCGAGGCGGCGGCGGATGCGCTGGCGCTGCAAAGTGGGCTGGAGCGGGAGGCCTATGCAGGGGCGCTTCTCTGGTGGAGCCGGGGCGGTCCGCCGCTTGCCGGGGCGCTCGGGGTACAGGGGGGGAACCTCCGGGAGCGCCTCCTGCGTCTGCTGCAACCCGGGGAGGTGCCGAGGGGAGAGGGGAGCTTTCTGCGCTCTGGCGGAGTGGTGTTGCTGGTGGCGGCGGTGCTGCTGTTGGCCGGATTGGGGGTACGCGCCGCCGTGCGCGGGATGACGGGGCGCGAACGCGTGGCGCTGCTCGAGCAACTGGCTGCTCCGTATCTTTATGAGGGCGTTTCGGCAGATGCGCCGAAGCGCACCTTCTCGGGCCGGGTGGTGGATGCCGGGGGGGACCCGGTTGCAGGTGCTTACTGGAAAGCGTGGAACTCGTTCCACTCCGACGAGGGAAAGACCGGGCCAGACGGCTTCTTCCAAGGAGTGATTGCGGCGGGGGGCATCGATTGCGTGGTCCAAGCGGAGGGGTACGCTCCTGCCGCCCGGCGGTTTGAAAAAGGGGAGGATTATAAGGAGTTCACTTTACGCCCGGGGGTGGCATTTGAGGTGCGTTGCCGTGACGCGGAGGGGAAGGCGGTGCCTGCGGGGGCGGAAGTCATACTTCGCATCGCCTCATTTCCGACGTGGCGCGTGCGGACGGGGGCGGATGGGGTGGCGCGGTTTTCCCACCTGCCCGAGGAGGGGGCGGCAGAGGTGTGGGTGAGGGCGGGCGGGTATCGTGCGGCCCATGCCGGGCGGGTGGTGGTAAAAGAGGCCTTTACCCTTTCGCTGGTGCGAGAGGATGCTCCCTACCGCATCCGCGTCGTGGATGAGAAGAGTGGGGCGCCGGTGGAAGGAGTGCAGGCGAGCATTCAGGAGTCGTGGCCTGCGGGGGGCGCGCATGGCTTTGGCAGAACAGTATGCACCGATGCCGAGGGATATGCCGAGTTTCCCGGGCTCAATCCGGAGCTGGCTTACGGCCTTTGGGTCTGGCTCGATCTGCCCGAAGGTGGCCGACGTGCCACGCGCGCGCGGATCGACCCGGCCCGCACCCCAGAGGCCGAGGTGCGGCTGCCTCGCGAGCGGTTTTTGAAGGTAAAGATCCAGCTCCCACCCGGAGACGCCCGCGAATCGGTAACTTTCCAGTATTCGATAAAGACCGAGACCCATGGCAGCTTCGCCCGCCATGCCACCGTGCCGGTGCAGGGCGGGGTGGCGGAGGTGACGTTGCGTGGCCTCACGCCGGAGCGGGTGGCGATTTATTTCGATAAAAAGTGGTACTACTCCCCAGCTCTTGAGGCGGAGCAGAGCGACTACCTGCTGCGCGTGCCGACCCCGGAGCGGAAGGTCCCCGTGGTTCTCCGGCTCACAACTGGCAAAAATGGCGCGCCCCCGGCTGGCAAACTCGTGGTGAGAATCGCGGAAGATAGCGATTACCACATCTACCCCGTGAAAAACGGGGAGGTGGCGTTCGAGGCCCCCGCCGGGAGCCGTTTTCGGTTGGAAAACATCAGCCTGTTGGGGGGCACGGTAGATGAGAATATGGAGTACACCGTGGGGGAGCAGGAGACGCGGCTCAAGATCCCCGTGCAACCGGCAGGGGCGTTTCGGGTGCAGGTGCGCGAGCCAGGTGGGGAGTTGGCGGAGCAGGTCTTTATCTTCGCCGTGGGGAAAGATGGGAAGAAAGCCTTCGATATCAAGGACAGCGCTTGCACCGGGGGCGATGCCCGAGAATGGTTCCTTTCCCCGCCCATGCCGCTTGCTGGCGCGCGCTATCGCATCTTGGCGGTGCAGGGGGGGCGCTACAAAATGAGTCTCCCCGTGCGGCTGACGGAGGCGAGCCCGGTGGCCGAGGTCGTCCTCACCTTACCCGAGCCCGAGGAGCGGGTGATCTGGCTCACCCATGCCGAAACGGGCAAACCCGCGGCCGATGTGGTGCTGGACATCAGGACCACGATCCCCAATCTCTTGAAAGAGGCGTTGAGCGGCCGCATCCAGAGCGATGCCCAAGGCCGCGCGGTGCTGATCTTGGGGCGGGGGGATACCGCCAAACGCACCCTGATCCCCACTGGCGGCGGTACCGCGCGCCTCTCCCAGCCATGGGCGGAGAAAGTGGCGCTCCCTGCCGGGCGGAAGGTGGCGGGGCGGCTGGTGGATGTCGTGAGCGGCAAGGGGGTGCCGGACAACCGGGTCCGATGGGTTCAGGAAGGCATTGGCGGCCCGGAGATTCAGACGCGGGAAGACGGCTCCTTCGAGTTCGACGACCTCCCCCCTGGGGAGGTTTTCCTCATGATTCCTTACCCCGCCGGGCGTACCCTCAAGCACGAGGAACTGACGCTCCACCCCGAGCAAAAGGAGGTGGTGATTAAAGCTTACCCCCAATAAAACGGCCAGCGCCGGAGCCCCTCTGGCAAGAGGCTCCGGCGCGGCACATGCCCAACA
Source organism: Chthoniobacteraceae bacterium (assembly GCA_037189965.1). Classification (GTDB taxonomy): domain Bacteria; phylum Verrucomicrobiota; class Verrucomicrobiia; order Chthoniobacterales; family Chthoniobacteraceae; genus DATMFV01. The sequence goes on along the minus strand of JBBCKB010000108.1, from coordinate 22,680 downwards.
ATACCCAACTAAAAAGACCTAGAAGATAAACCGGATACCGGCGCGGGTGGTATCAAGGTCGTTGCTCTTGTTGCCGGTGAAGTTCCAGCGCCAGTCGCCAAAGAGGCCGATGTTGCGCGTGATGCGGAACTCCACGCCCGCCCCCACGTCGCCAAAGCCGGTGCCCTTGCCGTCCCAGATCCCGCCGCCGCCGCCGAAGATGTAGGGGGCAAAGCAGAAGTTGGAGAGCTCCACCGGGTAGCGGAGCACCAAATGGCCCGAGACCTGGTGGGTGACGACGCGCTTGCTCGTGGAGCTGCGGCCGGTGTTTTCATCATACCCTTTGCGGGCACCGCCCCACCAGTTCCCCTCCACGCTGATGCCGATGTAGCGGGCAAAGAAATAGTTCAACCCCACGCCGCCGCCGCTGCCATCGTGGAGGTAGTGGTATCTGCCCGGGCGGCCGTTGTTGAAGGAATAGAAGAGATCAATCGAAAACTCCTGGTCCTGGAAACACGGCTCGGGGGCCGGAGGGGCAGGTTGCTTGTAGTCCGTCACCACGGTGCCGGCCATGGACGGGGTTGCAACTGCAACGGCTGCCAAAAGGCTTAGTGTCAGTTTTTTCATGCAGTGGGTTACTCCTTTGGGATTTGTGTGTGTTGTTTTGGGCACCGTGTGGTGGCCCGACAACGAGCAAAAGAAAATTCCCCCGACCTCGCAAGTTGTTTTAACTCTGTGTGTAACATCGGGTTAAACCTGATGAAGGAGCCGATTGCTCAGGGAATGGCTGAATGCCTCTTTCCGAAAGGAATGCAAGTTTGCCATTGAAATTCTGCCGCAGAGGCATAGAGTCAGCGTCCTTTCGCCCAGAAAGACCGATGCAACGCCCTTATTCCGAACTCAAGATTTTCACCGGCTCCGCCCACCGAGAGTTGGCCAAGCGCGTGGCTGCATGTGTGGGAGTACCGCTCGGAGACGCCACGGTCGATTCGTTTCCTGACGGGGAGACGTTTGTGAAGTACAATGAAAACGTCCGCGGGCGGGATGTTTTTATCGTTCAGCCGACTTGCCCCCCCAGTAACCAGAATTTGATGGAGCTGCTTATCATGGTAGACGCCGCCCGGCGCGCCAGTGCAGCCCGCATCACCACCGTCATCCCGTTCTTCGGCTACGCCCGGCAAGATCGCAAAGACCAGCCGCGCGTGCCGATCACCGCGAAGCTGATCGCCAACCTCCTTACTGCCGCGGGTGTGGACCGGGTGATCACCGTGGATCTTCACGCCCAGCAGGTGGCCGGGTTTTTCGACATCCCGGTAGACCATCTTTACGCCCTTCCGGTGCTGCACCAGTATTTGAAGGAGAAGTTCAAAGGGCGCGATCTTGTGGTCGTCTCGCCCGACGTGGGGGGGCTCAAAATGGCCAGCGCCTATTCGCAGGCCCTCGGAGCCGGGCTTGCCATCGTGGCCAAGCGCCGTAAGAGCGCCACGGAGATCGAGTCGCTCTATGTTATCGGCGAAGTCGAAGGGCGCGAATGTTTGTTGATTGATGATCTCACCGAGACGGCAGGCACCCTTACCAGCGCCGCCGCCATTCTCAAGCGGCACAAAGCCGGGCGCATCAGCGCCGCCGTCTCCCACGCCGTCCTTTCCGACATGGCGATAGACCGGCTCAAAAACTCGGAGATCGAAGAGTTGATCACCACCAACAGCGTGCCGGTTCGGACCGGAGACGGGGTTCCCGTGACGGTGCGCTGCATTGCGGAACTCCTTGGCGAAGGGATCAAACGGATTCATAATGACGAATCCGTCAGTTCGCTATTTGAAATTAACGGAAAACACTAAGTTATGGCCAAACAAGTCAAGCTCGCTGCTCAGAACCGGTCCGTCACGGGGCGTTCTGCGGTAAAGAAAATCAAGAATGAAGGCTTCGTCCCTGCTGTGATCTACAGCCGCGCCGAAGGTGCAGCCCACCTCCAGGTTGTGGAGCGGGAGATCGCCAGCCTTCTTAACCACGCAGCGGGCGAGCACGTCCTCATCGACCTCGATATCGCCGGTTCCGGCTCCCGCCTGGCCATCATCCAGGAAGTGCAGCACCACCCGGTGACGCAGCGCATCCTGCATGTCGATTTCCACGGCGTTTCCGCCAACGAAGAGATTGAAGCCAGCATCCCCGTTGAGCCGGTGGGCGAATCGGTCGGCGTGAAGAGCTACGGCGGCCTGCTCGAGCAGCTCGTGCGTGAAGTCACCCTCAAGGCGCTGCCGCAGAATCTGCCGCAGCTCGTGCAGGTCGATGTCACCGCGCTCGCGGTCGGTGGCTCCATCCATATTAAAGACCTCGTTCTTCCCGAAGGCGTCATCGCCACGGGAGATGGTGATATCGCCATCTTCCTCGTTGCCGAGCCGAAGGTCGCTGCTGAAGCGCCGAACGCCGCGGGTGGCGACAAGAAGGCCGAAGCGAAGAAGTAATTGGACTCTCCCGGGCAGACCTTCCGGCTGGTGGTCGGGTTGGGCAACCCGGGGAAAGAGTACGACCAAACGCGGCATAACGCGGGCTTTATGGTGGTGGACCAGATCGTCTCCCGCGCCGGGGCTACCTGGCAGCGGGAACGGCAGTGGAAGGCGGAGATCGCCCTCCACCAAGGCGTCCTTTACTGCAAACCGCTCAGCTACATGAACCTGAGCGGCCAGCCGCTCGCTGCTGCCGCGCGCTACCACAAGATTTCCCCAGCGCAGATGCTCGTCATCTATGATGATGTGTCGCTGCCGCTGGGGAAGCTCCGCTTCCGGCCCGGCGGCTCGGCAGGGGGGCACAATGGGTTGCGCTCCATCATCGCCACGCTGGGGACCTCGGAGGTGCCTCGCCTGCGGGTGGGCATCGGCGAAGCCGCTGGCGCGGGGGGGCTTGTCTCCCACGTGCTGGGGCGCTTTGGCCCGGATGAAGAGCCTCTCTTCCGCGAGGCGGTAGACCGCGCGACCGATGCCGTTGGGTACGTGCAGCAGCACGGTCTTGCCGCCGCTATGAACCAATTTAATTAAAGAAAGCCATGAACAACCGTTACGAAGCACTCCTCATCCTCAACACCAAGGGCGGCGAAGACAGCGCCCGCGAGATCATCGAACGCCTTGAGGGCGACTTTGGTAAAGACGGCGCCAAGATCGAGTCGATCCAGAAGATGGATCGCCGCTCGTTCACCTACGTCGCCGGCAAGCTCGACTCGGGCTACTACGTCAACTTCATCTTCGAGGCCGACGCCACGGTGATCGCCAAGCTCACCGCCCGCTTGAAGCTCGACGGCGAAGTCTACCGCCAGAGCTACAAGAAGCTCCCCGCCAAGAAGGCGGAAGCCGCGGCCTAAGCTCTACACCAGAGGCGTTCTCAGGAAACGAGAGGGAAGCACACGCTCTGTGCTTCCCTTCCGGCGCCGTTTCAGAATACAACAGGAGGCACCATGGCCAATCTCAACAAAGTCATGCTGATCGGCAACCTGACCCGCGACCCGGAGGTGCGTTATACCCCCAAGGGCACGGCGGTTGCAGAGATCGGCGTCGCCGTAAACCGGCGCTTCACCGCCGAGAACGGCGACAAGCGGGAAGAGACCACTTTTGTGGACGTCACCCTTTGGGGCCGCACCGCCGAGCTGGCGGGCGAGTACCTGCGCAAAGGGCGCTCCGTCTACATCGAGGGCCGCCTTCAGTTGGATAGTTGGGACGACAAACAGACCGGCCAGAAGCGGAGCAAGCTGCGCGTCGTTTGCGAAGAGATGCAATTTCTCGGTGGCCGCGAAGGTGGCGCTGGAGGGGGTGGCGGCGGTGGCGGAGGCTACCGTGAGGGCGGTGAATATGAAGGAGGCGGCAGCAGCGGTGGTGGCGGCGGCGGGGGCTCCCGCCAGCCTTACCAGCAGCGCTCGCAACAGCGCCCGCCGCAAAGTGCGCCCAAGCCTGCGGCAGACCCCGACCTCGACGTCGAGGACGACGACATTCCGTTCTAAGCTGCGGTGTCCATACCAGCCCCAGCCGCCCTGCCAGAGGAAACCTTCGGGTTTGACCCCGCTTATGGGATGGACCGGGAGGCACTCCTGCAAGTGCAGCCGCCCCCGGTTTTTGAAGGGTTCGAACCTTTTTGGCGCGAGAGCTACCGCCGCGCTCGCGAGGTGGCCCCGGAGCCACGGTTGAGCACCGAGAGCGAACTCCGCGATGGGTATCGGATCCATACGGTGACCTTCCGCGCGGGAGACGGGCGCATACTGGGTGGGTGGGTTGCATTCCCCACCGAAGCCGAGCCCGAGTACGCCTTTATCGAAGGGCATGGTTACGGAGGGCGCCCGGCCCCCGGGAGCTTGCTTGGGCGGCCTGCGGTAAGGATCTTCCCATGTGCGCGCGGCTTCCACCGTTCGGCAGGCCCGGATGTGCCGGATAACGTGGCCAAGCATGTCGTCCACGGCATCGGCTCCAAGGAAACGTATGTTCTAGGTGGCTGCGCTATGGATTTGTGGGCGGCGGTGGGTGTACTTGCCGAGCTGGCCCCGGGCCTCCCGATCACTTACGCGGGGCGCAGCTTTGGCGGGGGGATGGGGGCGCTCGCCATGCCGTGGGAGGAGCGTGTCGCGAGGGTCTACCTCGGCCAGCCCTCTTTCGGGCATTACGATTTCCGCCTCAGTGTGGAAAGCCGGGGGAGTAATGCCTTTGTGCGGGCGTGGGTAGAGGCGCACCCGGAGGCGCGCGAAGTGCTCCGCTACTTCGACGCGGCCATCGCCGCCGCTTTCTTTAAGGTGCCGACTTTCGTCTCCTGCTCGATGTTCGACCCGAGCGTCCCTCCCGCAGGCCAATTTGCTGTCTATAACGCGATTGGCACGCAGAAAGGCCTCTTCCTTGAACCCAAGGGCCATACCTCCTATCCAGAGCAGGCGGAAGTGCTTGCCCGGCTCGGCGTGGAAGTACGCGCGTGGTTGGAGGCTGCGATCCCGGCGTAATTTCCGGGCCCTACCCCGGCTCAAAGACCGTGGATTTTGCACGCCGCGGCAAAAGCTTCGGCATACTGCTTGAGCAACGGCTCCGCGTCGGGGGCGGTGAAGTTGGGCAGGCGCAAGAGCCGCGCATTTTCCCGTTCGGTACGAGGTAGGCATGTGGCCACATTTGCGGTGCTGCCTTTGGGGTAGCGGCCTACGGTTTGCCAAACCCCTTCGGTGAAGAACGGTTGCTGGTGGAGCAGAGGGTAGCGCGGTAGCGAGACGCGCGCGCCAAGCGCTTGCAAGGTCTGCACCAGTGCTGGGGCATCGGCCCGAGGGTCTCGGTGGCGGATGAGGAACTCGAAGTAAACGCGCTCCACCCCGGGTGGGGGGAGGAAGCAATCAAACCCGAGCGCTTCCAGCTCCCGTGAAAGAAACGTGTGGTTGGCATTGCGGGTGGCATTCGTCTCCGGAAGCCGTGCGAGCTGCGAGCGCCCCAACGCTGCTGAAAGCGGGGCCATGCGGGTTTTGATGCCGAGGCTCGTAGCGGCAAAACGACGGGCGGGTGTCTCAAGGCCGAAGATGCGGGTAATATCCCCCAGGCACAAGACACGCTCGGCCAGTTGCGCATCGTCTGTGAGGAGGATGCCGCCTTCTCCCGCAGGGACGAGTTTGTCTCCCTGAAGGCTGAAGACCGAAAGATCTCCAAACCGGCCACACGGCACCCCGCCCGTAGTGGCACCGTGAGCGTGCGAGGCGTCTTCAACGACTTTGAGCCCATGTTCCTCTGCCAGGGCGAGCAGCTCCTTTGTCTGGCACGGGAGCCCCCAGAGGTGAACGATAACGATAGCCCGCGTGCGCGGGGAGATCCGCGCTCGCGCATCCTCCGGGCAGATCCCGAGTGTCTCGGCCTCGCTTTCGCAAAAGACGGGCACCAGCCCGCACCAGACCATCGGCAATACCGAGGCCCAGAAGGTTGCGGAGGGAACTAGCACTTCATCCCCCGGCTCCAACCCCAATGCGTGGAAGGCGGCGAGCAGCGCGGTGGTGCCGTTGCAATGGGCGATGGCGTGGGGGCGGCCCGAAAAGGTGCGGAAATCGGCCTCCAGCTCCTGGATGACGGGGTGGGTGCTTACGTTGCCATCACGCAGGATGCGGGCGAGCGCGGCTTCATCTTCCGGGGTGAAGCGGGGCCATTGCAGGTAGGCGTCTTGGGGGAGGGTGACAATCGGGTTCATAAATCAGCAAGGAGTGAGTCGTAGCGGGAGCGCACGGTGGCTTCGTACTCCGCGAGGTGGGCCTCGGGGTTTTGGGGGGCAAAGGCGGCGGCCAGCTTGAGGAGGGTGGCTCGGTGCTCGCCTTGGAGCCCGAAGCCCATTCGCGGGAGCCACTGCGCCAGCGGGGTGCGGCGGCGCAGGTAGTCTTCCAGCGTCAGGCAGCTCTCGTGGTCTCGCGCCCATTTGGCGGAGACGAAGCTTCCCTCCAACCCGGGGAAGGGGGCCAGCTCGGGCTCTGCGCTCTCTGCCGGGTGTGGCGGAAGCCGTGGTGGGAACCACGCGGCCACGCGCTTGGCGACTTCGCGGGCCAGAGAGATGCTGCCGGTAAGCTTGCCGCCATAGAGCGCGAGGAGGTAACGCTGCCGTTCCTCCGACACCCGGTGGTGGCGCGAGAGGGTGAGCGGGTGACTTTCGCTGGGCCGGGCATCTTTGCGGATCGCCAGCGGGCGGACACCGCAACGCAGCGAGATAATGTCGCTCGTGCCGAGCTTGCGCGAGAGGGCAGCCGGAGCTTGGCGCAGGAGAAAGCGGATGTCTTCGCGATCAGGGGTGAAGCCGGAGCGCGGGTCGGCCACGGCGGTCTCTGTCGGCCCCCACATGAGCGTCGGGCCCCATGGGACGGCGGTGAGCACATCGTCTGCGCCCTGCATGGGGTGGATGGTGGCCTGGGTGTCGGCCTCGGTACGAGGGAAGGCGAGGTAGACGCCTTTGCTCAGGAAATGGCGGTAAGGACTTGCGTGGCAGAGGAGAGCGTTGACTTCATCCACCCATACCCCGGCGGCATTGATGAGGGCGCGGGCGGTGAGCGGGTACTCGGTGCCGGTGCGTTCATCTCGCACGGTGAGACGCCAGAGCTGCCGCGAGGCATCGTATTCCGCCGTGATAAGGCGGCAGTAGTTGAGCGCGGTGCGGTGGTCATCATCATGCCCAAGGAGCCAGCGCAGGACGAAGCGGCTATCGGGCCCGGTGAGCATCCCCTCCTGCCAGGTGAGCCGCCCTTTACCACAGCGCCGGGGCCGCTCCAGGGCGCAACGACCCAGCAACCAGTAGAGCTGGAGCCCGAGCCACATGAGCGCGGTGCTTCCTTGGGGGAAGGCGGCCCGCCCGCACTCGAAGGTGAGCGGGGCGATCTCGCCGGGCAAGGCCCGCAGCAGCTCGTTGCGAGCGCGGCAGAGGCTCAGGATGGTGGGCAGATCTGCCTGCTTGAGGTAGAGGAGCCCACCCCAGATGAGCATGCCGCTGGCTTGGCTGGTGCCGGAGGCAAAGTCGCCGCCATCTACCAATGCCGTCCGGTAGCCCGCGCGGCAGAGCGCATCGTACACCGGGGCACCGGAGATGCCGCCGCCGATGACGACACAATCCCACGCTTCCCCGGCAGAGAGCCGGGCCAACCGTAGCTGCCGACCGGTGGCGGGGGAGGGGGGCATGGGTGCACGCCGACCTTACCACCCGCACCGGGGGCAGTGGAACTGCTAAACGCTACAGCACGATGGCGCGCACGGAGGTGATGTCCTCCTTGGCCAACAAGGCTTGGATGACGGCTTCGCTCGGCTCGTTATCGAGGTTGAGCACCGTGAGCGCCTGCCCACCGGCCTGGTTGCGGCTCAGCGACATGGCGGCGATGTTGACGTTGTGCTCGGCAAGGATGGTGCCGTAGTGGCCCACCATGCCGGGGCGGTCGCGGTTCTCCAGCAGGAGGAGGACGCCGCGAGGCCGCGCCTCGACGTGCCGGTCGTTGATCTTGACGATCCGCGGGCGGTTGCCAAAGAACGTGCCCGCCACGGAGGCGACGTTGCCATTCTCCGAGGCAGAGATTTCGAGCAGCTCGGTAAAGTCGCCCTGCGCGCTGGCGCGAGTCTCCACGACTTTGAGGCCAAGCGTCTCGGCAAGGGCCGGAGCGTTGACGGTGTTCACATCGTTCCCCCCGGCGGCCTTGAGGTAGCCGGTGAGGATCGCGCGAGTCACCGGGGAAGTATTCATGTCGGTGATCTTGCCGCTGTAGGCGATGGTGAGCGTTTCGGCGCGTTTCGGGCCGATCTGCGAGAGGGTGCGCCCCAACTTTTCCCCAAGGTCGATAAAGCCGCCCACGGCAGCGAGCGTCTTGGCGTCGATATTGGGCATGTTGACGGCGTTGCGGATCTCGCCCTCAAGAAGCGCGGCGCGGATGGCCTCGGCAATCTCGATGCCCACATTCTCCTGCGCTTCGGCGGTGGATGCGCCGAGGTGCGGGGTGAAGACGATCTTGGGCTCATCGCGCAGGGCGAAATCGGCCGGGGGCGGCTCGACTTCGTAGACATCCAACGCGGCCCCACCGACGTGCCCGGCGCGGATGGACTCCAGCAGCGCCGCTTCGTCCACCAAGCCGCCGCGTGCGCAGTTGATAATGCGCACCCCCTTCTTGGCGAGCGCGAGCCGCCGAGCATCGAGCATGTGGTGCGTCTCCGGGGTGGAGGGCATGTGGAGGGTGATGAAGTCTGCCCGGGGCAGGATGTCGTCCAGATTTTCAACCAGCTCGACTTGCAGCGCGCGGGCGCGGGTTGCGGAGAGGTAGGGGTCGTAGGCGAGCACCGTCATCCCAAACGCCATGGCGCGGCGGGCTACTTCGGTGCCGATACGCCCCATGCCGAGGATGCCGAGCGTTTTGCCATAAAGCTCCACGCCTTCAAATTTTTTGCGGTCCCAGCGGCCTTCCTTCATCGTGCCGTGGGCTTGGGGGATGTTGCGCGCCAGCGACATGAGCAACGAGAAGGCGTGCTCTGCCGTGGAGATGGTGTTGCCGCCCGGGGTGTTCATGACGACGACGCCGCGCCGCGTGGCGGCATCGACATCCACATTATCCACACCCACGCCCGCGCGACCGATGACACGCAGTTTCCCCGCGGCCTCGATAAGCCGGGCCGTCGCCTTCGTTTGGGAGCGGACGACGAGGGCGGAATATTCCCCAATGATAGAGAGGAGCTCTTCTTCGTTAAGGCCGGTTTTGACGACAACCTCAAGCTGGCCGCCGTTTCCAAGCTCGGCAATACCGCGCTCGGAGATGGGATCTGCAACAAGAACTTTAGGAACCTTCATATTTTGGGAAAGGGGCCAAGCATGGCCACGCCGTTTCCGCTGACAAGGAAGAAGCGTTTCCCCCCCGCAAAAAGTGGGAACGTTTAGTTACTTTCCAGCCCGATGGGCTGGTGAAGAAGCTCAGGAGAGCGGTGGAATGCTGAGTTCTTCTTCCGTGACGGGGCTCCAGGAACGAATGATGCGGGAGGCTGCTTCTCTAGCAGATTTGAAGACTTCGCTATATGCAGTAGTAATAATGACAATCTGCTCTTTGGTATTGAGATTTACAAAGAGGACTTCTACCCGAAGGTTGTTGCCGGGGAGCTTGCATGAGAAGAGGTAGCGATGGCCCTTCCAGTCGGGGTTGGCCAGTGGGTGTGCCCCCTCTTCGATGAGCGTTACTTCCGACGCAGTGGCGGGGAGCAGACGTTCGACCTCGCGAAGGTATTGCTCATTCCCAAATTCGACTTCTGGGTTGAGCGTTGAACGCTGGAAGACCAGGGTGGAAGATTCCAGCGTGTCGAAGGTGAAGCGGAGGGCATTGCTTTCACCATCCATATTAGTGTCTTGCGGTGCAAAGAGGGTGTACTTCCCCGTTTCACCTTGAAAGAAGAGCCGCTTGGCGACTTGACCGGAGGAGATGGTGACTTCGCGATAGCGCGGGGTAAAATCTACCGCCCAAAGCGGCGAGGCCAGCACGGTTGCGAGCAGGAATGGAATGATCGGCTTCATCAGAATCGGGACCATGGGCCACGGGAAAGGATGATGGCGTCTACACTGCCGGGCGGCGGAGTGGTCAGGAAGCGGGTATCGAAGTTCCACCTGCGTTTTGGGGCGTCGTAGATGCCGGTGGTGTTCCAATCTCCGGTAAAGGTTTTGCTGGGGAAAAGCTCCACCATGGAGCCCCAGTAGGTGCAGTATTTGTTAGTCCAGCTTTCCAAAAAGCGGGGGAAGTTATTGGCACCGCCGGAATACCAGCTCGAAGTGGAGGGCATGTACCCGGCAAGGATGGCCATGTTATAAGTGGTATTGCGCGCTACGCGTCCGGAGACGGCTTTATTGGAGTTGGCATCATTCCACGCGCCGGAGAGGAACATGACGGCATCTGCGATTACAGAGGCAGGTTTTGGAGTGTAGGTGGGGTTTCCACCGGAGTTAACAGTGGTGGGTTGTGCAAGGTTATCTTTATTGTTCTCGCCGTTGTTGGAGTGAACGTTTGTGTTGGTTCCTCCGGTGTTATAGTCGCCTTGAACGTAGACAGGGTTCTGGCTAGCGATGGTCAAACCTGTATCCGGCAGGATGCTGCCATTGGTAAGGCGGATGGCATTGATGGATTTCTGAGTCGTGGTGCCGGAGGTGCCGGGAACGGTCTTTTCCGGGGTAAGATCATGAACATAGAGCACGCCGTTGAAGCTACTAACGGCGGAGACACCCGAAGTGGGCTGAATGACATTCTTGAAGGTGGAGAGATCGACATTCACTGTATCGACCCATTTGCTCTCACGGGCATCATGGATGCCGCTTTGAGAGATGGTTCCGGTCGCGATTGTCCATTTCCTTTGCGAACTGCTATAGGTGCTTCCGGTGACGATGGTGTACTGGGGGTTCGCGGTGGTTTTGGTAACACCCGCGGCAATCGCCTTGGCTGCAGCTGCCGTCATGGATGTGCCATTGCGTGTGGGGACGACGATAGAGACGGGGGAATCCGGCGACGAATAGACGGTGGCCTTGCGCGTGCTGTTGTAGATGCCGGTAAACGTCGGGTTGGTGCCGAAGGTGTCGCCGTTGACTTCGATGATGATGCCCGCCTTGTTGATTAGCCGACGTTCTGAGACTGCGGGAGGGTCGGTATAGCCGCTTACAGGAGGTTCGATGAGCTCATGAAACTTGCCGGTGATGTTTGGGTTATTGGAGTTTTCATCCTGAAACGCGATTTCAGGTGCGGTGCCCATCGGTTCGATGCGGGCGACCTGGCGGACGTGGCGGGAGACTTCGTCTTGATAACCACTATCCGAAGGTTTTACCCAGCCACTGAGTCCTTGAAACCATGGCTTTGCTGATGGGATGGGGGTACTCCACTTATGCCCGGAGGGGGCCACCAGATCGTAAGCATTTACATAAGAAACATAGTCCTGAATGCGGATGCTCCCTTCATCTCCCGCCATGTAGATAGTGGAGTTGGAATGGATCAACCCCTTGATGATCATTTCTGCCGGTCGGTAGAGTTCGAGGTCACCTTCGAAGAAGAACATCGATTGGAAGAGCGGCACCTGAGTGTACTGGAAGAGCCTGCGCACCCCGACTTTTTGTTCACCAATCTTAACAACTGCTTTAGCGGAGTAGGTGAAGGTCTGCCCGCTCCAGCCTTGGTAGTTGGGTACCTTGCCGACTACGCCTTTTGGGATAGCCGTACCCGTGGTGAGGGGGACGCCGTATTCATCCAACGCATCGATGCGGACTTCGATATCTCCGTTCGCGGAGGAAAAGCCATTGAGGATGGGAAGAGGGGCATTCGTGCCGGTGAGACCTGCGTTGGCTTCGTTGGTCGTGAGCTTGTCGTTCTTGTTGTTGACCCGCTTCATCCAGATGCCATAGGCGTACTCCAACGCGGCGTCTGCGGTGATGTTGGCTTCCGCAAAGTTGCGGCTGCGCTGGGTATTGCGCGTGGTGGTGCCCGAGACCATGAGCGTGATGCCGACCAACCCGGAGACAAGCCCCATGAGCAGGGCGGCGGTGAGCATGATATTGCCGCGGCGAGAGGAGTGTACTTTCATGGCGGTGAGGAGCGGTTACTGCGTGCAGCGCAGGGAGATGGCCGATTCCGTTCGCACGAAGGTGTCGTGGTCGGTCTTGCCCTGCCGGGTGGTTAGGAATTTGTCGTACTGGCTGGTGCGGACGCTCAGCGTTGCGCGCGCAAAGGGCCGCCCAGATTGGGTGAAGAGGGAGAAGGGGCGGGCATTGGCGTCTGACATCGGGTCCGCTGCAGAGGCGTTGGAAGTGCTTGTCGCAAGTGCCATCTGCTCGGTAATCACAGTGAAGTTTGAGCCGGTGGCAATGGTGTTATTGGCGTATGGAAAACGTTCGTAAAGGCGAAGCTCGCGCCCTTTGGACGTGGGGACGTTGATAAACGCCGTGGGCCGCGTAAGGATCGCTGTAAGCATGGCGCCACTGCCGACCGATACGGTAGTGCCAAGCGCACGGGAAAGCCGGACGGTGTAGGTGACGCGGTTTCCACTCGTGCTGGAAGTGATGGGAGTGGTAACAAGCGCCATCACCTGCGTGTCGCTGCCACTGGCCAAGGCGGTGGTGTTGATAATGAAAACATCATTCCCCTGCGGTGCGGGCGGGGGGACTTGTGCCTCCGTGGAGGCCGTGAGGGTAAGGGAGGTAATGTTGCTTGCCAGGCCCGCAGTGCTGGTGGTGACGACATAAGGCGCCCCAATGTAGCGCAGGAATCGGATGCCCTGCGCCGCCGCAGTGCCGTTGGTGAGGGCTCCTGTATGGTTGACGAGCACCGGTGGCGTATAGGCCTGCTGGACGGTGTAGGTGAGCCGGTCCATCGAAAGGCGGTTTTCCGTCGAAGAAATGCTGCCCGAGATGGCTTTGGTGGAGACCATGGTGCCCGCATGCAGGAGTAGGTAGAGCCCGATGCCGAGGACGGAGGAGATCCCTGCGACAACGAGCAGCTCCGGGATGCTAAAGCCGTTTTGGGGTTTGGTACGAAGGCGGAGCATGGGGAAAAGCGGAAGGTTATTGGTCATCCTGCGCACGGATGGAGGCAAGTTCCTGTGTGTAATTTCTGTTGAGGTAATTGTACCGGAGCCGGAAGGTGACGCGCAGTAGCTTGGCGGTACTGACATCACTGAGCGCAGAGGCGTTGGGGATGGGCTCGTCCCTCACGATGCGGGTGAGCGTGCCGGTGACAAGGACCCTGCCATCATTACTCGTCAATACCGGGAGGCTGGTGGCGGTGCCAATGCCTTCGTGGCTGTACGGCGTGCCATCGGTGGCTGTCTCCGCAAGAACCTCGGCGCGGGTAATGTTGGAGAGGAAGGGGACGCCCATGGCGCGGTCTATATTGCGCTGGAGAATAATGCGCCCCGCTGTCATCACTCTCGATACGGCGACATGGCGGTGGGCTGCGAGCAGGCCAACCATCAATGAAGCGCCGAGGATGGCGATAATCGCCATGGCGGCGACTGTTTCCATGAGCGTGAAGCCACGTTGGCGGGGGTGTTTTTGAAGGGATGGGGGGTGGAAGTCTCCCATATTCATGAATTTATAGCAGAATGTGTGCCGGGTGGTCATGGGGGCTGTTTTGGAAAATTGCCTTTTCGTGGCGGAATTTCTAGAAAAAGGGATGTCTGCGCGCTTTTTTCTCCTCTCAGGGCTACTTCTCCTCTTGGCCGGGTGTTCCGGGCCCCCTTGGTACGAGTACCGCTACGTGCCAGGGCGCACGGCGGTGCTCCAGCGCGATGGTCGGGCTGTGGCCCCACCGGCGGCACCGCCCAAGGTGCACGCGGCGATCGAGGCCGGGAACCGGATCGCCGGGCTCCCTTACCTGCGCGGCGGGGGGCACGGGGTGGCGGAGGCAAGGGGGTACGATTGTTCGGGCTCGGCCTCTTATATCCTTCGCTCAGCGGGGTTGCTGCGTGGCTCCATGCCTTCCTCGGCATTCCGTAGCTATGGCGAGCCGGGGGAGGGGGAGTGGATCACGCTGCATGCGCGAAAGGACCATGTGTTCCTCGTGATCGCCGGGCTGCGGTTTGATACAGGGTGGACGCGCGCGCCCGAGGGACCTCAGTGGACGACTGGGCCCCGCCCGTTGGATGACTCGGTGGCCCGGCACCCCCGGGGGTTGTAAAGCGCCCCCCAACCGGGGTATGAAAGCGGGGATGAACTACTGGCTCGTCAAACAGGAACCGGAGGCTTACTCGTGGGCGCAGTTTTGCGCGGACGGCGGTACGGCATGGACGGGGGTGCGCAATTTCCAGGCCCGTAATAACCTCCGCACCATGAAGCCGGGGGACCGCGTGCTCTACTACCACAGCGTCACCGGCAAGGCGGTGGTTGGCATTGCCAAGGTGGCCAAGGCGGCTTACCCGGACCCTACGGCGAAGGAGGGCGACTGGTCGTGTGTCGATCTCGTGCCCGAGCGGCCCCTCAAGAAGCCGGTGGCGCTGGAGGCGATCAAAGCCGTGCCGGAGCTGGCCGAGGTGGCGTTGCTGCGGCAGTCCCGCCTTTCGGTGATGCCGCTGGAGAAGGCGCACTTCGACAAAATCGTCAAACTCGGGGGGTAAACCGTGGAGCCGCTCTCTGCCCTCGAACTCTTGCGGCTCCACCTCCAGCAGCCGGAGTATTTGCACGTAGTGCTCAACCCGCTGCTCGTCTACGGGTTGCTGCTCGGGGTGCTGGCGCTGGCGGGGGCGTGGGTGGCGCGTAGTGTGGCGGCGCAACGGCTGGCTCTCTGCCTGCTGGCGGCCAGCGCGCTTTGTGTATGGCCTGTAGAGCACTATGGGGCGCTGGCGTATAATAACATCCTCATGCTGGCGGATGAAGATGGGCGCGCCTGGCTGGAGGCGCACCGCGATCGGGGGGCGACGGTATTGCCGGTTTTCTACCTGACGGCGTTACTGGCGTCGCTGGCGCTATTGCTCCCGCTACGCTGGCCGCAGACGCGGGTGCCCTTTACCGCGCTGGCGCTACTGGTGGCGCTCTTGGCGCTGGGGGCCGGGGGGTGGCTCGGGTATATGGGCGGCAAGATCAGGCACAAAGAGTTTCGCTACGGGCCACCGCCGAGCGCCGCCGCCGAAGCAGCAAAAGGCCAACGCTCGCCGAGGTAAACAGGAGCCAGGTGGAGGGCTCGGGGATGAAGACGATGGCAATATCGTTCCCCGTACCGATGCCATTGACGGCGGTGCCGGAGAAGGCGTAGTCGATGTAGAAGAAGAGGTCTTCATACTCCGCGCCGAGGTCCACAAAGGTGAAGCGGCCATTTACCGCATCGGTGCCGTCGTTGGTGATGAGCAGGAAGGCGATGGGGTTTTCCATCGTGCCGGGGGTGGGGTCTTCCAGCGTCAGGCGTAGGCCGGCGTTTTCGAGCGAGACGGCTCCTTGAACTTCGATCTCGTCAGCATCGAAAATGCCGAAGCGTAGGTTCATGACAAACTCAGCCCGCTCCTGCTCATTGCCGGCGGTGAGGCCGTTCCTAAAGACGAACTTGCCAAAGGGCGTATCTGCATCTCCCGGATTGATCTCGCCGAGGGCGCGGATGTTGTTCCGGAATGCGCCGTGGCCGATTAGCTTGCCTTCCGCGCCCATGGTGACGGGGGTGTTTGCATTGCGGGTTGCGTCGACGGTGCCTCCCGTTAGCCAAAGGGTGCCTCCGCTCCAGTTAAGGAAGTGGGTGTTGACATCGGCGAAGATACTGGGGGTTTTGAGGATGCCCCCGTTGAGATTCAGGTAAATTCCCGGGGAGTTGTAATCATTGGGTTCGCTGAAAACGCCACCCACGGTTTCGACAAAGGCGCCGTGGTTAATCTCCATTGTAGCGGTTGTGGCGGTGCTAAAGCCAAGGTTGATGCGCCCCCCTACCGAGAGCCGAGTTTCGCCGGTGTCGGTTCCATCTGCCGCGCCGATGGTGGCTGCTCCATTGCCGCCGCCCGTACCTACGCGGAAGACGACCGTTTCGAACACCGCTCCGTTGCGGATCTCCAGAGTTCCAAATGCTCTCGCCGGGCCGCTTACCCCTTCTCCGATGCTGATGCCGGGCCCGGCATTGATGTGGGAGCCGCTCCCGCTTAGGAGGATGGAGCCGGTGCCACCATAGACCCCGAGCATGATCGCGCTATTCGTTGTGATTTTTGCTCCGTTCGTCACATTCAAGGTGCCTGATCCATCTCGCCATGAGCCGATGTAGTAAGTGCCGTTGGCGTGGAGGGTGGTGCCTTCGCCGTCAATATTTGCCGTGCCTCTGCCGCCATGCACGCCAACTCGGAAGTCGCCCACGGTGCCTGTAGCTCCGCCGCGAAGGGTCAGCAGCCCATCTCCGCGATGGACGACGCCCTCGATAGTGGTGGTGCCGCTGCCAACCACGGCGGTGCCTCCGCTGGTGTTGAACGTGGCATTTTGGCCGACCACCTCCAGTGCCGCCTTGCCGCCATCCCTCCCGATGATCGGGGCTGTGAGCCCAATAGCGAGGTTGATATGGCTCCCGACAAGAAGGAGCCTTGGCCGCGCTTCGGCGCCGATTTCGCCATTGATCTCCCACGCATTGGTGAAGTTGACGCCCCCGGTGGAGATGGTGCTCCGTCGTGGGGTGAAGACCGAAGTGCGAAGCTCCAGCGTGCCGTCGGTAAACTCGAGCTGGTCATAGCGGAAGTTGCCCGCCACGAGGGTGGTGCCATTGCCGGCATGGGTATTGGAGATGAGGTGGCCTCCGTCGATCCGCAATGTTTTGGCGAGAAGCCCGCTCGTCGAAGTAAACGAAACCTCGCCCGCCGAAACCGTGATTTCGTCGACCTGAACGGCTTCGGGAGTCGAGATGGCGTATGAGGCTTCAAGGTCGAAGGTGGCATTCATGTAGCCCGAGGGGGTGGCTCCGCTGCTCCAGTTGCCTGGGGTAGCCCAGGAGCCGCCGGTTGCGTTGGTCCACCGCGTGGGGGGTGGGCTGAGCTTGAGCCCCTCGAAGCGGATTTCGGAGAGGCCGGTATAGCCCGTGGTCGTACCGCCATGGGTGGAGACGACTTGCAGGTAGATCTGGCGGACGTTGGTGGCCCCCGAAAGTGTGAATGCCTGCGCTTGCGATCGGGTATTGGCGGTACCGATTTCGAGTTCGGAGAGGGAGAGGATCTCGGTGAACCCACTTAGGTCGAAAGGGGTGGGTGGGTTGGCGGGGTTAAAGGGAGTGGGTAGCGCAGAGGAGCCGAAGAGGCGAAACTCGTTGAGCCCACGGTCGATCAAGGTGCCTTGCACAAACTGCCAGAGGTAGGCGGTCGTTAGGGTGTAGTTGGCGCCAAGGTCGAAAAGGAGGTATTGGTTGGCGATGGTGGCCGCGCCGTTGAGGCCGGGGCCGCTGGTGGCGATCCAAGAGCCAAAGCCATCTCCCGGGGCGGCGTGCGTTTGCTCAAGGAGGCTCAGGCCCGGGGTGTTGGAAAGGCCGCTGCCGTTGATCGCCTGGGCCGGGGTGGTGTTGCTATTGCCATAGTAGCTGGAGGCATAAACATTGACGGGGGTAACCACATCCGCCACCCCAGATGCGGAGAGCCCGGTATAGCAAAGCGTCGCCCACAAAGGCAGGGGCAAGAGGGATGGAAGGCGGCATTTCATCTCCCCCATGAAACGGGGGAACGAGCGAAACCGGCAATTCCCGAAAACTCGGGGGTTGACGCTACCCGCCCCGTAGCCAGATGGCCATCAGCTCGGTGCGGCTGTTGACGCCAAACTTTTTGAAGATGCCTTTGATATGGTCGCCCGTGGTGTGGGTACTCAGGCCAATGTCCGCCGCGATCTGCTTGACGACTTTGCCGGTGAGCAGCTCGCGAAGGATGCGCCGCTCTTGGGGAGAGAGCGGCTTCTGCGCAACGCCCAGCCCGTGCTCAAGCATCATCCGCCGGTGGAACCAGAGCACCCCGCGCAGGGTGTAGGCGGCGAGTTTCAACTCAGAAGGAGTAAAGCGTTTGGAGCGCTTGCGGCGGTCGATCATGAAGAACGACTCGGCTTGAGAGGTGACCGGCATGCCGACCCAGATCCGGTCGCAAACGCCGATGTTGGTGTAGAAGCGCTGGTAGTGCTCCGTCTTCTGGAAGGCTTTGAAATCGACAAAGCCGTCGCGCATGCGGTGAGCCCGGAAGGTGCCGCACGTGGCGGCGAGCGCCTCGGTCGTCATCCCAAAGCCGGTGGTGCGGGTGTGGGCTTCGAGGGAGAGGGCGCGCTCCTCCGGGGTGAGTGGGTCGATAAAGAAAAGCGCCCCTTGGCGCCAGCCCCGGAGCGAGTCTTTCATCGCGGTGCGGCCCGATAAGAGGCGTACAACGCCGATCCATGCAGGGCGGTCGCCATCGATCCACCCGGAGAGCGTCCGCATCAAATGGCAGCAGGCGGTGTGGGTTTCGGTTGCGGGAAATTCGGCGAGCTCGTCCCAAAGTTGGTGGACTTTATCGAGGGGGAATTTCATCGGGGGAGTGTATCACGTCCGGAAGAGTGCCCCCATCTTTTTACCGAGGATGCGGCTGGCTCCGTAGAGTGTGATGGCGAGAAAGACCATCGCCCAGACTCCGAGCGCTGCCGCGATATAGCGCCCTTCGCCAAGGAGTTGGAAGAGCTCGTAAATCGCTTTGGTGATCGGGAAATCGACCCGCTTGAGGGCGAGGATAAGCGAGTCTGAAACCTCCAGCATGGCAAAGGCAAACGCCAGTACGCCACCTGCCACGAGGTTTGCGCTGATGAGCGGGAGCGTGATGCGGCGCAGTGTACGCAATGGCGTGGCCCCAAGGTTCTGCGCGGCCTCCTCCAGCGTGACACTGGTTTGCTGCAACCCCGCCACCACCGAGCGGACGACATACGGCAGCCGCCGCACGGCGTAAGCAATGACGAGGATGGGGAGGGGATCGCGGGCGGGGTTGAGGAAGTCGAAGAAGCGGCCCTCCTGCGTCATGGCGAGGTAGCCGAAGGCGAGCACGAGCCCCGGCACGGCGAGCGGGAGCATGGCGAGGGTATCGAGCACTGTGCGCCCGGGGAGCCGGGTGCGCACCACCACCCACGCGATGCCGATACCGAGCACGAGGTCCACCCCCGTGGCCAGCCCGGCGTATTTGACGCTGTTGAGAATCGCGGGCACCGTAAGCTCATGCCCCAGTGCGGCTTCGTAGTGAGCGAGCGTCCACTGCGTCGGCAGCACGCTCTGGTACCACTCGCGGGCGAAGGAGACGAGGATAACCCCCGCATGCGGCAGCAACGCCACACCGATGATACCGACAAACGCCCCTGTGCAAAGGAGCTGCACGGCCCAGCCGGGCCGCCGGGAGGTGGCGGCGCGGGTCGATTTCGGCAGCATGGCAAACGCCTTGCGCCCGAAGCCCCACTTGCCGAGCGCGTAGAAGAAGGCCGCGCTTAGAAGCATGACGACCACCAGCGCATACGGGAAGGGGTTGCCCGAAAGCTCCTTGAGCCCCCGGAAAATCTGCACGGGGGTGACGCGCGAGTAATCAAACATCAACGGCACGCCCAGCTCGGTAAATGCCCAGATAAAGACCAGCGTGCCCCCTGCAAAAAGCCCGGGCATGACGAGCGGGAGGGTGACGCGCCGAAACTTGCGCCACCCGGTGCAGCCGAGGTTCTCGGCGGCCTCCTCCATTGCGGGGTCGATATTGGCGAGCGCGGCGGCGAGGTTGAGGAAGAGGATCGGGTACAAATGCAGCGCGTTCATGACGACGACGCTCCAGAAGCGGCCTGAGGGGGTGCCGCCAAGCCAATCGATCGTTTCGCCCGGGGCGAGCAAGCCGAGGTGGGCGAGCAAGGCATTCAGAGCGCCGTATTGCCCGAGGATCTGCTTCATCCCGATGGCTCCGACAAACGGCGGCAGCACCATCGGCACCAGCAGCAGGGCGAGGAGGAGGCGTTTGGCCGGGAAGTCAAAGCGGTCTGCCAGCCACGCAAGTGGCGTGGCGATGGCAGCGGTAAGTGCCGTGCTGGCCACGGCGAGGCAGAAGGCATTCCAAAGCCCTTCGGCGTAGACGGGGTTGCGGAAGACCTCTGCCAGAGCCTCCAGTGTCCACTGCCCATTGGCGTCGACAAACGCCCCGCGCACCGTCTGGCCTACGGGCCAGAGGAGGAAGCAGGCGAAGAAGAGGGCCGTCACTACGGCGACGACCGCAGCGAGCGCGCGCGACATGGGTTCTTTTCTTCCGCAAGCCCGGAGTGAATGCAAGCCTCTCTTGCCGTGGGCTGCCGCGGACGCTTTAAGATTGCGAGGCGGAGCTCCAAAGCGCTACAACCCTGAGGAAACCATTAGATACCATTATGCCTTCCCTCCGTGCCTTTGCCTCCCGGCCCAACTACAGCGATTTTGGCCCTTCCCACGGTTTGCAGACTCCCGTGGAGACCGGGGCCGAGCTTTTGGGGAAGTGGCGCCGCTTGCTTGGTGAGCCGGCCCTACCGCAGAGCACATGGGCCGGCCCGGCAGAGAAAGTGGGCGAGCTGGAGCTGCCCGACTTTACCGTTACCACTTACTTGCAACCCTCTGGCCCCGGAGGGCTGCGGCAGCGCGTGGCGATCTTGCATCCGCGCCATCCTGCGGGGAGCCCGGCTCCGTGTGCGGTGCTCCCTTTTTACCAAGCGGAGCGGCTGGTAGGGCTGGAGTTGGGGGCGTTTGAGGGGGAGGCGAGGCTGCTGGCCGACCCCAAGCCGCAGGATGAGGTGCTCCGCTTTGGCGAGCACCTTGCCCGGCTGGGGCTGGTGGTGGCGTGTGTGGAAGCCTTCCCCTACAACCTCGTGGGAACTCCGGAGGGCGACCCGTTTAGCCGCTGGCCCCAAGGAGCGGCCAAGTTGCTGGCGGAGAACCCGGGCTGGTCGGGCATCGGCAAGCTGGTGGCAGATACTTCGCTGGCGCTCGACTTGCTCCTCTCGCAGCCGGGGGTGGATGCCTCGCGCGTCTTGTCCATGGGGCACTCGCTGGGGGGGAAGATGGCGTTTTATACCGGGGCGCTTGATGCCCGGGTAACCGCAGTGGTGGCTTCGGACTTCGGCTTGCCCTGGCGCTCTACCAATTGGGCAGCAGCGTGGTACCACGGTGAGGAGCGGGTGGCCCGGGCCGAGCGCGAGGGTATGGCTCACCACGAGCTGCTCGCACTGCTGGCACCGCGCCCGTTTCTTCTTCTGGCGGGGGAGGCGGATAACGCCGCCGCGTGGCAATACCTGGAGGCTGCCCGGCCATGGTACGCCAAGGCCGGGGTGCCGGAGAATCTGGGTTGTATCGACCACGCTTCGGGCCACCGCCCGCCGCTTTGTTCCGTGGACTTGGCTTACGGCTGGCTGGCAGAGGTCTTTGGGCTGCCTCACCGGCGTTGGCGTGCTTCCTGAAAGAAGGAGAGCGTGGCGGCGCGTTCTTCGGCGTGGTCTACCATCGGCAGCGGGTAGCCGCGGGCGAGCGGCGAGGTCGCGGCCTTGTGGAGCCGGGCGGCGGGGGTATCGCGCAGCTCGGGGAGCCAACGGCGGATGTACTCGCCCTGCGGATCATGCCGGGCCGATTGAGCCCACGGGTTTTGGATGCGGAAGTACGGCGCGGCATCTGCCCCCGTGCCCGCGCTCCATTGCCAGCCGCCGTTGTTGCTGGCGATCTCCCCATCGGTAAGGTGGCGCAGGAAGTGGGCTTCGCCCAAGCGCCAGTCGATCCGCAGATCTTTGGTAAGAAACATGGCCACCACCATGCGCACGCGGTTGGGGAGGGTGCCGGTGGCGGAGAGCTGCCGCATGCCCGCATCGACCAGGGGGAAGCCGGTTTGGCCCTCGGCCCAGCGTTGGAAGAGCGCGGGTGAGGTGCGCCATGGCAAGCCACGCCACGCAGGGGCAAACTCGTGCTCCAACACCTCGGGCCAGTGCCACAGGATGCTCATGAAGAATTCGCGCCAGATCAGCTCATTGAGGAAGATCTGCGCGCTGTGGCGGGCGGTGGCATCCGGCGCTTGGGCAATGGCGCGGCGGGAGCGGGCGGCCAGCTCCCGCGGCGAAAGGGTACCCCAGCGCAAGTCTGCGGAAAAGCGGGAGGTGGCATCGGCCGCCGGGAGGTCGCGCCCCGCGGCGTAGTGGTAGATGGGGCCGCCAAAGAAGGCGCGCATCCGCCTGCGGGCGGCAGGTTCCCCATGGGCAAAGCCCGGCTCGGCCACGCGGGTAAGGCCCCAGCTTTCCGGCGTGGGGAGGGGAATGGAGTGCATGGCCGGGGGTACCGGCTGCAAAGGCGGGTGCGCACCGCCGCTCGCCTCCGGCTCTTGCCGCAGCCACGCGCGAGCGTAGGGGGTAAAGACGCGGTACGGCTGGCCGGTGGAAGTTCGCAGCGCATCCGGGGGGAGGGTGGTAACATCGTCCATCGCCAGCACGCGCACTCCGAGCTGCTGGGCCAGCGCCTCCACGCGCGCCTCCTCCGCACGGCCAAAAGGGTCGGGCGAGCGTTGGTAGCTCAGGAGCTTGGCCCCGGTTTCGCGCAGCGCGGCTTCCAGCGCGGCCTCGCCCTCGCGGAGGATGAGGCGGCTCCCCGCTTCCTCCAGCCCGGCGGCAAGCGCGCGCAGGCATTCGCAAAGCGCCGTCTGCCGGGCGGCACCGGTCCAACGGTGAGCCCCATGCCAGCGGCTGCGGATGTAGAGGGGGATGACGCTCCCCCCGCTCTCGCGCGCGGCGGCGGCGAGGGCGGGGTTGCCGGTAAGGCGTAGATCTCGGCGA
>JBBCKB010000107.1:0-94137 GCA_037189965.1 Chthoniobacteraceae bacterium | reverse complement strand
CTCGCGCTGGCGGGCCTTACGGAGATGACGCGCCGCTCCTACCGCACCACCATGGGCAACCTCGATTCCTTCGAGTCGGCGCGGACGACGTTTGAGCTCCTCTCGCGCCTCCTCTCGCAAGCCACGCTCATGTCTTACCTGAGCTACAATGACCCGGCGCTGCCAACAACCTATGAGCTCCGGTCAGACCTCCACTTCCTCTCTGCCGCCCAAAGCGAGCTCGGCCTAGCGGGTACCGGCGCGGAACAAAGCCACGCAGTCTTCTTCCAAGCGACCCTTGGCTCCACCGGCACCCACGCGCTGGGCGATACCGGCACGCTGCTCGTCGGCACCGGTTTCTTCATCGCCCATGGGGAAGACCCGCTCCTGCCTACCCCCCTCAAAGGAAAAGTGGAGAACCGCCACCGCTACCGCCTTTTCCAATACCTCCCCCCCCGAGAGCAGATGAAGGTCTACGAGCAAACCCTCGCGATCGAAAATGGCGTGCCCGTTGCGGACCCGGGCTTCCACGGCGCAGACTGGTTTCTCCCCGACGTGGAGAAGCGGACCCACTGCCACCCGCTGGCAGAGAACGTCGTCTACCTCGGCATCATGCCGATGGTCGATAGCGTACCGCGGTACCAATGGAATAGCCGGGATAAAACCAGCCCGGCCACGCTCCACCGGCTCCCCCACTCCCTCAAAATCATCCTCGCCGCGATCGACGAACCGAGCGCCGCGCGAATCGCGCAGGACGAAGCGCCCCCTGTGATCCTGCCCGAGCACCTTTTCGAAGAGCCCGCCAAGTATGCGGAAGACCTCGCCGCGCTGGAAGCGGCGCTCGCGGGCTTCACCCCCCGGCTCAACTACCGCGTCTTTACCACGGAGATCCGCCTCGGAGCTTCCAACTCTAGCCTCTAGCCATGCCTCACCACCCCCGCAAACTCCAGCGTCGCCATGGCTTCACCTTGGCAGAAGTGCTCATGGTCGTGAGCCTGATCGCGCTGATGGCGGTGGTGGCTCTCCCCGCCATCGGGAGCATGCAGAGGGCCTTCAACGTCACCAAAGGCGGCGCGCTGCTGCGCGACCAGCTCCTCCTCGCGCGGCAACTAGCCATCGCAGAGAATGCCTCCATCTTCGTCTGCCTGTATGAGATCGCGGGCTCGCAGGGGGCCATCGGCGTCGTCCTCGCGCGGCCGGATGCCACGGGCATCTACCAACCGATTGCCCGGCCCAGGCGGCTGCCCGATGGCATCGTCATCACCGAAGATGAAGCGTGGTCTACCCTTGGCCAGCTTGCGGAGGCGCAAGTCCGCGACGGAGCCACACCGAGCGACTGCCGCCTGCTCGCCTTCAAGCCCACGGGGGCCACTTCGCTGCCGATCTCGCAGGAGTGGTTCCTCACCGTCTGCCATGAGCGGGCGTTTGCCAAGTTCCCCAACCAATTCGTCACCCTCGCCATCGACCCTGCCACCGGCCGCGTCTTCACCTACCAGCCATGAAGCCCCGCTGCACCAAGATCGCCGGGGTGCTCCGGCAGAGAGGCAAGCCACCGGAGGCGTTTGCGCTCGTCATCGTCCTCATCACCCTCGTGCTTTGCGCGGGGATGATCGTGCTGCTGCTCGATCGCGGCACCACCTCGCTCCAGTCCGCCTCGGCGAGCGTCCACTCCGGCAGGTTGCGGGCCTTGGGGGATATGGCGCTCCACCGCGTGCAGGCTCAAATCAAAGAGGCCACGCTCTCCGGCCAAGCGGCGGGGACACCGCTTGCCCAACGCCACACTTGGGCGAGCCAGCCGGGGGCGCTCCGCGTCTACCAGCCCGGTGGCACGCTGGAGACCCTCTACAAGCTTTACTCCGCCCCCGCCATGCAGACGGACGACCCCGACCTCTCCGGAGACATCCCCGCGCAATGGCACACCCGGCCTGCCGAGTACACCGACCTCAACGCCCCCGTCTTCGACGGCAGCGCGTGGCGCTACCCGATCGTCCACCCCGGAGCCGCCGCCGCGCTGCCGGGTGCCAAGGGGCTCTCCGAAGGGTTCGAGATCCGCTCCACCGCCCCCGTGGCCCCTGCCCCGGGAGCCAACACCGCCCCGATGCCCGCACGGTGGATCTACGTGCTCGAAGACGGCACCCTCTGCCAGCTTGGCGATCCGCGCATCGACCTCAAGAGCAACCCGATCGTCGGCCGCATCGCCTTTTGGACAGATGATGAAACCTCCAAAGTCAACCTCAACACCGCCTCGCCCGCCTCTGCCGCCGCTTACTGGGATACCCCGCGCGCCTTCGCCGCCACCGAGCACAACACCCTTGCCTTGGGGCAGCCTTCGCAAAATGAGTACCAACGCTACCCCGGCCACCCGGCGATGGTCTCGCTGCGGCCACTGCTCGGCACGCTCGGCAATCTTTCGGCGGCAGACTACTTCGCCCTCTCCCCCCGGTACCGCTGGGGCGGCTCCGAGGAAGGTGCCAAAAAGCTGGCGGACTCGCGCACCTCCCTCTTAACCAACAAGGAAGACCGCGCCTACGCCTCCGTGGATGAGCTTCTCTTCCAAAGCAAGCCCACCGAGGTCCGCACCCGCCCCACCGCGCAGCAGACCGAGGCGCTCCGCTTCTTCCTGACCACCAGCAGCCGCGCCCCGGAGCTAAACCTCTTTGGCCAGCCGCGCGTCTCCATCTGGCCAGTCTATGGAGACCCTGCCAAGGCGGACCCCGGCCCCACGCGCCGCACTCCGTACGACCAGCTCCTTGCCTTTAGCTCCACGCTCGGCGGCAAGCCGTACCACTTCTCCCGCGAGCAGCCGTTGAGCGCCACGCACGATTTCGCCGCCATCCCCCGCAACGGCGAGCTCTATGCCTACCTCCAGCGGCTCACCTCACAGCCCTTCCCCGGCTTTGGCGGGCCCGCCTTCTCCACCAAGTACCCGCAGGATCGCGACCAGATCCTCACGGAGATTTTTGACTACATCCGCATCGTCAACCTCAACGAAACCTACCGGGGCCGCGACGCCGCGTTCCAAAGCTACACCCCGTACTGGAAGCGCGCCACCTCCGGCGAGATCGAAGCCTCCAACCTCGGTAACGACTACGGCGTCGGCAGCCCGATCCTCGGAGCCGGGCTGGTCGTGCCCATCCAGATCGGCGACACCCGGGGCATCGGGCGCTTCCCCGCCATTACGGAAGTCGGCCTGCTCTTCGTTACCCACGCCGAAAAGATGGCCGATGGTACTGTCGACCCCCCCGTGCCCGAAGCTCCGAGCCCTGAAAACCCCTTGCAACTCGAAGCGATGCTCGTCTTTGAAACCACCACCCCCGCCTTCGGCTACCTCCCATGGTGCGGGAAAGATTTCGTCTTCGAGGTTGAAAGCTCCAGCGTGAAGTTTGGCATCGGCACAAGGGAGGCCCCCCTCCTTCCCCCCGAGGCGCTGGGAGCCAACGGCCCCGTGCTCTACCCGCCCCTGGTATTCGGTGGGCACACCCCCGGCGGGTATGATGGCGCTTGCTACGCCGCGGGGCTCAACCCCCATGCCGTCGCCGGCGCTGGCAACAATCAGCCTATTTACCGCTTCCTGAGCGCCCCGCTCAACTTACAGACCGGCGACACCGAGTTCTTCATCACCGGGGGGGAGATTCGTGTTAACCTGCGCGTGGGCGGGGACGTTGTCCAAAGCTACACCTTCGAGTTCCCCGCCGCCGCCGCCCTGCCGCTGCCGGTTCGCAACTTGCAGGACTTCACCGTCTACAGCACCAAAGTGGGCCGCATCTGGTGGGCCCACCGCTTCCCCAACGAAGGCTACGGCCCGCTCGATGGCGACGTCCTCCACAGCATCCAGCTCAAGCATGGAGATGCCCGCCTCGTCTCCGGGCGCAAAGAGGTACCCAAAGATTTCTACCAACCCCACAAAGACTACGGGAAGCAGACGCGCTTCGCCCACGGCATGGGCATCACCCGCAACAGCCGGCTCGAAAGCTGGAACGGCGGCTCCAGCGGCACCTATGTGGACCTCGCCCTCTTCGATGAGCCCGCCCCCGTATTAGGAGCCCAACGCAGCGACCGGCGGCGGACCTACCGGCCCAAGCTCCCCGCGCAAATCAAGAGCCTGCGCCAGGAAGGCTGGAGCGGCGATTTTGACAACGGCTGGAGCCTCTTTGCCGACGGCCCCTTCATCAACAAGCCCGACGAGGGGATGATGCCTTCCGCGGCCGGCACCGTCCCCTACCAATCCTTCAAATGGGCTCTGGCGGATGGGCTTTTCTCGCCGCTGCGGCAGATCCCCTCCGCCGTCATGTTCGGCTCGCTGCCCACGGGGGTGAAAGCGGGCGAGCCATGGCAGACCCTCCTTTTCTGCCCCAACCCGGCAAACCCGAGCCACCCCGGCTTCGCCGCCCCTGCCGACTACCTGCTTCTCGACCTCTTCCGCATGCCCGTCGTAGAGCCTTACGCCATCAGCAGCCCCGCCGCCACGGATGGCAAGATCAACCTCAACTACGCCATCGCCCCGTACAGCTACCTGCGCCGGGCGAGCGCATGGTACGCCCTGCTAGAGTCGCTCCAGTTCTTCGCCGTGCCCGATGCGCAGAGCAAAACCTACAAGAGCACCACCCTGAGCGGCACCTCCTTCCGGCATCGCCTCGACATCGGCGAGACGCTCTCGCAGTTTGAAAAACGCTTCGCCAGCAACGCCCTCTTCCGCTCTGCTGCGGAGATCTGCTCCCTCTTCCTCGTGCCGCAGGGGCAGACGCTCGCGGGCGTGGAGAACCTCTCCACCGGCTTTTGGTCCAGCCATCGGCTCACGGGGGATAACTCCCGCGAGAAGCCGTACGCCGAGCTTTACCCCAAGCTCACCACCCAGTCGAACACCTACCGCATCCACTACCGGGTGCAGCTCCTGCCCCGTGCCGCCGCCGCCCCCACCGGGCGGGACTTCAAGCCGCTGGCCGAGTACCGCGGCTCGCGTCTCTTCGAGCGCTACCTCGACCCCGAACACCCCCAGCTCACCTCCTTGGACCCCGACGCCGACAGCCTCAACCCCTTGTACCAATTTCGCACGCTCGAAACGAGCCGCTTTGCCCCATGACGCCCTGCCCCGAACCCCAATGGATCTGGAGCCAAACCCCCGAAGACCACCACGTCTGGACGTGGGCCCGGCGGCGCTTTGACCTGCCCGCCCTGCTGCGCGAGGCCACCCTTGAGATCTGCGCCGACCTTCGCTACCTGCTCTGGGTCAATGGGGAGCGCGTCGGCTTCGGCCCACCGAAATTCCACGCCCCCACGCCGACGATCGACCGCTACGACATCTCCCCGTTCCTGCGCGAGAAAGACAACGTGATCGCGGTGCGCGTCTACAGCCTCGGCAAGGCGGCGATCAGCTCCGTCATGCCGCAACGCGGCGCGCTATGGGCGCGACTCAACGCGGGAGAGGCGAGCCTCGTCTCCGACCACTCGTGGAAGGTGCAGCGCGACGGCGGCTACCTGGCCAACACCGCCTCGCGCGGGAGCTGCCAGCCCCCTTGCGAGATCTACGACGCCCGCTCCGGCCTGGGCGACCCGAGCCTGCCGGACTATGACGACACCCAGTGGCCCCCGGCCAGCGAGCTGCCCCCCCTCTCCGGCGCGGCCTTCGAGGCTCGCGACATCCCCTTCATGACCTCGGAGACACACCTCGCTGACCGCGCGATCGAGTGGGGCCTCCTCCGGTTCGACCTTCCGGTCCAAGACCTCCCGTTTGACCGCGTGGGCCTTGCCTCCATGCAGGCAGCCCTCCTCCCCGACAGGGCAGGTAAGATCGCCTTCCACGAAGGGGCGCAGACCGTGCTCGACGCCACCGGCTTGGCCTCCCACGAGGCGCTCTACGCCCTCTTCGACCTCGGGCGCGTCTGGACCGGGTACCCAGTCCTCACCGTGGAAGGCACACCCGGTACCACTATTGACCTCCTTTATAGCGAAAACCTCGCCGCCCACCGGACGCTCCCTTCCAAGAACCCCCACATCCCTTACTTCGACCGGATCATTCTCGGCCCCAGCGGCATCGCCCACCGCATCACTTGGCCCAAGTGCGCCCGGTATATCCAAATCAATGTCAGCGGTGGCCGCGCCAGCGTCCAAGAGCTTGCCTTCGAACGGAGTACCTACCCCGTGCGGTGGCGCGGCTTCTTTGCCTCGGACTGCCCTGTCCTCAACCAAGCGTGGGAGATCAGCACCCACACCGTGCAGCTCAACATGGAGGATAGCTATATGGATACCCCGTGGCGCGAGCGCGGCTCCTGGCTGGGGGATGATCTCATCAAATGCCGGGCCGCCTACGCCGTTTTTGGGGACTATGCGCTGGCCCGCCGCTTCCTGCTGCACCTCTCGCGCGGCCAGCGGGAGGATGGCACGCTCGCCTCCAAGTACCCCGCCAACGCCACCTCCCACCTTACCACGTGGACGCTTTGCTACCCTCTCTCCGTCCTGGAGTACTGCCGCTCCAGTGGAGACTGGGCCTTTGCCTCGCAGATGCTGCCCAGCATCAAAAAGGTAGAGGGGTGGCTCGCCGGGCGGCTGCGGGAGGGCGGCATTTACGAAGCGCCGCAACCGAGCCTTACCCACACCGTGGGCACCTATAACTTCATTGATTGGGCCCCCGTCGACATGCGCGGCGCCAACACCGCGTGGAACGCCTTCGCCTACGAATCGCTACGCTGCATGGCCGCGCTGGCCCAAGGCGCGGGAGACACCGCCTTCGCCGAAGCCACCCTCGCTAAAGCCGCCGCTTTGAAGACCGCCTTCTGCGAACTCTTTTGGGATAGCGAGCGCAACATTTTCGTCAATGGCCGCTTCGCCTCCGGCCTGCTGCCGCGCTGGGGCTGCCACGAGAACCTGCTCGCCCTGCTCTTTGGCATCGCAACGCCCGAGCAACGCCAGCAGATCGAAGCGCGCCTGGAGCGCGAGAACCTCGAGGAAGTCTTCATCGTCAACGAAGACGACTACGATGTCGTCCTCCCCGAATGTGGGAAGATCCCCACCGTCGCCCTCGCCCTAAGTTGCTACCGGTGGCCCGATGAGCAGATGGTCCCCATCGGCACCCCGTATTTTGCAGACTACCTGCTGCGCGTGCTTATCGAATCCGGGCGGGCAGATGCGGCGCAACGGTTCATCCGCAAGCAGTGGGGCGAGTTCTCCCGGCAAGGTGCGACTAGCGTTTGGGAGGTTTGGGATATGACTCAATCGCTCTCACACGGCTGGGCGTGCGCGCCAGTCACCCTCGCCTCGCATTATTTCCTCGGCGTCCACCAAGCCCCCGGCTCGCACTTCCGCATCCTCCCCGTCAGCGGCTCGCTGCGCAGCGCGCGCGGCCGGGTGATGACGCGCCACGGCATCGTGCAGGTGGAGTGGAGCCAAGCGCCGGATTGGGTGCTCGAAGTCGATCTCCCACCCGGCGCGGAGTTTGAAGTCGGCCTGCCCACCCAAGCCGGGTGCCACCTTGAGGTCGATGGCGAGCCCGTCGCAACGCACGCCACGCTTCAACACTGCGCGAGCCCTTACCAAACCTTCCGCTTTGAAGGCGGGGGCCGCCACCGCCTCCGCAACGCCCGCCACGCTTCATGAACCGCTACTCCGTCATCCTTGGCAACCTCGGCAACACCTGCGACCGCTTCCTGCCCAGCGGCTACAAGCAGGTGCCCGGTAAACGCGAGCAACTCCGGCAGGCCGCCGCCATCCCCGGCATCCGGGGGGTGGAGCTCGTCGGCTCGTGGGATATCCGCGAAGAGAACGCGGAGGAGATCCACGCCGGGCTTCGGGAAGAAGGGCTCGCGTGCGTCTCCATCATCCCAGACCTCTTCTCCCGCATGGAGTGGGGCTCCGGCAGCTTTGGCGCAAAATCCGCCGAGACCCGCCTCCGCGCTTTGGAGGAGACGCGCTCCGCCGCGCGCATCGCCCGGCGCATCGGCTGCCCGCTCATCAACCTCTGGCTTGGGCAGGACGGGTACGACTACCCGCTCACCGCCGACTACCGCGCGCAGCGCCGCGCTATTACCGAGGGCATTCGCACCGTGGCCGCCGAGTTTCCCGACCTCAAGTTCGCCCTTGAGTACAAACCGAAGGAACCGCGCACCCACTCCTTCCAGGCGCGCGCCGCGGATACCCTCCTCGCCACGCTCGATACCGGGCTGGAGAACGTCGGCGTCTGCATTGATGTCGGGCACGCCTTTGTCGCGGGGGAGAACGCGGCGGACTCCGCCGTGCTTCTCCAGCAACACGGCGGGCGGCTCTTCCACATGCACTTTAACGATAACTACCGCGCGTGGGATGACGACATGATTGTCGGCTCCGTCCACCTCGCGGAGTATTTCGAGCTGCTCTTCTGGCTGCGGGAGACCGGCTACACCGGCTGGTACTCGATGGACCAATACCCCTACCGCGAAGACGGTCAGGGGGCAGTAGCCGAGAGCGTTGCATTCCTGCGCTCGGTGGAAGCACTGCTCACCGATGAGCGCCACGAAGCGATCCGCAAGCTGATCCGCACGGGCGACGCCGTCGCCGCCTGCCGCTGGCTGCGCACCCTTCTTTTCCCTTCCGTACTCCCATGAAACACATCTCCTTCCTGCTTCTACTCCTCTTTACGTGGCCCCTCGCGGCGGCGGCGGAGCTTCTCCTCTCCGGCTCCTCGGCGCACCAGCGCTTCCGTATGGAAATGCGCGAGGGCGCATCGGCCACCCTGCTGGAGTTTAGCCAAGGCGAGAGCAAGCCCTCTCTCACCGTGAGCTTTGTTCCCGACAAGAACGGCCTCAGCCTTACGATCCGGGGCACGCAAATTTCCGGCACCGAAAAGACTCCGCTGGAAGTCCGAAACCTGATCTTCTGGCCCCCGGAGAAGGATGCCAAATCGCTAATCGGGCTGGCCGGAGCGCAGATTACAGAGCAGCGCTGGTATGGGCGCACGCTGCCCGGGGTGGTCCGCGCCGATAGTGGGGGGCTCAAAGTCTGGCTGGAGGGACGCCTCATCCTCAACCACCCCGCCGAGGCGGGTGTGGTGTGGACAATGCAAGTCGCGCCCGGCAAGGAGACGACCTTTGCGTGGGAAAGCGGCGCATGGCCCGAAGGCCGCTACGAGCCGCTGCCGATGGCGCACCTTGCCAACGCCAAAGGCCACGCCAGCGTGGTGGAGAAGGAGGGCATCCCGTTTGAGCTTTGGGATGAAGGCAAATCCACCCTCCCCCTCGCCCGGGCCGGGTGGCCCGAGTGGCGTGCAGACCTCCACTTCACCTGCGAGCGGCAGGATGGCAGCTCGCGCCTCTACCTGATGGATGAAGGGCAGATCCCCTTCGCGCAGGTGCCCAAGGCAGACTACGTGGCCGCGTGGGTGCTCGCCTCCGCCAAGGAAGAGCCGGGCACGACCAACGCCTTCACCCTCCGCGCGGGCCGCCGCAACGGGGAGGCGGCCCGGGTCGATTCCCAGCTCCTCCAGTACGATTTTGCCTCCGCCGTCCCCACCGGGGGGAAGCTCCAGCTCGTTCGTGTGCCGTTGGGCGAGGGGCTCTCGCAGAATGTCGGGGGTGGCGCGCTCGACATCGAGCTGACCAAGGAGATCCGCCTCGCGCGCCGCTCGCCCGACCCAAACCGCTACCGCTGGCGGCCCCTCGGGCTGCCCAGCAATGTCACCATCGCCGCCGTCACGCTGGAGAAAAGCCCCATCCAGATGAACGTCCGCCCGATTCAGGCAGGGGGCGTCTTTGTGCAACCCGAGCCCGTGGCCTACCGTATCTCGCTAACCAACATTACGCCTGAGCCGCGCGAGGCCATCGTCGTGCTGGAAGCCGGAGGAGCCTCCCAAACGTTGAAGATCCCTCTTCCCCCCGGAGCCTCGGTGGAGGAGGAGGTGGCGCTCGGCCTCGAAAAGCCCGGCTACCACCCCATCAGCGTCGCGCTATCGGAGCAGAAGGCAGGCCCCCTCTTCACCCATCGGAGCACGCTCGGCCTCCTCCCGCCCGATACGCGCAAACACCGCGCGCAAGCCCCGTGGGGCACGTGGGATTTTGGCGGAGCCCACTTCACCCCCACCCATATGGATGAGGTCGGCCCCGTGATGCAAAAGCTCGGTCTGCGCTACGGGATGTTCAAGGCCACGGCAGAGGAGCGCGAACGCTACGGCATCATCAAAGGAAATGAAACCAAGGTCTCCTCGGGCACCAAGGAGCCGGAGAAAGCCGCCGAAGCCTACCGCGCCCTCAAAGAGAAGCACCCCGACTTGCTGGATGACTACCTCATCTTCCATGAGAACGCCATCTCCGGCGGCCACGCCGTCCGCGTGCCGGACCTCTTCCACGACCGCCCGCCCTACCAGCTCAACGAAGCGGAGAAGAAAGAATTCCAGCGGATGTGGAACATCGCCACCGTGGCTACCCGCGCGATGCGCAAGGAGTACCCCCACGTCAAACTCCTCCTGGGCAATGGTCTTCACACCTTGAAGGAGGAGTTCTACCGCAACCAATTCCCCGCCGAGCTTTTCGACGCCGCAGGTAACGAATCGGCGGGCTTTGGCCGCCCCCCGGAGAGCCAGCCGCCCGATGGGGTCGCCGTGAACGCCGCGATCTGGATGGACCGCCAGCTTCTCGATGCCTACGGCTACAAGGAGAAGCCCGTCTACCAATGCTCGGAGGTGATCTACCCCGCCACCAACCCCGGCAACCTTAGCCTGCAAACGCAGGCCAACTACTTCATCCGCCACATCCTCCACGCCATGGCGTGGCAGATCCCCAAGGTCCGCCCCGGCTGCATCGCCGACGTGGGCAATAGCTATTATGGGAGCAACTGGGGCGCCAGCGGCCTGATGACCCGCCGCCCGGAGTGGACCCCCAAGCCTGCGGCCATCGCCCTCGCCACGCTCACGCGGGTGCTCGATGGCGCAAGCTACCAAGGGTTTGTGGAAACGGGAAGCGAAAGCCTCTACCTATTGCATTTCAAGACGCCGGAGGGCACCGCCGTCTACCCGTTCTGGACGGTGCGCGGCCAACGCGAAATCCGCGTGGAGGTTGAAGGGGCCGCCACCGCCAAGCTTACCACGCAGGATGGGGTGACGAAGGAACTCCCCGTGCGGGAAGGCTCCCTCACCCTCACCGCGAGTGCCACCCCCGCGTGGCTCCAGCTCCCGGCAGGGGCGACGCTCCGCAACGCCACCCCCGGCGAGCCCCGCCACCCCGGGGCCGAGCCGCGCGGCAAGGTCAGCAAACTCGCCCCGCTCGACTCGCTCACCGGCTGGAAGCTCGCGCCCGATGCCAACCCCCTGCTCGACTACTACAACCCGATGACGCCACGGCGGAAAGGCGACTTCGCCGTTGAAGCCGCCGAGGGCGCGTTGAAAGTCGCGCCCCGCCCCATCCCCACCGGCAAGCCGACAATGCCGATGTACGCCGAGCTGGTGAGCGAAGCGGGCCTCCCCCTCCCGGGCAAGCCCGCCGAAGCGGGGCTCTGGGTAGAGGGCAACTCCGGCTGGGGCCGCATCATCCTCGAACTCGAAGACGCCACCGGCCAGAAGTGGACCTCCATCGGTGCCCGCAGCAAAGGCGGTAGCGACTGGATGGCCGACTGGCTCGGCGAAAAAGGAAGCGCCGAGTACAAGCCCGGCGAAGTCGCGGATTGGAACACCGACGACGTCTTCGGCCTGAGCCGCATCAACTTCGACGGCTGGCGCTACATCGGCATCCCACTCCCCGGCCAATACCCCGGCGAAGGGTACCATTGGCCCGCCAACAGCCAATGGCGGTGGGATCGGGACGGCATCGTCCACTACCCCCTCAAGCTCACGAAGCTCATCGTCGAGCTGCCGGAGAAGACGCTCTACCTCAACCGGTTTGAAGCGCCCCGGCGCGCAGAGATCCGCCTGCGCGACCTCGTCTCCGTGGAGCGCGAGGTCGATACCCCCAAAACCACTCCACACGACTATGTGGAGCAGGCCCAAGTCACGATTGACTAACCCCTTTGCCTCCCAACCCCCGATCCACCCTTAAACCAAGAACGAACATGAAATCCCTCAAACCCCTCCACCTCCTCTCGCCCCTGCTACTGCTTTGCCTCGCGCAGAGCGCCCACTCCGCCTCCGTGGTCACCACTTGGGCCGGCCCGCTCTCGGGTATCCAATTCTGGGATAACAACACCAACTGGAACCCCGGAGCCGACTACCCTCATAACGTCCCCGACGCTTATTCAGCCACGCTCGCCAACAACTCAGCGGGCAACCTCACCGTCCAGACGCCCGCTGGCGACCCCGCCCTCTCCCGCTTCATCTTTACCCAATCGGGCTCGGGCAGCACGACCCTCAAACTCGGGGGGAACTTTTCGGTCGTCTCGGGAGCCTTTACCGCAGGGCCGGGGGATGTATCCACATTTTCCAATGCCAACGCGGCCTCTCCCGGGAAGCTCGTCCTCGACCTCAACGGCCACACTTTCTCTGCCGGGTCGGGAAACACCAACAACAACACCATTCGATACGCCAGAAACTATACCATCAAGGATACCAGCACGAACGGCAACGGCGTTTTTGAGATCAACACCATCGCTTATCAAGCTGGCGTCGCAAATGGCCGAGTCAATGTCGAAAACAACGTGACCGTGAAGGTCACGGGCGCCTTGACGATGGACCTCCGCGGGGACGCTGGCAGCACCACCGAGGGGTGGAACTTCGCCCCCACCTCCACGCTCTGGATAGCGGGTGCGGGCGACCCTAGTCAATCGAATATCGGAGGAACGTTTGGCAACATCATCGTGGGAGATGCCGCCAATGCGGTGCGTACCCGTTGGAGAGTTGCCTCCAGCTTTACCGTCGCCGGGAACGTCACCTACGCATCGAGCACCGGCGGCACTGGCTCCTTCATCGGGCTTGCCGCCGGTGCCACGATGACGCTGCTGGGCAACATCACCGATAAGAATACCAATTCCGAGGATTACTCCTCCTCCGTCCCCACGGCCCGGCTGACGACCATCCAGTTTGCAGGCGGCATCAACAAAGAGCAGGAAGTCTGGATCGCCAAGCAGGGGTTGAGCACGCGTTTCCAGGTCGGCGCGGACGCGACGACCCGGGGGAACGTGAAGCTTCTTCATAACCTGACCACCACCTCCAACGGCGTGGCCTCCACCGGCATGTTGGCGGTGGCCGAGGGCTCGCGGATCGACCTCGATACCTACAAAGTCACGGCGAGCCGCGTCCAATTCGCCACGACCGGGCTCACCCCCACGCTGGCGCTCACCTTCGGGGAGAATAGCGACGCGCTCATCCACATCACCAGCACGCTGGCTGCCGACTTCACCCTCGGAAAGTTCACCCTCGAACTCGCCTACAACGACGAAGGGTGGGTCAACGGCAGCGACCTCCTCCTCTTCCGCTACAATGGTAGCAGCTTCACCGGCAGCCCCGAGCTTGCAAGCCTGCTCGCGCCGGACATCCTCAGCCACGATGGCCTCGCGTGGGGGGATATCGGCGGGATCAACTACGTCTACCTCCAGAATGTGGTGGTCGTCCCCGAGCCGACGGCGCTCCTGCTGCTGGGTGCGGGGGCCTTCGTCTTCCTGGTCCGGCGTCGTGGCGCTCGCCCCCTGGCCAACCTCCAGCCATGAAGCCCCGCTCCACCCTCGGCATCCGGGCCGGGCTGCTCCAGCTTCCCGCAATCCTCGGGCTTGCGTGCGCCCCGGCGTTTGCGGACCTACCCGACCTCATCTACACCTTTGACACCACCGGCGGCGAGCAAGCCTTCGACGACTCCGGCAACGGGGCGGACCTCAAGCTCCCCACGTTCACCACGGTGAGCGATGAGCAAGCCAAGTTCGGCCCCGCAAGCCTCAAGGTGGGCGGGGAGAAGACGCTCGGCCACGGTTGGACGCAGATGAACGAACCCGCGTTTCTCTTCGACCAGCCGATCCGCAAATTCTCCGTGACCTGCTGGCTGCGGCCCTCGCAGGCCAAGCGGAACCACCTCCTCTTCCGCCGCCACCAGCGCACACCCGTCCACTCCGCCGCGCTGCGCGTCATCTCTGGTGTCCTTACCTTCACGGTAGACAAGGAGGGCAAGAGCGGCACCGTGAAGACCCTGCCAATCCCGGAGTTCGTGGATGGCGAGTGGACGCACTTCGCCGCCACCTACGACGCCGGGCGCGTGGTGCTCTACGTCAATGGCGAGGTGGTGACCGATGAGACGCTCCCCGAGCACACGGAGCTACCCGTCCTGGAGGCACGGCCCGCCTTTTCGAGCCTCGTCAACGCGCCAAACGGCACCTTCATGGACGACTTCGCTCTCTTCGGTCGGGTGCTGGACAATGCCGAAGTCCGCCGCATCCACGACAAGGGGCTCAAGGCTTTTATGGAGGAGCCCAAGCCATGATCCCCCCAGAGCCCTCGCCCCCGAGCTTCGACGCCGAGGGGAACCTCCTCTCTTGGGACCACGGCGGCCACGAGTGGGTGGAGACCCGCCCCATCCGCCAGAACGCCCCGGCGCTCTTCCGGGGCATCGTCATCTGGATCAAAAGCGCCGCCCCCGCGCGCGCCGGAGAGGATTTGCTCCACGCCGTCGAGTGGGAGCACGCCACCACGGTTGCGCACGAAGCCCCGGGCGAAAAAACCTTCCTGCGCCGGGGGGCGGGCTGGTCGCTACGCCTCACCTGGCGGTGGAGCCCCGGGCGTTTGCGCCTCTCCACCGAGCTGGCCAATGAAGCGGGCGAGCGGTGGCGGCAGGTAGAGATCTCCTACTGGGCTCCCGCCGAGGCCGGGGGCACGCTGGAAATGGAGGGCTGGAGCTACGAGATGCCGCCGTATGGCCGCATCCGCAGCGGGATGCTGGAGCGCGGGGCCCCCCTCGCCTTTACCGCGCTCGATGGGCGGCACCTCGTGCTTCGCACGCA
The DNA here is from genome assembly GCA_037189965.1 of Chthoniobacteraceae bacterium. Taxonomy (GTDB): domain Bacteria; phylum Verrucomicrobiota; class Verrucomicrobiia; order Chthoniobacterales; family Chthoniobacteraceae; genus DATMFV01. Next base: position 79,287 of record JBBCKB010000107.1, on the reverse strand, counting down.
GTGTGCCGACTCGCGCACCCACTTCTACCACCGGGGCTTCTGCCTTAAAATGGGCACGGCATCTCCCGCCGCTGCGCCCGGGGGGCAGGCCACGCTGGAGATCGAGGTCGCCGCCACCGTGGAGGCGCCCGCGCGCCCTGCCATCGTGCCTCCCCCCGCGCCCTTTGCCCCCGGTGGCACGCCGCGCCGCCACCGCCTGGGGCTGATGCTCCACCTCCAATACACCCCGCTGCCGGAGGTGGAGCGCCTGCTGGAGCGGTGGGTCGCCCTCTCCGCGCGCCTTGGGTTTGACTACATTTTGCTGGAGCTCGACCGCGGGCTTGCCGCGCACCCCGCCGCCCCCGCACACGCCCTCGGGCTGGAGCGCTTTGCCCAGCTCGCCGCCTTTGCGCGCCGCCACGGCACCGCGCTCTACCCGATGTTCAACCTCCTCGGCCACCAGTGGGAGACGGGGCTCCTGGAGTGGCAACCGTCGTGGCAAGAGAGCGCCTTCTCTGCCGTGTGCCCCTCGCATGGCGAAGTGCGCGCCTACGCCAGCGGGTTGATCGCCGATCTCGCGCAAGCCTTCGGCTCCCCGTGGGTCCACATCGGGGGGGATGAGCTCAAGCTCCCCGGCGACGGCAAAGACGCCCTCACCTGCCCCCGGTGTGGCCCTTCGCCCAACCTCTCCGCCGTGGTCGATTACTGGAACCACTTGCAAACCAAGGCCCCGTCGGGTGTGAGCCTCGCCCTCTGGGCGGACCAGCTCCTGCCGCCCGACGCCATCGCCCCCGGCCTTCGCGGCCACAACTTCGATGGCAAAGGCCGCGAGCACCTCGCGCGGCTCGACCGCCGCGTCCGCCTTTTTGATTGGCAGTATGGCGAAACGTCGCCCGCCTCCTCGCTCCACTTCCTGCAAAGCGAGGGCCACCCCACCGCCATTACCAGCGCCTGCGGCGAGACGTTGCGCAACCCCTTCATCCACGCCCAGGCCTGCTTTGCGGGGGCCGCCCCCGAGGCGCTCCACGCCACGTGGGCCTCGCCAGACCCTCGCGACCTCCCGCTCGAAGGCGTGGCCGCCGCCGCCCTCGCCCACAGCGGCCACCTCTACGACCCCGCACACACCCCGCACCTCTGCGCCCGGCTTGCCGCCCGCATGCTAGAGGAGCTTCGCCCATGATCCGCCACCGCACCCTCTTCAACGGCGATGCGAACTTCCTCTTCGCCTCGCCCGTTTACAAAACCCCACACTCCGGCGACCCCGGGGCCTTCCTGGACGAATGGATCGCCCTGCTCGCGGCCAGCGGTGTGGATACCTACCTCTGCAACCCCAACGCCCAGCTCCCGTGGTACCCGAGCCGCGCCACGCCGCACATCCTCACCGGCTACCGTCGGGGAGATCTGGAGTTTGTGCGAGGCCACTTCCCCCCGGCCAACGATACCGACTTCCCCCCCGCCGCGCTGGAGCAAAGCTGCCAGCGGCTCGTGCAAATGCTCGACGGCCTGCTTGATCTCCAGGAAGCGGGCATCGACTGGGTGGCCCGCATCGCCAGCGCCTGCGCGCGGCACGGCATCGCCCCGTGGGCCAGCGTCCGCATGAACGACATGCATGGCTCCAACAGCTGGTCGGCTAGCTTCATGAACTGCCCGCCGCAGAGGGACCCCGCCCTGCGCCTGAGCGGCGCGAGCCTCTACCCCGGCCAGCCCGCCTCGCCCAAGCTGCAAACAATGAGCTACGACCACCCGCAGACGCGCGCCTTCATGCTCGAAATGATCGCGGAGCTGATCGCCGACTACCCCTTCGAAGGGCTGGAGCTGGATTGGATGCGCACCCCCTTCTGCTGCGAAGCCCCCGCCAGCGAGGCCACGCTGCGCACCATGACGGAGTGGCTCGCGCAGATCCGAGAGCTCACGCAAGCCAAGGCGCGCCAGTGCGGCAAGCCCTTCCCGCTCGGGCTGCGCACCCCCGTGCGCATCGACTTGCTCCGCCAGATCGGGCTCGATATCCGCGAGTACGCGCGCCTCGGGCTGGTCGATTTCATCATCCCCACCAACTACTTCCAATCCACGTGGGATATTCCGTACCCCGAGCTGCGCGCCGCCCTCGGCCCCGGCGTGGCGCTCTACGGCTCCATCGAGGCCGTGCCCAACTGGCTGCGCGTCTCCAGCCCCGGCCTTGGCAAGCAGATGGAGCGGCTCCAGCCCGCGTGCCCCGAGCTGCTGCGCGGCAACGCCGCCGGCAAGCTCGCCTGCGGGGTGGAGGGGCTGGAGTTCTTCAACTACTTCGTGGCCGACGAAGCCCGCCGCCACCCGTATGAGGACAAAACGCGACGCGGGGCGGACTACCCCGCCCTGCGCGGCCTCGCCGAGTTGGAATCGCTGCGCGGCCTGCCCAAACAGTACGTCCTCTCCAGCAGCATTGGGGGGCACCAGTTCCCATTCTGGGAATATGCCGAGGCGCTGCCGATGGTGCTGGGCGCGGGGGAGAAGCGCGCCTTCCGCCTCGCCATGTGCGCGGAGCCAGAGGGGAGCGGCCTGCGGGTCGTCATCCAAATCGTCATCAAGCCCGGGCCTGGCGAGGCCCCAGCAGCCGGTGCCATCGGCGTGAGCCTCAACGGCTCGTGGCCTATCTTTGCCTCCACCCCCACCCGCGTGCTCCTCTTCGCCTGCGGAGATTATACCGAGCACCTTCCCGAGCACCTTGCCTTCGAGTTCATCCTCCCCGCATCGCTAGTCAAAGAAGGGTGGAACGAAATACTCCTCTTCCACCACCCGGACCACCCCGCCGGGCTCTCCATTCAAAGCATCGAGATCGCCTTGCAACTCCCCACCCAGCCATGATCCTCCGCCTCCTGTTGGCCTCAGCCCTCTGCGCCGCCCCTGCCTTCGCCGTCGAATACCAAGTCGGCAAGGAAGGCCCCGGCATCGTCTTCCCCTATGATGCCGAGACGAAAACCGGTATCGACTGGCAAACCGCCAGCACCTCCAAGCGCATCGTCCTCGACCCCGCCAAGCCCGCCCTCGACGCCGCCGCCTACCTTCAGGAAGCAATCCGCCGGATGACGGGGCACGAGCCCGCCATCGCCAACGGCACCGCCGCGTCCCCCGGCATCCTCTTGATGCAGTATGCGGACGCTCCCGCCGAGATCCGCGACGACCCCAAAATCGCCGCCGCCCTCCGCCCCTCTGCGCAAGAGCCGTACCGCCATGTGGAAGCCTTCTACCTGCGCAGCGAGCCGCACCGCCTCCTCATCATCGCCAACACCCCGTTTGGCCTCAGCCACGGCGTCGCCGAGCTCCTCGAAAGCGTCGGCTACGAAGTCCTCGGCATGGGCCCAAACTGGACGCACGTGCCCGACTACCGCTCCAAGCCGCTCGTCTTCGACATCGACCGCTCAGGCCGCCCCGGCCTCTACAACCGCAACCTGTGGGCCACCTCCGCGCAAGACCGGGGCAACGGCACGCTGGAGACCGTCTTCGACCCGGCGGATGAAAGCGTGCGCAAAAGCTACCTGCGCTGGCGGATCGGCACCCGCACGCTCGGCTGGAGCATCCCGCCCGCCGGGGGCCACGCCATGCAGCGCTACCACCGTCAAGTCGCCGACCGGATGATCGCGGAAAACCGCGAAGACGGCTTCATGACCCCCGGCACCCACCTCGGGCCCGACGCCACGCGCCCCCCGGCCTCTGCCGAGACGAAGGGGCACCTCTGGATCAACACCGACGCGCCCCCCGCCTCCGAGGCCGAGCGCGTCTATATCTCCGACGGCACCAAATGGGCCTTGCAAGGTCCCAAAGAGTATCGCGCCGGCTGCGACCTCACCGTGCCGTGGGTTCGCGAGATCGTCCTCGAAGACCTCAAAACACGCTCCACCAAGCACTTCGCCGAGAACCCGGACCGCCCCTTCATCTTCGGGGCCGACCCGGAGGATGGCGGCGGGTATGCCGAGTTCGCCCTGCTGCGCAAAAACCCCGGCTGGTACCCAGAGTACCTCGAAAAGGAGGGCCTCCCCTTCGGCAAACCGTACCCGCTCCACGGCTTCCTCGGGCTCGACCAGCCCCACGAAATCTGGGACCCCAACGCCCCGAGCGACACCGTCTTCGGCTTCGCCAACTGGCTGGGGCACGAGTACGACAAATGGCTCGCCACCCTCCCTCCAGAAGAGCGCACCACCGCCACCGGGCGCGATAAGAAGAGCCTGCTCACCCTCGGCCTCCTCTCGTACAACTACTACGACGTCCCGCCCAACTTCACCCTCGACCCCCGCATCCGCGTCAAAATCTCGGCCTTCCCCAAGCACCGGGGCTCGGGCAAGTGGCTCCACTACGTTTCCCGCAACGACCTGGCCGGAGCCTTCAAGCGCCTGCTGCCCAACCAGCCCTCCGATACCGGCTGGTACTTCAGCAACGCCCGGCATAGCGACCACGTGCTCGAATCCATCCGCAACGGCAGCACCGGGCCTTCCGCCATCCAGTCCGCGGTTGCCGAGGCTTACGAGGCGGGCTTCCGGGGCATCGGCGCGGAGATGGACTTCAACTTCGGCCGCCTCGGGGTCGCCTACTACCTCAACTCCAAAATGTTCTGGAACCCCCGCCTTACAGCCCCCGAGCTGGCCGCCCTACACGAGCGCTGGCTCCAGCGCGCCTACGGCAGCGGCTGGGAGGAGATGCGCCGTTACTACCAGATGATGGAGCCCGAGGGCTTCGTCAACGCCCCCAACACCTGGGCCAAAGCCATCCGCATTATCGAAGCCGCCGACCAAAAAATCGACCCCGCCCGCGAGCCCGCCGCCCAGCGCCGGATCGACGATCTCAAGCAATACTGGTACTTCTACTACCTTGTGGATACCGGCAATGCCCGCCCCGAGGAGCCCCGCTTCCGCGAGTTCCTCTGGAAAGGGCAGATGTCTTACATGACGCCGATGTACATGGTCGTGCGCCAGTTCTTCGATAAAAAGAAGCGCATCTCCCAAGCCCTGGGCGAGGAGTTCAAAGGCATGCGCGCCCACTTCACCCCGCAGGAGACGCAAGCGTGGTGGCAGGAGATCCTCGCCCACTGGCAGCTCACGCCGGTGCGCGAATTCCGCGCCGCGCGCCTGGCCAATGGCAAACCGGCCACCTCCGTCGATCTCTTTGACCTCACCCTCGTGGAGCAATTCCAGATCGACCCCAAAGATTCCCCCTTCCGCTACATCGGCCGGCGCAACAAGGCCATGAACGTCCTCACCCACGCCCACCCGGGCGGGGAGATCGGCTTCAAACTCTTCTGGCCCTATGACCCGGAAGACCGCCACGCCCGGGAGATGAAAGTCTCCTTCGGCGCGAGCCGCTGGAACCCCTCAGCGCGGGAGTGGGAACTGGTCGTCGATGAAACGATGACGGACCTTGAGTCCCGCCCTTACCCTTCGGCGGAAGCCCCCACCTACCAGCTCGTGGAAGCGCGCCACCCGGTCCCTGTTGCCGGGATCTACCGGATCTCCATTGGCATCGGAGCCAACGCTTCTTCATTGGCCTCGCTGAACTACGACCCACTCCGCAAAGCATACACAGGGGCTTCACCGGGCTTCACGTTTACCGATAACTTCAACGGGGCCACCCAAGGACCCGCATGGGTCTACATCCCCAAAGGCACCCCCTCTCTCGACCTTGAGGTGTGGGATTCGGGCACCAACAAAACGCTCACCCTCCACACCCTCTCCCCCACCGGGGGCCAACTCATCCCGAAACGAACGGTGGATATTGGCCGGCGGGGCACCCACATCATCAACCTCATGCCCGGTGAGGACGGCTCGCTAGCCTCTATCTCCGGGAGCGGGTTCAACTTTCCCCACCTCTACTCTATCCCCCAGCTCTGGGCCAAAAGCCCCTCCGCCCTCCTGATCCCCCGGGAGATCGCCGTGGCCGACGGCCTCACACCCATGGGCGATCAGAAAGCAGAGTAGGAGCTCCCCATATCGACCGTGCAGGCGCTTTCCAATCTCTGCACCATCTCGTCCCTTCGGCTATTCCACCCGGGGGATTACAATTCCACGATGGATATCTGGAGTACCGGGGGCCAGACCGCGAACACCGCCGCGGCGAAGTTCAAGTGGATCACAAACTGGTAACTACCACGATGAGCCCTTTCACGATCCCCAAAGTTCAGAACTCTCGAAAGCTGGGTTGAGGGATTGAATCCACCGCGTGATAGCTAAAGAAAAGCCCCGGTGTCGAACCGTGGGCTTTTCAGTTGAAGGCGCACCTTCAGATGAGGCCGGGTTCTATGCGCGTGGGTCGAAAAGGAGGGATGTGTGACAGTCATGTGTGACACTGAACCGTTTCGACCTCTTTCGAGCATTCTGCGGGGAACCTGTGAAGGGCAGTCCCGCTTTCAAAGACCGTGTTGCAACGCGCTGATTTCCACCCGGTTAGGCGAGAATTCGGCGCGTTGAAAGGATCGCGAAAAACCAAAATCTGGCGGAAGGGGCGGGATTCGAACCCGCGGTGACATCGCTGCCACGTTCGATTTCGAGTCGAGTGCCTTAAACCAGACTCAGCCACCCTTCCGCGTTGGGAACCAAGTGCCAGCGGCCCCGAAAGGGGGCGGTTGGCACCAAGCCCGTGCAAGCTGACAGGATCTCCCCACAACGTCAACCCCTCAGTAAGGGTTAAATCGCAGAAATACTTCCCTTTCTACCGCGGTTTCCAGGTGCGGCCTCCGGGGACACCTCGCACCATCTCGGCTCCGCCCGTCGCTCCGCGTTTACCTGCTCCACCACCACCTCCTCCTCCCCCGCTGCGGGCTGGCTTGCCACGGCGGCCTCCCTCGCCTCGCGGACGGCTTGGCTGCTGGCTCTGCGAGGCTCCACCAGAGGATTGGCGGCGCCCCTGCTGGCGCGGGTTGGCTGGCTGGGCCGTGCGCTCGGGCGCGGGGGAGCTATAGTCAAATCCCTCGGCTTTGCGCCTTACGATGCCTCGGCCAATGAAACGCTCCAGCGTGCGCAGCGCGGCGTGGTCTTCGGAGGTGACGAAGCTGATGGCATCTCCCACAGCCTGGGCGCGGCCAGTACGGCCGATGCGGTGGACGTAGTCTTCGGCATGAGGAGGGAAGTCGAAGTTGATGACATGCGAGATGCCATCCACATCAATCCCACGGGCAGCGATGTCGGTAGCCACCAAGACGCGCACCGCCCCGGCGCGGAACTCCTTCAACGCCCGCAGGCGCTGGTTCTGCGAACGGTTGGAGTGCAGCGTGGCGGCGCGGATACCGCCGCGCTCCAGCGCACGGCCAATGCGGTCGGCCCCGTGTTTGGTGCGGGTAAAGACGAGCACCATATTGAGCGCGGGGTCGGCCATCAGGTGCAGGAGCAACCCGGTGCGCAGGTGTTGCGGAACCTCATAGACAAACTGGGTGACGGTTTCCGCCGGGTTGGAGCGGCGGCCAATCTCGACCGTTTTGGGGTGGTGGAGAAACTCGTGGGTAAGGGTCTCGATCTCCCGCGACAAGGTGGCGGAGAAGAGGAGCGTCTGCCGCTTACGAGGCAGGGCAGCGACGATGCGCCGGATGTCGGGGATGAAGCCCATATCGAGCATGCGGTCGGCCTCATCAAGAACGAGGTGGGTTAGGCCGGAGAAGTTGCCATGGCCTTGCTTCATCAAATCCAGCAGGCGCCCGGGGGTGGCAATGAGGATCTCGGTGCCTGCGCGCAAGGCGGCGATCTGCGGACGCTCGCCGACGCCGCCAAAGATCGTGGCGATGCGTAGCGGCAAGTGGCGGGCATAAGCGCGGGCGTTTTCTTCGATCTGCACGGCAAGCTCGCGCGTGGGGGCGAGGATGAGGGCGCGCGTCTGCGCCTTGCCTGAGGAAGCGGCAAGCTGCTCGATGACAGGAAGGACAAAGGCCGCCGTCTTGCCGGTACCTGTCTGGGCGATGCCGATGAGATCTCCCCCCGAAAGGATGGGTGGAATGGCTGCGGCCTGAATGGGGGTGGGCTCGGTATACCCTGCTTCCTGCAAGGCTTTGAGAACGGCGGGTCCAAGACCCAGAGAACGAAATGGCATGTGTGGGCGGGATGATGCCCGGCCCCTCGCTGCTTGGCACGGCCTTTTTACAAAATAAACGCTTCCCGCTCCGGGCCGGGCGGCTACAAAAGAAGGGGATGATCTTCGACCACCTCCAACATGCCTCGCTTTACCGCGCCATCCACCCCCGCATTGCCGCCGGGTTCGATTTTCTCTCGAAGCTGGACCTTGCCACCCTTCCCGTAGGGCGCACCTCGCTGGAGGGGGATGCGCTCTTCGCCATCCGGCAGGAGTACGATTCGCGCCCGGTGGAGGGGGCCAAATGGGAGGCGCACCGCAAGTATGCGGATATCCAGTTTATCTACGAGGGGGAAGAGCAGATCGGCTACGCGCCACTCGGCGCGCTGGCGATCACTGAAGCCTACTCCGCCGAGCGGGATGTTCTTTTCCTTGAAGGGCGGGGAGACTTTATCCGCCTGCGCGCGGGGGAGTTTGCCATCTTTTACCCGCAGGATGCGCACTTGCCGGGCATCGCCGTGGCGCACCCTGCCCGGGTAGGCAAGGTGGTGGTAAAAGTGCAGATTGCCGAGTAGCGCGCGGGCGCAGGGGCCAAGGGCCTACGGGCAAAGCCGCTCCACACTCCACGCCCCCTCCGGGGTGCGGGTGTAGAGGAAGCGGTCGTGCATGCGGCTTGCCCCGCCTTGCCAAAACTCCACGCTCTCCGGCCGCACGCGGTAGCCGCCCCAGAAGGGAGGCAGCGGTACTTCGTCCTCGCCAAAGCGGGCTTTTACTTCCTCCAACGAAGCATCCAACGCGGCGCGGGAGGCAACCGGGGCACTCTGGTGCGAGGCCCACGCGGCAAGTTGGCTTTCGCGCGGGCGCGAAGCGAAGTAGGCTTGTGCGGCCTCGCGGCTCACGGGCTCCACCACGCCGCAGACGATCACCTGCCGCTCCAACCCCAGCCACGGGAAGAGGAGGCTCACCCGCGCGTTATGCGCCAGCGCCTCGGCCTTGCGGCTACCAAGGTTGGTATAAAAGATAAACCCCTCGGCCTCCACGCCCTTAAGGAGCACCGTGCGCACCAGCGGCTGCCCCCCGGCATCCACGGTGGCGAGGCTCATCGCCGTCGGCTCCAGAATCTGCGCCTCCACGGCTTGGGCAAACCATTGGCCAAACTGCGCCACCGGGTCGGCATGCAGATCCACCCGGCGCAGGCTGGAACGGCGGTAATCGGTGCGGATATCGGCAGGGTTCATCTTTCTATTAAAATAGACCCCTGCCCTTCTCTTCAAAGCAAAAACAACCGCCCCCCGTCTGCGCCACTCCAGCGTTGCACTTGTGGGCCAAACCTCTACCCTTTCCTACCCATGGCTCGCAGAGCAAGTTCCTCCACCCACCCCCTCTGGCTCGCCTCGGCGCTCGTGCTGGTGCTCGGCTTTGCCGCAGGCGGCTTCTGGCTTTACTCGCGTTTGAGTGATCCGTTCCGCACGCTCGCCCCCTTCCCCCTGCCCACGTATCTGGAGAGCGCGGCAAGCCTGCGCGGAAATGTCTACCGGCTGGAAGGCACGGTAGCCAACCAGCTCGGCTGGTCCCCCCAAGTCGGGCGGCTCTACTCGGTAGAAACGCAGGAAGGTGCTGGCGTGGTGGCGCTGCTCATCCCCGCAGAGTTTAACGCCACCAACCTGCAAAAGGGGCAGCAGTTCAGCTTCGAGGTAGAGGTTATTGAAAAAGGGCTACTCCGCGCCCGCGCCTTAAAGAAAGCCTAAAGCCATGACGCCGCGCCCCCTCCTCCTTTTCGCCCTTTGCCTGGCCACCGCCTTGCCTACCCGCGCGCAAGTGCTTGATGCCACGCCCCAGCCCGCCCCGGCCCCCGCTTCCGAGCCCACAGCCACCACTCCCCCACCCCCGGGGGAAAAGGGCTCCCCTGTCCCGGTGTTGGACCCTGGCTCCGAGCTCCTCACCTGGAATGGGCGCAACTGGAACATCAATAACCAGCGCCTCTTCCAAGCCCGCTTTGAGAAATACCTCAACGCCCCGGAAGGGACGACCGCCGAAGACCAGGAATACCAGAGCCTCCTGCGCGCCATCACCGACAAGCTTGCCCCCGGCAAAGCCACCCCTGCCAATGTGGATGATGCCTTCCGCATGCTCCCACGCGCCGCCGCGTATGAGATTGATGCGCACCTTTCCGAGAGCATCGCCGACGCCGTCTACACCTCCTGGCAAGCCATGCGCAACGCCCAGCGCATTGAGAAGGCCAACGCCTCGCTGGAGCAGGAACGCAAAAGCCACGAGTGGAATACCCGCATCGCCACAGATGCCAACCGCAACGAACGCGCCCCCTCCCGCACCAACGAAGAGGCCACCAAAGATTGGGCCAAGCGCCAGCAACTCCGGCGCGATGCGGAGATGCTCCCCTACACCACCCGGCTCGCCGAGGCGCTTGCCGCCATCAAGCTCAACCAAGCCAAAAAGGAGCTTAGCGAGCTGCAAGCCAAGATCGAGTTTCAGACGCTCCTCGTGCAGCTCTTCGTGCAGCGGCGCTTTCAGCACGTCATCATCGCCTCGCGCTTCTACCGCGCCGTATTTACGGATGGAGACTCCTCCCTCCACGTCGGCTCCGACACCAAAGACCTCTTTGCCAAAACCACCGGCAACCCGCCCACTGTCAATACCCTCGACGCCCTCGCCCATGAAGCCATGCGCGATGCCCGCGAAGGCGTGAAAGCCTTCCAATACCTCGCAGACGCCAACGAGATGGAGAGCGCCTCCAAACGGCTCGCGGAAGCCTTCCTCATTGGCGAGTATTTGCCCGACTTGCGCACCCTCCCGCGCGAGCGCAAGCGGGCCACGCTCCTCTTCACCCAGCAGGCGAACCAGTTGATCAACGCGCTCGACGTCAAAGACTACGCCCGGGCAGAAACCCTCGTGCGCGAGCTGGAGAAAACCGCGCGTGATTTTGATGCCTCGCGCCCCCTTGCCGCCATTGAAACCGCACGCACCGTCTCCGCCATGCACCTTGCCAAAGCGCGGAACGCCGCCGTCTCGGGAGACCGCACCACTTTGGAGACCGAGCTCAAAGCCGCCACCGAGATCTGGCCGCGCAACCCCGCGTTGCAGGAAATCAGCGGGCGTATTTTTGATTCTGCGGACATCCAGCAACAAGCCTTGGCCGACTTGGAGCGCCTCCTCACCCAGCAAAACTACCGGCAGATCTTTGACGACAAGCTCCGCTTCATCGCCGCCACCGCCCTTTACCCCGACCGGCAGGAGAAGCTGCGCCAAGTCCTCAATGACATGGCTCAGATTGAGACAGCCATCCTCCGCTCCACCGAGATCGCCAAACACGGCGACGCCGCTGGCGCGTGGGAAACCGCCGAAGCCACCTTCCTGCGCTTCCCGCAAGACAACAAGCTCAACCAGCTCCGTGCAAACCTCACCACCGAAGCCGCCGACTTTGTGCGCACCCTACGCACTGCGCAATCCCTGGAGGAAAAGGGGGAGACAGGCTCCAGCCTTGCCTGGTACCTCAAAGCCCAGAAGCTCTACCCCGCCACCACCTACGGGCGCGAGGGGATCGAGCGACTCGTAGGCCAGATCATCCCTGAAGAAACCGGGCTTGAACAGCCCACCCCACCCCGCTAAGAGAAAAGCCACCTTTGATGAAAACGCCGCAATTTTACATCACCGCAGGGTTGGGGCTCCTATGCCTCCTCCTGAGCGTTACGAACATCGTCTTAAACCAGTCGAACACCACGCTCCAGTACCAGGCCAGCGAGCTGCAAGAGCAGATCAACGCCAATAATAACGCCAACCAGCTCCTCCAAAACATCGTCCGCGACCTCGCCTCCAATGCGACCGGGAATGATAAAATCCGCACCCTGCTGGAAAATAACGGCTTCACCATCACCCAGCAAACCCAGCCCACCGGAGACGCTGAATGAAACTCGCAACCACCCACCAACCCAAAGCTGGCACTTTGTTTAACGCCTTCCTGCCCGTCGCCCTCCTTGGCCTCTCGGTCATGCTCGTCATCGGGCTGCAAACCAAAGGCGAGATCGCCCGGCGCAGTTCGTTAAACGCCGGTATCGAGCAGCGAGTCGCTGTCGCCAAGCAGGGCGAAAAGGTCCGCCCCCAGCTCGATAAGCTGGCCACCGAGCTTTACCAGCTTTCGCAGAGCGACGCCACGGCTCGCAATATCGTGCGCAAGTACCGCATCCAGGTTGGCAAACCGGCCGCCCAGTAGCCACACTCCCCACCCGGCCCCTTATGGAAGCGCAGGCACGCGCCATCGTCGAGCGGCTGCGGGAGGCCGGGTTTGAGGCGCTCTACGCCGGGGGGTGCGTGCGCGACCAACTTCTGGGTCTGCCTCCGGCAGACTACGACATCGCCACCAGCGCCCCCCCCACCGAGGTGCAGCGCCTCTTTAAGCGCACCGTCGCCGTTGGCGCGCATTTTGGCGTCATCATCGTCCTCGAAGGGGGGCATGAATACCAGGTCGCCACCTTCCGCTCCGATGGTGTGTACAAAGACGGGCGACGGCCAGAGGGCGTCATCTTCTCCACCGCACGCGAAGATGCGCTCCGGCGGGATTTTACGGTAAACGGCATGTTCTACGACCCCGTGGCCGGCGAAGTCGTAGACTATGTGGCAGGGCGTGCCGACCTCGCCACCCGCACCTTGCGCGCCATTGGCGACCCCGCCGCCCGCTTTGCTGAAGACCGCCTGCGCCTCCTGCGGGCCGTCCGCTTTGCAGCCACCTACGGCTTTACCATCGAGGAGCGCACCTGGGCCGCCGTCTGCGAGCACGCAGGCGAGATCACCGACGTCAGCGCGGAGCGCATCCGCGAAGAGCTCACCCGCCTCCTCACCTCCCCCGCCCGTGTACGGGGGTTTGATCTTTTGGACGAAAGCGGCCTCCTTGCCCGCATCCTCCCCGAAGTCGCCGCGCTCAAAGGGTGCGAGCAACCGCCCCAATTTCACCCCGAGGGGGATGTCTTTGTGCACACCCGCATCATGCTGGAGCTACTACGGGCGGATGCCTCCGTACCGCTCGTCTTTGCCGTCCTGCTCCACGACATTGGCAAACCCCCCACCTACGCGGTCGATGAAACTGGGCGCATCCGCTTCAGCGGCCACGACAAAGTGGGAGCCGAGATGGCCCGCACCGTCATGGAGCGGCTCCGCTTCCCCCGTGAAGAGATCGAGGCCACGGTGGAAGCCGTGGCTAACCACATGGTCTTCAAGGACGTGCAAGCCATGCGCGTCGCCCGGCTCAAGCGCTTCATGGCCCGGCCCGGCTTTGAAGAAGAGATGGAGCTGCACCGGGTCGATTGCGCCAGCAGCCACGGCATGTTGGATAACTACGCCTTCCTGCAAGAAAAGCAGGCCGAGTTTGCCCAGGAGCCGCTCATTCCCCCGCCCCTCATCACCGGGCGCGACCTGCTTGCGCTCGGCTGGAAGCCCGGCCCCGCGCTGGGCGCCGCCCTCGAAGCCGTGCAAACGCGCCAGCTCGAAGGCGCGCTCACCACAAGGGAAGCCGCGCTCGCCTGGGTACAGAGCGAATACCCCTACCCTCCAGAAACGCGGTAGCGGAAGATCTGTAGGCCGCTTCGGTGAATCGGCAGCCCCCCCTGGCGTCTCAAAGAGACGCCCGGTTTCCGGAATTATACCATTTCTCTGAAATAGGGAGACTTTAAGGCGCAGGGATTTTTGAGCTAGGCAAGGCGGAGGGCGGAGGCGCTATCTCTGTGATAGCGACTCTGGCCGACAACGCCGCCTCGCTCAAAAAGAACCAGCTTAAAAGTCTCCCTATTGATGAGAGACGGTATTACTCCTCCCTGCGCCCGTAGCCGGTAATGAGCCGTGCGCCACGGTAGAAGTTCAGGTAGCTCCAGAACCATTGGATAAGCACCAACACCCGGTTGCGGAAGCCGATGAGGAAGACAAGGTGCACGAAGAGCCACGCCAGCCATGCCGAGAAGCCGTGCAACCGCAGGCCTCGCACATCGGCCACGGCCGCATGGCGGCCAATCGTCGCCATGGAGCCTTTGTCGAGGTACTTGAAGGGCTTACGCTCGCGCCCTTCGATGCTGGCGAGGATGTTTTTGGCCGCGCGCCGCCCCTGCTGCATCGCCACGGGAGAGACACCCGGTAGCGGCTTGCCCCCTGCCTGGTGGGTAAAGCAGGCGAGGTCGCCAATGACAAACACCTCCGGGTGGTTGGCAATGCTCAGGTCTGGCCCCACCTCCACCCGGCCCGCGCGGTCGCGCTCCACGCCGAGCTGGCCGCCCAGCGGCGAGGCCGCATTCCCCGCCGCCCATACCACCGTGCGGCTGGGGATGAACTCACCCTCCAGTTGCACCCCTTGGGGGGTCACTTCCTTCACCGCCGTGCCGGTGCGCACCTCCACCCCGATCTTGCGAAGCTGCTCGACCGCCTTCCCCGAGAGGGATTCGGCAAACATCGGCAACACACGCGGAGCGGCATCGAGGAGGTAGACTTTGGCGTGGCTGGGGTCGATCCGTCGGAAATCCTGCATCATCGTGTACCGGGCCACTTCGGCGATAGAGCCCGCCATCTCCACCCCCGTGGGGCCCGCGCCGATGACCACAAACGTGAGCGCCGCCTTGCGCACGGCTTCGTCGTCCGTCTTCTCCGCATCCTCAAATGCCAGCAACAGGCGGCGGCGGATCTCCAGCGCATCGTCAATGCTCTTCAAGCCCGGTGCGTGCCGCTCCCACTCCGGGTGGCCAAAGTACGAGTGCCGCGCCCCGGTGGCTAGGATCAGGTAATCGTACGGGTAGACGCCGTCGGTCGCCACCACGCGCCGCCCTTCGAGGTCGATCTGCTCGATCTCCGCCATCGCCACCGTCACATTCTGCGCATCCTTGAGGATATGGCGCACCGGCTGCGCGATCTGCGCGGGGGAGAGCGCCGCCGTCGCCACCTGGTAAAGCAGCGGCTGGAAGAGATGGTGGTTGGAGCGATCGAGCACCGTCACCTCACACGAAAGACCGGCCAGCGTTTTGGCGGCAGAAAGCCCGCCAAAACCTGCCCCTGCAATGACCACTTTAGGTTTGGAATCAGCCATTTGGTTACTTATTAGAAAAATCACTTATGACAGCCGGAAAAACAAGGCCCTTGTGAAAAATTTCACAATATCGCTTGCCTCGCTTCAGAGAGCACCCTTAACTTGAGGACACCCTTCTGCACCCACCTAATGGCTGTCACCAAGCAAGAGTTTGAAGCGTCCGATACCCTCGGGCGTGCGCAACGCTATTTTCAGGACCAAGCCCCGGAGAACGATCTCCTTGGGGAGAAAATGGTCATTAACATGGGCCCCTCGCACCCGGCGACTCACGGGGTCTTGCGGCTCATTTTGGAGATGGATGGCGAGATCATCACCGGAGCGATGCCCGATGTCGGCTACCTCCACCGGGGAGATGAAAAGATCGCCGAGGCGATGCAGTACAACCAGTTTATCCCCTATACGGACCGGCTCGACTACCTGGCCCCTCTGGCTAGCAATGTTGCCTACGCCATGGCCGTCGAGAAGCTGATGGGGTGGGAGCTTCCGCCGCGCGGCCAAGCCATCCGCGTACTGGCCTGCGAGCTGGCGCGCATCTCCGCCCACTTGCTCGGCATCGGCTGCTTCGCCATGGATACGGGCGCGATGACGGTGTTTTTGTACACCTTTACCGAGCGCGAGAAGATCTACAACCTTTGCGAGCAGCTTACCGGAGCCCGCTTCACCACCTCGTACACCCGTATCGGCGGGCAGATCCGCGACCTTCCCGACGGGTTCACCGCCGCCGTCACCGAGTTTCTCGACGGCCTGCTCCCGCAGGTCAATGAGATTGATAGCCTCCTTACCCGCAACCGCATCTTTGTAGACCGCACGCGCGACATCGGCGTCCTCTCCAAAGAAATGGCGATTGATTACGGCATCACCGGCCCGAACCTCCGGGGCTCGGGGATCGACCACGACCTTCGCCGTAAGCAGCCCTACCTCGGCTACGAGCAGTACGACTTTGAGATCCCCATCGGCAGCGTGGGCGATAGCTACGACCGCTACTACGTCCGCCTTGAGGAGATCCGCCAGAGCGAGAAGATCATCCGCCAGGTCCTCGATAAGCTGCCCTCCGGGCCGATCAACGTCGCAGACCCCAAAAATTTCCGCCCCGACAAGCCCGAGGTGCTCACGAAGATGGAGGAGCTCATCCACCACTTTATGCTCCACACCGAAGGTGTCGATGCGCCTCCCGGCGAAGTCTACTTCGGCGCGGAGAACCCCAAGGGAGAGCTTGGCTTCTACATCAACAGCCGGGGTGGCGGCGTACCGCACCGCCTCAAAATCCGCAGCCCCTCCTTCGTCAACCTGAGCGTTTTGCCCGAAATCCTCAAAGGCCACATGATGAGTGACGTCGTTGCCATCCTCGGCAGCCTCGACTTCGTCATGGGCGAGTGTGATCGTTAAGTCTCCGCACTCCGCCTGCTGACCATGCCCGAGCCCACACCACACCACCCGCTCTCCCGCCGCGCAGCACTGTTTGCCTGCGCCTTGGCGGCAGCGTGCGGCCCACTGCTGCTCACCGGGTGCGAGAAAGTCCTCACCGATGCCAACTTGCGCCACGTCCGCGCAGATATGAGCACGAAGGAGGTCGAATCCGTCCTCGGCTACCCGAGCCGCGTGGAAAGCCCGGCCCCAGCCACGAGCGGCACCGGCCTCCCCGTGAGCCGTTACGTTTACGCGCAGGGCGAGCGCGAAGTCACCCTCACCTTTGTCGGAGACCGCCTCGCCACCGGTGGCGTACACGGTTCTTTTGAAGCCACGCCGGATAAACCCGCCGAGCCCCACCCGGCCAACCTTTCCGGCCCGCCGGACCCTGAACCCTGAGCCCTTTCCCCATGCAGATTCCAACCGACCTCCTGGCACGGATTGACGAGGCGATCTCGCACTATCCAGTTTCAAAACAGAGTGCCTCCCTCCCCCTGCTCCACCTCTGGCAGGAGCATTTCGGCTTTATCTCCGACGAAGCGATCGAGTGGATCGCCGCGAAGCTCGAGCTGGAGCCGATCAAGGTGCTCGGGCTCGTCACGTTTTACCCGATGTTCCGCCGCAAGGCCCCGGGCAAGCACCATATCCGCGTCTGCCGCACCCTTTCGTGCGCCATGGCGGGGAGCTACGCGCTCAAAGAAAAACTCAGCAAGGCGGCGGGGATCGAGGCAGAAGGCCATGGTCACGGTGCGGGTGGTGGGTGTGGTGGGCATGGGGATCCGGTGACCGTCAGTGAAGACGGCAAGTATTCCATTGAGTTTGTCGAGTGCCTGGCCAGTTGTGGGACCGGCCCGGTCTGCATGGTGAATGACGATTTTTACGAAGCCGTCTCCGACGAAGAAGTGACGCAAATCCTCTCCAAGTACCAGTAACATGCCCTCTCCTGCACGTCGCACCCCGCATCCGCGTGAAAAGCGGATGATCTTTGCCAACGTAGACCGCGAAGGGTATACGCCGGATATCGAGTGTTACCTCCGCCATGGCGGATACGAAGATCTGCGCAAAGCCACCACCATGGAGCCCGACGCCATTGTCAATGACGTCAAAGCCTCCGGCCTGCGTGGCCGTGGCGGCGCGGGCTTCCCGTGCGGCGTCAAGTGGGGCTTCATCCGCCGGGGCGGCCCCAAGCCGACTTACCTGATCTGCAACGCCGACGAATCCGAGCCCGGCACCTTCAAAGATCGCTACATCATCCACCAAGATCCACATCAGCTCATCGAGGGGATGGTGATCTCCTCCTTCGCGCTCGATGTGCACTTGGCGTACATCTACATCCGCGGCGAGTTCCCCGAAGGGGCGCGCATTCTGGAGCGCGCCATTGCCGAAGCCAAAGAGAAAGGCTTCCTGGGCAAAAACATCCTCGGCACCGGGTTTGACCTGGAGATCTACGTCCACCGAGGCGCGGGTGCCTACATCTGCGGTGAAGAGACGGGTCTCATCGAATCCCTCGAAGGCAAGCGCGCTTACCCGCGCATCAAGCCGCCCTACTTCCCTGCCGTGCTGGGCCTCTACCAGTGCCCCACCATCGTCAACAACGTCGAGACGCTCTGCCACGTCAAACACATCGTCCAAATGGGCGGTGCGGAGTACGCCAAGCTTGGTCGCCCCAACAACACCGGCACCCGCATCCTCTGCGTCTCGGGGGATGTGCAGCGGCCCGGTTACTTTGAGGTGGAAGTCGGCTCGCTCACCATGGGCGAAGTGATCAACGACCTGTGCGGCGGGCTCAAGCCCGGGCGCAAGCTCAAGGCGATCATCCCCGGTGGCTCCTCCGCAAAGGTGTTGCGGGCGGATGAACGCTACAAAGTCAAAGAAAAGGCGGAAGACGGCTCCATGGTCGACAAAGAGATCGGCATCGAAGAGATCCGCATGGATTTCGATACCCTCGCCGCCGTCGGCTCCATGGCAGGCTCCGGGGGCGTCATCGTCATGGACGACACCCGCGACATGGTCTGGACGTTGAATAACCTCAACGAATTTTACGCCCACGAAAGCTGCGGCCAATGCACCCCCTGCCGCGAAGGCTCGCTCTGGATGCGCAAAATCACCGACCGCATCCTCGCCGGAGGCGGCACCGAGCAAGACCCGGACACTCTCAAGAGCGTGGCCGACAACATCGCGGGCAAAACCATCTGCGCCTTTGGCGAAGCCTGCTCGTGGCCCACGCAGAGCTTTGTCATCAAATTCCGCGAGGAGTTCGCCTCCCGCTCCACCAAACCCCTGCCGCTGCCCACCCCTCCGGAGTTTCTCGCCGACCGCCTGAGCGAAGAACCGACGAAGGCTCTTACCACCGGCAGCCACCATTGATTTGAGGAAGACCCCGTGAGCACCCAAACCGCCACTCCCGAAGCCCCGCCGCCCGTCCAGATGCTCAACGTCCAGGTGGACGGTGTCTGGATGCAGTTCCCCAAAGGAACCCGCCTCATCGAGGCATGCAGCCAGGCCAACAAATTCGTCCCCCGCTACTGCTACCACCCCAAGCTCTCCTCCCCGGGGAACTGCCGGATGTGCCTCGTCGAGATGGGCATGCCCCGCATGACCCCGGACCGGCAGCCCGAGCTGGGCCCCGATGGCCGCCCGCTGATCAACTGGATCCCCCGGCCGCAGATCTCCTGCGCGCAGGATGTCGCAGAAGGCATGGCCGTGCGGACCGACTCGCCGATGGTGCAGGAAGCCCGCAAGGGCGTCATGGAGTTCCTCCTCATCAACCACCCGCTCGATTGCCCGATCTGCGACCAGGCAGGCGAATGCCGCTTGCAGGAGTTCTCCGTCGAGTACGGCAACGCCAAATCCCGCTTTTTGGACCACAAGGTCAAAAAGCCCAAAAACGTCGTCCTCGGGCCGCGCGTTACGCTGGATGATGAGCGCTGCATCCTTTGCTCGCGCTGCGTGCGCTTTATGAAGGAAGTCGCGCATGACGACGTCCTCGGCTTTACCGAGCGCGGCAGCCATAACACCCTCTCCTGCTACCCGGGCAAGCAGCTCGATAGCAACTACTCGCTCAACACCGTCGACATCTGCCCCGTCGGCGCGCTCACTTCCACAGACTTCCGCTTCAAAATGCGCGTCTGGTTCTTGCAGGAGACCAAGAGCTTCTGCACGAGCTGCGCCACCGGGTGCAATACCACCATCAGCGCCCGCCAAGGCGTCGTCTACCGGCAGACGCCGCGTGAGAATAACGACGTCAACGAAGTCTGGATGTGCGACCACGGGCGTCTCAACTTCCACTACCTCCACAGCCCCGAGCGGCTCACCGCCGGGCCGATCGTCAAAGTCCTCGCGCAGGATGAAGACGAGCCGACGTGGAGCAGCGCCATCGCCAAAGCCGCCAGCGCTTTGAAGACCTACCGGGGTGAGCAAATCGCCCTCATCGCCTCCGGGCGCAACACCAATGAGGAGCTCTACCTCCTCTCGCGGCTCGCGCGTACCTTGGGGTGCACCCAGTACGACATCATCCCCCATATCGACCTGGGCGATGAGATCCTTTTGAGCGAAGACCGCAACCCCAATACCGCCGGTGCGCGCCTCCTCGGCCTCACCGGAGAGACCCCGGGGGCCAACCTCAAAGGCATCGCCGAAGGCGTGCGCAGCGGCAAGATCCGCGCGCTCCTCGTCTTTGGCGAAGACGCCACCCAAGCGGGCCTGAGCGAGGCTGACCTGAAGAAGCTCGACCTTCTCATCGTCGCCAACCTCCTGCCGGATGCCACCACCAAGGTTGCCGACTTCATCTTCCCCAGCGCCGGGTTTGCCGAAAAGCGCGGCTCCATGATCAACAAAAAGGGCCGGCTCCAGCGCCTCAACCGCGCCATCGAGCCGCCCGGCCACGCCCGGGACGACTGGGAGATCGTGCGCGACCTCATCCTCGCCTGCGGCGGGGGCAACGGCGTCCACTCCATTGAAGATGTCTTCCGGCAGATGGCTGCCGACACCCCCGCGCTCGCCGGGCTCTCTTTGAGCAAAATTGGCGACCTTGGCGTGCCCCTTCAACTTTCGTAGCGCATGGACTTCCTCTCCCAAATCGACTGGTTCCTCATCCTCACCTCGCTGGCCAAGACGGTCGGCCTGCTCGGCATCGTGCTGACGCTGGTTTCCTACACCGTCTATGCCGAGCGGCGCGTCTCCGCGCTCATGCAAGACCGGCTCGGGCCCAACCGCACCGGCTTCCCCATCACCCTGCTCGGGGCGAAGAAAGACTTCTCGCCCTTCCTCGGGGGCCTGGGCCAGCCGATTGCGGATGCCGTGAAGCTCTTGCTTAAAGAGGACTTCACCCCCGCGCACGTCCGCAAATTCTACTACTGGCTCGCACCGGGGCTTGGCATTGCGGCCGTCGTCGTCGGCCTGGCTGTCATCCCCTTTGGCAGCAGCATTGCCGGGGTACCGATGGTGATTGCCAATGTGGATATTGGCCCGCTCTTCATCTTTGCCATCTCCTCGCTGGGGGTCTACGGCATCGTGCTGGCGGGGTGGTCTTCCAACTCCAAGTACCCCTTCCTCGGCAGCATCCGCTCCACCTCGCAGATGATCTCTTATGAGCTCTCGCTCGGCCTTTCGGTCGTGCCGCTCTTCTTGATCCTCGGCAAGTTGAACCTCGTCGAGATCATCCAGCACCAGGTGGCCAACGGTTGGCTGCTGCTCCCCGGCCTCACCGCCGCGAGCCCGCGCCTGCCCACCTTCACCGAGTTCCTGCTTTGGATTCCGGTGTTCATCTCCTTCATCATCTTCACCACCGCCATGTTTGCGGAGACCAACCGCCTCCCCTTCGACCTTCCCGAAGCGGAGACCGAGCTGGTCGGCGGCTACCACACGGAGTACTCCTCCATGAAGTTCGCCCTTTTCTTCCTCGGAGAGTACGCGGCCATGATTTTGGGCTCCGCCCTCATCGTCGTCCTCTTCCTCGGTGGCTGGTCGGTACCGTGGATCCCCGATGGTTCCTCGGGCATCCTCTGGGGCTTGGTGAATATCGGCGTCTTTTTCGCCAAGGTCTCCGCCTTCCTTATTTTCTTCATCTTCGTGCGCTGGACGCTGCCGCGCTTCCGTTATGACCAGCTCATGTCCTTGGGGTGGATCTGGTTTTTTGAAATCGCGCTTGTCAACATCTTCCTCACTGCGGGTATTGTCGCCCTTCGCCAGTAGAGAACTTCCGCCATGGCCTACACCGTCCCACGTCCCAAACTGACCTTCGCCGAGAAGATCTACCTGCCTACCGTCTTTGCGGGGCTGAAAATCACCGTCGGCCACCTTGTCCGCATGCTGCGTGGCAAGACCAAGGTCATTATGCAGTACCCGGAAGAGAAGTGGGATGCGCACATGCCCGCCCACTACCGGGGGGCCCCCACCCTTGTCTCCGACGAACATGGCCGCACCCGGTGCGTCGCCTGCCAGCTTTGCGAATTCATCTGCCCGCCCCGGGCCATCAAGATCACCCCGGGGGAGATCCCTTCCGACAACGCCAACGCCAAAGTCGAGAAGCAGCCTGCAGAGTTCGACATCGACATGGTACGCTGCATCTACTGCGGCATGTGCGAGGAAGTCTGCCCCGAGCAGGCCATCTTCCTGCGTAAAGACTACGCCATCGTCGGCACCAGCCGCAAAGAAATGGTCCACAACAAAGCCAAGCTCATCGAGCTGGGCGGCATCCGTACCGGCCTCGTCCACAAGTGGAACGAGAAGAAGTAACCCACCCGCGTTTTTTGCGATGAATCCCATCTTCTTCTGGCTCTTCTCTGCGTTGATGCTCGGCTTCGGCACGGCAGTCATCCTGAACCGAAACCCCGTGGCGAGCGCTCTCAGCCTTGTGGCCTCCTTTCTCGGGCTTGCGGCCCTTTTTGTGACGCTTAACGCCTACTTTATCGGCGTCGTCCAAGTGCTCGTCTATGCCGGGGCCGTCATGGTCCTCTTCCTCTTCATCATCATGCTGCTCGACATCAAAGCCGAGACGCGCCGCAAATTGAAGACCTCCGCCGTCATCGGTGGCGGGGCCATCGTCGCCCTGTTTGTGGCCCAGCTCGTCACCGTTTTGAACCGCTTCCCCTTTGGGCAGACGCCGCTCCAGCCGCTCCCGCAGAAGGTGGATGATGTCTCCGAGATTGGCCACCTCCTTTTCTCCAGCTACAACCTGCCGTTCCAAGTCGTCGGCGTCCTCATCCTCGTCGCCACCGTCGGCGTCGTCGTACTGAGCAAGCGCGAACTCAAGTAACCGGATTTCCAATGGTCACCCTTAACGATTACCTGCTCGTCAGCGGGCTCCTCTTTGCCCTTGGCTTTGCCGGAGTGCTCTTTCGGCGCAACCTCATCGTCATCTTCATGTGTTTGGAGATGATGCTCAACGCCGCCAACCTAGCACTCGTCGCCTTCTCCCGGTTTAACGGCACCGGTGGCCTGCCCAACTACAACGGGCAGATGCTCGTCTTCTTCATCATCACCGTCGCCGCGGCGGAAGTGGCCGTCGGCCTTGCCATCATCGTCGCCCTCTACCGGGCGCGGCAGACTGTCCACGTAGAGGACATCAACACGCTGAAATTCTAGGGTATGTCGCTTCACCTGCTAGTCTTGCTCGTCCTTTTTGTCCCGTTATTGAGCGCCGCGCTCATCGGCCTTTTCTTCAAACGGCTGCATAACGTCAGCGCGGGCATCTCTGTCCTTGCGGTCCTCACCACGCTTGCGGCCAGCATCGGCGTCTTCCTCGCCCCGGCGGGAGCCACCGTCGAGCCGCTGCCGTGGATCTCGCTCGGCGGGTTAAACCTTGAGATCGGCTTCACCATTGATGGGTTGAGCAAAGCCATGATGCTGGTCGTCACCTGCATCGGCACCCTCATCCACCTCTACTCCCTTGTGTACATGAAGGAGGACGATGGCAAGGGCCGCTACTTCGGCGCTCTGTCGCTCTTCATGTTCTCGATGCTCGGCATCGTCTTCGCGAACAACTTCGTGATGATGTTCATCTTCTGGGAGTTGGTGGGCGTCTCCTCCTTCCTCCTGATCGGGCATTGGTACAATAAAGCCGCCCCGCCCGCCGCTGCCAACAAAGCCTTTATCACCAACCGCCTGGGCGACTTCGGCTTCATGCTCGGCATCCTCATCGTCTGGACCACCACCGGAGCCATCGGGTTTGACCAGATTCGCGAAAACCTCGGGGCCTTTGCGGGCATGCCACTGCTGGCCACCGTCGCCGTGCTCGCCGTCTTCTGCGGTACGCTGGGCAAGAGCGCGCAGTTCCCACTCCACGTCTGGCTTCCCGACGCCATGGAGGGCCCGACCCCGGTCTCCGCCTTGATCCACGCCGCCACCATGGTCGCGGCGGGTGTCTACATGCTCGCGCGGGTCTTCTTCCTCATCGAGATTTCGCCCTGTGCCTTGCAGATCATCTCGTGGATCGGCGGCATCACCGCGCTCATGGCCGCGCTCATTGCCACGCAGCAGAACGACATCAAGCGCGTGCTGGCGTACTCCACCCTCTCGCAGTTGGGCTATATGGTCATGGCCGTCGGCCTTGCCTCCAAGGATGCGGCGATGTTCCACCTCGTCACCCACGCCTTCTTCAAGGCGCTGCTCTTCCTTGGCTCCGGTGCCGTCATCTACGCCTGCCACCACGAGCAGAACATCTGGAAGATGGGCGGGCTGGCCAAAAAGCTCCCGGTCACTGCCGGCACCTTCCTGGTAGGCACCGCGGCGCTTATGGGTATCTGGGGCACCAGCGGCTTCCATAGCAAGGACTCGATCCTCATCGTCGCGCAGGTCCAGAGCGCCCCGCTCTTCTACATCGGCCTCTTCACTGCCTTCCTCACCGCGTTCTACATGACGCGCCTCTTCGTCGTCGTCTTCTTTGGCAAGCCGCGTACCGACCATGCGGACCACGCCCATGAAGTCCCCGCGCTCATGTCCGGGCCGCTGCTGCTCCTCGCCATCCCATCCATCTGCGCTGGGTCCGCTTGGTTCATCGGCCGGTTCATCACTATCCCCGAGCACGTACACTCCAACGTCCCTTACCTCGCCACAGGCGGGGCGGTCCTCGGCATCCTCCTCGGCGCCGCCCTCTACTGGGGTAAGAGCAAAGACCCGATCTACATCGAGCCCTTCGCCAAGAAGTTTGGTTTTGATGAGTTGTACGCCTTCCTCATCCGCAACACGCACGATCTGCTGGCCCGCTTTAGCGGCTTCTTCGACCGGTGGATTATCGATGTCCTCCTCGTTCGTGGCGCTAGCGGTGGCACGTGGGGCTTCGGCTTCCTGCTCCGTTACCTCCAGATCGGCAACCTGCAATTCTACGCCATCTTCTTTGGCGCGGGTGTTGTCGCCCTCTTCTACTTCGTCATTTTCAAATAACCGTGCTGAACCTCCTCGTCGCCATCCCGATCGTCGCCGCCGTCGCGGTGTTTCTCGGCGCTCCCGCCCGGAAAACATCGCTCCTGGCCGTGGCGTTGAACCTCGCCCTCACCCTCTGGCTCCTCTGCCGGTACGACCTGGCGGCCGCGGGCTACCAGTTCCAGTCGATCCTCCCGCTGGTGCCGGAGTGGAAGCTCAACTTCCACCTGGGTGCCGACGGCCTGAGCCTCCTCATGCTCCTGCTCACGGCGCTTGTCTCCGTGGCAGCGGTGTGGGTCGCCCCGGCAAACCTTGAGAAGCGCGCCGGGCTCTACTACGGGTGCCTCCTCTTTATCTCTGCCGGGGCCACCGGGGCGTTTGCCTCGTTGGATCTCTTCTTCTTCTACATCTTCCACGAGCTGGCGCTCATCCCCACCTTCCTGCTTATCGGTATCTGGGGCAGCGGCGACCGCGCCACCGCCGCTTGGAAGGCGACCGTCTACCTCGCCATCGGCAGCATCATCCTGCTCATCGGCCTCGTGGGCCTCTACCTGAGCGTCCCTGAAGCTGCCCGCACGTTTGAGATCCCCGCGCTTCAGACGCTTGCCACCCAAGGGCAGATCCCGCAGCTCTCGTGGGTCTACGGGTGTATCCTCATCGGCTTCGGCATCCTCATCTCGCTCTTCCCCTTCCACACATGGGCCCCGCAGGCGTATGCCAGCGCCCCCGCCCCCGCTGCCATGTTGCATGCCGGGGTGCTCAAGAAATTTGGCCTCTACGGCCTCCTGCGCGTGGGGCTGCCCCTCTTCCCCGGTGCAGCTCAGGAGTGGACCACCGTCCTCCTCGTCCTCCTCACCGGCAACATCCTCTACGTCGGCCTCGCCACCATCGCCCAGCGCCGGTTGGATTGGATGCTCGGCTACTCCAGCGTCATGCACATGGGGTACATCTTCCTGGGGCTCGCCTCCTTTAATCTCCTTGGGCTAGGTGGCGCATCGCTCCTCATGTTTGCACACGGCCTCTCCATCGCCGCGCTCTTTGCGCTGGTGGGTGAAGTCCGCAGCCGCACCGGTACGCTGGAGTTTTCGCAGCTTGGCGGCATCGCCAAGAAGCTCCCCTTCGTCGGCTATGCCTTCGGCATCGCCGCGTTTGCCTCCATCGGCCTGCCCGGGTTTGGGAACTTCGCGGCAGAAGTCCTCGTCTTCTTCGGAGCCTTCGCCCACGCGGGCAAAGGGTTGGCGTTTACCGAGTTCCAGTGGGTGACCATCGCCGCTCTCTGGGGCGTCGTCATCTCCGCCATCTACATGCTGCGCGGCTACCGTGCCGCCTTCCTTGGCGAAACCCCGCAGCGCTGGGAAAACCTCACCCCCGGCTGTGGCTGCTACCGCTTCGCCGTCATCCTCCTTTTGGCCGCGCTCCTTTTCGCCGGGTTCCGGCCGCAGCCGCTTCTTAACCTCGTCACGCCCACTGTGAAGATCTTCGTTGCCCAATGATCCCGCCCCTCTATCTCGACATCAGCGTCTTTGCGATCGGGCTCATCGTCCTGCTTCTCGAAGCTTTTGACAACCGGAGCAACCGCGCCGGCCTCGGCTGGTTTGCCATTGTCGGCATCGGCGCCGTCTTCATCGCCTCCTTCTTCTCCGGCCCGGCAGATCTCTCCGGCGCGCCGCAGCTTGCCCCCTTCTACGTGGCAGATAGCTTCGCCCTCTTCTACAAACAGCTCGCGCTGGCGGCCACCCTTGTCGTCCTCATCATGGCCGTCGAGTACCGCCCCATCCTGAGCCGCTACATTCCCGCGGCCACCCCCGGGGCGGGCTTGGGCGAGTTCTTCGCACTCCCGATCTTCACCTGCGTCGGCCTCATGTGGATGGCCTCTGCGGCGGATTTCATCATGATCTTCGTCGCCCTTGAGTTGGTGACGATCTCCTTCTACGTCCTCGTTAGCTACATGCGGCGCAGCGCCGCCTCGTTGGAGGCGGGCGTCAAATACCTCATCCTCGGGGCGCTCTCCACCGGCTTCCTTGTCTACGGCATCACGTGGATCTTTGGTGTCACCGCGCAGACGAACCTTGAGCAGCTCACGCTCGCCATCGCCGTCCTCCCTCCAGACCGCACCACCGCCCTCCTCTTCGGCATGGCGCTCGTCCTCGTCGGGCTCGGCTTTAAAGTCGCCGCCGCCCCCTTCCAGCTCTGGGTGCCCGACGTTTACCAAGGCGCGCCTACGCCGATCACCGCATTCCTCTCCGTTGCCTCCAAGGCGGCGGGCTTTATCGTCCTCATGCGGGTACTCCAGCCGTTTTTGGCTTCGCCCACCATCGCGCCCAAGCTCCTCCTCGTCCTCGCTGGGCTCGCCATCCTCACCCTCATCTACGGCAACCTCGCCGCCATGCCGCAGGAGAACCTCAAGCGCCTCCTCGCTTACTCCAGCATCGGGCAGGCTGGCTACCTCCTTGTCGCACTCGCGAGTTGGGGTAATGGCACGGAAGTGCCCATCACCGTCTCCTTCTACCTTGCGGCGTACCTGTTGATGACGTTGCTCGCCTTCCTCATCATGGTCATCGTCAACCGCGCCACCGGCGGGGATGATATTGCCAACTTTAACGGCCTGAGCCAGCGGAACCCCTTCCTCGCCTTCGGCATGCTCACCGCGATGATCTCGCTGGCGGGCGTCCCCTTCACCGCCGGGTTTATCGGCAAGTTCCTCGTCTTCAAGGCCGCTATCGCACAGCAGCAGTGGGCCCTCCTGATCGTCGGTGTCGTCACCGTCGGCGCGGGCTTCTACTTCTACCTCAAAGTCGTGCGCGCCATGTACTGGAACGAGCCCGCCACCGGGGAAACCGAGGCCATCACCGCCTCCCCGCTCGCGAAAGCCACCATCGTCATCCTCTCCGCGCTCATCTTCGTCTTCGGCGTCTACCCGCAGCCGATCCTCGCCCTGCTGGCGAAGTAAAGCCGGTTGCCCGCGCGCCCCAAGCCTGCCATCTTACCCGCCATGAGCACGATCGACCCCGCCATCACCATGGCCGCCCTTCTGGAGCGGCTGCCCGGTGCGCAGCGCGCCCTCTTCCGCAAGTACCACATCGGCGGCTGCTCGAGCTGCGGCTTCAGCCAAGAGGAAACCCTCGCCGGAGTTTGCGAGCGGAATGAAAACCTCCCCGTGCAAGAGGTCATCACCTACCTGCTCGCGAGCCACGAGGAAGAGCAGCAAATGCTCATCGAGCCCACCGCGCTCAAAGCGATCCTCGACGAGGGCGGCGCGCCCAAGATCCTCGACATCCGCACCCGCGAGGAGTTTGATGCCGCGCGGATCGCCAGCGCCACCTTCTTCACCCAGGAGCTCATGCAGGAAATCCTCGGCTCGTGGGACCGCGAGGCCCTCCTCGTCCTCGTAGACCACCAGGGCAAACGCACGCTGGATGCCGCCACCTTCTTCGCCGGGCATGGGTTTACCAACGTCAAAGCCCTGCGCGGCGGCGTGGATGCGTGGAGCGAAGAGGCAGACCCCTCCATCCCCCGCTACGAGCTGGAGTAACGAGGCAACGGGAAATGGTAGGGCGTTTCTGTGAAACGCCATGAGGTTGGACTCCCGTCTCACAGAGACGGCCTACAATGGTTGCCTATCGTGGCATTACCCTCACCCCTCGCGCTCACGCAGAAACTCCAGCACTTGCTCCGCCAGCTTGCGGCTGATGCCGGGCACTTCCGCCACGGCATCCACCGTCGCCTTCCGCAGCCGGGCCACCGAGCCAAACGTCTTTAAGAGCGCTTTCTTGCGGGCCTCGCTCACGCCGGGGCAATCATCCAAAATACTTTCGGCAATGCGCCGCTTCATCAGAAGCTGGTGGTAGCCGTTGGCAAAACGGTGCGCCTCATCGCGAATGCGCTGGAGCAGGCGTAGCGCGCCCGAGTCTTCCGGCAACAGGAGCGGCTGCGGACGGCCCGGGCGGTGAATTTCCTCAAACTCCTTGGCCAACCCGATGATCGGCAGCTCGTGCAGCCCAAGCCGCTGGAGCTCCCGGCAGGCGCTGGAGAGCTGGCCCTTGCCACCATCCACAATCACCAAATCCGGCAGCCTCCCCCCTCCCGCCGAGCGCGCCACCGCGTCGGCCACCGGCTCCTGCGAATACTCGGCGCTATAATCCACCCCATCCTGCTTTGCCGGGCGGGTCTCGCGCAGCACGCGGGCGTAGCGGCGGCGGACCACCTCGGCCATGCTCGCAAAGTCGTTCTGCCCCTCCACCCCCGTGATGCGGAAGCGCCGGTAGCTGGCGCGGTCGGGCACGCCGTTGCGGAAGCAAACCATGGAAGCCACGATATGCGTGGTCGAGATGTTGGAAATATCGAAGCACTCCATCACCCCCGGCGGGCGTTGCAGAGAAAGGGCGTCTTTGAGCGCCCGCAAGTCGGCCTCCGGGTCGATCCCCGCGAGAATCGGCGTCTGCCGGGTAAACTTGCGCACCGGGGCGGTCGTCTTGCGGAGGTTCTCGAGCATGTTGCGCAGCTCCACAGCGCGCTCAAAGTCGAGCTTCTCGGCCGCCTTGCGCATCTCCTCCTCCAGCCCGGCGAGGTGCTCTCGCGATTCTCCGGCGAGGAAGTTGCACGCCTCCTCCACCCGGCTCCGGTAGTGGCCGGAGGAAAAACCGGTGAGCTTGGCAAGCACCTGGTAGGTGGAGCTCTTGAGCTCGCGCTCGCTCGGCGCGCCTCGGCCAAAGGTAAGGATGCCAAAGCGCTTGCGCATGTAGTGGAGCGTCTGCCGCAATGCCCCCGCGTGGGCAAACGGGCCGAAGTAGCGCGCATTATCCTCCTTGCGGAAGCGCGAGAGGCGAAAGCGCGGCCACTCCTCGGCAAGGTCCACCTTCACCAGCAGGAAGCGTTTATCATCCCGAAACGAAATGTTGTACTTTGGGCGAAATTCCTTGATCAGCCGCCCCTCCAGCAGCAGCGCTTCGGGCTCGCTGCGCACCGTGTGCCACTCCAGATCCCACACACTATCGAGCAGCGCCTGCGTCTTGAGGTCTGCCGTGCGGCGCTTGGAAGCCATAAAGTATTGGCTCACGCGCTTGCGTAAATCCCGCGCCTTACCGACGTAAATGACCCGCCGCAACCGGTCGCGCATCAGGTAAACCCCGGGCTGGTGTGGCAGCTCGTGGAGCTTGGGGCGAAGGTCAGGCTTGTCTTTGGGGTGCAGGGGCGTCATACGTTTGGGCGCGGTCGCCACCGGCAAATGGCCGGTTGAAACCTCGGGCGCAGACCGTATTATACACCACCCACTCCCATGAAACGCTCTCTTTTTACCCTCGCCGCCGGGCTCCTTGCCGCTGCTCCGCTCTGGGCGCAGGAGAGCGCCGCGCTCCACGTCGCCGAAGCCACGGGCAAAGCGGCTCAGCCGGTAACGCTTCTGGGCCTCCTGCAAAGCGGCGGATGGGCCATGGTGCCGCTCTGCGCGCTTTCGGTGCTCACCGTCATGCTGGTCCTCTTTTTTATCCTCACGCTTCGGCGCGGGGCGGTGGTTTCCAACCACTTTATGAACACCGCAGATGTGCTGCTCAAGAAGCGGGATTACCCCGCCCTGCTGGCCATCTCGCATCGACACTCGGAGGCGATCTCCAAAGTCGTGCGCCGCACGCTCGACTTTGCCGAGAAAAACCCGAGCGCCCCGCTGGAAGCCATCCGCGAGATCGCGCAGACCGAAGGCGGCACCCAAGCCGCCGCGATGCAGCACCGCGTCACCTATCTCGCAGACATCGCTGTACTGGCGCCGATGGTCGGCCTCTTGGGCACGGTCTTCGGCATCATCCATTCCTTTGGGGTGCTGGCCAGCAATGTCTCTCAAGCCAGCCGCCCGGTGCTGCTGGCCCAGGGCGTCTCTGAGGCACTGGTAGCCACCGGCGCGGGGTTGATTGTCGGCATCGCCGCCGCCGCGTGCTACGCCCTCTTCCGCAACCGGGTGCAGGCGCTCATTTCGGAGCTCGAGCGTGCATCCACCCACGTCGTCAGCCTGCTCGCCATCCCGCACCACGAGCGGGCCATTGTCAACCGCCAGCGCCGGGAAGAGCCCGCACGCAAAAGCGCCTCTGCCGTCTCGGTGGATGACGAGTTTTAATCACCCCCGGGTATGAACTTTCGCCAGCGAGCCACACCGCACCTCTTGGGGTTTCAGATCGCCCCGATGGTGGATATTTTGCTCGTGCTGCTCGTTTTCTTCATCGTCACGTGGAACTTTGCGCTGAGTGAAAATGCGCTGGACGTCAAAGTCCCCACCGCTGCCAATGCAGGCGAGCAGCAGCCGTATGTAAACCAGGTGGTTCTTAACGTCCGGGCTAATGGCACGGTCGTCCTCAACCGCAAGGAGATCTCCCTCCCCGAGCTGGAAGAGAAGCTGCGCGCCCTCTCCGAGCTTTACCCCGACCAAGCCGTGATCCTGCGTGGAGATGAAGCCGCAGCCTACCGCTCCATCGTCGAAGTGCTCGACCTTTGCCGCAAAGCCAATATCTGGAATATCGACTTTGCCACCGCTCAACCGCAGCAGCAACCGTAAGGAAACCATGGCCCGGCGGCGTCTTCTCTATACCCTAGCAACCTTGTTGGCAGCGCACCCCGCCGCCGCCCAGAAATGGATGGACCGTTATCTGGAGCAGCGCCGCCCCACCGAGCGCGCCGCGCGGGCAGACGTTGTGGAAAGCACGGGCCCCGGCACCACCTTGCTCGATGCGCAGGAAGTCCGCCGAGCCCAAGCCGTGGAAGCGCCCACCCCCGAGCCGCCCCGGGCCTCCCCGGTGGAGCGGCTTGACGAGCCGGCCGCCGAAGTCACCGACGAACACCCGATCCGCCGCGCCGAGCCGGTTGCCCCGGAAGACCCTCGCATTTCCCCGGAGATCCCTGAGCTTCGCACTGCCCCGCCTGAAGAACGCGAGCCAGAGCCCCCCCGCGCCGAGCCCGCCCCGCGCCCCGCCCCCCGACCTGAATCGGCAGAGCCCGCTGAAGCCACCCGCCATCTCGACCCGGGCACCGAAGAGATCCGCCTCTCCCCCGGCAATGCCCCCATCCCCGCGGAGCTGGCCCAGTTTGCCTACGCCAACGGCCTCTACGCCCGCAAAGAGTATAGCCGCGCCATCCCGGAGTTCGAGCGCTACCTTGCCAACTTCCCCCATGGCCGCGACCGGCAGGCCGCCCTCTTCCGCCTTGCCGAGTGCTACCGCCAGAGCGGCAGCCGCAATGCCGCACGGAAGAACTACGAAGCCCTCGTCTTCAACTTCCAGCAGGGAGACTTTATCGGCCCCGCCTCCTACCGGCTCGCCGAGCTTTGCTTTGCAGAGCAGGATTATTCCTCCGCCGTCGCCTTCTTCCGCAAAGCCTCCGTGTGGGTGAAGGACCCGGCCGTCGTCCTCTCCGCAAAGTTTTACGCCGCGCGCGCGCTGGAGAAGCTCCGCTTCACCGCAGACGCCATCCAGGCTTACGAAGATGTCCTCTCCGAACCGGGGGAAAACCCGTTTCGCGAAGCCAGCCAGCTCGCCCTCGTCCAGCTCTTTGAAGGCTCCGGGCGGCGGCGGCAGGCACTTGTCTTGCTCGAAAATCTCCGCTCCGGCTCGGAAAAGCCCGCCGTGCAGGCGGAGGCCACCGCACGGCTCGGCCTCATCCATTTGGAGCAGAAAGACTACGCGAAGGCCGCTGAGGAGCTTTCCAAAGCCGTCACCCTCCCCGAGATCGGCATTTGGCGCGAAGTCTCGGCCAACGGCCTCTTGCGCGCCCTTTACAACCAGCAGCAATACCCGCAAACCCTCGAAGCGTGGCAGCGGCTGGAGCCCGTCTTCTCCGCCAAGTCGCTCCCGGAGGCGCTCCTGATCACCGGCAACACCTTGCGCCAGCTGGGCAAGCCGGGGGAAGCGCAGGCATTTTACGACCGCATCGCCAAGGAATTCCCCGGCTCCGAGCACGCCGAGGAAGCGCAATACCAGCGCCTTGTCGGCCTTTATAATACCGGCTCGGCAGACCTCGTTGCGGAGATTGATGCCTACCTCTCCGCCCACCCCGAGGAGGGCGACCGCCGCAACCAGCTCTCCCTCATGAAGGCCGAAGCGTACTACAAAGCCGGGCGCTACGACCTCGCCGCGCCGCTCTACGCCACGCTACAGGAAGCCGGGCTTCCCGCAGACCTCCAGAGCGAGGCGATCTTCAAATTTGGCTGGTGCCAGGCGCAAGTCGGCAACCAGCCCGGGGCGATCCAGGCCTTCTCCTCCTTCCTGAGCCGCTACCCCGTGCACAAGCTCGCGGCCACCGCGCTCGCCCAGCGCGCCTACTCCTACGAGCGCGTGCGCAACTACAAGGCCGCCCTTGCGGATTTTGACGATCTGCTGCGCCGCTTCCCCCGGGCCAAAGAGCGGGAGTTCTGCCTCCAGCGCAAGGCCCTCATCCTCGGCCAGCTGGATGATACCCGGGGGATGATGGAAGCCTTCCGCGAGCTCCTCAAAGAATTCCCGCAGACCGCCGCCGCCGGGCAGGCAAATTATTGGATCGGCCATGCCGCCTTCCAGGCCCGCAACTATGCGGGCGCCATCCCCCCCCTTACCGAAGCGCGCAAGCTGGACAAAGACTTCGCCGAGAAAGCCACCGCGTTGTTGATGGCCTCCAAGTTCTACCTCGAAGACCGTGCCGCCCTTTCCGAAGAAGTGCGCAGCGCCTCTGCCGAGACAAAAGTACCCACCGAGATCCTCCGCTGGCTCGGGGCCGAAAGCCTCAAAGAGCAGGACGCCGCCGGAGCGGAAGCCGTCCTCACCCGGCTCACCCAGGGCCCGCAAGAGGAAGTCACCCCGGCAGATTGGCTCAACCTCGGGCAAGCCCAAACCCGGCTTGGCAAATGGCAGCAGGCCGAAGAGGCCATCCGCAAATACCTTAACGGCGAGACTGCCCCCTACGCCCTTGCCGCTGGCCACCTCGCCCTCGGGCAGGCGCAGCTCGGCGCACGCCAGTACACGGAGGCAGAGGCTTCCGCAAAGAAAGTGCTGGAGCTTCAGCCCGAAGGCCGCATGAACGCCAATGGCCGCATTCTTTCGGGCGACATCGCTGCCGCCCGGGGTGAGCACGAAGCCGCCGCAAAGCTCTACCAGAGCACCGCGCTCGTCTTCGAAGATGCCACCCTCACCCCCAAAGCGCTGGAGAAAGCGTGGCGCGCTTATGAAAAGGCGGGGGATAGCCAACAGGCCGCCAAGCTCCTCAACGAGCTGCAAACCCGGTACCCGGAATACCCGGTCAACCTTTCGGCCGCCACCCCCGCGCGGTAGCGGCTACTGCGCCCACGGCTGCTGCACGCCGAGGTAAGGGTGCAGCTCGGGGTGCGCATCGTACTCCGTCTGCCAACCGGGACGCCACGGCGCTACGGGCTCGCCCTCGGCCTCCCGCTTTTCAAACGCGGTCGCCATCGCCTCACTCCACAGCTCCTTCTCCCCCAGCCCCCATGCGATCATCGGGGCCCAGTTGTTCCAGAACATGCCACCCGAGACATTGCTCTCCAGAAACGCCGTGGGCCCGCTCCAGTGCGCAGGGTTGCGGCTCACGGTCTGGTAAAGGTCTGCCCACTTCCCACCGTGGAGGTACGCCTCCAGCAAGGCTCGGTAAGGCGCAGGCTCTTTGGCATGGCGGGCGGCAAACGCCAAGGCAGGCCAGTAGACCATGGAGGCAGAGGATTTACCCTGCCGGTAGCGGTTGGCAAGATCGGGCGTTTTAAGCACGTGGTCTGCCATGCCGACCACGGCGCTGGCGATCTCGGCATCATTCATCAACTGCTGGTACTCCAGCAGCGCGTGCATGCCGCCAAAGGTTTGGAAAAACATCGTCCCATCATTGAGGCCCTGCGGCTCGCCGCGCTTCTCCAGTGCGGGGAAGATGGCCACCGGGGCGACATTAAGCCCGCCCGGCTCAAGGAAGAGCCGTGTATAACGGTGGAGCTGCTCTGCCTCTGCGGCATCGCCCGTCACCTCCCAATGAAAGAGCAGCCCGCCCAAGCGCCCACTGTGCGCTGCTGCATAAGAAGCTTTCTTCTTCGAGTAGACCTCTTGGTAAAGCGTCTCAAGCACCTCGCGCGAGCGCGGCTCGCCACTCAGGAAGTAGTGGAGCCGATATTCGGTGATCGTCGTCTGCCGCTCCTCGTGGTTGCCATCGCTCCAGTGTTGGACGCCGTGGCGGGTACCAACACCGAGGAGCGGCCCTTCCTGCCGAGTCACCACATCGCGCGAGTGCCGCCCAAGTGCCTCTGCGGCGAAGTAGACCGCGCGGTTGCCATGGCGCAGGTATTCGTGCTGAAAGAAAAGCCCCGGGAGCCCCTCGGTATTGCTCCACCCCCAACGCCCGTTATCAAAGGCCCAGTCATTTTCTGGGCGGTAGTCTACACGAAAGAGGGAGCGGTCTAGCCGGCTGGCGCGGTTCACGGCCTTGGTCCATTTTTCAATCTCCCACGGACGCCCTGCCACCAACGCCTCGGGCGTCGCCACTGATCCGTACCCGTGGCGGAAGCGGTGGCGCACATCGCCAAAGTGCCAAAAGCCATACCACTCGTAGAGCGCGCGATGGTGGAGCCAGAACTGCGCAAGGCGCGTCCAGTTCTCCCACGCCCGGGGCCACTGCTCCTTCTCGGCAGAGGGGAGCAAGAGCGGCCGGTACGCCGCCCACCCGGCATAGAGCAGCGGCGGGCTCTGGAAATCTGCCGCCAACGGCTGCCCTCCGTCGCCAAAAGCCAGCAACGCCTCGTGCGTGCGCGAGAGCCCGTAGACCGGGCCTTGGGCGTAATAAACCCTTTCGACCCACCCCGCATCGGGCGCGGCCGACTCGCCTTGGGCGGGGTGCGGCCATTGCGAGTAGCGGCGCATCTCCATCGGCGGCGCGTCGGCGGGCCAAAACTCCAGCTTCAATGCGTCTTTGGTAAACCCGACCGCCGCCGGGGCCTGCTGCCAGAAGTTGCGGATCATCCCAAACACGCCGCCGCTTTCGCCCCAACCCGGCGAGCGCCCGAGCCCGGCCTCGCGCCCCAGCGTTTGCAGCACACCGTAGAGCGGCGTCTCCTGCACCAGCCGCGCTGGCGAGGGCACCCTCTGCCCAGTCACGCCGCCAAACCGGATCGCCCGCCCCTCCTTGGCAAGCGGCAGCTCCACGCCCAGCCCGGTGAGCCACGTCTTGCGCGGGTCTGCAAAGCGGAAGACGGCGGTATGCGTGAGGCGCACTTGCGGATGCCCGGCGAGAAACTCCAGCCGCAGGATGATACGTGTCGGCTCGGTGTTGTTAGTGAGCCCCTCTAGCCGCACCACGGCGCGGAGCGGGCCGCTCTCTTCCACGGTTACGGAATCGACGCTCAACACCCCCCGGTCTTCCGTCCCCCCAACCAACGCCTGCGCAAACGGGGGGACGGACTCCGGGTTGAACCGGTAGTCGGAATACGCCAGCCGCGTCCCTTCGTGGAAGGCAAATTGCTCCTCCCCCTGCCAACGGAGGCTCTCCAGCCATTTGGGCCCGGTGCCGAGCGTGGCTTGTAATGCACCATTCGTAACGACCACTTTCCCCGGCGAAGGTTGCTCTACCTGCACCGTCTCGGGCGCGGCCACGGCTTTGCCGCCGGTGGCGACTTCCACCGGGAGAAAGCGCCCGTCGCGCAGCGAAACACGCGGCGGCTCCGCCTTCGCTACCGCTTGCGCCGGGTCGATGGGAAAGGTGAGCAGGCTCCACTTCACGCTGCCATCGGGCCAGAATGCCAGCGGCTTTGCCTGCACAGGCACGGGCTTGCCCGCTACCAAGACGCGCACCGCCTCGCCCGCCGCCAACGCACCTCGGGCAAACGGGTAGCCGCCGCTCACAACCTGCGGGCCAGAGGCCGCCGTCTCGCGCAGCCAACTCGGCTCGCGAAGCGCGTCCGCCGGGTCAGGGCGGTCGGCGGTTCCCCCACCCCGCGCGGCCAGCACGGCGTCTTCGGAAGGGTGCGCCGTAAGGTTCCACTCGGCTCTCGATGCTTTGGGGAGGCTCACCTCTACCGAGGCCCCACCGGCGGCATCCACGCGCAAGGCGTAGGGTGCTGGCTTGCCCTCCAGTGCGAGGGTGACGCCGCCGCGTTCATCAAAGACCTGCACGCGGGGTTCGGCGCGCTCGCCCTGCTGCATAATGAGCGGCGCGGTCTGCTCACTTTCGCTGCGCCAGAGCCGGAAGCCCGTCGGTGCTCGCTGCTCTAGCTCGAAGTAGCGCCACTCGTTGCGGTCTGGCACAGGGAGCAGGCTCCCAAAGGTGGACGACATGAACTGGTAGAAATAGCGCGTCTCCCAGCCATGCCCCCGGTCGCCCCGGTACCAGATGCGTTTGCGCGGTTGTAGGGAGAGCGGTTGCTGCCAGGAAAGCCCCTCGCCCTTCTCGCGCTCTAGCTCGACCCGCAGGCGGCGGCCTTCGTCTTCCACGCGGTAAGTCAGCGTAGCAGGCTCCCCCCCAGCGAGCGTTCCTTTGAGGGTGACACCGCTTTTCCCCTCACGGGCAGAGCTTGCAGAGAACCCGGGCGCACCGGCCCCTGCGGGGTTGCTAATCCAACGCTGCCCTTCTGTCTCCCATTGGAGGATTCGGCCCGAGTGTTCCGAATCGATCTCCAGCTTGCCTCCTTCTCCATCGTAGTGCCAAGAGGCACTGAGGCTGCACGGAATTAGAAAGAGAAGGAGGAGTTGTTTCAAGGTTGGGAGTCGTTGTCGCTGGCGCTACGCTTCCCCTCCAAACGCGCCGCGGGGAATTGTAGAGCGGCCTCAAACTCCGCGGGCGCAATCGCAGCCCGGGCTTGTTTGCCGCCCCCGGTGGGGAGAGATTCTGGGTAAAGTGTTTTGAGCAAAGCCACCTCGGCGGCCACTGCAATGCGCACCCCTTCGCGGTTGGGGTGGCTGTCGGTAAACCAGCGCATATCGTTCTCGCGCCCGGCGTCTTGGCTGGCGTCGATCACCCTGGGCTCGTTCTTCTTCATGCGGCGGATGCGCAAATCCCAGTTGCCCGCCTCGGTCGCCACGCGCGAGGCTTCGTAGATGTCGCACACGGGCAACCCCCGCTCGGCTGCTAACGCGCGAATCGCCTCGCGGTACGGGTGCAGGGTGGTGTTGAGCTTTGCGTTGTCACTAAAATGGGCGGGGTCAAAATAAATGCTCGTCTCCAGAATGATGCGGGCTTGGAGAAAGTCGGCCTGTACCCGGTCGAGAAAAGCGCGCAGATGCTTGGCGTACTCTTCGGCAGGAATGCGTTTGTAATCGTTCATCCCATAGCGAATGAAAATAATATCTGCCCCCTTGGCGGTGGTGTATGCAGCTTGGTAGCCCCCTTTGAGGAGAAACCGCGCGATCCACTCGCCATTGCGTGCGAAGTTCTGCACCGTCACCGGCTGCCCCGGCCATTGCGCCTCTAGCGCTCGTTGGAGCTGCGCCGTCACTGCATCTTCTTTGGGCAGGTAAGTGGTAATCATGTGGCTATCGCCAAAGAGGAGAACACGGGTCGGTTCCGCCGCACGGAGTGGCAAGGCGAGGCAAATGAGGAGGAGGAAGTAGCGCAGGATCATGATTCGTAGGGAAAAAAGAGGGCGCGCAAGTTTGCACTAAAGTCGCCCTCACGAATACTCGTTAACGAGATCCATTGCACTCGACCATCAAAGAATAGCGCGTTCCCCCCACCCCCGTGGCGGGAGAAACCCCAGCGCGGGTGGGCGTCCTTATCCGCACAATCATCCTGCCAACGGTAGTCGGAGATGTTCATGGCTTCCGCGACGGGCGCGTCTGAAAGCCACACCTTCTGCGCCGCGCGCTCCACCTCCCGCAGGCGAATGGGGGCCACGTAACGCCCCTCGGCCCCTTGCCACGGCACCGATAGCTTCCCCCGGACCCGTCCGTTGGGCGCATAGCTGACCGGGCGTAGCGAGGGGTAGTTAAAGAACCGTTCGAAGTTCGCCGCATTCCCCTCCTCCTTCTGCGCCGGGCAGGTGTAGACCACCGGGCCGGGCAGCCCGGTCACCTTATCCGGCCCGAGGATTGCGCCACCGCCATCCTCCAACCTTGCGATGCCAAAGTACGGAGCAAGGTGCCAATACCACGCGCCCACGGTTGCGTAGCCAAGGGAGTTATCATCACTCGAAGGGGTGTAGTGCGGGAGAACTCCGTCATGGTCTGCGACGTAGAGAGAGGTGGCCTCTCCGATCCGCTTCAGATTGGCCACGCACCGGGCCATCTGCGATTTCTCCTTTAGCCCACCCCCGAGTGCAAAGGCCAGCACGAGGAGCACCGCCAGCAACCCGATGGAGAGCATCGCCTCCAACAAGGTAAAGCCGCGTCGTCTGGGGGGGAGACGCTTCATTGCCCACGTTTGCGAAGCCCGAGGAAGACAAGCGTGCCAACCGTGGCAAGCCCGAGAATGGCGGTAGAAGGCTCGGGCACCACTTGCAGGTAGATGGCCGAGTTATCATACACAAACGAGGCGTGCCACCCTTCAAACCCACTGCCAAGCTGCAAGCCGCTACTTAGCCCACTAGCAACGGCATTGCCTCCGCCATCGCGGAACTCGAAGAGCGTATAAGTCCCCGCGCTGATGCCGGTGACGTTGACGACGTTATCGTTCAACACCAGATCGCCCACCGTGTAGGAGGAGAAGAGCACCGTGTCGCTCGCATTCCCGCTCCCCAGCGTAAAGGCAAATGCCGCGCCGCTTTGCATGGAGAGGATCGGCGCAGCTCCGTTGGCCGCCCCGCTAAAAGTGAGCGTCGAGAAGCCCGTCTCGCCCGGCATCGCGGGGGTGATCACACCGCCCGCCGATACCGAGACGCTATTGCCCGTGCCCAACTCGACCCGGCCGCGCCCGGCAAGGGTGCCGCCGTTGCCCACCGAAACGGCCCCAGTGCCAAGCCCACTCCCGGTGCTATTGGTGATGGCAAGGATGCCGCCGTTGATCGTCGTGCCGCCCTTGTAGGCGTTGCCATCAAGTCGGTTGAAGATCTGCGTATCGATCCCGCTCTTTTCAATCGCGATGCTCCCGCTCTCGCTATCGTCCAACGCGCCGTCATACCGGTAGACGTTGGAGACACCCGCGCTGCCCGGGCCGGTGATCTTCACCGTCACCTGCGCGTTACTCCCCGTGCGCAACGCGGCGCGGGGGGCTTCATCCACGCTGGCGCTCAGGCTCTTTACGACGATGCTATAGCTCGCGCCAACGCCATCGTTCGTCGTGCGCAGGTAGACATGGGGGCTATGGGACGCGTTGGTCGCGGATTGGAAATGCAGACGCCCGAGGTCGGTGCTGCCGATCTCGTTCACATGCAGGATGCTGTTGTTCTGAATCGTCGTTGTCCCGGTGACGACGAAGGAGCTAACGCCCCCGTTTCCGGCAGATTGGCCGATATGCATCGTCGCGTTACCACTTCCGCCGACGAGCATCGACCCGGCTTCGACGCTCAGAAGCGAAGTCGCCGAGCGATCAAAGAACTGGAACGAGTTCCCCAAAAACGCTTCGATCCGCCCCACGGTAAGCTTGGTATCTACCGACGTGCCCGTCACCCCCTTGTAGCCGCTGCGAAGCCGAAAATTGCCGCTCCCGCGCAACACATCCAACGTCCGGTCCGTCTCGATGTAGAGATTCCCCGCAGAGGTGACGTGGATGGAGTCCCCCACGCCAGGAGGCCCGGCTGGCGTCCAGACCGCATCGCTCCAGTTGGCCTCGGTAGAGGAGCTCCCGAGATTGATCGTGTACTCTGCCGCGGAGAGCGGCGCGGCGAACAAGAAGAGAGCAGCCCCAAGGGGCGAGAAACGCGCCACCGAAGCAACCGGGGCAAACAAAGCGGAGCGGAGGTTCAAACAGGGGAGGTTCATGCCTTCGAACGCTACCACCGAAGCCAAACCTCGTCTTTCTCTGTGGTTGATTATTTTTCACCACACCGCACCGACGCCGGCGTCCTGCCGTACACCTCGCGAAATATCCGGTAGAAATGCCCCACCGTCTGGAAGCCACACCCATACGCTACTTCGGCAATCGGCTGCTGCGTCCTCCGCAGAGTGCGGTAAGCCGCCTGTGCGCGCACCTTGAAGAGACACTCCATCACGCTCTGCCCGGTGGCCGCCCGGAAGACGCGGGCAAGGTGCTCTTCGCTCACCCCCACGGCGTAGGCCACCTGGCCAAGCGTGAGCCGCCGGCTGTAGTGTTTGCGAAGGTACTCCAGGGCGATCTCGGCGAGCACTTTGGAGGGTTGTTCGCTGAACACCGGGCTGGGTGGCTGGCTTGCGCCCCCCAAGTATTCGTAAACGAACGCGCTCGTCAAAGCGTGCAGCATCAGGCGTTGGTACTCATTGACAGGCTGGCGGCAAAGCGCTCCCTGCAATGCGAGAAACCCGCCCGGAGTCGCGGGTGTGAGCCATCTCCAGCCAGCGCGACCGATAAGCCGCTTGAAGTCGATCTCGCCCTCAAACCCGGCCACCTCCAGCACTGCCATGCGCGCCCCCCGCCCTTCGATCTGAAGGCCCCTCCCCGCCAAAAGCACCCTCGGATCCTGCGCAGAGAAAGGCACCACCCCATCTGGAAGGTACAACGCCGCCTCCCCACGCAGCATCACGACCAGCGCAGAATGCCCTCCCTTGAGCCGTAGCTGCCTGGTATGGAAGCACCATTTCCATAAGGCCGGGTGCTCTGCCTTGTGGAGCGCCACCTGCTTCTTCATTGCTTGGTAACGAATCGAGAAGAGAGAGTTTGCCGGGTGAAACCGACGGTATTGAATCGGAGACAAGCCACTTACCTCCCGGAAGACACGGGAAAAGGCCCCCGCCGAGGCGAACCCGAGTTGCCCCCCGATCCGCCCCACGGGCTCTG
The DNA here is from genome assembly GCA_037189965.1 of Chthoniobacteraceae bacterium. Lineage (GTDB taxonomy): Bacteria > Verrucomicrobiota > Verrucomicrobiia > Chthoniobacterales > Chthoniobacteraceae > DATMFV01. The sequence goes on along the minus strand of JBBCKB010000107.1, from coordinate 37,610 downwards.
AACTCCCGAGCAAAAGCATACGCGCACGCTCCACCCGCAGCCAGCGCAACAGCGAGAGCGGGCTCAAGCCGGTTCGCACCTCAAAGAAGGCAGCCTCTGGCCCCGGTGGTGGCACAGCGTTAAGCTCAAAAACCTCCCGGCAAAATGCCGCTACGCGACTTGCATCAGCAAAGGGTGGCGAGGAACAAACCGCCCCCTTTGCCGCTCCCACGCGCAACACCAGCAACCGGGCAAGCTCGCACGCCAGCAGGCGGTTCCAAACACCGGTGCCTTCGCAAGCACGCCGAATCATCATCACCACGCTCCAAAGCTCGTAGCCTCCATCGGCCCATGTCGAGCGAGAGACATGGCAAGGGGCGCGAAACGTCCGCCGTAGCCATCGCGCCAAAGGGTCTGTGGGCGCCGTCTCCAAGCGGACGTCAAAACCGATCTTCATGACATGGAAGCGATGCTCCCTCCCACTGTCGAAGCTTCGGTAAGCCTGCAAGCAGGCCGAAGGCACCACAACAATATCCCCAGCCTCAATCTCAAACCGCACTCCGTTCTCTAAGGTCATCACCACCCCGCCCTTGAAAAAGTAGAGCACCTTGAAGCTCGGGTTACTCACCGAAATCTCCTTCCCCGCCGGGAGAACCGAAACCTGCTCCGTTACCCCCAATAACGGGCGGCGGCTGGAGTAGACCTCGATCAACGAAACACCCATGAAATCCCCCAAATATCGCAATTACGAAGTATCATCAACAATCTTTGGCAACTCTATCGCAATCAGGAGGTAGTGAAAAATGGTACCGCCGTTAAAGTCGCCCGGTATTTTGGAAAACACTTCTACGCTGCCTGATACCCCCTTCACCCGCACGGCCAACCCGCGCGGCCATTGGCGTTTGCTTCATGGCGAAGATACACAAGAAAGCTTCGCCATCAAGTTCCACGACTTCGCCCTGCAAGATACGATGGATTGGACGCCGGAGCTTACCGAGCAAAGCGTGGTAATATGGATCAACCTCCATGGCGAAGCCGAGATGCGCCGGGGCAGCTCCGCGTTGTTGCTCAACAACAACGAGGTCGCAATCTCCACCGTGCCGCCCAACCGCCCGCGTATCGAGCGCATCCCCTCCGGGCGGCATTGCTTCTACACTCTTACCTTTTCCCGCACGTGGCTCTCCACCCATTTTGAAAGCTCCTTCTCCAGCTTGAAGCCGGAGATTGCCAGCTTCCTGCGCAGGCCCACGCGGGCGCGCGCCTATATTGAGCGCTTCCCTCTCCCGTTGCCGATGCTCCCGCTCCGGCTTGACCTTCTCTGCCCACCTGTCTCGGAAAGCGGCGCACCTGCTTGGTACCATGGCAAGCTTTTCGAGATCCTTTCGCACACGCTCTTTGAGCCCAAGCCCCCGCTTACCGCCTCCAAAAAGCGCAACCAGATGCGCACCGAGCAAGTGCGCGCGATGATCGAAGAGAACTTCGAGAACCCGCCTTTGCTGGATGATCTCGCCGAGCGTGTGAATGTCAGCTCCTACCACCTTTGCCGGATGTTCCAGAAAGAATTTGGCGTCACCATCTCTCAATACCTCCGCTCCGTGCGGATGGAGAAGGCCGCCCACTACCTGCGCGATGGCATGTCCGTTACGGATACTTCGGCAGCCGTTGGCTATAGCAACGTAAGTGCCTTTATCAAAGCCTTCTCGCTGCACCATTGCACCACGCCCGCCCGCTGGGCGATGATGTAAAAAAACCGCACCACGCGGCTGGCAATTTCTCTTCAAACCGCCTCTCCGAGGCGGTTTTTTTTACGGCAGATTGCCACACCCATGCTGGGGCTTGCACTCGCAGCCCCCTCTCCTCTCAGAAGGCCCCACTTTTCAAGGCCAAAGCGCAAATGCGGCAGAGAAACGCGCAACCCGGAGGTAGTGAGCGCATCCGGCTCATTGCTAGTCTTTTACACAGCAAGACACGGCAGGAGGTTTCAGGGCCCCCAACTGCGAAACCCGCCACCCTCTCCCTTGCATAACCAAAACCCTGACGTAATGAAACCAACCCACATTGCCCTTCACCCCGCACGCACCCTTCTGGCATTTTGCCTCCTCTTCACCGGCCTCTCTACGGCACCGCTCCTTGCTCAGGAAGAGCACCCCGACATCCCGCTGGCAGGCCCGGGCTTCCTGCCTGCTCCCTCAGGCTCCACCGTCGTCGCCGGGTGGCTCGCGGTAGACCGCGTCCTCACCTACGAGAGCGGTGCCTACTACCTCGACTATACCGGCCCGTGGTCCACCTCCACTGCCAACCCGTGGGCAGCCAACTACAAGGCCGACGCAGGGAGCTACACGCTCACCTCCACCAACCCGGCCTTTACCATGAACGCAATGGGCAGCAGCTCCATCTACACGATGAACACGCCCAACGTCACCCTCCGGCTCGACGCCACGCGCCCGGCCAATGAGGCGATTGGGTTGATCACGCTGCAACTCACGACCAACTACTTCGGCGCTGGCGACACCCGCGACACCCTCGGGGCTCTGACCCCCTTGCTCCAGATCGGCGGGGAGAGCTACGCCGCCACACCGGCAGACTTCACCGCCCAGCGCGACTTCACCAACCTCGACCCCGGCAGCCGCTACTACGGCAACATGGGCGGCATTTCGCTAGTCACTGTTACGTGGGATCTCACCACCCTTGGCTACACCGGCAGCTACGAGAACTTCTCCATCAATTTCGGTCTGCCTACCGCCCACACCGCCGTCTACGACGCGCAGCTTTCCGTCACCCCCGTGCCCGAGCCGGGTGCGTGGCTTGCCCTTCTCTCCGGAGCCGGGTTGATCGGCTGGCGCGTACGCCGCAGCTCGAAGAACCGCGCATAACCTGACTGACCGCAACAGATCCATGAGACAGACTCTTCTCCTCGCGCTGCTTGCCGCGGCGCTCCCCGCCCACGCCGCCGTCTGGAACGGCGAGATCGACGTGGCCGACGGCCACCCTAACCCGCAAACGATCCTCACCCAACCGATCGGGAACGGCAACCAGCTCTACGGCATCCTCGAAAAGCGGCCCTACGGCGCCTTCAACCAGTCGCACGTCGGCTTTCTCGCATGGGAGTACTTCCCCAAGGGGGAGTTCTACGACGTTGCCCCTCAATACCGGGGCACGGGGCTCATCGTAACCGGGGTCCTCACACAGTATGAGGCCGCCGCCGCGTGGTCGGGCAACGCCCCCGCACCAGATGGGAGCATCCCCTCCTCCGGCGCTCCTGCCGATGCCACGGCAGGCCGCCTGAGCGCTTCGGACCTCGACTTCACCCTCTCCGCAACGGCCAATGCCAAGATCACGAGCGTCACCCTCACGCTCAAGCATACGCCGTGGATCCCCGGGTGGGACCCTGTGCCAGCGCCCCACATCCCGGAAGATGAGCTCTTCGATCCCCATGTCCCGTTCTACAACATGTCGCTCACGCTTGGGGCGGATATCCTTGCGCCTACCTCGCTAAGCTACGTCTACGACAACACCGGGGCGTATGGAGACGTGCGCTTCAACTCCTCGGAAGGCAACACCAGCGTCTTCTTCTATGTCACCAGCTACACCTGGGATGTGGAGATTGATGCCGACACCCTCATGGAGTTCAACTTCGCCCACCCGAGCGCCTACTTCTCGCTCGATACCGTGGCGCTCCATGTGCAAGCGGTGCCCGAGCCCTCCACCTACGCCGCCATTGGCGGGGCAGCGCTGCTCTGGGGGCTGCGCCGCCGTCGTAAAGCCTAGCTAAAGGATTGCTCCAACGCCGCGTGCCGGATTCTGGCGGGCCTGCTCCCCCGCCCCGGCACGCGGCCATCCCCATTTACCATGCCTGCACACCTACCCACCTCGCAAAGAGCCTTCACCCTCGTGGAGCTTCTCGGAAGCATCAGCGTCATCGTCGTCGTTCTTTCCATGATGGGCCCCGCCATTAGCGGCATGGCGCGTGGCCGCGCGCTCGACCACGCTGCGGAGGAGCTCTCCGGCCTCATCCGCCAGGCGCGGGCCGATGCGATGACGATGCAAGGCTGCACCTGGCTCGCGCTCGAAGAAGTGGCCGACGCCAATGGCGACCCGACCGCGCTGGAAGCCCGCATCCTCGCAGCTCCGGGGGGCACCCCCACCACCGTCAACGTCTCCAGGTTTGCCTACCTCTCCGTCGCTCCGCGCGACTTTCGCTCGCGCACTTACCGGTGGGAGAATGTACGCCTTGGCACCCTCTCCGGTCTGCACCGCATCGCCCCGCCCGCCACGGCCACACCGTTTTTCGCCGGGGGCGAGCCCACCTCCGGGATCTCCATCGGCAGCGGGCGTAACGCCCAACGCACCAAGCTCCACACCCTTACCTTCACCAGCGGCGGCCATGCGATGCGCCACATCGCGCCCTCCCCCAATACGCCGTATGAAGACCAGTTGGCCATCGTCCTCACCCCCGCCCACGGGCCGGGAGAAACGGTGCTCCTGGTGGATGGCTTGAGCGGCGCGCAAACGATTCTTCGCTGATGCACCTTCGTCGCGAAGCCGCCTTTACCCTTGTTGAAATAGCGATCTCGCTCGGCATCCTTGCGTTTTGCCTGGTGAGCATCATCGGTCTCCTGCCCACTGGGCTCTCCAGCGTGCGCGATGCCGAGTGCCAGGCCGCCGCCGCACGCCTGCTTGGCCAGCTCTCCAACGCGCTCCACGGCTCAGCCCTCTCCGCGACGGAGTACCGGCTCCCCCCGGTGGGCGGCATCCCCGAGCAGAAGTGGAAGGTGGGCGACCCTTCATTCAACGCCAGCGGCGTGCTCAACGCCTTCGGCTTCGCCGAGACGGCCGCCGACACCGCGCTCTTTGCCTGGCGCGTCGAGATCACCCCGCCCACCGATACCCGGCCCGACTCCTTTGGCCGGGCCATCGTGCGCATCGCCTGGCCCCAGCGGGCCGTTTGGAGCGGCACTTCGTGGAATAACGCCTCGGGGCAGACGAGCGCGCTCATCCTCTTCCGCGGGCAATGAGGCGGCGCGCGTTTACCCTCGTGGAGCTGTTGGTGGCAATGGCCATCCTCACCGTGCTGCTGCTCACGCTCTCGCGGGTCTTCTTCTCCATTGCCGAGACGACCCAGCGCCAGGCGCGCAGGCAGGAAGCAACGGAGGCCGCCCGCTCCGTGCTCGACCGTATCGGCCACGATTTGCGCACCCTCATCACCCAAGGCGGCGGCACCTTCCTTGCCACCCCCTCGGCCTCGGGGAATGACGAGATCTCCTTCCTCACCCTCGCCCGCCCCAATGCCGCCACCTCCGGCGCGGGTGCGTTGCGGATGGCACGCATCCGCTACCGGGTGGAGCCGTTGCTGGAGCCCGGCCAGAGCGTGCCGATCCCCACGCTTACCCGCACGCAGGAGCCGGTGCGCTGGCTTTCGGCGGACTACGACCTCCCCGCCGTCCTGCGCCGCACCCCCACCGCGCAGCCCGCAGGGGTCGGCCCGGGGGTCTTCCGTTTCGAAGTCGTCTGGCTGCGGCGCGACGGCAGCATCACCCGCAACCCGGGCGGCCCCATGGCCACCGGCGGCGATACGGAGACACTCGTGGATCTCGCCGAAATCCACGGCTTTATCGTCAGCCTTGCCGTGAGCGACCGCTCGCGGCTGGAGCGCGCCGCATCAGACACCCCCGCGCTGCTCGGCTCCTTCCCGGGCGTCCCCTTCACCAGCACCGACCGCCTGCCCGGCGCGGAGTGGCAAGGAGCCATCCCTACCGCGCAGCCCCTCTATATCCGCCAAAACGTCCACATCTTTCAGCGCAGTTACTACCTATGGAAATAGCCCGCCCAAAGCGCGCCGGTGCCGCTTTGATCCTCACGCTCTCGCTGTTGGTGCTCATCACCGGGTTGCTGCTCGCTTTCCTGAGCCGGGTACAGACCCAGCGCAAGGTGGAAGATAGCTCGGCCCGGCGCGCGCAAGCCGAAGTTCTCGCCCGCACGGGGCTCGAGTACGTGCGCCTGAGCCTCGCCCGCGAGATCACCGACCCCGCCAATAGCGAAGAACTTACCGTAAGCACCACCCCCGCCCGCTACGTCTATCGCCCGCTCTCCGCCGCCAAGATGTGGCCTGCCAAAACCATCCAGCCCGCGCTCAATACGCTCGATACACAGAGCCACATGCAGGCCATCATCAAGCAGAGCGTGGCGGCGTTTGACCCCCGCTGCTCCACCCTCTCCACCACCACGGCCGACCGCAATGGCGTGAGCATCGACTTCCGGCGCTGGGTCGCCCCGTACTTCCACTACAGCGGCGGCGGCTTTACCACCGCCGCGCAAGCGCCCAACTGGCTCTACTTCTCCGAGGATGGCCCCTCCCAAACGCCCCCCTACCTCGGGCGCGTCGCCTTCAACGTCTACCACCTCGATGGCCTGCTCGACATCAGCAACGCAGGCTACCCCGCCGCGCTCAATGGCAACCGCGCCGCCATCAACGCGCTGAAAAACAGCGTCGCCGGGGCAGACCTCTCGCAAGCGTGGTTCTACTCCAGCGCAGACCCCCGCACGCCGCAGGCACTCGTGGCAATGCGCAGCCCCGTCTCCTCGCAAACGGCGGAGGAGTTTTACCAAGCGATCACCAGCAACACCAACGGCCACCTCACCCCCGCACAGGGCGATACCCACTTCCTCGGGCGACTCGATCTTCTGCGCTTTATCGAGACCAGCGGCATCGGCATCCAAAAGCCCGCTGCGGGCGACCTCACGGCGTGGACCCGCGCTCTCGACGCCCCCTCCTGGCAACCCCCGGTGCCCACCGCCGCAAATCCGTTTGCCCCCACCCTCGTGCATAGTGCAGATGCCACGCTTACCAGCTACCACGACGATGCCACCGCCTACACCTACCCCGTGCAGCGGGGGGATGCACTCGTGCAACGCCGCTTCTCCCTCGCGCGCCTGCGCTGGCTGGATGCGGCGTGGCCCGGTGGCGCGCCATTGGCGGCCATCCAGAGCGGCTTTGGCCTCACTCCCGAAGGCCCACGCCGCTGGCGCTATAACGAAGCGCGCATCCGCAGCCTCGCCGAGATCTCCGGGCGCGAGCCCAATTTTTTCGAGCTGCTTAAAGCCGCCATCGTGCAAGGCTCACTGGGCGAAGGCACTCCCACCGAGCTGGAGCGCGATCTACACATCCTTCAAATCGGAGCCGCCGCCATCGATAACGCCACCTCCGGCAACCTCCCCACCGAGTTGACGCTGCACGATAGCTCCGGCACCGCCCACACCCGGCGGGGGGTGAAGGACCTACCCTACCTGCACGGCATCCGTTTCCGCCAACTGGTGACCACCAACGCCACCGGGGTGCCGCAGCGTGTGGATCACCTCGCCCTCCCGATCCTTTGGAACCCGCACGCCCCTGCGTTGACGGCGGCCTCTCAGCCGGAGATCCGCCTCCGCGTGGTCGGCAACGTGGAAACCCCGGAGGCGCTCTTCAACCCCGATACCGGCGATACCCTCGCCCTGCAAAGCCGCCTCACCTCCGCCACGCCCGTGGCCGAGCGCACGCTCTCCATCGGCCCCTCGCCCAATGGCTACCGCACCCCCGGGCCGGTGCTCGCGGGCCCTACCGCGCCCGCGCGGCCCGACTCCCTCTCCGGCAGCTACGCGGCCTTCTGGCTCGCGGGCGAAGCCGCCACCCCGGGCCACACCCTCGGCCCCAAAACTTCGGGCACCGCGCAGCTCTCGGGGTTTGAGCTGATCCTCGAATACTTCAACGGCGCCGACTGGGTCGCCTACGATACCCTCGCCGCGCCTTCCGGCCACGCGCTCGCCCTCTCCAGCACGCTGGAAGCCGCGCAAACCCATAGTGATAGCGCCTTCACCGGCCCCGAAACACCCTACCTTCTCAAGCCAGACCCTCGCACCCCATGGGGCCTCACCCATGGCAAGACCGCCGCCACCCCGCAAACGCTCCCCAACGAGACCACCGCCGCCCCGTTTGCCGAAGCGTGGGCCCCTGCCACCACCTTCCCCGCTCTGGCCGATCCGGACGGAAAGACCCGCCCAAACGACCACCGCAACGGCGTGGAAGCCCCGCTCTCCACCGTCGCCGCCAACGCCGCATCCCCCGCGCGCACGCCGCTCCTGCTGCGGCCCTACCTTGTCGTCGCGGAGCTGGGCAGCGCCTTCCGAGGCCAACCGTGGAAGACGCTCGACTTTGCCTCGCCCACCAGTGGCGACGCCGCGCTGCTCGACTATTTTGCCACCTGCGAAAGCCCGCACGACGGGGTGGTGGCGGGCCGGATCGGGCTGAATACCACGCGCCCCGGCCCACTCGTCTCGCTCCTCATCCACACCGCCCTGCGGCATGATGGCTCTGTCTACATCTCTGGCCGCCCCAAAGACACCGCAGGCCCCTTTACCAGTAGTGACGAGCGCTCGCTCAACTATAGCCGCGCCCTCTTCCCTGCCACCTCCGGCCTGCGCGGCTCGCCTGCCGACCTCGTGGGGCTCGACCAAAGCACCGGCCTCTACAAACAGGAGCGCGAAGCCCTTGCCCGCGCACTAGGCAGCTCGGGGCAGACACGCACGTGGAATTTCTTTATCGACCTCATTGCCCAGTCGGGCCGCATGGTTCCCGCCGCATCCACCACGCCGGGGGATTTTGTCGTCCAGGGGCAGGCGCGGCTTTGGATGCAAGTGGCGGTGGACCGGCTCACCGGCCGCATCGTCGCCTCGCACGTCGAGGCCTATGAGGAATAGCAATTGTGCAGGCAAAAAGAACAAGTGCCGTTCGTTGCCCTGCGCGGTATTGCGCAGTTCACTAGGCAACATCATGCGCGCGCTTCTTCTATTGTTGCTAATGTCGGCTACCACGCACGCAATCGGCCCCTTCCTCTCCAATGCACGGCAATTGATCCTCGAAGGCGCGCGCAGCGGCGAAGGGTACTTCTCCGCAGATGGCAAGGGCCTCATCTTCCAGAGCGAGCGCGAGCCGGGCAACCCCTTCTACCAGATCTACTGGCTCGACCTTGAGACGGGCGACACCGCCCGCCTCTCCCCCGGCGTGGGCAAGACGACGTGCGGCTTCGCCCGGCCCGGCACGCGGGAGGTGCTTTTCGCCTCCACCCACCTCGACCCCCAGGCCCGCCGCAAGCAGGAGGAGGAGCTGGCCTTCCGCGCCTCGGGCAAGGTCCGCCGCTATGCGTGGGACTACGATGCCGCCATGGAGATCTTCTCCACCTCGCGCGATGGCGCCCCCCCCCGCCGCCTCACCCACTCGCCCGGGTACGATGCCGAGGGAGCCTACTCCCCCGATGGCCGCAAGATCGTCTTTTGCAGCCTGCGCGATGCCTACCCTCTGGAGAATCTTTCCCCCGCCGACCGCAAACGCTATGAGATGGACCCCGCCTCGTTCGGCGAGATCTATATCATGAATGCCGACGGCTCCAACCCCCGGCGGCTTACCAACCGGCCCGGGTACGACGGCGGCCCCTTCTTCTCCCCCGATGGCGAGCGCATCGTCTGGCGGCGCTTTGATAAAAGCGGGATGAATGCCGACATCTACACCATGAAGACCGACGGCACCGACGTGCGGCGCATCACCGACTTCAAAGCGATGTCGTGGGCCCCCTTCTACCACCCTTCGGGCGAGTACATTATTTTCACCTGCAACAAGGAGGGGTTCGAGAATTTCGAGCTTTACCTTGTCGATACCGAGGGCACGCGCGAGCCGCTGCGTGCCACGCAAGCCGAAGGCTTCGACGGCCTCCCCGTCTTCTCGCCCGACGGCCGCCAGCTTAGCTGGGCCTCCACCCGCACTAGCGATGGCAAAGCGCAGATCTTTCTAGCCGACTGGGACCACGCCGCCGCCCAGCAAGCCCTCGCCCGGCAACCGAAACGCTCTGGAGGGCGGACCTCCGTGTCCGCCGCGGCGTTGGAGCCCTAACCTCAAAAGAGCCACCCCTTTCCCATGAAACCGACCCTTCTCACCCTAGCCCTCTGCCTTGCCACCTTTGCCCCCCTTTCGGCTCGTGAATCGACACCCGCGATCCTGCGCGAAGCCGCAGCCTACCTCTCCTCCCCTGAGCTGGAGGGCCGCATGACAGGCACCCCCGGCGCACTCAAAGCCGCCGACTACCTCGCTGCGGAACTCCAGAAGCTCGGCTACCAGCCGGGGGGGGATAACGGCACCTTCTTCCATACCTTTGAGTACACCTCCGGCGTGCGCCTGCGCCCGGGGGAAAACCGCCTCTCCCTCCAGCACGATGGCGCGGAGCCACAAGCTTTTGAGGCCGACACCGCCTTCCGCCCCCTTGCCCTCAGTGGCGATGGCGAGGCGGCGGGCGAAGTCGTCTTCGCCGGGTACGGCCTCCGCTCCCCCGGCGAGCGGGAGAATGGGTACGACTCCTACGCCGGGCTCGATGTAAAGGGCAAGATCGTCCTCGTCTTCCGCTACGTACCGGAAGATGCGCCTCCCGAGCGCAAGGCCGAGCTGAACCGCTACGCCGGACTGCGCTACAAGGCGATGCTCGCGCGGGAGCACGGAGCGGCGGCGCTCCTCGTCGTCACCGGGCCGCGTTCTCCCGGTGCGGGCGAGCTGGCCGCGCTTTCCAGCGACGCGGGGACTTCCGGCTCCGACCTCCCCGTCCTCTCCATCTCCAAAGAAATCGCCGAAGCGCTCTTTGCGAGCAGCGGCAAGACGCTGGAGGAAACCCAGCGCGAGCTGGATCGCGAGAACCCGCATTTCGAAGGGAGCTTCCCCCTTCCCGGTACCCGCGTGGCGCTCAAGACCTCTGTCGAACGCCTGCGCAAGCAAGATCGCAACGTCATCGGCCGCCTCCCCGGCAAGAGCGATCGCTGGCTGCTCCTTGGCGCGCACTACGACCACCTCGGCCACGGCGAGGCCGGAGCCATGAACCGCAAGGGCGAGGAGAACCACGTCCACCCCGGCGCGGATGATAATGCCTCGGGCTGCGCCGTCGTGCTCGACATCGCCCAACGGCTCGCCACCACCGCTGCGGAAAACCCGCTGGGGGTGCAAGTCGCCTTCTGGTCGGGCGAAGAGATCGGCGTCCTCGGCTCCACCCGGTATGCGGAAAGCCACCCGTTGGAGCACATCGCCGCGTACCTGAACTTCGACATGGTGGGCCGCCTGCGGGAGAACCGCCTCAGCCTCCAGGGCGCGGGCTCCTCGGCCGACTGGAAGGCGCTCATCGAAAAAGCCAACGTCCGCGCCGGATTTGCCCTTAATATCCAGGAAGACCCGTACCTCCCCACCGATGTGACGGCATTTTACCCCAAAGGCGTGGTCGTCCTCAACTTCTTCACCGGCGCGCATGACGACTACCACCGCCCCACCGACACCGAGGAGAAGCTCAACTACCCCGGCATGGCCCGCATCGCCACCTTCGCCGAGGCGCTCGCCCGCGCCGTGGCCGCCCGGCCCGAGCCGCTCGCGTACGCCAAGGTCGTCCGCGCCGCCCGCTCCATGGAAGGCCGCGACCGCCTGCGGATCGGCATCGGCTCCATCCCCGACTACACGGCAGAAGTCACCGGCGTGAAGCTCGCCGGAGTCCGCGCCGGGAGCCCGGCAGACAAAGCCGGGCTGCGCAATGGCGACATCATCATCCACTTTGCCGGTCAAAAGATCGCCAACGTCTACGACTACACCTATGCGCTCGACGCCGCCCGCGCGGGCCAGCCGACCCCCGTCGTCATCCTCCGCGAGGGCAAGGAGGTGGAGCTGAGCGTCACCCCCGAAGGGCGTAAGTAACCGCGTGTTGACCACCGGCAAGTGGGGTGCCATCCTCACCAGCCACCGTTATGGACCGCCTCATCGAACTTCTCACCACCAACGCCCGCACCCCGCTTGAAGACCTCGCCAAAGCCCTAAACCTCTCCGCGGCGGAAGTCGCCGAGCGCATTGACGCGCTGGAGGCCGACGGCACCCTGCTCGGCTACCGGGCCGTCTTCGACCCCGAGAAAATCAAGAGCCACGGGCAGGTGGACGCGGTGATCGAAGTACGCATCACCCCCGAGCGCGGCGGCGGGTTTGACCGTTTGGCCGCCCGCATCGCCAAGTTTGACGAAGTGCAAAGCTGCTACCTCATGAGCGGCGGGTACGACCTCATGATCATCGTCCAAGGGAGCAACCTCCAGTCCGTCGCCCGCTTCATTGCTGAAAAATTGAGCACCATCGAGGGGATCGTCTCCACCGCCACCCATTTCCGGCTCAAGGCGTACAAGGAGAATGGCCTATTCCTCCACCGCGAGCCCAAGTCCGAGCGGCTCCCCGTCTCTCCATAAGACGATTGATGCCCTCTCTTTACGAGACACTCAGGCAGTGGGATCTCCGGTTTGCCAACGCCATGGCGTCGCTTCCCGAGCGGCGACCGTGGGTTGCTGCCGAGCGCGCCTCAATCCGCGAAGCCGCCGCCCGCTCCCTACGCCTGCGTAACGAGTGGATACCGCAGCTCCACCCTCAGAGCGCGGGCACCACCCTCCACAACGGCTTCCGCATTGAGAAGCTCCGCTTCACCTCGTGGCCCGGATGCCACGGGGCCGCACACCTTTATCTCCCCGAAGGCGGCCCCTCCCCGCTCGTCCTCATTGCTTGCGGGCACGGCCCGGGTGGCAAACAGAACCGGGGCTACCAACTCATGGGCGAACACCTCGCCCGCAGCGGCATCGCCGCATTGGTCTCAGACAACATCGGGCAGGGAGAGCGCGCCCCCATGGGCCACCAAAAAGTCCCCGGGGTATTTGCGGCAGGGCTCACCCTCCAGGGGCTGATCGTCATGGAGACGCTGGCTTGGCTCCATTGGGCACGCGCCCAACCGCAGTTTGATGCCGCACGCATTGGCATGGCGGGTAACTCCGGCGGCGGGACGCTTACGCTCTTTACCAGCGCACTCTGCGAAGAGCCACTTGCCGCCGTGGCCTGCTCCGGCTACCCGAGCACCTTCGAGTTTATCGCCCGCAAAGAGAAGGAGCATTGTCATTGCAACCTTCTGGAGGGCATCGTCGGCGAGCTGGAGATGTGGCAGATCCTCGGCACCCTTGCCCCACGCCCCCTGTTTCTCTTTCAAGGGAGTGAAGACCCCCTCTTTCCAATCGACCTCTTTCGCCAAACTGCGGCACGGACTGCAGATGCCTACTTTGAGGCAGGCTCCCCAGAGACTCTTCGCACCGCGCTCTTCGAAGGGGGGCACCCGTGGGATGGTCCGCGCCGCCAAGCCCTTACCTCATTCTTCTGTGAAACCCTTCTGGGCACCCCCCTCCGAGAAGGGGCCTTCTGTGAGCCCTCGCCCGAGCCTCCTGCCGACCCTTGTTTTACAGAATGGCCCGCTCAAGCCCTTACCGCAGAAGCGCTTGCCTCTCAACTCGGCCAGCCCGGCACCGCCAACCGACTTTCTGACCTCTACCCAAGCCACCTTTTGGGCGAAAACCGACTCCTCCGAGGAGATCCCGCCGAAATTTGTGCCCAATTTGCCATATTTCTCGGCAAAATCTCCCAGAACCGCGCCCCATTTGGAAAACTCCGCGCACACTCTTGCCATGAGTAGACCAAACGGTTACAACCATCAGCACCGCTGATAATGACCCGGTTTTACCCGGCCACAGCACCGCGAATATCCTTCATCCATGAACATCCACGAATACCAGGCCCGCGAATTGTTTGAGAAATTCGGCGTCGCCACCCCGAAAGGCAAAGTCGCCTCCACCCCCGAAGAGGCTGAGGCCATCGCCCGCGAAATCGGCGGCGACCAAATCGTTGTCAAAGCCCAGATCCACGCCGGTGGCCGGGGTAAAGGAACGTTCACGAATGGGTTCCAAGGGGGTGTCCACCTCTGTAAAACTCCGGAGGAAGCCAAAGAGATCGCCGGGAAAATGCTCGGACAAACGCTCGTCACCCACCAGACGGGGCCCGAAGGCCGCGTGGTGAAGAAGATCTTCGTCGCCGAGGCCGCCGAGATCGCCAAGGAGCTCTACATCGCCATCCTGCTGGATCGCGCCACCTCCGCCCCGATCATCATCGCCAGCACCGAAGGCGGTATGGATATCGAGGCCGTCGCCGAGAAAACGCCGGAGAAAATCTTCCGCGAGCTGGTAGACCCGCTGCTCGGTCTCCAGGCCTACCAGACCCGCAAGGTCGCCCACGCCCTCGGGCTCCGTGGCAAACAGCTCACCCAAGGCGCGAAGCTGATTACGAACCTCTACAAGTGCTTCATCCAGAGCGATTGTTCGATGGTCGAGGTCAACCCGCTCGTCATCACCCCCGCCGGGGAAGTACAGGCGCTCGACGCCAAGTTCAACTTCGACGACAACGCCCTCTACCGCCACCCCGAGATCGTCGCCCTTCGCGACACCGATGAGGAAGACCCCCGCGAGGTCGAGGCCTCAAAGTTTGAGCTCAACTACATCGGCCTGGATGGCAACATCGCCTGCCTCGTCAACGGCGCGGGCCTCGCCATGGCCACCATGGATATCATCCAGTACTGCGGCGGCTCCCCGGCCAACTTCCTCGACGTAGGGGGTGGTGCTTCCAAAGAGCAGGTCGCGGCGGCCTTCAAAATCATCCTTGGCGACAAGAATGTGAAGGGCATCCTCGTCAACATTTTCGGCGGCATCATGCAGTGCGACATCATCGCCGAAGGCATCCTCGCCGCCGTGCAGGAGACGAACCTCACGCTCCCGCTCGTCGTCCGGCTCGAAGGCTCCAACGTGGAGCTCGGCAAGAAGCTCATCCGCGAGAGCGGCCTTGCCGTCATCAGCGCCGACTCTCTGGCCGACGGGGCCGAGAAAGTCGTGGCCGCCGTCAAATCCGCTGCGTAATTTCCGAAACCTTTTCATTCCCAAATGTCCATTCTTGTCACACCTCAAACGCGCGTCCTCATTCAGGGCATCACCGGGAGCTTCGGTGCCCGGCACACGCAGCTTTCGCTCGATTATGGCACGCAAGTTGTCGCGGGCGTCACCCCCGGCAAAGGCGGCCAGCTCTTCGAGCAGAAAGTGCCGATTTTTGACACCGTTGCCGACGCCGTCAAAGAAACCGGGGCCACCGCCTCGGCCATCTTCGTCCCGCCGCCCTTCGCGGCAGACGCCATCCTCGAAGCCGTGGACGCGGGGGTCGACCTCGTGGTCTGTATCACCGAAGGCATCCCTGTTAACGACATGGTGAAGGTCAAGGCAGCCCTGAAGGGCTCCAAGAGCCGCCTCATCGGGCCGAACTGCCCCGGCATCGTCACCCCCGGCGAGGGGGAAAATTCGTACGGCGGCTGCCGCATCGGCATCGCCCCCGGCTACATCCACAAGAAGGGGAATGTCGGCGTCGTCTCCCGCTCGGGCACCCTCACCTACGAGGCCGTCTGGCAGCTTACCTCCAAGGGGTACGGCCAGAGCACCTGCGTCGGCATCGGTGGCGACCCGGTAAACGGCACCTCCCACTTGGACGTCATCAAGATGTTCAACGAAGACCCGGAGACGGAAGCGATCATCCTCATCGGCGAGATCGGCGGCACCGCCGAAGAAGAAGCCGCCGCGTGGATCAAGGAAAACTGCAAGAAGCCCGTGGCGGGCTTCATCGCCGGAGCCACCGCGCCTCCCGGCCGCCGCATGGGCCACGCCGGAGCCATCGTCTCCGGTGGCAAAGGCACCGCCGCCGCGAAGATCGAAGCCTTCCGCGATGCCAACATCGCCGTTGCAGATACCCCCTCCGTCATGGCCGACACCCTCATCAAACACATTGCAGCCTCTAAAGGCTAAGCTTTAAACAGACCCAGAACCGCGAACCCCAACACACGTTTATGCCAGTCATTGCCAAAGGACTCGAAGGAATTGTCGCCAACAGCACGCACCTCAGTGATGTGCAGGGACAAGAAGGCCGCCTGATCTACGAAGGGTACGACATCAGCGAACTTGCCGGAAAGGCCACCTTCGAAGAAGTGGTGCACCTCCTTTGGCACGGGCACCTGCCCAACCGGCATGAGCTTAGCGATCTGGAGCAGAACCTGCGCAGCCGCCGCGAGCTGCCGCAGGGCGTGATCGACTTCCTCGTCAACGCCCCCAAATCGGCCTCGCCGATGGATGTCATCCGCACCGCCGTCTCCATGCTCGGGCTCTATGATTCCGAGCTGGAGGAAGACGTCAATGCCGACAAAAACCGCATCCGCGCCATGCATATCACGGCGAAGATCGGCGTCATTGCCGCCTACTACCACCGGGCGCGGCAGGGCAAATCCCTGCCCCCCATCCGCACCGACCTTGGCGAAGCGGCCCACTTCCTCTACCTCATCAACAACGAAGAGCCGAGCGCCGAGGCCACCAAGACGCTCGATGTCGCCTACGTCCTCCATGCCGACCACGGCATGAATGCGAGCACCTTCAGCGCCCGCGTCACCATCGCCACGCTCAGCGACATGTACTCCGCCGTCACCTCCGCCATCGGCACCCTCAAAGGGCCGTTGCACGGTGGGGCCAACGAAGGCGTCATCCACATGCTTCAGGAGATTGGTGAAGAGGCGAAGGTGGACGCTTGGGTAGAGGAGCAACTCGCGCAGAAAAAGAAGATCATGGGCATCGGCCACCGAGTCTACAAAGTGCTCGACCCGCGCGCCCCCTTCCTTCGCGAGATGGCCATCCGCCTCTCCAACGAGCTGGGCGAGCCGAAGTGGATCAAGATGAGCGAGCGGATCGCCGAGATCATGCGCGAGCGCAAGAACCTCAACGCCAACGTCGATTTCTACTCCGCCACCGTCTACTACTCCCTCGGCATCCCGACGGACCTCTTCACGCCGATCTTCGCCATCTCGCGCACCGCAGGGTGGACGGCGCACGTCCTCGAGCAGCTCGCCGACAACCGCCTCTACCGCCCGCTGACAGAGTACGTCGGCCCGGCGCCGGGCAAGAAATTCGTCCCTGTGGACGAACGGTAAGACCCTTCCCGCCTTTTACCCCGATGCGCCGCCTTTCCACCCCGGAGGGCGGCGCTTCTGTTTTCTCCATCCCCAACGCCAAAGCGGCAGGGGGCTGCCGCACTCCAAGACGCTGCCGCGAAACGCGATAGCGTCTTGGAGTGCTGCGGTGCCCCGTAGCTTTGGGATACAATTTACAAATCACGCAAAATCATGATCTCCACCCCCAACGGCGCCCTTTTCGACTGGGACGGCGTCATCGTCGACTCCTCCGCGCAGCACGAAGAATCGTGGGAGCGCCTCTCCGCCGAGACCGGCCTCCCGCTTTTCGAAGGTCACTTCCGCCAAGGCTTCGGGCGCAAGAACCAGTACATCATCCCCCACATGCTAAAGTGGACGCAGGATGAAGCCGAGATCGCCCGCCTCTCCGCGCGCAAGGAAGCGCTCTACCGCCAAGTCGTCGCCGAGACCCACCTGCACCCGCTCCCCGGAGTCAGCGAATGGCTCACCCGCCTGCACGAAGCCGAGATCCCGTGCGCCATCGGCTCCTCCACCCCGAGAGCCAATATCGACTTTATCCTCCCCCGGCTCGGGCTGGAGCGCTTCTTTAGCGCCATCATCACCGCCGAGAACGTCTCACACGGTAAGCCCCACCCGGAAGTCTTCCAGAAAGCCGCCGCCGCCCTCGGGCGCGAGCCCAGCGCCTGCGTCGTGTTTGAGGACGCCTTTGTCGGCATCGAAGCCGCGCGGGCCGCCGGGGCGCGCGTCGTCGCCGTCGCCACCACCCATACCGCGCAGGAGTTACAACCCTTGGCAGACTTCGTCGTCCACCGGATGGACGAACTCACCCCCGCCCAGCTCTGGCCGCTGGTTTAGATTTGCCAACCCGCCCCGCTCCGTTCAATATCGCCACCTTTTTCTATGACCGAGCCCGCCAACGTCTCCAAAATCGTCATACTCGACTTCGGTTCCCAGTACACCCAGGTCATCGCCCGGCGTGTGCGCGAGTGTCAGGTCTACTCACAGATCGTCCGGTTCGATACCCCGGCAGAAGAAATCCGCGCCCTCAAGCCCAACGGCGTCATCCTCTCTGGCGGCCCAGCCAGCGTTTATTCGCAGAACGCCCCGCAGATCGACCCTGCCGTCTTCACCCTCGGCGTCCCCGTGCTCGGCATCTGCTACGGCATGCAGCTCATGGGCTTCCATCTTGAGGGCAAAGTCGAGCATTCCGAACGCCGCGAATACGGCGCGGGCACCCTCTTCCTCAAAAACGAAGCGGGCCAGCGCACCGGCCAGTGTGGCCTCTTTGATGGTCTGCCCGACTCCATGGACGTCTGGAACAGCCATGGCGACAAGCTCACCCGCCTGCCCGCGGGGTTCCACGCCGTCGGCCATACGGATAACTCCCCTTTTGCCGCCATCGAAGACCCTACCCGGCGCTTCTTTGGCCTTCAGTTCCACCCCGAAGTCGCGCACACCCCGCGCGGCAAGGAGCTGATCGAAAACTTTGTCCACAACATCTGCAACGCCCAGCGGGATTGGACGATGGGCTCCTTTATCGACCAAACGTGCGAAGAGATTCGCCGCCAAGTCGGCAAAGACCACGTTGTCCTTGGCCTGAGCGGCGGGGTCGATTCCTCCGTCGCCGCCGCGCTCCTGCACCGGGCGATTGGCGACCAGCTCACCTGCGTCTTCGTCAACAACGGCCTCCTACGCGCCAACGAAGCCGAAGCCGTGCAGCGCCTTTTTGGAGAAAACTTCCACATCAAGCTCAAGTATGTGGACGCCTCCGAGCGCTTCCTTACCCGGCTGGCGGGCGTCACCGACCCGGAGACCAAGCGCAAGATCATCGGCAACGAATTCATCCGCGTTTTTGAAAGTGCCGTACGTGAGCTCACCACGGGAGACCAAAACTTCCGCTTCCTCGCCCAAGGCACCCTTTACCCGGACGTGATCGAGAGCGTCTCCATCTCCGGCAACCCGGCGGCCCTCATCAAGAGCCACCACAATGTCGGCGGCCTCCCCGAGGACATGAAGTTTGAGCTCGTGGAACCGCTGCGCCAGCTCTTCAAAGACGAGGTGCGGCAGGTCGGCACCCAGCTCGGGCTGCCCAAGGAAGTCGTCCACCGGCAGCCCTTCCCCGGGCCGGGCCTGGCCGTGCGCATCTTGGGCGAGATCACCGAAGAGCGCCTCCGTATCCTGCGCGATGCCGATGCCATCGTCGTCAGCGAGATGAAGGCTTCCGATTGGTACTACCGCGTCTGGCAATCGTTCGCCGTGCTGCTGCCCGTGCGCTCCGTCGGCGTCATGGGAGATGAGCGCACTTACGAGAGCACCATCGCCCTGCGCATCGTCGAGAGCCAGGATGGGATGACGGCCGACTGGGTGCGCCTCCCCTACGACGTGCTGGCCCGCATCTCCACGCGGATCATCAACGAAGTCAAAGGCGTCAACCGCGTCTGCTACGACATCTCCAGCAAGCCGCCGAGCACCATCGAGTGGGAGTAGGCTACCCTTCGCCGCCAAACTGCGCGGCATGCAGCCGCCGGTAGATGCCCCCCTCGCGGGCAAGCAGCTCCGCGTGGCTGCCATCCTCGGCGATCCCCTCCTCCGTGACGACTACGATGCGGTCGGCATCGCGAATGGTGGCCAACCGGTGGGCGATGATCAGCGTCGTCCGCCCCACGGAAAGCTCGGCCAGCGCCTGGCGAATGATCGTCTCCGTCTCCGTATCGAGCGCGGAGGTCGCCTCGTCGAGAATCAGGATCGGCGGGTTCTTGAGGAACATCCGGGCGATGGAGAGGCGCTGTTTCTGCCCGCCCGAGAGCTTCACGCCGCGCTCGCCGATGAGCACATCGAGCCCACGCTCCTGCTTGAGCACGAACGACTCCAGATGCGCGCGGCGCACGGCATCCCAAACCGCTTCGTCGCTCGCCTCAAGGTCGCCATAGAGGATATTCTCGCGCAAGGTACCGCCGAAGAGGAAGACATCCTGCTGCACGATGCCGATCTGCCGCCGCAGGCTGGAGAGCGTGAGGTCGCGCACATCGTGCCCATCCACCGTGATACGCCCCGCCTCCACATCGTAGAAGCGAGGGAGCAAGCTGCACAGCGTCGTCTTGCCCGCACCGGAGGGACCAACAAAGGCGACCGTCTGCCCCGGGGTGATGTCGAGGTCGATCTCCCGCAGCACCGGTTTACCCGGCTCGTACCCGAAGGTGACTCCCTCGTAGCGGATGCGCCCCTCCAGCCGCTCCACATCGCGGGCTTCGGGCCGGTCTGCGACTTCCGGGGCCGTATCCATCAGCTCCAGATAGCGGCCAAACCCGGCGATCCCGCGCGGGTAAAGCTCCACCACGGCATTGATCTTCTCCAGCGGGCGGAAGAGGACGTTGGTGAGCAACAGGAAGGCAACAAATGAGCCGGTGGAGAGCTGGTCATCCAAAACAAACCACGCCCCCGCCAGCAAGACAAAGAGCGCCACCCCGCGCATGAGCAGGTGGCTCAGGGCGTGCGTCCACGAGATGATGAGGTAGGCGTCCAGCTTCGTGCGGCGGAATTCGCGGTTATTCGCGGCAAACAGGCGGCGCTCGTGGTCTTCATTGGCGAACGCCTGCACCACGCGGATGCCGCCGAGGCTGTCTTCCACCCGGGCGTTATAGTCTGCAATGGCCGAGAACATGGTGCGCACGGCGTGCGTCATCTTCCGGTTGCAAACCGCTACCAGCCAGATGAGCAGCGGCACCGCAAGAAAGGTGATGACCGCAAGCTGCCAATGGATCGTACACATCACCACGAAGGTGCCCGCCAGCGTCATGAGGGCGATAAAGACATCCTCCGGCCCGTGGTGCGCCGTCTCGCCGATGTCGAAGAGGTCGTTGGAGATACGCGACATCAGGTGCCCGGTCTTCTGGTTATCGAAGAAGCGGAAGGAGAGCTTCTGGAAGTGGTCGAAGAGCTTGCGGCGCATATCCGTCTCGATATTCACCCCGAGCATGTGCCCCCAATAGTTTACGACAAACTGCAACGCCGCGCTGGCCAGAAAGATGACGAGCAAGCCCGCCCCGGCCAGCAGGATGAGCGACCACTCCCGCGCGGGAAGCAGCCGGTCCACATACTGGTTGACGAAGATGGGGAAGCTCAGGTCGAGCACCGCCACCGCCACGGCACACGAGAAATCAACCAGGAAGAGCGCCTTGTACGGGCGGTAATACTCCCAAAACCGGCGCAGCAACGCAAAGGCGGACCCTTTAAACATGCCGCACGCCATCTGCCACAAACTGCACCCCGAGGCAAACCAGCGCGAGCCCCATGAGCCGCGCCATGGCATCGAGCCCCTGCGGCCCGAGCCACCGCATGATGCCGGTGGAAGCCCGCAGCAAGATCGCGGCGAGGATGCTCATCACCACAATCACCGCACCGATGATGGCATAGCCAACAACCTTCATCTCCCACGTAGGGGCAGCAGCCACTTTGGTGGTAAAGCTCATGATGACGGCGATCGTCCCCGGCCCGGCAAGGCTCGGGAAAGCGAGCGGCATGAAGGAGTAGTCTGCCTGCTTGGGGGCGGCTCCGCCCTCGCTGGTGGCGGCACTACTTGGCACCGGCTGCGGAAAGAGCATCTGGAAGCCAAGGTAAGCGACGATCAACCCGCCCGCCACGCGCAACGCGGCGATGGAGATCCCCAGAAACTCCAGCACCAGCCCGCCCACCAGCATCGTCACGAGCATGATAATACCCGCATACCGCGCTGCCATGCGCGCCTGCCGCTCGCGCTCTGCCACCGGGGCATCGCGCGTGAGACTCAGAAAAAGCGGCGCGGTGCTGAAGGGGTTGACCATCGGGAACAACCCGGCAAAAAAACCAAAGAAGAACTGGATGGACTGGATGAGAGGGTCTGGGTGGTCAAACATTGAAGGATCAGGCTATTTCTTCGCCAGAAGCCGCCGGGGCGCCTTCGGCATCGGCCACTTCGCTGTGCAGGTTGCCATGCTTGCCGAAGCTCTCGGCGACACTCGGCACGGGGGCCGGGTTGCCCGAGCCGATGACATCGCTCCCCTGGGTGGATTCCTCCCGCTTGGTGAACTTCACGCCCACGAGCTTGGAAACGCCATGCTCCTCCATGGTGACACCGTAGATGATGTCCGCCTTTGCGATGGTGCGCTTGTTGTGCGAGATGACGACAAACTGGCTCTGCGAGCTAAAGCGGTCGAGAATCTTGATGAAGCGGTTGATGTTCGACTCATCCAGCGGCGCATCCATCTCATCGAGCACGCAGAAGGGCGAAGGCTTGACCATGTAGATGGAGAAGAGCAACGCCACGGCGGTCATCGTCTTTTCCCCACCCGAGAGGAGGGTGATCGACTGGAGTTGCTTGCCCGGTGGCTTGGCGATGATCTCGATACCGCTCTCCAGCGGGTCGCTCTCGTCCTGAAGGACGAGGTTGGCCTTGCCGCCCCCGAAAAGCTCGGTAAACATTTCCTGAAAATTCACCCGCACTTTCTCAAACGTCTCGGAGAAGAGCGTCTTGGTGGTGGTGTTGATCTTGGCGATGACTTCCAGCAGCTCGGCCTTGGAGCTATTGAGGTCGTCATTCTGCTGTTCGAGGAATTTGTAGCGTTCCTCCAGTTCGTCGTACTCCTGGATGGCATCGACATTGACGGGGCCCATGGAGTCGAGCTTTTGGTCGAGCTCGCGGACGACCTGCTCCACAAACCCCCAATCGACCACTTCGTCGGCCACGGGCTCAAGCTCCGGCTGGGCGGCAAAGGCGGGTACGGCCTCCTCCTCATCCACCACGGGGGCTGCGGCTTCCTCTTCCACCGCAGGGCCTTTGAGCCGCTTGCGCTGCTCGCGTAGGGTGGTCTGCAAGGCATACGCATCGGGCTCGAACTCGGAGATCTCCCGCTGGTAGCGCCGCTGCACCCGCTCCACAAGGTTCTCCAAGCGGAGCTGGAGCTTGGAGGCACGCACCTCAAGCTGGGTGCGGCGTTCGTGGGATTTACCAAGATCCATCCGCGTCTGGCGTAGGGCCGTCTCGTGCGTCTCTACGGCAGCGACCAGCCCGGTGCGCTCGGCAATGAGCATGCGCACGGCCTCCTCGGATTCGCCAAGCCGCCCCTGCGCTTGCGCGATACCGGCACGGACGTTTTCGGAGTCTTCCTCCATCTGCACGGCGCGCGCCTGGTACGACTCGATATCGCGGCGGCGCTGCTCGATGAGCTCGCGTAGCTCGGCCAGGCGGGCGTGCATCGGCTGGCGCTGGTTTTGCAGGGACGAGAAGCGCTGCTTCTCGGTGGCGACCCGCACGCGCATTTCATTCAACTCGGCATTGAGCGTAGCCTCGCTCTCCCGCAACCCGGTGAGCCCCTCTTGCAGGGCGATCTGCTCGGCCTGTAGCTCGGCGATACACTGCGTGGCGTGCTCGGCCTCCTGCTCAAGCTGGGCGAGGCGGGCGGTAGCTTCATCATGCCGCCGCTCGATCCCCTCGCGCTCCGCCGTGAAACCCTGGGCCTTGCGCTCCAGATCGGCCACTTCGCGCTCGGTGGCGGTGTACTGGGTGCGCAGGTGGTTGAGCGTGAGGGAAAGGGTCTGCGACTCATCCCGCGTCTCCTGCAAGCGCTGCTGCGAGGCTTCCAGCCGCATGGCGGCATCGGCCCGCTGGGCCGTAAGCTCGGCAAACCGGGTGCGAATGGCCTCGGCCTCGCTCTCCAGCGAGGCGATCTCGCTCTTGCGCTGGAGGATGGATGCGCCGCCCCCCTTGGTGCGCCCGCCGTGGACGATCCCCTCGCGCCCGACGACTTCACCCCCCAGCGTCACACACGACATTCCCGGCCGCGCCGTGGCCAGCCGCAGGGCGGCTTCAAGGTTCTCGGCGAGCGCCACACCGTGCAAGAGCTGGCGGATGAGCGGCTCCACCCCGCCCTGCACGCGCACGCGGTCTGCCGCCCAGCCGAGCGCCCCTTCCGGAGCGGGGCCTAGCGGTGCGGGCTCCTGCCAAAGCTGGCGCAGGGCAAGCGAGGCACGCCCCCCCTCCTTCTCGTGGAGGGTCTTCAAAATCGCCTCGGCCACGAGCGCGTCTTTCATGACGATGGCCTGCAAATTCTGCCCCAGCGCCGCCTCGATGGCGGTGATGTACTCGGGCCCCACTTCGATAAACTGCGCCAGCGCACCGAGCACAGCCGGTTTGTAAAACTCCGGGTTATCCAACCCTTTCAACACCGCCTGCGTCCCTTGGGAGAAGCCCTCGCCCTCGGCATTGAGCTTCTGGAGCGCTTCCAGGCGCGACTCCTTCTCGCTCAGCCGGCGGCTTTCGGCGTGGAGCGTTTTGTCCAACTCGGCCAGCTCGGCCTGGGTGGCGCGTGTCTGCGCATCGGCTTCGGAGACTTCGGTGCGCAGTTGCTCAAGCTGTGCTTCGCTGCGGGCGATCTGCTCGCCCAGCTCGCCGTGGCGCCCCCGGAGCGCGCCGCCCGTGGCTTCGATCTGCACGATCTCCTCGCCCAGAATAGCCATGCGCGCCTGCGCGCCATCCCGCGCATTGACGCTGGAGGCACTCTCGCTGCGAAGCGCGGAAAGCCGGTTTTCCAACTGGGTGATCTGCGAGAAAAGCCCTTGGTGCCGCTGCTCGGTCTCCGCGCGGCGGCTCACGATCTCACCGCTGGAGTGCTGCCGCTCGCCAAGCTGGGCCTCCTCGGCCTCCAGCGCTTCGCGGATCGCCTCCAACTCCAAGTCCGCAGACTCGATCTGCGTTTGCTGGAAGGTGAGCTTCTCTTCCGCCCCGGCAATATCGGCCTGGTAGCGCTCGGCAAGCCCGGTGAACTCTGCGATCCGCTCGTTATTGAAGCCGATGCGGCTCTCCCCCTGCGAGACGCGGGTTTGCAGCTCATGCACGGTCTGCCGTGCCACGGTGAGCTTCTCCTCCATCACCTCCAGCTCCAGGCGCTGCTCGGCGACGGAGCGCTCCTGCTCGCCGACCTCGCGGTCCCGCAGCTCGTGGGTGGTATTGAGCCGCTCCATCTCTTCAACGACTCCACGGCGCTCGCCCTCCAGCGTGTCGTAGATGCGCTTGCTGTTGTGCAAGTCGAGCGTACGCACATCCTCCACAAGCGCTTTGTAGCGGCGCGCCTTGGCGGCCTGCCGCTGGAGCGAGCCGATCTGCCGTTTGACTTCGCGGATCACATCCGTCAACCGCAGGAGGTTGGCTTCAGTGGCATCGAGCTTGCGCAGGGCCTCCTTGCGTTGGGCCTTGAAGCGGGTGATGCCCGCGGCTTCCTCAAAGATCGCCCGCCGGTCTTCCGGGCGGGAGGAGAGGATCTGGTCGATCTTCCCCTGCTCCATGATCGAGTAAGCACTGCGGCCCACCCCGGTATCCATAAAGAGCTGGTGGATATCGCGCAGGCGGCATGGCGTGCGGTTGAGGAAATACTCCCCCTGCCCATCGCGGAAAACGCGACGGGTGATCGTGACTTCATTCCAAGCCACCCCGAGGTCGTGTTCGCAGTCGGCAAACGTCATCGATACCTCGGCCATGCCGAGCGCCTGACGCGAGTCCGTCCCCGAGAAAATGACATCCGCCATCTCCCCACCGCGCAGGGCTTTGGCAGATTGCTCGCCCAGCACCCAGCGAATAGCATCGAGCACGTTGGACTTACCACACCCGTTGGGCCCCACGATGACGGTTACCCCCTTGTCGAACCGGAGGATCGTCTTCGCGGCAAACGATTTGAAGCCAATGATTTCGAGAGACTGGAGATACATGGGAGCAAAAAGGCGGGTAAAAAGGGGGTGCGCGCGCCTCTTTCCTTTAAAGAAGCCCCCCGCCCCGGGCAAGCACAATCTGCGGTGCATGCCCGCCACACATACCACAATATGTTGTATGCCACCTCTGTAACCCAAGGGAGATCGGCGGGTGCGAAAGGGGTTGCCTCGGGGTGCAAAACTTCCGTACTTTGGCCCCGCCTTGTAGCCCCCTATCCTGCATGAAACTTTCCAAACGTGGCGAGTACGCTCTGCGTGCCCTTATCGACATCGGCATCGCCCACGAGCTGGGGAGGCCGCTGGTGCAGGTTGCCGAGCTGGCTGAGAAGGAGAACCTCCCCCTCCGGTTTCTGGAGCAGATCCTCATACAGCTTAAAGAAGGAGGCTACATCGCCAGCAAGCGAGGCAAACTTGGCGGCTACCACCTCCTCAAACCCGCGCGCAAAGTCCGTATCGGGCAGGTGATCCGTTTTATCGACGGCCCGCTGGCGCCGATCGGCTGCGTGAGCCTCACCGCTTACGAACCATGCACCTGCCCGGATCAGGACCACTGCGGCCTTCATATGATCATGGCAGACGTGCGCGCCGCAGTTTCTGCCGTCCTCGACCGCTTTACCCTCGCCGAGACGGTGGAGATGATGTTACGCAAAGTCCGCCGCACCAAAGCCTCGATCCCGTTTTTGGAGGCGGTACTTGCCCGCCCGCCTGGCAAACTCCCGGCAACCCGCCGCCCGGCCGGGCCTGCCCCACGCAAACCGGTCGCCAAACAAACCACCCGCCGCGCCCGCGCCGCGTAGCGTTTCCTTATTTAAACCAAGATAACCTATGAAAACCGTGATCCTCCTGCTGGCCGGGCTCCTGCCCGTGTTCACCGCCACCGCCACGGCCGAAACCGTGGTCCGCATCGGCCACTTTCCCAACGTCACGCACGTGCAGGCGTTGGTGGCACGAAGTTTTACCCGCGAAGGCAAGGGTTGGTTTGAAGAACGCCTCGGCAATGGCACAAAGGTCGAGTGGTTTGCCTACAACGCCGGGCCAAGTGCCATGGAGGCTGTCTTTGCCCGGAGTATCGACCTCTCCTACGTCGGCCCGAGCCCCGCCATCAATGCCTACACCCGCTCCAAGGGCGAGGAGGTGCGCATCATTGCCGGGGCCGTCAATGGCGGCGCATCGCTAGTCGTGCAGGGAGATTCGCCGATCAAAACCGGGGCCGACTTCAAAGGCCGCACCATCGCCACCCCGCAGCTTGGCAACACGCAGGATGTGGCGGCGCGCGCCTACCTTAAGGAAAACGGCCTCAAGGTCACCCTCACGGGGGGGGAAGCCCGCGTCATCCCCACGGCGAACCCCGAGCAGCTCTCGCTCTTTTCCTCCAAACGGATTGACGCCGTGTGGACGGTGGAGCCGTGGGTCACCCGGCTGCTGCGCGAGGCCGGCGGGCGCATTTTGATCGAGGAGAAAAACGCCGTCACCACGGTGCTCATCTCCCGCGCCGCCTTCCTCAAGGAACAGCCCGAGCTGGTCAAAAAAGTGGCCGAAGCCCACCGCGAGCTTACCGAATGGGTAAAGGCCAACCCGCAGGAAGCACAAAAGCGCGTGGTGGATGAGCTGAGCGCTCTCACTCGCTCGCGCGTTTCACCGGAGCTGATCGCCGAGGCGTGGCCGCGCATCCTCCTCACCAATGAGGTGGATGTCGAGAGCCTCAAAACCTACGTCCGCAACGCCGAAGAGACCGGCTTCCTGCGCAATGTCCCCCCGCTGGACCGCCTCATTTCCAAGCCCTGACCCTCTATTGCATGCCACTTTCAGATGAACTCAAGGCCGCAGCACCGGCCAAACTCTCCATCGAGGAAGTCACCAAAGACTTCACCACCAACCGCGGCACCGTCCGCGCGCTAGAGAAAGTCTCGCTCCAGGTCGAAGAGGGGGATTTTATCTGCCTCGTCGGCCCCAGCGGGTGCGGGAAATCGACACTGCTCAACATCGTCGCCGGGCTGGAAACGCCCGACGCGGGCCAGGCCCTTATGGATGGCAAGCCAATCACCGCGCCGGGGCGCGACCGCATGGTCATGTTCCAGGAATCGGCCCTCTTCCCGTGGCTCGATGTTTTGGGCAACGTCCTCTTCGGCCTGCGCCTCAAGCCCAACCTGAGCAATAGCGACCGCCGCGAGGTGGCCCGCTTTTACCTCCACCTTGTCGGGCTCGATAAATTCACCCGCGCCAACATCCACGAGCTCTCCGGTGGCATGAAGCAGCGCGTGGCGCTGGCCCGCGCGCTGGCGCCCAACCCGCGCGTCCTGCTCATGGATGAGCCGTTTGCCGCGCTCGATGCCCTCACCCGCGAGCATCTCTACGGCGATATCCAGAAAATCTGGGCCGAACGCAAAAAGACGATCCTCTTCGTCACCCACAACGTGCGCGAAGCCGCCTGTTTGGGAGACCGGGTCGTCCTCTTCTCGCCCCACCCGGGGCGCATCCGCGAAGAGTTCCGCATTGACCTCCCCCGCCCGCGCGACATCAACAGCATGGAGCTGGCCGGGCACGCCGCCGAAATCACCCGCGCCCTCAAAGGGTACACCCACGCCGAGGATTCCGAATGATCCGCCTTCTCCGTTCCACACTCTTTTTTGCCGTCCTCATCTGGGCCTGGCATGCCATCGTCAAAGCCGGGTGGGTCAACCCCGTGCTTGTGCCCGACCCGCTCTCCGTCGTCAACTACCTCAAGGAAGCCGCCACCGACGGGACGCATTTTTACAACTCCACGCTGGCGCAAGCCACGTGGGTGACAATGCGGCGCCTGCTGGTGGGATACTTCATCGGCATTATCCTCGGGCTGCCGCTCGGGTTGCTGACCGCGCGGTTCAAGTTCGTCAATGACACCATCGGCGTGCTCGCGCTCGGCTTGCAGACCTTGCCGAGCGTCTGCTGGGTGCCGCTTGCCGTCATTGGCTTTGGGCAGACGGAAGGGGCGATGCTCTTTGTCGTCGTCATGGGGACACTCTGGTCCGTCATCATCGCCACGGAAAATGGCGTCCGCAACGTGCCGCCCATCTATGCCCGCGCCGCGCGCACGATGGGGGCCAAGCAGCTCTATACGTGGACGCACGTCATCTTCCCTGCCAGCGCGCCGTTCATTGTCGGCGGTATGAAGCAGGGGTGGGCCTTTGCATGGCGCTCGCTCATGGCGGCGGAGATTTTCGTCACCATCCTCAGCGGCTTTGGGCTGGGCCAGCTCCTCCACTACGGGCGCGAGCTTAATGCGATGGACCAGGTCATCGCCGTCATGCTGATGATCGTGGTGATCGGCCTGCTCGCAGACAAGATCCTCTTCTCCCCATGGGAGCGCTTCCTGCACCGCCGCTGGGGCACGGGCAAAGAGTAGCTCCCGCGTTTCCACGCAGCCGCCTACGCCACCGCCGGCTCCTCGCGGATCGCTTGCGCCACCCGCGCAGCGAACGCGGGCACGTCGGCCGGTTTGCGGCTGGTGATAAGCGGCGTATCGACCACCACCGGCTCGTCTTCCCACGTGGCCCCGGCGTTGAGCAGATCGCTCCGGATCGCGGGCCACGAGGTGAGGCGTCGGCCTTGCGTGAGCCCTGCCTCGATCAAAAGCCATGGCCCGTGGCAGATCGCCGCGAGCGGCCGCCCGGTATCGCCAAACGCCCGCACAAATGCCACCGCACGCCGGTTGGCCCGCAAGGCATCGGGGCTGGCCAGCCCCCCGGGGAGGATTAGCGCATCATACGCCTCGGCATCGGCTTCCTGAAGCGTAAGGTCCACGGCAAAGTGGGCTCCCTTTTCACCATGGTGGACCGCTTGCACCGCCCCGGCATGAGGGGCGATGAGGGTACACTCCGCCCCTGCCGCCTCCAATGCCTCCCAAGGGCCTTGCAGCTCGACCTGCTCCACCCCATCCGTCGCCAAAAAGGCGACCCGCCGATGTTTTAATGACGCGCTCATATGGCTTCGGGGGATACGCACCCCAAAGCCCCTGCGGATGCCTACCTTACGATGCGCCCGCTCCGGTCGCCCCGCAGGAGTGCCTCCACCTCGGCGCGCGTCACAAAGTTTACATCCCCCGGGATCGAGTGCGCCAAGCACGCCGCCGCCACGCCAAAACCAAGCGCCTCTTCCTCAAGCTCAGGCGTCTGGAGGGCATAGAGGTACGCCCCGGCAAAGGCATCGCCCGCGCCGATGCGGTCAATAATCGGGTTGACCTCATAAGGCCGATACTCCCCCCCTACCCAGGGGGCAATGGTGGTGCGGCCCGTCTGCGGTTCGTAGAGCATCGCCCCGGTGTTATTGTGCGAGGCCGAAAGGCTCTCGCGCAGGGTAAAGACAATGCGC
The DNA here is from genome assembly GCA_037189965.1 of Chthoniobacteraceae bacterium. Lineage (GTDB taxonomy): Bacteria > Verrucomicrobiota > Verrucomicrobiia > Chthoniobacterales > Chthoniobacteraceae > DATMFV01. The sequence continues at coordinate 7,641 of JBBCKB010000107.1, read as the reverse complement.
CGCAAGTGCGGGTACGCCTCGGCGATGCGCCGGGCCGAGTCGGTATAGCAGGCAAACTCGTGCCGCCCTTCCCACGGGATGCCGAGCACGTCGTAAGCCTGGTCCGGGTTGGTGAGCAGCAGATCCACCTGCGGCATGAGCGCCTGCATCTCGCGGCGCGCCAGCTCGCGCGCGGGGGTGCCGGGCTCCCACTGCCAGAGCTTGGCGCGGAAGTTGAGGTCGCAACACACGGGGATGCCCCGCTCCCGCGCAGCGCGCGCAGCGGTAGCGGTGGCCTCGGCTGCGGTGGCAGAAAGCGCCGGGCTGATCCCCGTGAGCACAAGCCACGAGGCATCGTCCAGCACCGCATCCCAATCATACGCGCTACCGGGTGTACGGCTGAAGGCGGAGAACTCCCGGTCGTAAAGAACGGTGCCCGAACGCTGCGCGGCCCCGCTCTCGATATAGTACACCGGCATCCGCCCCGCCGTATTGCGGACGATGCCGCCCACCCCTACCCCCACCCCGCGCAGAAAGCGCACGCCCGCGTCGGCCAGCACATTCTCCTGCGGCAGCGCGCTCACGTAGCGGCTCTCCCCGCCCAGCAAGGCCACGGCAGCGGCGATGTTGGCCTCCGCCCCGGCAAAGGAAACCTCAAGGGCCCCGGGCAGGCTCTGGGCTAAACGCTGTTGCCCCGGCGGGGCAAAGCGGACCATCATCTCGCCAAAACATACAATCGGCTTCATTTCGCAGCAGAGCGTTGGGCCGCGAGGCGGACGGCGGCCGCGGCATTTTCGCGGATCTGGCTCCACGCCTTTTGGCGGATCAACGCTGCGGGCGCGATCCACGAGCCGCCCACAGCGGCCACCGCCGGTTCCGCAAGGTAGGCCACCGCGCGGGCTTCATCGATCCCCCCCAGCGCAATATAGCGCGCACCGAGGTGGGCAAACGGGGCGTTAATGGCCCGGAAACCGTGCACCCCACCCAGAAACTCCGCCGGGAAAAACTTCAACACACGGCACCCGAGCGCCAGCGCGCTCTGGATCTCCGAAGGGGTGGCCACGCCCGGCGCAAAGGGGAAGCGCGTTTCGCGGCAGTGCCGCACGGTCGCCCCATCCAACCCCGGAGCCACGGCGAAGGAAGCGCCCGCCTCCCGCGCGGCATCGGCCTGCGCGGGGTTGAGCACCGTGCCCGCACCGATGAGCAACCCCGGCTGGGCCTCGCGCATGGCCGCCAGCGCCTCCAGAGAGACGGGGGTGCGCAGGGCGAGCTCCATCGCACGGATGCCCCCCTCCACCAGCGCGTTGGCCAGCGGCGCAGCATCCTCAAGGTTCTCCACCTGCGCGACGGCCAACATCCCAGCCTCGGCGCAAACAGCCCACGGGTCGTTTTCGATAGGGTCAATCATGCTCCTCTATTTTTAGCCCGCCACTACCCACAGCCGCAAGCCCCTGCTTTACGCCCGATTATCTGTGTTTTGATCTGTTTCCATTTGAAACAGATTGACGACGCCCGACATTCTGCTTTGTTTTTGCCCGTAATGCTTGCGTTTGACCGCCACCGTCGCATTCTCGACCTCCTTGCCGCCCAGCCCAGTGTGCGTACCGCCGCCGTGGCCGAGGCGCTTGGCGTCGCAGAAGAAACGGTCCGCCGAGATTTCGAAAAGCTGGAGGCCGAGGGCGAGCTGGTGCGCACCCACGGCGGAGCCTACCGCGAGCAGCCCAACCGCCAGGACCTCTCCCACACCCGCCGCGCGGTGCAAAATGTCGAGGCCAAGCGCGCCATCGCCCGGCTCGCCGCAAGCGAGGTGGAGCCGGGGGAAACGATCTTTCTCGACTCCAGCTCCACCGCCGCCGAACTGGCCCGGCTCCTGCCCGAAGGGCCACTGCGGGTGGTGACCAACGGCATCAACATCGCCCTCGAGCTGGCCGCCCGCCCCGAGGAGGCGCGCCCGGAGATCGTGCTGCTGGGGGGGCGTTTCTCCCCGCACTCGCTTTGCTCGCTCGGTGCCTTGGCCGAGCACGGCCTGGAGAGCTACCACCTCCAGCGCGCCTTCATCTCCTGCCGGGGCGTGGATGCCGTGCGCGGCCTTAGCGAGCCCAATGACGAGCAGGCCCATCTGCGCCAGCGGGTGCTCGCCCTTGCCGAGCGCACCTCCCTTTTGGCAGACCACTCCAAAATGGGCTTCAAGTCCGCCTGTTTCTTCGCCCGCTTCGGCGAGCTGGATGCGCTTTATACCGAAACTGCCCCGCCCGCCGCCATTATCAAGGCGCTCAAGACTGCGGGCACCGCCCTGCACTTTCCCAAATGAACCCTCTTCTTGAAACCCTGACCACCCTCTCCCGCGAGCTTGGTGCGGAGCATCGCCAGCTCGCCATCCTCGGCGAAGGCAACACCAGCGCTGATGTGGGTGATGGCACCTTCTGGGTCAAAGCCTCCGGGAGCAGCCTCGGTACCATCGAGCCCTCGGGCTTCACGCGCGTTGCCTTCGAGCCCGTGCTTGCCGCGCTGGATGGGCCACCGCTGGCAGACGCCGAAGTGCGCGCCTGCCTCGAGGCCGCCCGGGTAGACCCTGCCGCACGCCTCCCCTCGGTGGAGACATTTCTGCACGCCGTCTGCCTGCGCGAAGGCGGGGCGCGCTGGGTGGGGCACACGCACCCCGTTTCCGTGCTCGGCATCCTGTGCAGCAAGGCGGGGGCCACGCCATTTCTTCAGCACTTGTTTCCCGACGCCATTGTCGTCTGCGGGCGGCACGTGGCGGTGGTGCCGTATCTCGACCCAGGCTTGCAGCTCGCTGTCGCCGTACGCAAGGCCCTCCACACCTTCCGCGAGGAGCACGGGGCAAGCCCGAAGGTGATCCTCCTCGAAAACCACGGCCCCGTCGTCCTCGCGCAGAGCGATCGCGAAGTACTGCAAACGCTCCTCATGCTCGATAAATGGGCCCGAGTACTGGCGCTCACCGCCGCGCACGGCGGCCCCGGCTACCTTGCCGAGACGAATTCCGACCGTATCGAAACCCGCCCCGACGAACACTACCGCCGCGAAGCCATCCGCAACCTATGAGCGCTCCCCTTTCCTCCCGCCTCCCAAAAATCGGCATTCGCCCGACCATCGATGGCCGCCTCGGCGGCGTTCGCGAATCTCTCGAAGCCCAGACGATGGCGCTCGCGCAAGCCGTGGCCGCCCTCCTTGCCGCCGAGCTACGCACCCCGACGGGCAAGCCGGTGGAGTGCGTGATTGCCGATACCTGCATCGGCGGCGTGGCCGAGGCGAGCGCCTGCGCGGAGAAGTTTGCCCGCGAGGGCGTGGGCGTCTCGCTCACCGTTACCTCCTGCTGGTGCTACGGCTCGGAGACCATGGATATGGACCCCACGATCCCAAAGGCCGTCTGGGGCTTTAACGGCACCGAGCGGCCCGGGGCCGTCTACCTCGCCGCCGTGCTGGCCGGGCACGCGCAAAAGGGGCTCCCCGCCTTCGGCATCTACGGGCGCGATGTGCAGGCCGCGGGGGATACGGAGATCCCCGCCGACGTGCGCGAAAAGATCGTGCGCTTCTGTCGCGCGGGCCTTGCCGTGGCCACCTTGCGCGGCAAAGCGTACCTCTCCATGGGCGGCACCTCCATGGGGATTGCCGGGTCGATGGTGGAGCCCGCCTTCTTCGAGCGCACGCTCGGCATGCGCACCGAAGCGGTGGATATGAGCGAATTCATCCGCCGCATGGAGCGCGGCATCTACGATGAGGCGGAGTACACCCGCGCGCTCGAGTGGGTCAAAGCCCACTGCAAAGAGGGCAAAGACTACAACACCCCCGAGGCCACCCGCCCGCGTGAAGCGCTCGACCGCGAGTGGGAGACGAGCGTAAAAATGGCGCTCATCGCCCGCGACCTCATGGTCGGAAACCCACGCCTCGCCGAGCTGGGCCATGGCGAAGAGGCCCACGGGCACTACGCCATCGCCGCAGGCTTCCAAGGCCAGCGCCAATGGACGGACCACCTCCCCAACGGCGACTTCATGGAGGCCATCCTCACCTCTTCGTTTGACTGGAACGGCCGCCGCCCCCCCTTCATGCTCGCCACGGAGAACGACGCGCTCAACGCCGTCTCCATGCTCTTCGGGTGGCTCCTTACCCACACCGCGCAAATCTTTGCCGACGTGCGCACCTACTGGAGCTCCGAGGCCGTGCGCCGCGCCACCGGGCACGCGCTCGATGGCGTGGCCAAGGGAGGTTTCCTCCACCTCATCAACTCCGGCCCCGCCGCGCTGGATGGCACGGGGCAACAAAACCGCCGGAGCCAGCCCGCGCTCAAGCCGTTTTGGGAGATCACCGATGAAGAGCAGGCCGCCTGCCTTGCGGCGACGACGTGGCACCCCTCCATCACCGAATACTTCCGAGGTGGCGGCTGGTCCACCCGCTACCGCACGCGCGGCGGCATGCCTGCCACGCTTTGCCGGCTCAACCTTGTCCACGGCCTCGGTCCCGTACTCCAGATCGCCGAGGGGAGCACGATCGAGCTACCGGAGAATGTCCACCGCTTGCTGGATGAACGCACCAACCCGACGTGGCCGACCACCTGGTTTGTCCCCCGTACCACGGGGCAGGGCGCGTTTCGCGATGTCTACAGCGTCATGAACCAGTGGGGGGCCAACCATTGCGCAATGAGCTACGGGCACATCGGCGCGGACCTCATTACCCTCGCTTCGATGCTTCGCATCCCCGTCTACATGCACAACGTGCGGCCGGAGGATACCTTCCGCCCCGCCGTGTGGAACGCCTTTGGCACGGCGGAGCCGGAGTCTGCCGACTTCCGCGCGTGCGCTGCGTTTGGCCCGCTCTACGGGCGATAAAAAAAGAAGGCGTTACTTCATCACCGCATTCCACTGCGCGATGCGGTCTGCCTTGGCGGCGAAGAGCTCATCCACCGGGTCGAGAATCTCCACGCCAGTGATTTTGTCGCCTTGCGCGATCGTATCCACCACGTCCTGGCCCTTGGTCACTTCGCCAAAGATCGTGTGCCCACCATTGAGGTGCGGCGTTGGCACGTGGGTGATGAAGAACTGCGAGCCGTTCGTGCCCGGGCCGGCATTGGCCATGGCGAGGAGGCCCTTGCGGTCGAAGCGAAGCTCCGGCACGCACTCGTCTTCAAACTGGTAGCCCCGGCTGCCCGCGCCGGTGCCCGTCGGGTCGCCCCCCTGGATCATGAAGCCTTTGATGACGCGGTGGAATTTGATGCCATCATACTTCCCCTGCTTGGCAAGGTTCAGGAAGCTGGCCGCCGTCACCGGGGCTTTGGAGGGGAAGAGCGTCAGATCAATCGGCCCTTTGTCGGTTTTGAGAACAATGCGGATGTCTTTCATTTTGGAAGTATCGATTTTGGAGGATGCTGCTTTCTCCCCCGCCGTGGCCATAAACGGCATGGCGAGCCCCACCGCAAGCGCGGCGATTTTTAGAAGGTTGCGAAACATCATAGAGAGCGCAAAATAGGGGCAGCATGATGGAATGTCCACCGGGAACACCGGTTCCATTTCACGCAAGCAAAATGAGCTTATAAAAAGACAACTTTTTTGGCCCAAAAAAGTTGCCCCCGCCCGCTTTCTGGAGACTATTTGCGAAACCTGAAAAATGGCCACACCCACACACCCCGTAAAACTCGCCCTCGTGCAGATGCAGTGCACCGCCTCCCCCGCGGAGAACCTTGCCAAAGCGCTGGCCAAAGTTGCCGAAGCCGCGAAGCTCGGCGCGCACATCGTTTGCCTTCAGGAGCTTTTTACCTCGCTCTACTTCTGCCAGGTGGAGAGCCATGATTACTTCAAGCTCGCTGAGCCGGTGCCCGGCCCTTCCACCGACGCGCTCTGCGCTGCGGCCAAGGAGCACGGCGTCGTCATCATCGCCTCGCTCTTTGAAAAGCGCGCTCCCGGCGTCTACCACAACACCGCCGCCATTATCGATGCCGATGGCGCCTACCTCGGCAAGTACCGGAAGATGCACATCCCGGATGACCCGCTCTTCCTTGAGAAATTTTACTTCACCCCCGGGGACCTCGGCTTCCAGGCTTGGGAGACGAAGTTCGGCAAGATCGGCGTTTGCGTTTGCTGGGACCAATGGTACCCCGAGGCCGCCCGGCTCACCGCGCTGCGCGGCGCGCAGATCCTCTTCTACCCGACCGCCATCGGCTGGCACCCCGCCGAGAAGGCCGAGTACGGCACCCGCCAGCACAGCTCGTGGGAGACGATCCAACGCTCCCACGCCATCGCCAACGGCTGCTATGTCGCCGTGCCCAACCGCGTCGGCCATGAAGCGCCCGATGGGGGAGAAGGCATCGAATTCTGGGGCCAGAGCTTTGTGGCAGACCCAAGCGGGCAGATCATCGCCAAAGCCAGCACCGACAAGGAAGAAATTCTCCTCGCGGAGGTGGACCTCTCCGCGCTCGACCAACAACGCACTCACTGGCCATTTTTGAGGGACCGCCGTATTGACGCTTATCAGGGACTGGAACAACGTTATCTTGATTAATTGATCCATGACCTCGCCCGAAGATACCGCCGCACCTGCCGCCCCCACCCCCGCATCCCTCGGCTACCGAATGCCCGCCGAGTGGGAACCGCACGAAGCCACCTGGCTCTCGTGGCCCCGCCGCGAGGGGATCAGCTTCCCCGGCTCTTACGACGCCATCCCCCCCGTGCTCGCCAAAATGGTGGATGCGCTGGCGGAGTCCGAGCGCGTTTGCATTAACGTCTCCAGCCCCGAGCAGGAGCGCGAGATCCGGCAGATCCTCCAGCGCCACCGCGCCCGGCAGGAGCACGTCACGTTTTACCCCATCCCCACCAACGAGCCGTGGTGTCGGGACCACGGGCCGATGTTCCTCACCCGCAAGGATGACCCGAAGCCCGTCATCGTCGATTGGGACTACAACGCCTGGGGTTGGAAGTACCCGCCGTTTGACCTGGATGATGTCGTCCCCACCGAAGTGGCCCGCCACCTGGGGCTGGAGGTCTTCAACCCCGGCATCGTCATGGAAGGCGGCGCGCTCGACGTCAACGGCACCGGCACGCTTCTTACCACCAGCTCCTGCCTGCTCAACCCCAACCGCAACCCGGACCTCACCAAGAAAGAGATCGAGCAGAAGCTCAAGGATTACCTTGGCATCCGCCACATCCTCTGGCTTGGCGACGGTATTGAGGGGGACGATACCGACGGGCATATCGACGACATCACCCGGTTTGTAAACCGCAGCACCGTCGTCACCTGCGTGGAAGACCAGGAAGACGACCCGAACTACGAGCCGCTGCAGGAGAACCTTGCCAAGCTCAAGGAGATGGATATTGAAGACGGCACGCCGCTCGATGTCCACGTGCTGCCGATGCCGGGCAAGATCGTCCGCGAAGGCCAGCGCCTGCCCGCCAGCTATGCCAACTTCTACATTGCCAACACCGTCGTGCTTCTGCCGACCTTTGGCGATAGTGCGGATGGGTGGGCTATCTCGGTGCTCCAAAACGCTTTTCCCAACCGGAAAGTCATTGGCATTGACTGCCGGGAGCTGATCTGGGGGCTCGGTGCCTTCCACTGCCTCACCCAGCAGCAGCCGCGCCCGTAGTGCGCTAAAGGGGGGGCTGCCATCGTAGAATCGCGGCCCCAACCCCTCGGCGTCTCACAGAGACGCCCTAC